>JAHIQI010000072.1 GCA_018902755.1 Pseudomonadota bacterium | reverse complement strand
TGAGTTTTATGAGCTGTGGCACCATGAGGGCCGGCGGGCCCGCATGGGCGCGGCCATGATGGCCCCGGACTACTCCTGGTGGCACGGCTTCTACGAGTGCAAGAAGCGCTTCGTTAAGTTCCACCAGGAGGCCGACCACCTTATAAAAGAGAACAAGAAGGCCTACGTGGCCCCCCACTTCCCAGGAGCCACGGGCAACACCAAACCACCGATGTCGTGGAAGGGAAAACAGAACTAAAGCCCATGCGATGCGATCGCTGCCATAGACAGATCAGGCCGGGGCAGGAGTACCGGCACGGCGCTCAGGCCCTGTGCGCCGACTGCTGCATGGAGTTGCGCATGCCTTTGAAGCGCAAGACCCATTGGCAGTATCTCACCGCCATCAGGAGCCAGTATTTACAACCAGGTCCTGACAAACCAACCAACTCCGAGCCCTAGAAAGGCCTGCCCATGCCCATACCCGGCAACCTGCTGACCACGGCCATGGCCGTGATGCCTCACCGCGACGTGGACCGCGCCCTGGAGATGGCCCTGAGCCTGGACATACCCTTCTGGCCCCAACTGCCGCATGTGAACTACTACGAGGACATGTACGTGCAGGCCTCGGAGCACTTCCCCGGCACGGTGGTGGACCTGGAAAAGCAGACCCTGTCCTTTTCCATGGACAAGTTCCTTGCCGAGTTCGAAGAGACCATGGCCCATTTTGACGAGCCGGGCTATTTCGACATATCGCCCCAGTACTCGGTCGTGTACCACAAGTTTTTGGAAATGGACCTGGCTGAGCGCCCGGCCATCCGGGGGCAGCTGGAAGGGCCCATCAGCTTCGGGCTCAACGTCAAGGACCAGGACGATCGCCCTATTCTCTTTGACGACACGGTGCGGCCGTTTTTGCTGGAGGTGATGGCCCGGCGGGTCAACGAGCAGCTGGCGCGCCTCAAGCAGATCAACCCCAACGCCTTCATGTTCATCGACGAGCCGGGGCTCCAGTTCATCTTCAGCGCCCTGTCCGGCTATTCCGACACCCAGGCCCATAAGGACCTGGAGCAGTTCTTCGCCTCCATCGAGCGGCCTCGGGGGGTGCACCTTTGCGGCAACCCGGATTGGGATTTTTTGCTGAACCTGGACATAGACGTGCTGTCGTTGGACGTGTACTCCAACGGCGAGATATTCGCCTCCTACGCCGGGGCCATCAAGCGCTTCCTGGACCGCGGCGGGGTCCTGGTGTGGGGCCTCACTCCCACCAACGTGGAGCCCTTTGAAGCCGAGAGCATGGACAGCCTCTACAACCTCTTGATGGACATGTGGAGCTTTTTGGAGCGGCGCGGCCTGGACCGCGACCAGTTGGTGGCCCAGGGGCTGCTGTCTCCGGCCACCTGCTGTTTGGTCAACCCCGACGGCACCAAGACCGTGGAAAAGGCCTTTGCCATGATTAACCAACTATCGGCCCGGTTGCGGGAGGAGATGGGATTGGGCTAGTGCCTCGCGCGTTGACGCCCCCCGCCCCCTTGGGTATATTGCCTGGGTGATCCGCAACCGCACCAGGAGGACCAGGCAAATGCGAGTTCTTTCGGGTATTCAGCCTTCGGGCACCCTACACATAGCCAACTACTTCGCCATGATGCAGCGTATGATCCGCTTCCAACAGGAGCACACCCTGTTCTGTTTCGTGGTCAACCTGCACGCCCTTACCACGGTCCTTGACGGCGACCGGCTCAGGACCGACACCATGAATGCCTGTCTGGACTTCCTGGCCCTGGGCCTGGACCCGGAAAAGGCCTTCTTCTGGGTGCAGGGCGACGTGCCCGAGGTCTGCGAGCTAACCTGGATACTCAACAACCACACCCCGGTGGGGCTGTTGGAGCGGGCGCACTCCTACAAGGACAAGATCGCCAAGGGCTTCCAGCCCCACAACGGCCTGTTCTCCTATCCGGTGTTGATGGCCGCCGACATCCTGCTCTACCAGGCCGACGCGGTGCCGGTGGGCAAGGACCAGAAGCAGCATTTGGAGATCACCCGGGACATCGCCATCAAATTCAACAACGCCTATGGCGAGACCTTCACCGTGCCCGAGCCCTGGATCGAGGAAGACACCGCGGTCATCCCCGGCATCGACGGCCAGAAGATGTCCAAGAGCTACGGCAACACCCTGGAAATCTTTGCGCCGGAGAAGTACCTCAAGAAAAAGGTGATGAAGATCGTCACCGACTCCACCCCGGTGGAAGACCCCAAGGACCCGGCCAAGTGCAACGTCTTCTCCCTGGTCAGCCTGTTCATGGACGCCCAGGAGAAGGCGGCCCTGGCCGAGCGCTACCGGGCGGGCGGCATGGGCTACGGCGAGGTGAAAAAAGAGCTGTTCGCCCGCATGTGGGAGTACTTCGCGCCCTACCGCGCCAAGCGCGAGGAACTGGCGGGCAACCTGGACTACGTGCGCCAGGTCATGGCCAAGGGAGCGGACAAGACCCGCGCTGTGGCCGTTCAGACCCTGGACCTGGTGCGCAGCAGGGTGGGGCTAAACTATTAGCCTGAGCAAGTTCCCTTTCAGCCCCCGGCGTTGGCAGCGCCGGCAGCGTGAACTGGCCGGGGAACTGGCCGAACCGGCCCAGCGACCGGCCCGGGAGTTGGCCGCCCAAATCTCCCAAACCCTGGAACTTCCCCGGCGGGTCTTCGCCCGCCACTGCCCCCATCTGTGCCCCTCCTGCTCCCGTCCCTGCTGCGTGCGCATCAGCCGCCGGGGCCTGCTGGACACCGCCGACCTCATCCTCATGGCCGTGCTGGCGCCGCAGGGAGTGCCCTTCCCCACCGCCCGTTTGCAAGCCTGCCCTTTCCTGGGCGAGGCGGGATGCGAACTGCCCTGGCTGGCCCGGCCCTACGCCTGCTTGCACTACGTCTGTGGCCACCTCAAACGGGTGATGCCCGCCGAGGAGCTTGCCCGAGTCGAAGCCGCCCTGGCCGAGGTCGGGGATTTGCGCAGCCAAATGGTGGGGGCCTACACCCAGGGGCGCAGCGCCAAATAAAAGCGGCCCCGGCCAGGTGTCGGAGCCTCCAATTATTTTAGCGATTGCTGCTAGCCCTGCTCTTTTTCCTGCTCCTTCAGCTCCTGGCCGCAGCCCAGGCCCTGTTTCATGCCCACGCTGAAGCACTGGTTGCAGGAGATGCAGGAGGCCTTTTCCTCGCCCGCCTTCCAGCGGTTGGCCAGGTCGGGCTGGCGGATGAAGGGGCGGCTCAGAGCCACCGCGTCCACATGGTCCAGGGCCTTTTCCACCTCGGCCCGGCTGCGCCACCCGCCCACGCAGATCACCGGACAGGACACCACCTTCTTGATGGCCACGGCGTTGGGCAGGAAGTAGCCTTCGTCCGAGGCCTCCTTGACCACTCGCGAGGGCGATAAGCGCTTGCCCGAGGCCGGTCCGCCTCCGCTCACCTCTATGGCGTCGATGCCCCGCTTGGACAATCCCTGGGCCACGGCCACGCCCTCTTCCAGGGGCAGGCCGCCTTCCACGAAGTCCTCGCTGCTCAGCTTGATGAAAACCGGGTAGCGCGGCCCCACCGCCTGGCGGACGGTGGCCAGCACCTCGTAGGCGAAGCGGGCCCGGTTGGCTGAGCTTCCGCCGTAGTCGTCGGTCCGTTGGTTGGTGGCCGGGCTGAGGAACTGGTTGATGAGGTAACCGTGGGCCCCGTGCAGTTGCACCGCGTCGAAACCCGCAGCCTTGACCCTGGCGGAGGCCATGGCAAAGGCGTCTATGGTGTCCTCGATCTGCATGAGGCTCATCGCGGCCACTTCTTCTTTATAGGCCAGGTTCACCATGGCCGAGGGGCCCATCGGTTGCCTCCCGATCCACTTGGACTTGGTCTGGCCCCCGGCGTGCACGATCTGCATGGCCACCAGCCCCCCGGCCTTGTGCACCGCGTCGCTGATGCGGGTCAAGGGACCCACCATGGCGTCGATGTGCACCCCGGTCTGCTTGGGCAGGCCCAGGCCCTCGGGAGATATATAGGCGTAGCCGGTGATGATCAGACCCACCCCGCCTTCGGCCAGGTCGGCCAGGGCGTTGATCAGCTCATGGGTGGGCGCGCCGTCGTCGTCGGCCAGACCCTCCCAGGTGGCGCTGCGCACCAAGCGGTTGGGGATGGTCAGGTCCTTGATTTTCCAGGGCGTGAAGATGTCGGCCATGTTGTCCTCGATGAAAAAGTGTTCTTGTCGTCCTTAGCGTCCCGCGATTATCAAAGGTATGCCGTAGGCCAGCATGGTCAACAAAAAGGCGGCGGACATGAGCAGGCTGACCGGGTGCACTACCCGGAAAAAGCGCTGCTGCAGGCCCAGGCGCAACAGCCAAAAGGCCGCGAACACCGCCACCAGCTTGCGCCCCAGGGGGGTGTTGAGAAGGTCGTGGGCAAAGACCAGGGACAAATAGGCGGCCACCACGAAGTAAAAGGTCAGGCACAGGTTCAAGACCTGCATGATGCTGCGGTTTAGGGAGTCCAGGGGCTCCAAGGCCTTTTGCCACTTGAATATGCGGGGGAATAAAAAGTGAAAGACGGCCCAGCCGATGTGCAAACCTCCGCCCACGTACAGGCAGACCAGCGCGGTTTCCATTGCTTATTCCAACCTGCCCTGAGGGCTTATAGTTCCAGTTCCTGGTCGATCATGCGCGAGACGATCCAATCCGCCCCGTGGGCCACGTGGTCCCGGGCCAGCCGGTAGGCGGTTTCGCCGTCCCCCGCCTTGATGGCCGCGATGATGGCCCGGTGGTCTTTGGTGGACCACTTGCCTGCGTCCATGTTGGAGATTATGGCCCGGGAGATGCGCTCCACCACTTCCTGCAACTCGCCCAGCAGACGCAGCAACAGGGGCGAGCCGGCCGCCTCGTAGAGCAGTAGATGGAACTGGCTGTTGAACTCAACCAGGCGCTCTTCGTCGCCCTGGTCCAAGGCCTTCTCAAACTCGTCCACGTTGGCTTCCAGCTTGTCCACCGCCCCCTCGGGGGCCTGGCGCGAAGCCAACTCCGCAGCGTATCCCTCCAGGGCCGAGCGCACCCCCAGGGCGTCGCTCACCTCTTCGGGGGTCAGAGGGCGCACCTCGTAGCCGCCACGGGGGCGCTTGGACAGCACGCCCTCCTGCTCCAGGCGGTGCAGGGCCTCGCGCACCGGGGTGCGGCTGATGCCCAGGTCCCTGGCCAGGCGTTCCTCCACCAACCGGTGCCCCGGCTTCAACTCGCCTATCACCACCTGACGCTTGAGATGTTGGGTGACTTCCTGCCCCAGGGATGGGCGGCGGAAGCTGCTTTGGGGTTGCTTGGCCACGACTGTACTCCCGCTTGCTGCCTAGTCGGAATGAGTGCTATGCGTATTTCGTATACAACGACAGTAGCCCAACAGCCCCTGCCCGTCAAGCGCAAGAGTCGCCTTTTTTGGGAGAAAATCCGTTTGAAGTGTAGTGAGGAATTCCGGGGAACAGCCTTCTTAAAATCCGTAAATGCATCAGAATTTAATGCTAAAGTTATTTATTGTTAAATTAATTTAATTATTTGCTTTTATTATTTTATTAATGGCTTCTCCAGCCAGTTCCGCCACCGAGGTTTGGCGAAGATCGCCAGCGTCCCATATCTCCAACCGTTCTTGGTCGTGGGCCAGTTTTTCCAGGTGCCCCACAGCCTGCCCGTCACCCAGGTTCCCCAAGGCCCAGGCGGCGGTTCCCCGCACCGAGGCCTCCGGCCAAGCCAGCAAGGGCAACAGGCGCTCCAGGGCGCAGCAGCCTTGAGCCAGTTTGGGTTGGGCCGAGGCCAAGCGCCCCACTCCCCACACCGCGCCGCTGAGCAGCGGCCCGAACTCCAAAAAGTTTCCCTGGTACCAGATATAGGAGAGTTGAAGGTTGGCGTACTCCTGGGCCAGCTGCGGGGAGTTGGCCAATATCTCGCCCAGGGCCTCGGCCACACCCCAGGGCACCGCCCCGCTCTCTTCGTTGAGGCACCAGAGCAGGCGGCGCACGAAATCGCGGGCCCCTTCAAGATCGCGGGCGGCCAAGCCCTGGGTTACTTGTCCCAGGGCCGTGACCGCCCGCCATTTGAGCATTGGTTGCGAGGCAGGCAAACCAGCCTGCAAGTATTTGAGGGCCTGCTCGGGCGGCATGGCCCTGAGCTCCCTAAGAGAAGCCGCGAAGTCCTCGGCCGCCAGCAGCTGGCGCACCCGCCGCCGGGAAACGGCCTTCCCGGCCATGCCGGGTTGCTAGTCCCCGCAGTAGATGGAGCGGCAAGAGGGGGGCAGATTGGCATCCACCACCGCCTTGCCTATCTTCTGGCCCAACTCCCGGCAGGGTTTCAGGCTGTCGTGGTTGGGCGCCCACATGGTCCGAATCGGCTCGTCGATGAGGTTGAGCTTCATCTCTTCCAGTTGGGCGGCCATCATCTTGGGGGCCTCGCCGCTCCAGCCGTAGGAGCCGAAGGTGGCGCAGATCTTGTCCGTGGGCTTGAGGCCGCGCATGTAGTGCAGCAGTTCGGCCATGCGGGGCAACATGCCGTTGTTCAAGGTCGGCGAGCCGAAGACCAGGGCCTTGGCGTCCAGCACCTCGGTGAGCACGTCGCTGCGGTGGGTGCAGGCCAGGTTCATCAGCTGCACCGAAACGCCCTGGTCCAGGATGCCGTCGTAGATGGCCTTGGCCATGGCCTCGGTGCTGTGCCACATGGTGTCGTAGATCACCAACGCCTTGGCCGTGGACTTCTGCCGGCTCCAGGTCTGGTAGGCCTTGATGATCTGGCCTGGGTCCTTGCGCCAGATCAGGCCGTGGTCCGGAGCGATCATGTCGATCTCCAGGCCCAACTCGGCCACCTTTTCCAAAAGCTTGGCGATCAGCGGCGAGTACAACATCAGGATGTTGGCGTAGTACTTGGCCGCCTGGCGCATCAACTCGCCATTGTCCACCTCGTCGTCAAAGCGCTCGCTGGTGGCCCAGTGCTGACCGAAGCCGTCGTTGGAGATCAGCAGCTTCTCCTCGGGAATGTAGGAGAACATGCTGTCCGGCCAGTGGATCATGCGCGCGTCCAGGAAATGGACGCTGCGCTTGCCCAGGCTCAGGACGTCTCCGGTCTTCACCGTCTCGATGGGCCAGTTGTCGATTTTGTAGTAGCCGGCCATGGCCTTGGCACCCATCACCGAGGTGTAAATCTTCTCCGGCTTGACCGCCTCAATGGTGTCCTTGAGCGAACCGGAGTGGTCCGGCTCCAGATGGTTGACCACCAGGTAGTCGATCTCGGTGGGGTCGATCACGTTGTGCAGCCGGTGGACCAGGTCCAGGTAGAACGGCTTCTTGACCGTGTCGAAAAGGGCCACCTTTTCGCCCTTGGCCAGGTAAGCGTTGTAGGTGCTGCCCTTGTAGGTGGAGTAGCCGTGGAAGTCGCGGATGTTCCAGTCCACGGCCCCCACCCAGAAAATATTGTCCTTTATTTCAACCGGTTTCATAACAGGCCATGCTCTCTAAGTTAGTTCCGCCTAATGCCGGAATTACAAAACAAGGGCCGGACCACGGGGCCCGGCCCCTGGATGCTTTAGTCTTCCGGATCGAACTGATCCTTGGAGGCTCCGCAAACCGGGCAAGACCAGTCGTCGGGCAAGTCATCAAAGGCCGTTCCCGGGGCGATGCCGCCGTCGGAGTCGCCCTTGGCCGGGTCGTAAACGTAGCCACATACGCCGCAAACGTACTTTTTCATATTATAGCTCCTCTCCAGGCCGCCTTTAGGCGCCGGCTTTCCAGTGTCCGTGCTTATTGCAATATTCCCTGGCGGTCACAGCCGGGGCATCAACCTTGAAAACCGCTTCCGCGGCCTGGCCGGGGCTCAGGAACTCCATATAGGCCTTGTCGCCGGCCACCAGCTCGATCCACTGGATGTAGTGCTCCGCCTCCATGGGATGGGGCACGCTGCCCACCTTCACCTTGTAGCCGCCGTCCACCTTCTCGATCACCGGGACATGCTTTTCCTTGGCCGCGTCCACGGTATTCTCGCTTTGCAGCACCATGGGCTGGCCGCAACAGACCAGCTCGCCGCCGCCTACGATCAGCAACTCAACGATGTTGCCGCATACTTCGCATTTATAGACTTGCAGCCTTTGTTCGGCCATGGGTCGCCTCCTTGTAAAACTAGTTCAGGTCAGTTTTCGTCTTACTGTATATGGTAAGCGCCATTTACCAGTTTTCGCAAATCAGGGCGAAATGGGCCTGGGGATGGGCGCAGGCTGGGCACTCGTGGGGAGCCTCTTCGCCTTCGTGGACGTAGCCGCAGTTCAAGCAGCGCCAGACCACCGGGCCGGGACGCTTGAACACGATGCCTTTTTCGATATTGGAAGCCAGGGCCAGGTAGCGCTTCTCGTGGAACTGCTCGGCCATGGCGATGTGCTTGAACACCCGCGCGATCTCCTCGAAGCCCTCCTGGGCGGCCACCTTGGAGAAGTCGGGGTACATCTGGCCCCACTCGTAGTTTTCACCGGCCGCGGCGGCCTTGAGATTTTCCACCGTTGCGCCGACCACGCCCGCCGGGAAAGCACCGACTATCTCCACCTCGCCGCCCTCCAGGAACTTGAAGAAGCGCTTGGCGTGCTCCTTTTCCTGGTTGGCGGTCTCGGTGAATATCTCGGAAATCTGCCGGTAGCCCTCTTTCATGGCCTGGGAGGCGAAATAGGTGTAGCGGTTGCGGGCCTGGGATTCACCGGCAAAGGCGGTTAGCAGGTTTTTCTCGGTTTGGCTGCCCACCAAGCTGGACATAAAGAGATCCTCCAGAATTAGCTCAGAAGTTGTAGTGAGCGACTAAAAAGTATGGGCTAGCCCTTGAGGGCCTTTTTGCCCGATGCGGTTATGGCGTATTTGCAGCGGACCGGAGAGTCCACCAGGCCCTCTTTTTTGAGGGCGTTCATGGTGCTGGAAACCTTCTTGCTCTCCAGGCCGGACTGCTCGGCCACCTGTTTGTTACCCATAGGCTCCGTAGCCTTGGCGAGGACGGACAAAACCTTATTGGCTTCAGACGGGGTCTGGGAGGCCATGGTTGATGCTCCTTAATTAATATACGGGAAAAAGTCGGCTATTGTCTCGTTTTATAGGCCTCCTGGCAGGCCTCGCAACGCCCGACGAACTCCAGGCGATGACCATAGACCTGGAAGCCCGATTCACGGGCAGCCTGCTCTTCCACACCGGCCAACAGGTCCATGTCCACATCGAAAACCCGGCCGCACTCCATGCAGCGTAGGTGGTAGTGATTCATGGTGTTGCCGTCGAAGCGCATTTCCTGGCCGGCCACGTCTATTTTTTGCAGCATCCCGGCGCGGGACAATATATCCAGGTTGCGGTAAACCGTTCCCAGGCTGATCCGAGGCAGGCGGCGCCGAACCATACTGCAAAGCTCCCCAGCGGTTGGGTGACTTTTAACGCTTTTCAATACCTCCATTATGACCTGACGCTGAGTGGTCATACGGAGTTTGCCCGGACTTTCCATCACTGCCTCCCAATAATCATTCCTAATATCAATTTAATGTAAATTAGCTTCTCTGTCAAGCCTTTGGCTAGAAAAGCTTCAGCTCATCACACGCTATCCGGGCAGACATTAGGTTTTTCCGAACGTTATGAAGTATGCATGGATTAATTCTGCGTTGTCAAGACGTTGCAAACAATCATTACCGTTTCTTTACAAATGATTACCATTTCTTTACATAGGTTTATTAAATAGCTGGGCCGGGGCGCCCTTGCGCTTCAGTAGGAAATCTCTCTTCGAAGAAGGTTCATTTGGCGTTACATGTGGTCTAGCGCATGGGCATAAGCGTCATAGGCGGCTTGGCCAAAAAGCACGAAACGAATTTCGTCGAGCTTGTCTGAATTTTTTACAATTCCCTGCCTCACCGCCTCCAGGGCCACCTTGGCCGCCTGGTCCAAGGGGTAGCCATAGGCCCCGGTGGACAGGCTGGGGAAGGCCACGGTGCGCAGGCCGCGCTCGGCCGCCAGGTCCAGGGAGTTCAGGTAGGCGTTGGCCAGCAGGCGGGGGTCTTCCGGGCGGCCCCGGTAGATGGGCCCCACGGTGTGGATGACCTTCTTGGTCTTCAGGCGCCCGGCGTTGGTTATCACCGCCTCACCTGTGGGGCAGGAGCCTATCTTGCGGCACTCGGCCATGATCTCCGGACCGCCCGCCCGGTGGATGGCTCCGTCCACCCCGCCGCCGCCGGCCAAGCGGCTGTTGGCCGCGTTGACGATAGCCTCGGTGTCGGCCTGGGTGATGTCGCCTTGGGTCAAAACCAGCCTGGTTCGGCCTATGAGCTTTTCCATGCCCTCCTCCCTCATCGCTTCATCAACTCACGAGGAAAGAAAAAGTACAGCTTGCCGGGGTTCTTCATGCGCCCGGCCAGCTCCCCGGCCTGGGGTCCGCTGCCGAAAAACAGGTCCAGCCGACCTGGACCCCGAATTGCCCCGCCGGTGTCCTGGTTGAACACGAAACGGGCCAGGGGTTCGCTACCCCCGCCCGTGGCGGGCATGGTGCCGGTGATGTAGCCCAGGGTCAGGCCCGGGAACAGGCGGCGGTCTGTGGCCACGCTGCGCCCGCCGGTTAGGGGCTGGCCAAAGCATCCCAAGGGCCCCCCGATGACCGGCAGGGGCCTAAAAAACACGTACGAGGGGTTGTGGCTGAGCACCTGCCGCAGATATTGAGGGTTGGCTTCCAGAAAGGCCTTGATGCCCTGCATGGACATGCTGCCCGGCTCCATGAGCTTCTTGTTCAGGAGCATCTTGCCGATGGAGCGGTAGGGCTGGCCGTTGCTGGAGGCGTAGCCCACCCGGCGCCGCGCCCCGTCCTCGAATTCCAATTGCCCAGAGCCTTGGATGTGCAGGAAAAACACCTCCACCGGGTCGGACACGTAGCCCAGCACCTCGGCCTTGCCCTCGATGACCTTCTTGTAATCGATGGCCTCCCGGTCGGGATAGGGCTGCACCCGGTTGCCCTTTACCTGGCCCACCAGGCGTTTGGCCGGGTATTGCTCCCCGAACTGGCGCAGGTCTATCCACACCAGGTCTTCGGGCATGGCGTACACCGGGTACTTGAACGAGCCCTGGGGCTGGCGGCGGGCCTTGAGCATCGGCTCGTAATAGCCGGTCATGAGCACCTCGCCCCGGCCGTCGCGGCCCACCGATTCCAGCAGCGCGTACTTTTGCTGCAAGGCCTCGGAGCGACTCACCGGGTCGGGCCGGCGGTAGAGCAGGTCCTTAAGCTCATCCAGCATGGCCGCCATCTGGGCGGCGCTCATTCGGTAGGGGCCGAAGGTGAACTGCTTGTCCGGGTTGACCTTGCGCAAATAGCCCAGGGACGATTCAGCGGCCTGGAAAAAGCTGCGCGCGTCCAGGTCGTCCAGAAGTAGGGGCCAGTCAGCCTCGGGCACCACCCTCAAGGTGTTTTGGGGTGTGGGGGTGGGCGGTGGTCCGGTGGTGATACAACCGGCCAGCAGGGCCAGTGTAGCCAAGAGGACGACCCAACGGGCGACGCGTGCTTGAGTATAGAAGGTTCTCATAGGCCCATCCTAAGCGCAGCCCGGCCTCGGCATCAAGCACAAGGCAGGTAAAGGGCCACGCCCTCGCACTTGGCCAGGAACAACATGAGCAGAGGCCAGGGCGCACTCCCCGCCTCCAGCATGCCCCGGCCCAAGCCCAGGGTCTCGAAATGCCCCATGCCCTTGGCCACCACCAGGTCGGCCCCGGCCAATAGCTCGCGCAGCTCATCCGGCGCGGCCTCGGGGTCCAGGCCCACCGCCGGGGGAGCTATGCCCCACACCCGGCCCAGGCCGAAGTTTTCATAGGCCGCGTTCAGGTCGGCCAGGCTCAGGTCGTTTTGCACCGGCCCGGCCTTGACCACGTAGTGCACCTCGCAGCCACGCCACAGCAGGTGCTGGGCCAGCATGCGGTCAAAGGCCTGCTCCCCGCAGTTGTCGGCCAGGACAACCACCCGCGCGCCAAGCGTCAGGCACGTCTCGGCCAGGGCCAGATCGTCCCGGCCCAGATCCAGGCTGCCTCCCTGCTCCCACAAGCGGCTGGTGTCGGCCAAAAAGAAATGATCCATGGCGTTGCCCAGCACCGCCAGGCGGGCGCGGGCCGCGAAGGTGTCCGGCGCGCCCTCCAAACGGGCGGAGGCCAGCCGCGCCGCCGCGAAGTCCGCCGCCTTCTTGGCGGCGAAGGGGTCGGCACCGTTGGTGCGCTGGCGCACGTAGGCGAAAAACTCGCTGGCGATAAAGGCCGGGGCCTCGCCCTGGGCCAGGCCGCGCCGGGTGATGCGCTCGATGCCCAGGCGCACCTCGGCCAAGTCGGCGGGCTCCAGAAGCAGCCCGGCCAGGGCCTGCTCGCCCAGGCGCTCCAGGCAGGCGGGGCACTCCGTGCCGGGGATGCGGCTCATGCCAAGCGCTCCCTCAGACTCCGCCAGGACCAATCCACCGGCACCCGCAGGGCCTGGCCGTCGCGGTGTTGATAGAGTAGATGCCCTTCCCGTTGGCCGTGCAAAAACAAATCGCGGGTAAGCTCCACGTCGGCTTGGCAATAGGCGGTCAGCTCCTGAATGCGCCCCTGGTTCCACCACTCCACCGCCTTTAAGCCGTCGGCGGTCTTGGCCGCCCCCAGGGTGGCCCCGGCCAGGGCGTCCAGGCTGAGGCGATGGCCCAGGGACTGCTGCACGTCCAGCATCAGGTCCAGGTTGGGCAGCCCGCGCAGGTCGACAGCAGTGTAGGCGCTTAGCACCTGGTAATCGAAGCGCATGTGGTTGAAGCCGATGACCAGTTCCAGCTCGCTGAGCCTTTTGAGCAGGGCGGGCACCTCTTTCTCGGTGTAGGAGATGAACTCGTCCCGAGCCGAATCGTAGAGCACGGCCACGCTCACCCGCATAAGATGGATGTTGCCCCAGCCGCCCACCTGGTTGGCCAGCTTCTGGGTCTCCAGGTCGAACACGCCGTAGACCAAGGGCCGGTCCAGGGAGCGGGCCGGGGCCGGGGCGATGACCTTGGGCGGCGGAGCGACGCAGGTCTCCACCGCGCCCACCTCTATCTTGCCCAAGAGCAGGCGGGTGAGCATCAGGGCCCCCAATTTGTCCAGGGGCTTGTTGCCCGAGCCGCACTTGGGCGAGAACACGCAGGCCGGGCAGCCCTCCTCGCAGTCGCAGGAGGCCAGAAGCTCCTCCACCTTTTCCAGAAGCTCCTCGATGAGCCCGAAGCCCCGCTCGGCCAGGCCCACCCCGCCGGCCACCCCGTCGTAGATGAACACCCCGGCCTTTCCGGTCTGGGGGTGCAGGGGGATGGAGATGCCCCCGATGTCCCCCCGGTCGCACAGGGCGAATAAGGGGAACATGGCGATGGCCACGTGCTCCAGGGCGTGGATGGAGCCCATGAAGTGGCGGCCCGCCTTTTCCAGGGCCTGGCGGTGCATGTCTTCGATGTCCATCCACATGCCCACGGTCTCGAAGGTGAGCGGTGGCAGGTCCAGGGGATAGACCCCCATGAGGTCGCCGCCGGAGAGCCTGCGCCGCTCGTAGCCGGTCACCGTTTCGGTCACCTTGAGCCGCCCCTTGCGCACCAGGAAGTTGGCCACCGGCCGCCGCCCGGTCTCCTCCAGGATCTCGGTCTCCTTGTCGCTGCGGGCGTGGGTGTAGTAGTCGGCCCTGAGGGGGGCCACCCGCACCTTGCGATGTTCCAGGTCCAGCTCCTTGACCAGGTAGGTGCGCCCCCGGTGCAGATACACCGCGCCGGGATGCCCCTCCTTGAACACCCTGACCCCGTCGAAGGAGCCCACCACGGTGCCCTTCTGGTCCACGATGGCCAGGCTCTCCCCCGCCCCGCGCAGGTCCACCAATCGCTGGGGCCGCTTGCGCGAGGTGAAGTAGCGGGTGCCCGCCGCGTCCAGAAGCAACTGGCCATTTTCCATGGCCAGGCGCACCGCCTCGGGATGCGCCACGGGCGGCAAAAACTCGTCGTCCATGGCCAGGGGCTCCTCGGCCGCCGCGCAGATGAGGTGCTTGGCCACGATCTGGGGGTTGGCCGCGTCCAGCACCGCCGCCTCCACCGGCCGGGCGAAAAACTCCGCCGGGTAGGACAGCACCCATTGGTCCAGGGCGTCGGGCCCGCCCACCAGCACCACCGCGCTGTCGCGCCCGGCCCGGCCCACCCGGCCGCCCCGCTGCCAGGTGTTTATCTGGCTACCCGGATAGCCCACCAGGATACACACGTCCAGGCCGCCGATGTCGATGCCCATCTCCAGGGCGCTGGTGCTTATCACCCCGGCCAGGCGTCCGGCGGAAAGGTCGGCTTCTATGCGCCGCCGTTCCTCGGGCAGGAAACCGGCCCGGTAGCCGGCCACCATGTCCCGCAGCTCGGGGTGGGCCCGAGTCACCCAGGTATGAATCAGCTCGGTGTGTATGCGGCTCTTGGTGAAGCATATGGTGGACAGGCCCTGCTTCACCGCCCCGGCCAAAAGGTAGCTGGCCGTGGTGGAGGCCGCCCCGCTGGGGTTGACCAATACGAAGGAGCGCCCGGCGGCCGGGGCCCCGCAAAAGTCCACGATCTGGTCCGGGGCGAAGGGCCGCCCGGTGAGGGCCTCGGCGTGCTCGCCGGGGTTGGCGATGGTGGCCGAGCTGAGCACGAAGCTGGGCCTGGCCCCACGGGCGGCGGCCAGGCGCAGCAGGCGCCGCAGCACCGAGGACACGTGACTGCCGAACACCCCTCGGTAGGCGTGCACCTCGTCGATAACTATGTACTTGAGGCGGCTCAGGAAGTTGTCCCAGGCAGAGGGGAAGGCGCAGATGGCCGCGTGCACCATGTCCGGATTGGAGATGATCACCGGCGGGGGCTTTTGCCGGAGCTTGCGGCGCAGGCCGTCCGGGGTGTCGCCGTCGTAGATGTCGGCCACCGGAGCCAGGCCCGCGTGCAAGGTCAACTGGTTGATGGCCGCCATCTGGTCCTGCTCCAGGGCCTTCAAAGGGAACAGGAACAGGGCGGTGGCCGAGGGGTCGGTCAGGATGCGCTCCAGCACCGGCAGGGAGTAGACCAGGGTCTTCCCCGAGGCGGTGGGGGTGGCGGTGACCACATCGCGCCCGGCCCGCACCAGGGTCAGGGCGGCGACTTGGTGGGAATAGAGCCGCTCCACCCCCTGGGCGGCCAAGGCCCGGGTCAGGCCCGGCGGCAGGGGCGGGTCGGGCACGGCATAGGTCGGTTCTCGGGCGGGAATGTCCTCTATGTGCACCACTTCGGCAGACAGACGTTGGCTGCGCTGTAGGGAGGAAACGAAGCTGGTAAGCTTGCCGCTCATGGCGATGGTGTACCACGGGACGCAACGTACGTCTAGCGACATTGCGGGAGCGCTTATTTCAAGGGGTCCGCGCCTTGACAGGAAAGCGTGGGTTTGTTATCAAGAGTAGTTAGTTAACTTATAGCGCGGCAAGGCAAAGAGCATGGCTGCAAACCCCAGCTTCGGGGCTCCCGGTCCGGGTGAAACCCGCGAACCGGCCTCCACACCCAAAAAGGTGTTTGGAGGTTTTTTTTGGGCCAACGCCGCCAAAATTCGCTGCCAAAAGGAGGGTCTGTGAGCCTCAAGCGACGCAATATGCTGGGTCTCTACGGGGTGAGCGCCGAGGAGATCACCACCGTTTTGGACACCGCCGAGTCGCTTAGGGAGATCAGCGCCCGGCCCATTAAAAAAGTGCCCACCCTCCGGGGCAAAACCATAGTCCATTTTTTCTACGAGGCCTCCACCCGCACCCGCACCTCCTTTGAGATCGCGGCCAAGCGCCTGAGCGCGGACACTGTGAGCCTGTCGGCCTCCACCAGCAGCATCACCAAGGGCGAGACGCTCATCGACACGGCCAAGAACCTCTTGGCCATGAGCCCGGACCTTATCGTGATGCGCCACTCCCAGAGCGGCGCGCCTCAGCTTCTGGCCCGGCACATCCCCTGCTCCATCATCAACGCGGGCGACGGGGCTCACGAGCATCCCAGCCAGGGGCTGCTTGACCTGCTGACCATCCGCCGGGCAAAAGGCCATCTGGACGGACTCAAGGTGTCCATCATCGGCGACATCACCCATTCGCGGGTGGCTCGCTCGGACATAATCGGGCTCAACACCATGGGCAGCCAGGTAACGGTCTACGGGCCGCGCACCCTGCTGCCCCCGGCGGTTGAGACCCTGGGGGTCAGCGTGGCCGGGTCCATGGAAGAGGCGGTCAATGAGGCGGACGTGATCATCATGCTGCGGGTGCAGCAGGAGCGCCTCACCGACGTGCTTTTCCCAACTCTGCGCGAATACGCCCAGCGCTTCGGCCTGGGACTCAAGCACATGAAAGCGGCCAAGCCCGACGTGGTGATCATGCACCCCGGACCCATCAACCGGGGGGTGGAACTGTCGCCCGAGGTGGCTGACGGTCCATGGTCGCTCATCCTGGATCAGGTGGCCAACGGAGTGGCGGTGCGCATGGCCTTGCTTTACCTCTTGATCGGACCGGAGGCCTCATGAGCCAGCCCAGGCCCATACTTCTGAAAGGCGGGCGGCTGCTCTGCCCGGCCAGCGGCACCGACGAAACCGGCGACCTTCTCCTGGAGCGCGGCTCCATCGCCGCCCTGGGCGGGGAGCTTGAGGCTCCCGCCGAGGCCGAGATTATCGACTGCACCGACAAGTGGGTGGCCCCCGGGCTCATCGACCTGCACGTGCATCTTCGGGAGCCGGGCCAGGAGTACAAGGAAGACATCGCCAGCGGCACCGCGGCGGCGGCGGCGGGCGGTTTCACCGCCGTGTGCTCAATGCCCAACACCGAGCCGGTGAACGACAGCGCGGCGGTGACCGAGATGATCCTGGAGCGGGCCCGCAAGGCGGGTTCCTGCCGGGTCTACCCCGTGGGGGCCATCACTCCCGGCCTCAAGGGCAAGGCCCTCAGCCAGATGGCCGAGCTAAAAGACGCCGGCTGCGTGGCGGTGAGCGACGACGGCCACCCGGTGAGCGACAGCCGTTTGTTGCGCCGGGCCATGGAGTACGCCTCGGGCTTTAATTTGCCGGTGATCTGCCACAGCGAGGAGCTTTCGCTCTCCGCCGGTGGGGCCATGCACGAAGGCCCCATGGCCACCGCCCTGGGCCTGCCGGGCATACCCGCCGAGGCCGAGGTGGCCGCCGTGGAGCGCGACCTAACCCTGGCCGGGCTCACCGGGGCCAGGGTGCACATCGCCCACATCTCCTGCGCGGGCAGCGTGGCCGCCCTGAAGCGCGCCCAGGAGGCCGGCTGGGCGGTGAGCGGCGAAACCGCCCCCCACTACCTGGCCCTGTGCGACCAGGACGTGGGCAACTACGACACCCACCGCAAGATGAACCCGCCGCTGCGCTCGGCGGCCGACCGCGAAGCGGTGCGTCAGGCCCTGGCCTCGGGGGTCATCGAGGCCCTGGCCACGGACCACGCCCCCCACTCGGTGCTGGAAAAAGAGCTGGAGTTCGGCTTCGCCGCCTTCGGGGTCACCGGCCTGGAGACCGCCCTGGGCATCATGCTGGAGTTGGTGAACGAGCACCTGCTGAAACCCCTGGCCATGATCGATCGCATGAGCGCGGCCCCGGCCCGCTTGCTGGGGCTGCCCGGCGGCAGCCTGGCCGCGGGCGGCCCGGCCGATGTGGTGGTCATCGACCCCAAGGCAATCTGGTACGTGGACCCAGTCAATATGCGCTCCAAGTCGGCCAACACCGCCTTTGCCGGGCGCAGGATGCCGGGCCGGGCAGTGCTGACCGTTTGCGGCGGCAAGGTAACCTTCCGTCTGGAGGCCTAGACATGGGACGCTTTAGCAGTTTGGTCAGCTCAGAGGCCATCGCCCTGGTGAGCGCCATCTGCATCGTGGGCATCTTTCTGGGCGCCCACTTCCAGCGCCAGATCGACAGCAATGACCAGCAGGCCCTCAAGGTAGCCCAACAGGTGTATCAGGTCTTGGCTCTCGCGCCCGCTTCCGCCCAGCCTGCCATTCAAAAAACTGAAGCCGCCCCGGCCCTGAATCCCCAAGGAAAATTGGCCAAGGAGCTCAAGGTCCCGGCCCCCATCGAGGTCAAGGTTTTGGACAACGCCCCCGGCGCCTGGAAGGTGAGAGTGTGGCACCCCAAAGGGGTCGTCCACTATGTAGTCACGCCCAAGGGAGTCACCCAAGAGGTGCGCTAAGATTTTGGCCCGCCGTCAATCCCAAAAAGAAGACAACCTGGTGCGCATCCTGCGCTACGCCCTGGGCGTGGCCCCGGCGGAGTTCGCCCTTTTGCCCGACGAGCAGGGCTGGGTGCCGGTCAAGGAGCTGTTGGCCGCCCTGAACCAGGAGGAAGGTTGGCGCGGCCTGCGCCAGGGAATGCTCAGCGACGCGGCCACCCGCCTGGCCCCGGAGCTGGTGGAACTGGAGGAAAAGCGCATCCGGGTGAGCGAGCGCTCCTTTGAGCCTCCCGACTACAGCGCCTCCCCCCCGGCCCACCTCTACCTGGGGGCGCGGCGCAAGGCCTGGCCGGTGCTCAAGCGCCGGGGCCTTGAAGAGGCCCACGACGGCCGCCCCTGGATATTGGCCGCCAGCGAGGCAACGGCCCTGAAGCTGGGAGAGCGACGCGACTCCGAACCGGTGCTGGTCACCGTGCAGGCCCACCAGGCTCAGGACCAGGGGGCGGTGTTCCCCGCTTGGGGCGAGTACTTCCTGTGCGCCTGGGCCCCGGCCTCCTGCCTCATGGGCCCGCCCATAGACGAAACCATCATCCCCAAGAAACCGGCCAAACCCAAGCCCGCCCCCACCCCGTCCGGCCCGGCCATGCCCACGCCCGGCACCATGCCGGGGTCCTTCCTCCTGGCCCAGGAGGACGTGGAGAAACCCTACAAGCGCAAGGGCATCACCAAGGACATTGGTTGGAAGAAGGATAGAAGGAAGGACAGGCGGGGAAAGTAAGCCGCGCTTGGGTAAAGATCAACCTGCCAATGAGCGGTGTTTAGGCGGCAACCTATTTTCTCACAAGCCTCTTTTCCAGCCTAACCGCTCCGCGTTGACACCTTCCCCCCCCAATCCCATACTTGAATGACTACCATTTAAGGAGTCATTCATGCGTCCCATGCCCCGCATCTTGATTTCCCTGCTCCTGTCCCTATTGCTGCTCCCCATTTCCGCCTCGGCGGCGGTGCGTGACTACCATCTGACCATCGCCAAAGAGCAGGTCAACATCACCGGCGCCCCGGTGGAGGCCATGACCATCAACGGGGGCATCCCCGGCCCCACCCTGCGTTTTGTTGAAGGTGACACGGCCCGCATTCGGGTGCAAAACAAGATGGACGTGGACACCTCCATCCACTGGCACGGCATCCTGGTGCCGCCGGGCATGGATGGCGTGCCGGAGATCAGCTTTCCGCCCATCGCGCCGGGGACCACCTTCACCTACGAGTTCCCCATCCGCCAGAGCGGCACCTACTGGTACCACTCCCATAGCGGCTTGCAGGAGCAGCGGGGAGTCTACGGCTCCATCGTCATCGAGCCGCGCGGCCACGGGCACGCCTCCCCACGAGACCTGGTGGTGGTGCTCTCCGACTGGACCGACGACGACCCGGCATCGGTGATGCGCGCCCTAAAGCGGGGCAGCGAGTGGTTCGCCCAGGCCAAGGGCTCCAAGCAGAGCATGATCGGCGCGGCCAAGCTGGGCATGCTGGGCGATTACCTCAAGCGCGAGTTGCAGCGCATGCCGGCCATGGATATCTCGGACGTGGCCTACGACCGTTTCCTGGCCAACGGCAAGCCCACCAGCCGGGCACCGGCCAAGCCCGGCGAGACCGTTCGGCTACGCATTATCAACGGCTCGTCCACCACCTTTTTTTACGTGGAGTTCGCGGGCGGCCCTCTGACCATCATCGCGGCCGACGGCCAGGATGTGGTTCCGCTGAAAAACCAGCGCCTGCTCATCGGCGTGGCCGAGACCTACGACCTGCTGGTTACCCTGCCCTCGAGCGGCTCCTTTGAGCTGCGGGCCACGGCCCACGACGGCTCCTCCTGGGCCTCGCTGTGGCTGGGCCAGGGACCGGACCACCCCGCCCCGGCCATCCCCCGGCCCAACCTCTACTACACCATGGGCGACCTTACCCTGGGCAAGCTGCTGGCCCTGACCCCGGCCGGCTCCATGGGCATGGGCGACGATCTGGTGGAGGCTGGCCGCTTCGACAGGCCCGGCATGATGGGCATGAAGAGCATGTCCATGGACCAGGGCCAGGCAATGCCCGGCATGGGCGGCCACGGCGACATGGCCATGCCGCCCAAGGCCGAGGCGGCGGGCATGAAGATGGACCACGGGGCTCCGGCCATGAAGATGGAGCCCAGCCCGGCCCCCATGGCCATGGCCCACGGCGGGCACGCCGCGAGCACGGCCCCTCCCCCGCCGCCCAGCGGCACCAGGTGGGCCTACCAGTTCGCGCCCCTGGCCGGGGACGTGGCCTCATCCCCCAGCCTGGCCCAGGACGGCATGGACCCCAAGCGGCCCTGGCCCCCCTATGCCCAGCTCAAAGCCACCCACCCCACCGCCTTCGGTCATAAGCGCAAGGTGCGCGAGATACGCCTGACCCTGGACGGGGACATGGAGCGCTACGTCTGGCTGTTGAACAACAAGCCCCTGTCCGAGCAGGACGACATCCTCATCAAGCAGGGCGAGGTGGTGCGTTTGGTCATGATAAACCGCACCATGATGCATCACCCCATGCATCTGCACGGGCATTTCTTCCGGGTGGTCAACGGCCAGGGGGATTACGCGCCGCTAAAGCACACCGTGGACGTGGCCCCCATGTCCACCACGGTGATCGAGTTCGACGCCAACGAAAAGGGCGACTGGTTCTTCCACTGTCATCTGCTCTATCACATGATGGCGGGCATGGCCCGGCTGGTGCACTACCAGGGCTTCACCCCGCCGCCGGAGGTCGTTGCCATCCGCCCCAAGCTGTACGAGGAACACTGGTACCCCATGATCGAGGGCTCGTTCTTGAGCAACATGAGCGAGGGCGTGGCCCAACTGGCCTCCACCCGCAATGTGCTGGCACTGGAGTGGGAGGTGTGCTGGCAAAAGGTGGAGAACACCGAGTGGGAGATGATCCCCACCTGGGACTATCACCTGAACCGCTTCACCTCGGTTTTCATCGGCGGAGACTTCCTGGGCGAAAAAGACAAGCTGGACAAGGCGCGAGGCCTCTTGGGGTTGCGCTACCTTTTGCCGTACAATATCCACTCGCGGCTGTGGGTGGACAGCGACCTGGGAGGGCGGGTGGAGTTGGGCAAGGTTTGGGACCTGACCCCGCGCCTGGCCCTGTACGGCAACTGGAAGTATGATACCCACGATTTTTGGGAGGCCGAGGCGGGCCTGAGCTACATGATCAACAGCCACCTCTCGGTGGTGGCCCAGTGGAACTCGGACTACGGTTGGGGAGCGGGACTGGGCTTCAGCTTCTAAAGCTTGACGACGGGCCGAGAGGTTAGACAAGGAGACCGGGGTGCCATCCAACAATGATTCAAAGTGGGGGGACCTGCTGGCCGAGGCCAAGCGGGAGCGGGCCCAGCGGGAAAAATCTTACCGGGAGATGGCCCTGAAGCTTTTCCCGCATGTGTGCGGCCGCTGCGGCCGGGAGTTCAGCGGCAAGCGCCTGAGCGAACTGACCGTGCACCACAAGGACCACAACCACGACCGCAACCCTCCAGACGGCAGCAACTGGGAGCTGTTGTGCATCTATTGCCACGATAATGAGCACCAGCGCGATGAAGTGGCCCAGTCCTATGGCCAGGAAGAAGCCAGGCAGGAGCAAAAATCCACGTCAACTTTCAAGGCCTTCGCCGGGCTGGCGGATTTGCTCAAGGACAAGAAGTAGCCGCCAGGTCAGCCCGCCTCAGCTAGACCCAGCCGCCGCCCCCAGCGGCGTATGGCCTCTTTTTTCACCGGGGCCAGTTTCTCACCGGCCAGTTCCGGGTCTTCCTTCAGCCATACCGCGATGATCTCCCGCAACCGGGGCACCTGCCGTGCGTCGCGCTCCCAGCGGGCCACCTTGAACGGCGGCAGGCCGGACTGGCGCTCGCCCATGGCCTCCCCCGGCCCCCTGAGATGCAAATCCGCCTCGGCTATCTCCCGGCCGTCCACCGTCTTGGCCAGCACGGCTAGGCGTTGCTGGGCCAAGTCTCCGGGGTTGGGCCCGGCCACCAGAATGCAGCGGCCCCGCTTGACGCCCCGCCCCACCCTGCCCCGCAGTTGGTGCAATTGGCTCAGGCCGAAGCGCTCCGCCCCAAGCACAATCATCAAGGTGGCCTCGGGCACGTCCACTCCCACCTCCACCACGGTGGTGGCCACCAGCACCCGGCTTTCGCCCGAGCGGAAGCGGCCCAACACCTCCTGCTGCTCCGGGCCTTCCATGCGACCGTGCAGAAGCTCCACGCGCTGGTCCGGGAAGTAGCGGGCCAGGTTGCGGGCCGTGGCCACCGCGTCCTGGGCCTCGATCTTGTCCGAGGCCTCCACCAAGGGGCAGATCACATAGGCCTGCTCGCCGCGCCCCAGCACCGCGGACAGCTCGTCCACCGCGGCCTTGCGGTGCTCGAACTCCAGGGCCATGGTGCCCACCTTATGGGGCCCTTGGGGCCGCTCGGGCAGGTCGCTGATCTCCAAGTGCCCGGCCAGGGCCAGGGCCAGGGTGCGGGGGATGGGGGTGGCCGAGAGCACCAGAAGGTGGGGGCTTTTGGCCTTGGCGGCCAGGGCCAGGCGCTGGTGCACCCCGAAGCGGTGCTGCTCGTCGATGATCACCAGGCCCAGGTTGGCGAAGGAGAGCTTTTGCCCCAGCAGGGCGTGGGTGCCCACCAAGGCCTGGGCACCGCCCTGGGCGGCGGCCAGCCGGGCGGCTTGGTCCGCGCCGTTGCCCCCGCCCACGGCCAGGGCCACGCTCACCCCCAGGGGCTCCAGGTAACGGCTCAGGGTGGCCAGATGCTGGCGGGCCAGTACCTCGGTGGGGGCCATGACCGCCACCTGGGCCCCGGCCTCCACGGCCAGGCAGGCGGCGGCGGCGGCCACTACCGTCTTGCCGGTGCCCACGTCGCCGCACAGAAGGCGGCCCATGGGGTGGCTCCGGGCCAAGTCGCCTTGGATGAGCCCCACCGCCTCTTGCTGGCCGGGCGTGAGGCTGAAGGGCAGCGCCGCCAGCAGCCCGGCCAACAGCTTGCCCGGCGGGTCCAAGGCCTGGGCTGGCGAGGCCTCCCGGCCGCGGCGCTTGAGCACCAGGCCCAACTCGAAGTACAGAAGTTCGTTCATGGCCAGGGTTTGGCGCCAGGCGGCCTGGTCCGGGTCAAGGTCCTGGGGGGTGGCGTCATGGTTTGGCTGATGGGCCTTGGACAGGGCCTCAGCCGCGGGCATGGGGTAGATATCCTTGGGCAGTAGCCCGGGCAGAGGGTCGAAAATCAGCTCCGTGCTCCGCTGGACCAACTCGCCCATGAAGCGGCGCACAGTGCCCGCGCCCACCCCCTCCACCTCGGGGTACACCGGCACGATGCGTCCCACCGAGGGGTGGTCCGGTCCCACATCCCCGGCGCGGTACAACTCGGGGTGGATCATCTGGGCCTCGCCCTTGTTGCCCAGGCTCACCTCGCCCACCACGAACAGCTCGTCGTCGGGCGAAAAGCTCTCCAGATGCGCCCGCTTGAAGCGGAACCACAGGCAGGCCAAACGGCCGGTGGCATCCTCCAGGAAGAGGCGGTAAACCTTGCCCTTCTTGCCCAACAGGCCGCCGGAGACCACCCGGCCCCGCACCACGGCCAAGCGGCCCTCTTCCAGGGCCTGAACCTGGGTGGGGGTGCGCCGATCCTGGTAGCGGGCGGGCAAAAAGAACAGGCCGTCGCCCCAGGTCTTTATGCCGCGCGCGGCCAGGCGCTTGGCGGTGACCGGGCCCACCCCGGACAGGGCGGCCAGGGACGAGGCCAACAGGGGCAAATCGAACGGGGTCACCGAGGCTTGCAAAGCGTCTCCAGGTAAAAGGGCTCCTACATTTCTGCCCTGCCGGGGGCCCCGCGTCAAGCCCGGTGCATTGCTTTATGCCGGAGAGGTTTTCTGCTAAGGTTAAGGCCGGTTTAAACAAGAGGAGAATTAGGCCCATGAGCCAGGACGACCGCTACCGCGCCGCCGGGGTAGACATAGAAAAAGCCGACCAGTTCATCAAAAATATCGGGAAGATGGTCAAGTCGACCCACAGCAGCCAGGTCCTGGGCGGCCTGGGCGGCTTCTCGGGCCTGTTTTCCCTGGCCGGGCTGGCCGGGGACGACCCGGTGTTGGTCAGCTCCACCGACGGGGTGGGCACCAAGCTCAAGATAGCCTTCATGATGGACCAGCATGACACCATCGGCATCGACATGGTGGCCATGGTGGTAAACGACATCGTGGTAACCGGGGCCCAGCCTCTGTTCCTTTTGGACTACTTGGCCACCGGCAAGCTGGAGCTGGGGGTGGCCGAGGCGGTCCTGGCCGGGGTGGTGAAAGGCTGCCGCCAGGCGGGCTGCGCCCTGGTGGGCGGCGAGACCGCCGAGATGCCGGGCATGTACCCGGACGGCGAGTACGACCTGGCCGGATTCGCGGTGGGCCTGGTGGAGCGCTCCCAGATCATCGACGGCTCCCAGGTGAAGCCCGGCGCGGCGGTGGTGGGCCTGGCCAGCAGCGGCCTGCACAGCAACGGCTTCTCCCTGGTGCGCAAGATCGTCTTCCATGAGCTGGGCTTGGCGGTCACCGACACCGCCGAGGGCCTGGAGCACAGCGTGGGCCAGACCCTGCTCACCCCCACCCGCATCTACGTAAAGCCGGTGCTGGCGGTGCGCGACGAATTCGACCTCTTGGCCGCGGCCCACATCACCGGCGGCGGGCTCCTGGAAAACCTGCCCAGGGTGCTGCCCCAGGGGTGCCGGGCGGTGATCGACCAGGGCTCTTGGCCGGTGCCCCCGGTGTTCGCCTGGCTGCAAAACGCCGGCGGCCTGAGCCAACGGGAGATGAGCCGCACCTTCAACTGGGGCCTGGGCATGGCCCTGGTGGTGCCCGCCGAGCAGGCGGCCGAGGTCGTGGCCCTGCTCCAGGAAAAGGGCGAACAGGCATTCGTGGTGGGGCGCATCGAGCCCCGCCAGGGTGACGAGCCTCTGGTGGAGGTGCGGGCTTGATCCTGGTCTCCGCCTGCCTTTTGGGCCATCGGGTGCGCTACGACGGCCGCCACTGCCTGCGCGAGGATGTGCGCGGGCTGTTGGGCGATGAGCCGGTGCTGGCCCTGTGCCCCGAGGTGATGGGCGGCCTGGGCACCCCACGGCCCCCGGCCCGCTTCGTGGGGGCCAGCTTTGGCCGCGAGGGCGCGGACGTTCTCTCGGGGCGGGCCCGCCTGGTTAATGAGGACGGCAAGGACGTGAGTCTGGCCTTTGCCCGCGGGGCCAAGCTGGTGGCCGAGCTGTGCGCCCAACACGGGGTGCGCCTGGCCCTGTTGAAGGACCGCTCGCCTTCCTGCGGCTGGGACCCCCAAGGTGTGAACCCCCAGGGCGGGCCGGGCCAGGGAGTGCTGGCCGCCCTGCTCAGCCAAATGGGCGTCACGGTGCGCGAGGTGCGCTCCAGCGCCAGGGGCGAGAGATAGCCATGACCCAGCAAGAGCCCAACCCGGTTCAACACGCCCAGGCCATCTACAGCCTGTCCGCCCAGATCGCCGCCCTGTTGGGCGAGGCCCTGCGCCGGGACTTCACCTTCAGCGGCACCGCCCTGGGTCAGAGCGAGGTTGTGGACCAGGCCCTGGACGGCCAGATGCAATACGGCCTGTTGGCCTGCGCCCTGGACAAGATCGAGATCAACCAGGCCACCTCCCCCGGTTATTGGGCCAAGCTGCACCAGGAGTTGAAAAGGCTCATTGCGAGGGAGGCCCACGCCTCGGCGACGGAGATTTTGCGCCCCCTGACCGCGGTGGTCAGCGACCAGGAGATGGCCGCCATCGCAGAGGCCATCTACAATCCCCTGGGCCCCTACGAGGAGTGCAACTTGGCCCGCCTGCAGGAAGGCCTGAACGGCACCCCCTTCGAGGTGCTGGCCGCCAGGGTGGTGAAAAGCTTTTTCGCCAAGGGCGAGGAGCCCTCGGCCATCGCCGACCGGGTGATCAATCTAACCCTGGAAGGCTCGCGCACCCTGTTCCTCAAGGGCGGCCTGGCTTAGATGGTGCGCTGATGCCCTTGGCCGCGGCTGATTTTTACCGGGGCGCCGCCCTGAGCCAGATCATCGGGCACCCGGCCTTTGAGACGATAAAGCCGCTGGGCAAGGGCCGCTACCTGGTCAACGGCGGCATTCTGGTGTGGCTAAGGCATAGCAAGGAGAAGTCGCCCTGGAACTTCGCCTTCAACTCCCAAGAATTGACCGCCCTGGGCGAAGACCTGAAGGCGGACGGCAAGGTTTTTCTGTGCCTGGTGTGCCGTAGGGACAACATCTGCGCCCTGGACGGGGCGGAGATAGCCCAGGCGCTCAAGCTGGACCAAGCCACCGAGCAGACCCTGACCGTGACTCGGGTGCCGGGGCGCAAGTCCGGGGTGAGCGGGCCGGGCGGCGAGGTGGAGGGGGTCATCTTGGCCTCCGCCTTTCCGGACAAGGTTTTTTCATAGCTTCGCACAAGCGCTGCCCAGGAAGGGCGGCAGGGAAAGCGCATGACCCATACCCGCGATAAAACCCGTGGCATCATGGTGGGCTCGGTGCCGGTGGGCGGGGGCGCGCCGGTGGCGGTGCAGTCCATGACCAACACCGACACCCGCGACCCCGAAGCCACTCTGGCCCAGATAACGGCCCTGGCCCAGGCGGGCTGCGAGTTGGTGCGCTGCGCGGTGCCGGACCTGGAGGCGGCGGCCGCCTTTGGGCCCATCACCCAGGCCAGCCCCTTGCCGGTGATCGCGGACGTACACTTCGACCCCGCCCTGGCCGTGGCCGCCCTGGAAAAAGGTGCAGCCTCCCTGCGTATCAACCCGGGCAACATCGGCGGCCCGGCTGCCGTGGCTCGGGTGGTGGACGCGGCCAAGGCGGCCGGAGCGCCCATCCGGGTGGGGGCCAACTCCGGCTCACTTCCCAAGGAGGTGCTGGAGCGCTGCGGCGGGCCTGGCCCGGCGGCCCTGGTGGAGGCGGCCCTGGGCCACGTGCGTTTGCTGGAAGAGCGTGGCTTTGACCAGATCAAGGTGAGCCTCAAGTCCTCCAGCGTGCTCACCACCATCGAGGCCTGCCGCCTCTGGGCCCAGCGCTCTGACTATCCCCAGCATCTGGGCGTAACCGAGGCGGGCGGGCTGTTGGCCGGAGCGATCAAGAGCGCGGTGGGCATCGGCACGCTGCTCATGGAGGGCATCGGCGACACCTTTAGGGTGAGCCTAACCGCCGACCCGGTGCGCGAGGTGGAGGCGGCCTGGCACATCCTCCGGGCCTGCGGCCTGCGCCGGCGTGGGGTGGAGATCATCTCCTGCCCCACCTGCGGCCGCACCGAAATTGATCTTATGGGCCTGCTGGAGCGGGCCAAGCCGGAGCTGGCCAAGATCAGCGCCCCCTTGACCGTGGCCATCATGGGCTGCGTGGTCAACGGACCAGGCGAGGCCAAGCACGCCCAGGTTGGCCTGGCCGGAGGCCGGGGCCAGGGCGTAATCTTCGCCCACGGCGAAATCATAAAAAAGGTGCCCGAGGCTGAGCTGTTGGATGAGTTCATGAAGCAGGTGCGCCGGGCGGCCCAGGAATACGAAACCAATCATTCAGAACAAAGCGAGCAGTAGACACATGCGGTTCTCTCAGGCATTCATCCCCACCCTCAAGGAAACCCCGGCCGAAGCCGAGGTGGTTAGCCATCAGCTCATGCTGCGCGCGGGCATGATCCGCAAGCTGGCTTCCGGCGTGTACACCTGGCTGCCCCTGGGCCTGCGCACCCTGCGCAAGGTGGAGCGCATCATCCGCGAGGAAATGGACGCGGCTGGAGCCAGGGAGCTTCTTATGCCCGGCGTGCAGCCCGCCGAGCTGTGGCAGGAGTCTGGCCGCTGGGAGCACTACGGCCGGGAGTTGCTGCGCTTCAAGGACCGCCACGACCACGATTACTGCCTGGCCCCCACCCACGAGGAGGTCATCACCGACCTGGTGCGCCGCGAGGTGCGCTCCTACCGGGACATGCCGCTGAACCTCTACCAGTTCCAGACCAAGTTCCGCGACGAGATACGCCCCCGCTTCGGGGTGATGCGCTCGCGCGAGTTCATCATGAAGGACGGCTACTCCTTTGACACCGATGACGAGAGCTCGGCGGCCAGCTACCAGGTGATGCACCAGGCCTACAGCGCGATCTTCAACCGCCTGGGCCTGGACTTCGCGGTGGTGGAGGCCGACTCCGGGGCCATCGGCGGCTCGTTCAGCCACGAGTTCATGGTCCTGGCCGACACCGGCGAGGACGCCATCGCCTCCTGCCAATGTGGCTGGGCGGCCAACTTCGAAAAGGCCGAGGTGGCCTCGCCCCTGGGCGAGGCGCCCCAGGCCGTGGCCAAGGCAACCAAGGTGGACACCCCCGGCGCCCACACCGTGGAGGAGGTGGCAGCTTTCCTCAAGGTGGAACCGGCCCAGGTGGCCAAGACCCTGGTCTACCTGGCCGACGGCAAACCGGTGGCGGCCATGGTGCGCGGCGACCGCCAGCTAAACGAGATCAAGCTCAAGAACCTCATCGGCGCAGCCGAGCTGGAACTGGCCCCCGCCTCGGTGATCCAGGAGGTCAGCGGCGGGCCGGTGGGCTTCACCGGGCCGGTGGGGCTGAGCATCCCCATCTACGCCGACCAGGAGCTTTACATTAGTGAAGCCCTGGTAGTTGGGGCCAACCAGGCCGACGCCCACCTCACCGGAGTGCACCTGGGCCGGGACGTGGCCCAGGCCACCAAGGCGGACCTCAGGGTGATCGAGCCCGGCGACCCCTGCCCCCGTTGCGGCCAGGAACCCGTATTCGCCCGGGGCATCGAGGTGGGGCACATCTTCCGCCTGGGCACCAAGTACAGCCAGGCCATGGGCGCCGAGTTCCTGGACGCCGAGGGCCAGAGCCGCCCCATCATCATGGGCTGCTACGGCATCGGGGTGACCCGCATCGTGGCCGCGGCCATCGAGCAGGGCCATGACAAGTGGGGCATCATCTTCCCCCTGGCCATCGCCCCCTACCCGGTGGCCATCCTGCCCATGGCCGTGGACGGCGAGGTGCTGGAGGCGGCCGAAAAGCTTTACGCCGACCTAAGCGCCGCGGGCATCGACGTGCTCATGGACGACCGCGACCTTCGCCCCGGGGTGAAGTTTAAGGACGCGGACCTCATCGGCATCCCGCTCAGGGTGGTGGTGGGGGCCAAGGGCCTCAAGGAAGGGGCCGTGGAGCTCAAACACCGCCAGAGCGGCGACGTGGACATGATCCCGGTGGATGAGGCGGCGGCCCGCCTCGTGGACATGGTGCGCCAGGGCGGCGGCAGGCCCCTATAAATCGAACCCCACGCAAGTGGTGCTTGACCAAAGGGCCGGTAAGCGCAAGAGTTGAATAAGCGGCAGTAAACACTAACCCAACTTCGAGGCCTGGCGCTTGGCCCTGCAACGCATCAACGAAATCATCGACGCGGTCCGGGGATACCACCCTGGGGCCGACGTGGGCGCCATCCAAAAGGCCTATGTGTTTTCAGCCAAGGTGCACAAGGGACAAGTGCGCCGCTCGGGCGAGCCCTACCTCAGCCACCCCTTGGCCGTAGCCGCCCTTTTGGCCGAGATGCACACCGATGTGGCCAGCATCTGCGCGGCCCTGCTGCACGATGCGGTGGAGGACACCAATACCACCGTGGAGGACGTGGCCGCCCTGTTGGGCCCGGAGGTGGCCTCCCTGGTGGACGGGGTGACCAAGATCACCCAGATCAGCGCCACCACCAAGACCGCCCAGCAGGCCGAGAACATGCGCAAGATGATCCTGGCCATGGCCAACGACATCCGCGTGCTCTTGATCAAGCTCGGCGACCGCCTGCACAACATGCGCACCCTGGGCTACATGCCCCCGGCCAAGCAGCGCTCCATCGCCCAGGAAACCCGCGACATCTACGCCCCCATGGCCCACCGCCTGGGCATCCGCCGCTGGCAGGCCGAGTTGGAGGACTGGACCCTCTATTTTCTGGAACCCAACATCTACAAGCGCATCAAGGACGGGGTGGCCACCCGCCAGGGCGAGCGGGAACGCTTCATCGCCGAGGTGAAGCAGGTGCTCCAGGAGCAGATGGCCGAACAGGGCATATCCTGCAGTGTGGACGGGAGGCCCAAGCACTTCTACAGCATCTACCGCAAAATGCAGCGTCGGGGCGTGGACATAGACCAGCTCTACGACCTCATCGCCTTTAGGGTGGTGGTGGAAAAGCTAAGGGACTGCTACGAGGCCCTGGGGGTGGCCCACAACGTGTGGAAGCCCATCCCCGGCCGCTTCCGCGACTACATCGGCATGCCCAAGCCCAACATGTACCAGTCCCTGCACACCTCGGTGGTGGGGCCCATGGGCCAGCGCATGGAGATCCAGATACGCACCGAGGAAATGCACCGGGTGGCCGAAGAGGGCATCGCCGCCCACTGGCGCTACAAGGAGCAAGGGGCGGGCGACGAGTCCGAAGAGGGCCGCTTCGCCTGGCTGCGCAAGCTGATGGAGTGGCAACGGGACCTGGAAGACCCCACCGAGTTCATGCAGTCGCTCAAAATGAACCTCTACCCCGGCGAGATTTTCGTGTTCACCCCCGGCGGGGAGGTCAAGGCCCTGCCCCGCGGCTCCACGCCCATCGACTTCGCCTACTCCATCCACACCGAAGTGGGCCACCAGTGCGTGGGGGCCAGGGTCAACGGGCGCATGGTGCCCCTAAAGAGCGAGTTGGCCACCGGCGACCAGGTTGAGATCGTCACCCAAAACAACCACAAGCCCAGCAAGGACTGGCTGGGCTTCGCGGTCAGCGGGCGGGCCCGCTCCAAGATACGCTCCTACATCCGAGAATCGGAGCGCACCCGCTCGGTGAGCCTGGGCAGCGAAATTCTGGATAAGGAGTTGCGCAAGAACAAGCTCACCCTGGCTTCGGTGGTCAAAGACGGCAAGTTGGCCAAGGTGATGACCGACCTCTCCTTCCAGGACCAGGAGCACCTGCTGGCGGCGGTGGCCTACGGAAAGGTCTCGCCGCGCCACATCGTAAACAAGATTTTGCCCCGGCCCACCGAGGAGCAGCAGGAAAAGCCCGGCCTTATCGAGCGCTCCCTGAAGCGCCTGCGCCGCCGCCCGGCCCCGGAGGGCATCAAGGTCAAGGGCCTGGACGACATCCTGGTGCGCTTCGCCAAGTGCTGCAATCCCCTGCCCGGCGACGAGGTGGTGGGCTATATCACCCGCGGCCGGGGGGTTACCATCCACCGGGGCGACTGCACCCACGTGGCCGAGTTGGACCCTGAGCGGCGGGTGGAGGTGGAGTGGGACCTGGCCAAGGAAGAGGTGCGCCCGGTGCGCATCCAGGTGATCAGCTCCGACCGGGCGGGCATCCTGGCCGACATGGCCGGGGTGATGAAAAAGCACGAAATCAACATCTTGGAGGCGGAGGTCAAGACCACCGAGGAACTCAAGGGCATAGCCACCTTCACCATCCAGGTGCACGACGCCAAGCAACTAAACCGGGTGCTCAAGGACATTGCGGGGCTCAGGGACATCATGTCGGTGCGCAGAATGGACCACTGACCCGCTCCGCAAACGGGCAGGCAAAAGCAAGCGGAGGACGCATGGCGTCCTCCGCAGAATTTTGGGGGAAGCTTTTTTAGGCGGGTTTGTTGATCACGCCAGAGCGCAGGCAGCGAGTGCAAACCCGAACCCGACGCACGTGACCGTTTTCCACGGTGCGAACGCGCTGCAGGTTGGGATTGAAACGCCGCTTGGTTTTTCTGTGGGCGTGGCTCACGTTGTTGCCCACCTGGGGCTTCTTACCGCAATATTCACATACCTGGCTCATAGCTCGTATCCTCTCCCGAAGCCGCCCCTAAAATTGGTCGGCCCTGTGCTGAAGTCGGAAATATACACACCACTCGGGGGGTTGACAAGTATTTTTGTGGTGTGGCGGAGCCGCCATGGCCTTGACGCCGCCCCCCGCCCGTGGCATAGTTGACCCGCCGCGTAACCTCTGGAAACTCCTGAGCAGCCGGGCGGTGAGTCCGGGCGGCGCGTTATTCATTCCTGACCAAGGAGGCAGCTTGAGCCGCGACGATCTTATTCACCTTGAAGGCCAGGTCACCCGCACCCTGGGCGGGGGGCAGATGGAAGTGGTCACCGAGCAAGGACACACCCTGCGCGCCGTACTCAGCGGCAGGATGAAACGATTCAAGATCAAGGTTCTCGTGGGAGACAAGGTGCGCGTCAGCGTTTCGCCCTACGACCTCACTCACGGACTCATTACCTACCGGCTCAAGTAGCACAGACCAGCCAGGTCCCGCCCAGCGGATTCTAGTCTTCCGCCCTGGGCGCGGCCACTCCCACCAAGGGTTCCATGACCACCCTGCGCACCAGGGTCCGGGCCTCGGCGTCCTGGTAGCCGGTCAGTATTTCATTGAGCTCATTTGCCGCCTGCTGGGCCTTTTGCCAGCCGGCGAGTCGCGCCTGCTCCACGGCCTCCCAGTCGCCGTGGGACATGAACTGTTGCACCGCGGGCACGATCTCCGGGAACAACAGCTTTAAAAACCCGGACTGCCACACCGGGTACAGGCCCAGGGCTCCCCTGCTCTGGTGGGCGGTGATCTGCGCCAAGCGCCCCTGGGGGCCGCAGTCGGCCATGAGGTCCTTGATGCCCCGCACGAAGTGCTCCACGTCGCTTCCCGGATGCCCGCCCGCGGCCAGAGCCAAAAGCTCCTGGGCCGGAGCCGCGTCCGTGGCCTCGCCCATCTCGTGCCACAACACCGCCCGCATCTCGCCTTCCAGCACCGGCTCCAGGGCCTCCCAGGAGGGCTTGGTTATCACCTCGCGGTAGTCTCGGCCGTAGGCCTGAAGGGCGAAACGCTTGAAGGCGGTCTGGCTGGGCCGGGGGTCGGCCAAGAGGTCCCAGACCAGATAGGGAAACGGGCCGCGCCGCAGAAAGATGTCGCCTCCCTGGCGCAGACCGGGCAAAAACAGGATGTCGCGAGTCAACTCCTCGCCCAACTGGTGCACCACCAGACCGTTCAGCCGCCATGCCTTTTCCTGGCGGGCCAGGAAGAACACCGGCGCGCCGCCTCCCACCACCCCGGCCCCGTATAACAGGCCCAGAGGGGCCAACACCCGGTTGACGCCCTCGGTGTCCCAGGGGTCGAAGCTTTGGCCGTTCAGGGTGAGGGGCTTAGGCTCCTTTTCCAAGGCCTCTTCCCATAGCTGCTCCCGCTCGCTCACCCACTCCAGCACCAGGCTGGTGTCCTGCTCCTGCCAGGGAGGCAGGCCCCGCTCCCACTTGTACAGGTTGCGCAGGCGCAGCAGCAGGCCGCACAGGCTGAAGCGCCCGGCCACCGAGGCGTCGGCGATGGCGCAGTTATCCCGCACCTGCTCCAAAAGGCCGTCCGGGAGGTTGGGAGCCTCCACCATCCCGGGCCTACCGCCCCTCGCCGGAGAGCATTTGCTTGTGCATGGCCATGGCCTTGAGGTAGCGCTCCATGGTGGCCACGGTGGCCTGGCGCTGTTCCGGGGTAACCGGACGGATGACCTTGGCGGGAATCCCAGCCACCATGGTGTCCGGCGGCACGATCATGCCCGGCGGCACCACCGCCCCGGCGGCCACGATGGCCCCATCCCCCACTTGGGCCCGGTCCAGCACCACCGCGCCCATGCCGATGAGCACCTGGTCGCCCACGGTGCACGAATGCAGCACCACCCGGTGCCCCACCACCACCTCGCTGCCCACCAGGGTGCCCTGGCCGGTGTGGGACACATGGATGACCGAGCCGTCCTGCAGGTTGGTTCTCGCGCCCACCCGGATCCAGTTGATGTCGCCGCGCAGCACGCACCCGTACCACACGCTGACCTCAGGACCCAACTCCACGTCGCCCAGGACCACCGCGCCCGGCGCGATGAAGGCGCTGGGGTCCACTATGGGCGTTTTGCCGTTGATAGATTCGATCATGAAGTAATATTACGGCCATGAATGCGGACCGGCAAGCCGCTTCCCGGAGCCTGCATCCTTGACAGTGACCCTGGCCTAGCCTAACCTTTTTTGAGTAAGCACCAACTCCTCCATTTCGGCAAGGGAGCACAACTACATGACCCGCGGAAAAAGCCGCCTCTGGCTGATCATCCTCATCCTGATATTGGTCCTTTTGGGCGCCGGGGCTTTTTATGTCTGGCCTCACCTGGAAGGCGAGCCCCCCCAGTTAGCCCTGGAAAAGCCCGTCAAGTACCTGGGCAAGAGCAATACCGTGTTCCTCAGGGTGAGCGACCAAGGCCGGGGCCTGGCCTGGGTGCGGGTCACCATGCAGCAGAACGAGCGCAAGGGGGTGGTGCTGAACCAGGCCTTTGACGCCCCCGGCGCGCCGGTGGCCTCGCTCAAGCTGGCCATCAACCCCCTGGAGATGGGTATGCGCCAGGGCAAGGCCACCCTGGTGGTGGAGGCTGCGGACCGCTCCTGGCGTAACTGGATGAAGGGCAACACCGTTATCAAAGAGTTCCCGGTGATGGTGGACACCACCCCGCCGCAGCTTAGCTCCCTCAGCCAGATCGTCCGCCTGAACCGGGGCGGCACCGGCCTGGCCGTGTACACGGTCAACGAGGCCGAGGCCAGCCACGGGGTGCGGGTGGGCGATCAGGTATTCCAGGGCTGCTCCCCCTGGCCCCAGCAGCCGAACACCAAGCTGTGCTATTTCGCCTATGCCGACGGCAATCCCAAAGGCGTGAACATCGATTTGTGGGCCCAGGACGCGGCCGGCAACCAGGTCCAGATGCCGCTCAACGTGAAGGTGCGCTGGAAAAACTTCAAGACCGACATCATCAACCTCAACGAGAGCTTCATGAACCGGGTGGCCGCCCGCTTCGCGGACCAGATTCCGCCCGACCGGCAGACGGCCCTGGCCAAGTTCCTGTGGATCAACCAAGAGCTGCGCCAGTTGGACAACGCCGAGATCGCCAAGGCCGCCCTGCCCAGCCAGCCCTACCAGCTCTGGCAAAAAACCCTGGAGCGCCCCCTGGGCGCGCCCAAGGCCGCCTTTGGCGACCGCCGGGAATACGTGCTGGACAAGAACGTGGTCAGCCGCAGCGTGCACCTGGGCCAGGATCTGGCCCACACCGAGCGCAGCCCAGTGAAGGCCGCGGCCAAGGGCATCGTGCGCTACGCCGCCAAGCGGGGCATCTACGGCAACTGCGTAATCCTCAGCCATGGCCAGGGCCTGGCCAGCCTTTACGGCCACCTGTCCGAGCTGCGGGTGAAGCCGGGCGACGAGGTGAGCCGCGGCCAGGTCATCGGCCTGTCGGGCATGACCGGCCTGGCCCTGGGCGACCATTTGCACTTCTCCGTCCTGGTGGGCGGGGTGTTCGTGAACCCCACCGAGTGGTGGGACCCCCACTGGGTGCAGGACAACGTGCTGCTGCGCTTCAGCGAGGCCGGGCTGAACCAGCCCTTGCCCCCGGGCCAGCAATAGGACCTTGGGACGCCGGCGGCGCCAGCGGCTTTGGGCGGGCCTGGCCTTGGCCGTCCTGGCCTTGGCCGTGGGCTGCGCGGGTATGAACCAGACGCCGCCTCGCGCCTTGGCTCCGGGGGACTATCTGGCCCCGCCCGATCCCCGGCCCCTGAGCCAAGAGGAGCTGACCCGCCGCCTGACCCAGGCCAGGGTGGTGCTGGTGGGCGAGCGCCACGACCACCCCGGCCACCACGCTGTCCAGCTACGAGTGCTCAAGCTTATGGCCGCCCAGGGGCCGCTGGTGGTGGGGGTGGAATGGCTGCAGCAGGACGCCCAGACCGCCTGCGACGCCCTGTCCGCAGGCAAGATCACCCTGGAAGAGTTCCACGCCCAGGTGAAATGGGACCAGAGCTGGGGCTTTCCCTGGAAGATGGTGGCTCCCATCTTTGCCGAGGTGCGGGCCAAGGGCCTCATCCTGGTGGCCCTCAACGCCCCCCAGGGCGTGGTGCGCCAGGTGGCCGCGGGCGGCCTGAAGTCGCTCACCCCTGAGCAGCGGGCCTCCATCGCCCCATCTCTGAACCTGGACGACCCGGCCTACCGGGAAAAGGTGGCCCGCCAGTTCGCCTTCCACGGCGTAAAGGACCCCCAGGCCCAGGAGAACTTTTTCGCGGCCCAGGTGGTGCGCGACGAGACCATGGCCCACAACCTTTCCCTGCGCCTGGACCCCTGGCCAGACGGCGGCAAACGGGGCCTGGTCCTGGCCGGGGCCGGGCACCTGGCCGGAGACATGGGCCTGCCCCCGCGCATAGCCCGGCGTCTGCCCGGAGCGGCGCCCCTGATCATCCTGCCGGTGAGCGCCCAAGGGGCCCAGGCCATGGTCATGGCCGCTAAAAACGCCCCTGCCAATCTCCTGGCCGTTTCCACTCCCGCCCCGCCGCCGCCCCCGCGCCTGGGGCTGCTGCTGGGGGTCGAGAACGGCGGGCTGGTGGTAAAAAGGATTATCCCAGGCAGCCCGGCCCAAAAAGCCGGGGTTTTGCCCGGCGACCTGCTCTTGGCGGTGGACGAAAAACCCCTTACCTCACCCAAGGGCATCCATGACGCCATCAAGGCGGCCCCTTTCGCGCCGCACACTTATCTGCTGGAGCGGGACGGACGCCGCCTTAATCTGACCATCGCCCTTCCAAAGCCGGGGACCGCCCAGCCCGCCAAGCCGGTTAACTGACTCTAACCCCGTTTTAACTCTGACTTTTACCGTTGCGCCCCGTAATCGGTTTTGTTATAGATAAACATTCACAGTAGGAGTCCCGCCCCATGGCCGGTCCGCAGCCAGGCCGTTCTTTTGCAGGTTAGGAGAGGCAATGGAACTTAACGTCGTTGCCCAAGATAATCAGGTACGCGTAGAAATCGCCGGCAACATCGATGAACGTGGCGCCGAGGAAATGAAAAGGCGTTTTCTGGATCTCGATCTGGCCGCCCTCAAGGAAGTCGTCTTGGACTTCAGCGGCGTGACTTTTATCGGCAGTTCAGGCATCGGGAAGCTGTTGCTGCTTTACAAAAATTTGGCCCCTCACGGCGGGACCGTGCGCATAGACAACATGTCCAAGGATATCTACACCATGTTCAAAGTGGTCAAACTGGACAAGATTTTCCAGATATCCCTGGCCTCCTGAATGGGCTGCCCTTTTGTCGGATCAACCGCCCTTTGACCAAGAGCCTGCCTCGATCGGCCGCCTAGAGGCCAAACAACCACACGTGCCCCAAACGGCCCCAATAGGGGCCGCCTGCCCGGACCGCAAGGCCCGGGCTTATTTTTCCCCAGCACACCAGATAGACACCGCCTGCCCAAAATCAAAATCCATCCGGCAGAGCCGAATCCGCCCCAAGGGCTCGCCAAAGGGACCGCTCCGGGGCAGGAGGAAGACATCTTGCGCGTAGAGCATATCGGACCGGCCACCCGCGCCCAGGAAGCAAGCCCCATGAGCCACAACTGGAGCCAAGGGACATGGGACCCGCCGGCCTCCATCCTGGTGGTGGACGACTCCCGGCTGAACCGCAATCTGCTCACCGAAAGCCTTTCCCAAGAGGGCTACCGCTTTTTCGAGGCCTCCCACGGACAGGAGGCCATGGAAATACTGAGCCGTAATCCCGAAGTGGACCTGATCCTCCTGGACCTTATGATGCCGGTGATGGACGGGTTCACCTTCCTGCAATGGCGCATGGGCAACCCCGAGGCCAGGGGAATCCCGGTCATCGTCAACAGCTCCTTGGACGACGTGGAGTCCCTGACCAAGGTGCTGGCCATGGACTGCTACGGCTATTTCGTCAAGCCCCTCAGCGAGGTGGACCTGAAGTTGGTGCTGCCGCTCAAAATCCGCAACGCGGTGAACGCCAAGCGCATGATGGCCGACCTCCGGGCCAAGAACCAGATAATGGCCGACGAGTTGGAGTTGGCCGCCCGCTACCAGCAGTTCCTGCTGCCCAAGCAGAAAGAACTTCCAGGGCTCAAGGCCGCCTGGCTTTTCAAGCCCTGCCGCGGAGTGGGCGGGGGACTACTTCGACTTTTTCGAGCTTCCCGGAGGGGACCTGGGCCTGGTGGTGGCCGACGTCTCCGGCCACGGGGTGGCCTCGGCCATGACCGCCAGCATCTTAAAGGCCCTGGTGCCGCGCTATCTGGGGAGCCACTATTCCCCGGCCAGGGTGCTGAAGCTTTTGAACGAGGACCTCCTGCGCCTCACCCCGGATGACGTGTTCGTAACCACCTTTCTGGGCCGCTACGCCCCCCGGAACAACATTCTGCGTTGGTGCCTGGCCGGCCACCCCTCCCCCCTGCTGCAAGACCAGTCCGGAGAGGTGACCACCCTGGAACAGTCCAGCCCCTTCTTGGGGGTGTTTTCAAACGATCAGGCCCTGCTACAATACTGTGATAGGCAATCGCAACTGACCGGCGGCCAACGCCTGGTCATATATACGGATGGATTGGTGGACGCACCCAACGCCCTGGGAGAGCCCATGGGCACGGAGCGCCTGAAACAGTTGCTTGAACAGCACCGCGCACTGGAAGCCAGCAAGCTGGCCGGCCAACTGGCCTTGGAGTTGGGCCAGTGTGACGGCGATCATCTACCCGATGACGTCGCTGTTATCATCATGGATTTCTGAATGACATCCTCGCGCCGCAGCCAAGCTCCCTCCTTGCCCCAGGAGAGCTACCACATCCTGGTGGTGGACGACGAGTCCATGATCATCGAGTTGCTGGCCCGGCTGCTTTCGGAAAAGGGCTACGAGGTTTCCACCGCCGCCAACGGCAGGGACGCCCTGGAGTTCCTGCGAGGCCATACCTGCGACCTGGTCATCAGCGACGTGCGCATGCCCCACCTGGACGGCATGCAGCTGCTCAAGGCCATCAAGGACATGAACCCCCGCCTGCCGGTGGTCATGATCAGCGGTTACGACGAGGCATCTATGGTGGTGGACGCCCTGAAAGCGGGGGCGGAGAACTTTTTGGCCAAGCCCCTGGACCTGGACATCCTGGATCAGGTGGTCAGCAAGACCCTCAGCCTGGCCTGCATCCGCCCCAAGGGATGCGCTCTGCCCGCGGTGTGCCAGACCACCCGCATGCGCGCCCCCAGCAACCCCGGATGTGTGCAGGATCTGGTTTATCAGATATCCTTGTCCGCGGTGGCTGTCGGTTTCGCCAAGCACGACCTGGAGAACAACCTCAAGCTGGCTCTGGCCGAAGCCATCACCAACGCCATGGAACACGGCAACCGTTGGGACGAGAGCAAGTTCGTGGAGGTCGAGGTCGTTTTGGACAGCGGCCGGATGCAAGCCACGGTAAGCGACCAGGGGGCGGGCTTCAATCACGGCCGCCTGCTCAACCCCACCTCCAACGAGTACCTGTTGAGCGAGCGGGGCCGGGGCATTTTCCTGGCCAACGCCATCATGGACGAAGTTACTTACAACCAAGCCGGCAACCAGGTCACCCTGGTCAAACGCCGGGACTAATATAGATTCCGAGTGCGACTGACACCATGGCCCATCCCATCACACCCCGTTTTTGCGCTGCTTGCGGCGGCGCCCTGATCTCCACCAAGGGGCTCAACCCCGGCGGAGCGCCCTATACCTGCACCTCCTGCGGCCTGCCGGTGTACGAAGACCCCAAGGTGGCCGCCGCGGTGGTGGTGGACACCAAACAAGGGGTCCTGCTCCTTCGCCGGGCCCAAAGGGACCGCGCCTACGGCAAGTGGATTTTACCCGGTGGCCACGTGGACCGCGGCGAGGTGGTGCCCGAGGCGGCCCTGCGGGAAGTGGCGGAGGAGACCGGGCTGGAGGTGGAGTTGACCGGCCTGCTGGGGGTCTATTCCTACCCGGGTTATCCCTGGGTCCTGGTGGTTTACACCGCCAGCGCCAACGGCGGCCGCCTCAAGGCTGGCGCTGAGGCCCTGGAGATGCAGGCCTTCGCGCCCGAGGAGCTGCCTTGGGAGGAGTTGGGCTACGAATCCACCGCCCAGGCCCTTAGGGATTATCTGGCTCAACTTTCCTGAGCGCCGGCCGCCCTTGCCAAGGCCGCGTACTGCTGGTATTTTCTCCTACCGAAGAATTTGCCATTCATGGAGATAGTTAGGTTATGCGACTGAATCCAGAAAAGATTGCCGATCTCAGCCCGGAGCGCCTGGACACCATCATGCGCCGGTCCATGCAGGACGTTTCGGAAATTTACAACTCCACCAAGGCCATCTTGGACGACATCCGCCAGCGCGGCGACGCGGTCAACGTGGAGCACTACCTCAAGCTGAAGGGCGATCTGAAAGCCGAGGATTTCCTGGTCACGCCACAGGAGATAGAGGACGCCTACCGCCAGGTTCCCCAGAACGTGGTGGACCATTTGAAGATAGCCGCCAAGAACGTGGTCACCTTCCACACGGCCCAGTTGGACCGGCCCCAGTGGCAGATGGAAGTGATGCCCGGCATCATCGCCGGCCGCAAGAACACCCCCCTGGACTCGGCTGGCTGCTACGTGCCCGGACGGCGCGCGGCCTACCCCTCCAGCGTTTTGATGACCATCCTTCCCGCCGTGGTGGCCGGGGTCAAACGGGTGGTGGTGACCACCCCGCCCGACGACGGCCTGGTGGCCAACGCCTACACCCTGGTAGCCTGCGACATCGCCGGGGTCAAGGAAGTCTACAAGATCGGCGGCCCCTGGGCGGTGGGCGCCCTGGCCTACGGCACCGACACCATCGAAAAGGTGGCCAAGATCGTGGGGCCGGGCAACAAGTACGTGACCGCGGCCAAGATGCTGGTCTACGGCCAGGTGGACATCGACTCCCCGGCCGGGCCTTCCGAGGCCCTGCTCTTGGCCGACTCCACGGCCCGGCCCGAGTTCCTGGCCCTGGACTTCCTGAGCCAGGTGGAGCACGATCCCGACGCGGCTGCGGTGATGGTCACCGACGATCCCGAGTTGGCCCAGGCGGTGTGCGATGAGATCGAGCGGCTCTACCCCAGCATGCCTCGCACCGAGATCATGGACCAGGCCATGCGCTACTGCGCCATCCTGGTGGCCGAGGACATCGAGGCGGCCATCGAGTTCACCAATCAGTACGCGGCCGAGCACCTGGAGATCGTCACCGCCGATCCCTTCCTGACCCTGCAGAAGGTGCGCCACGCGGGCAGCATCTTCATGGGCCCCTGGGCCCCGGTTCCAGTGGGCGACTACGCTTCTGGCACCAACCACGTCCTACCCACCGGCCAGGCGGCGCTCAGCTTCAGCGGCCTGAGCGTGGACGACTTCATCAAGAAGCCCACCTACCAGTACCTGACCAAGGAGGGCCTGGCCTCGCTGGGCGAGACCATCACCACCCTGGCCGAGGCCGAGGGCCTGCCCATCCACGCCATGTGCATCCGCAAGCGCCTGGAAAGCTAGACGCCCGCCACAAGAACGAATCGCGCCGCCGGCCCTTGGGGTCGGCGGCGTTTTTTTGTGGGGCGCGGTGAAGCCTAGGAAGGCGGTATCAGCCAGATGCGCACCGTGCGCCCGGCGTCTTTTGCCGATTCCGCCTGGACCGAGGCGGCCAGGCCCATGCGCCCCTGTTCCACCCCCATCTGTTGCAAGGCTCTGAACACGCTCAGGGACCTGGCCATGGCCAGGCCGGCGTTGTCGCCAAAGCGGGCGGCGGTTTGCGCCCCCATGGGGGAGGAGTCGGCCGCGCCCTCGGCCAGCACCCGCGCCCCGGGGATTTGGGCCGCCCGCGCGGCTATCTGGGCCAGGGTCTTGCGGGCCGACAGGTCCAGTTCGGCGCTACCCGGAGAAAATCCCACGCTGCCCAGCAGGGTGCGCGCCTCCGGTGGGGCCGGCGCCGCTTCTTTGGCGGCCTGGGGGACAGGCTGGGCGGGGATGGTTTTCGCCGCCTGCAACTGGTCGCGCAAGAGGGACAGTTCGACGGCCAGGGCGGTTTTTTCCCGGCGAATCTCCGCCAGGCTACCGGCCAGGGCGGCGATCTGCCCGCGCAGTTGCGCCGCCTGCTTGGCTGGTTGGGCCTCTATGGGGGCTTTGTCTACTTTAGCTTGAGATGCCGGAGTCTTGCCGCCGCCGAAGTACCACCAGGCGCCGGCCCCGGCCAAGATCAGCACAAATATAAAGGCGATTATGTTGCGAACGCCGCCGACCTTGCTGCCGAAAAACCGGGTGCGGCAGGTTTTGCAAACATATGGCCTGATGCCCACCTTACTAAGCAGGATTTCCCAGGTCCCCCGCTTTCTCGACTTTCGGAACTCATCGCCTCCACAAGCAGGGCAAACCCGCACTCCCGGCATTTCTTGGCACCTCAACTAAAATGTAACTTAAGATGCGGACCTTTAGGGTTTTAGTATACTCAAAAATCGGTTCAAAAAAGAGCCAATATGGGCTGCCAACACTTTTTGGCCATTGTCAATCCTTATTTGGTTCTGCATGCAAGAATTTTGCCTTTACCCGTCAGGGCCCACTATATATACTTGGGGCGCGGGAACTTGGCTCAAAGGGCTAGGTGTGCCGGGGGCATAGCCTTCGGGCCCGTGGGGAACGCCCTTCCGGGCGGCTTGCGAGGGAGTAGCTTGAAGCGCCTTAGATGGATCATCCTTGCCGTGCTGGCGGCTATAGTGGCCGGTGCCGGTGCGGCCGCCTTGCTGCACCAGCCCGCCCAGCTCCCGGTCATCAAGGCCGGGGACGCTGCCCCCACCGATAGCGACGGCCGTCCACGCCTTCGGGGCCTGAACTACACCCACGTGGAAAACGGGGTGCGCAAGTGGAGCCTGAAGGCGGAAAAGGCCCGCTACGAGGAGAATACGGGCAAGGTCTACCTGGACCGGGTGGCGGTGGAGTTCTACCAGGAAAAGGGCGGCACCGTCTATCTATCCGGTGACCAGGGCGTGTATAACCAGAAGTCCAACAGCATCACCCTGGAAGGCAACGTGGACGGCCACACCGCCGACGGCAACCGGTTGCTGACCTCGGTGATCACTTATCGGGAAAAAGACAAAACCGCCGAAACCGATGCCGAGGTCACCATTGAGGGCAAGCAGTACAAGGTGATCGGCCAAGGCATGCTGGTCTTGGTGGAACAAAACAAGATGATTTTGAAAAACAAGGTTCGCTCCACCTTCACCCCCGAGGGCAAAGGTCCGCCGCCCGGGGCCACCGTGGAGTGAAATATGATCTGCTTCATTAGTTCCAAGGGGAGAGGGTTATGAGTCGACTGCCGTTTTTCGCCACCTTGCTGGCCTTGTGCCTGGCCGCCGCCGGCTCCGTGGGGGCCGCCACCATGCCCCTGGCCTCCAACGATCAGCCCATCCATGTGGTGGCAGACTCTCTGGAGGTGGACAACAAAACCCAGGTCGCCACCTTTATCGGCACGGTGAAAGCGGTGCAGGGCGACGTCAAGATCACCTGCGACAAGCTGAGCGTCTACTACGACCAAGAGGGCAAGGAGCAGCCCAAGACCAAGGGCGCTGCCGGCGAGGGAATGCTTGACGGCGGCGGCAAGGTTCGCAAGGTGGTGGCATCGGGTCACGTGAAGGTGGTGCAAAAGGACCGCATCGCCGTGGGGCGCCAGGCCACCTACTGGGCCGGCGGCCGCAAGATGCTCCTGGAGGGCAAGGCCACGGTGTGGCGCGGCACCAACCAGATCTCCGGCGAAAAGATCACCGTTTTCCTGGATCAGGACCGCGCCGTGGTCCATGGCCAGCCCGGCAAGCGCGTGACGGTGACCATTACTCCCAAGTCCTTGGAAACGAAAGAGAAGAAATAAACCTTTGCCTCGCTTGAGCCTGGAAAACCTGGTCAAGATATACGGCGGCCGCCGGGTGGTGGACGGCGTTTCCCTGGAGTTGCGCGACCGGGAGATCGTGGGCCTGTTGGGCCCCAACGGCGCCGGCAAGACCACCTCTTTTTACATGACCGTGGGCCTCATCCGGCCCAACGAGGGCCGGGTCATGCTGGACGAGCAGGACATAACCGAACTGCCCATGTACCAGCGGGCCCGCCTGGGCATAAGCTATCTGCCCCAGGAGCCCAGCATCTTCCGCAAGCTCACCGTGGAAGAGAACGTGCGGGGCATCCTGGAGACCCTGGACATAAGCGAAGCCGAGGAAGAGGCACGCCTGGAGCGCCTGCTGGGCGATCTGGGCGTGGCTCACCTGAGGCGAAACCGCGCCTTCAGCCTCTCGGGTGGAGAACGGCGACGGGTGGAGATCACCCGGCTGCTGGTGACCGAGCCCAGCTTCATCCTGCTCGACGAGCCCTTCGCGGGCATCGATCCCTTGGCGGTGGCTGATCTGCAAAACATCATCCGCCAGCTCAAGGAGCGGGGCATCGGAATCCTCATCAGCGACCACAACGTGCGCGAGACCCTGGGGGTTTGCGACCGTGCCTATATCGTCAACTCCGGCACCCTGCTGGAGGAAGGCACCCCCGAGGACATCGCCGGCAGCGAAGTGGCGCGCCGCATCTACCTGGGAGAGCAGTTCAAGCTGTAAACCACCATGGCCCTGGAGATCAAACAAAGCTTAAGGCTCAGCCAGCAACTGGTGATGACTCCCCAGTTGCAGCAGGCCATCAAGCTGCTGCAACTCAACCGCCTGGAACTGGCCGAGACCATCAACCAGGAGCTCCTGGAAAATCCCCTTTTGGAGATAACCGAGGAGACCACCCAGGACGTGGAGCAGGCCGAGTTGGACGCCGGGGCCGAGCCCGAGAGCGACCTGGCCCTGCGTTCCGACGGCCAGGAGGGCGAGACCGGGGGCGACGGCGACGACTCTTTAGAGGCCGAACCCGTTGGGGAGCCCCCCTCCGAGCGCGAAATTGAGGTTGACGGCCAAGTCAACGACGAGTTCGACTGGGAGAACTACCTGGGCGAATACTCCTCCGGCGGCTCCGGCTACGAGAGCATCGTGCGCGAGGAAAAGGACGCCCCGGCCTACGAGAACATGCTCTCCAGCCCCCCTTCCCTGCGCGACCACCTTTTGGAGCAGCTGAGCATGACCGGCCTGGGGCCGGACGAGCTGCGCGTGGGTGAAGTCATCATCGAGTCCCTGGACGCGGACGGGTATCTGCCCCTGGGGGTGGAGGAGTTGGCCCAGGTCTCGAACACCGACACCGGGACCGCCGAGCGCACCCTCAAGGTCATCCAGGGCTTCGACCCCGCCGGGGTGGCCGCCCGTGACCTCAGCGAGTGCCTACTGATCCAGGCCTTGGAGCTATACCCGGACGACGAGATACTGCACCGCATCATCTCCGACCACCTGCCGGACCTGGAGCGCCGCCGCTACCAGGTGATCGTCAAGAAGCTCAAGATAGACATGGACCGGGTGGCCCAGGCCCTGGACGCCATCCGCTGTCTGGACCCCAGGCCCGGCCAGGGCATGAACAACGAGCAGGCCCAGTACATCACCCCGGACATCTATGTCTACAAGGTGGACGGGGAGTTCGTGATCATGCTCAACGAGGACGGGCTGCCCAAGCTCAGGGTGAACAACTTCTACCGCGAGTCCCTGGCCCTGGGCGGCGACGCCGAGGCCAAGGAGTACGTGCGGGGCAAGCTCCGGAGCGCCCTGTGGCTCATCCGCTCCATCCACCAGCGCCAGCGCACCATCTACAAGGTCACCGAGTCCATCATCAAGTTCCAGCGGGAGTTCTTTGAAAAGGGCATCACTCGGCTAAAGCCTCTGGTGCTCAGGGACGTGGCCGAGGATGTGGGCATGCACGAGTCCACCATCAGCCGGGTGACCACCAACAAGTACATGCACACGCCCCAAGGCGTGTTCGAGCTAAAGTATTTCTTCAACAGCGGCATCAACCGCTTCCAGGGCCAAGCCATGGCCTCCGAGGCGGTCAAGGAGCGCATCCGCAAGATCATAGCCGAGGAAGACACCACCAAACCTTTGTCCGACCAGGCCATCGCCGAGATGCTGGAGCGAGAAGACATCGACATTGCCAGGCGAACAGTGGCAAAGTATAGAGAGATGTTGGGCATACTCCCCTCCTCTCGGCGACGCCAGCCACTGAAGGGCATGGGCAAGGCCAAGGGGTAAAAAGGTCGTTGACAACGACCCGACTCAGGGGTAAGCCACATATTCACCGATTTGGCAGCATAGGATTTTCTAGCAAGGAGAAGGCCAAATATGCAGATCCAGGTGACCTTCCGTCATGTTGAGGCGTCCGAGGCGGTGAAGGAATACGCTCGGGAAAAGGTCGGCAAGTTACAAAAGTACCTGGATGGGCCCCTGGAGGCCGCCGTGACCTTGAGCGTGGAGAAGCATCGCCACCAAGCCGAGGTGAACATCATCGCCTCTGGTCTCAAGATTCACGGCCGGGAGACCACGGGCGATCTATACTCCGCCATCGACCTGGTCATGGACAAGCTGGAAAAGCAGATTCGACGCTACCGCGACAAGCTCAAGGACGTCAGCCGCAGGGCCCACAAGGACCTGGCCGAGATGCCGGTGAAGCTGGATATCTTTGAAGCGGAAAGCCTGCCCGAGAAGACCCCCCACGTCATCATGAGCCAAAGTCTGACCGCCAAGCCCATGGACGCCGACGAGGCGGCCATGCAACTGGACCTTTCCGAGGACGACTTCATGGTGTTCATCAACGAGCGCACCAATTCGCTCAATGTCATCTATCGCCGCGCCGACGGAAACTTCGGCCTAATCGAGCCGCAGTAAATCGAGGGTTCCGCCGGATGAAGCTTACCGACATACTTACTTCCGAGCAGGTGGTGGCAGACCTGGGCGGCCGCGGCAAACGCGCGGTCATGGAAGAGTTGTGCCGCCCCCTGGTGGCAGGCCACCCCCAATTGGAAACCGCCAAACTCATGGAGGTGCTGGTGGAGCGCGAAAAGCTGGGCTCCACCGGCATCGGCGACGGCATAGCCATCCCCCACGGCAAGATGGTGGGCCTGGACACGCTGTTGCTCTCCTTTGGGCGCTCCCGGGCCGGGGTGGACTTCGACTCCCTGGACGGGAAGCCCGCCCATTTGTTTTTTCTGGTGGTGGCCCCGGACAACAGCGCCGGCACCCATCTCAAGGCCCTGGCCCGCATCAGCCGTCTGTTGAAAAGCAACGCGGTGCGTCAGCAACTCATGGAAGCCTCCGACGCACGCGAAATCTACGAGATCATCGAATCGCAAGACGAAGAATTCTAGCTCGGCCGGTTTTCAAAATACGCCACGCCATCACCTGGGGACGCCGTCGGTCCCCAACGGTTTGATCGGCAACGAGCAGCCGGTCAGCGCCCCAACCCGGGCGCGGCGCGCGTAAAACTTCACGGGTCAGGAGCGGACTCACGGCAGGCAAGCCTGAAATGAGCAGCCAAGACCACCAAGTCCCTGCCCGCTTCGTGGTGATCACCGGCCTGTCCGGCACCGGCAAATCCACGGCCCTCAAGGCCCTGGAGGACCTGGACTTCTACGCCGTGGACAACCTGCCGGTGGATCTCCTTCCAGCTTTCGTCAAACTCCCCCTGCGCCACGTGGGCGAATCGTTCCAGGCCGCCCTGGTCATGGACGTGCGCGCCCACGATTTCGTGGAGCGCTTCCCCCGCACCTTCCTGCGCCTGGCCAACCAGGGTCACAACCTGGAGTTGCTATACCTGGAGGCCTCCGACGAGGTGCTCATTCGCCGCTTCTCCCAGACCCGGCGCCAACACCCCCTGTCAGGCCCCGGCGGCTCGGTGCGCGATGGCCTGGACCGGGAGCGGGCTCTGCTGATGCCCCTCAAGGAGTTGGCCAACCAGATAATCGACACCAGCCGCTTCACGGTGCACGACCTGAGGCAAGAGGTTTTCAACCTCTACAGCCAAGGCGGCGAGCCCGCCCGCATGCAGGTCAACTTCATCACTTTTGGTTTCAAACACGGGCTGCCCCAGGAAGCCGACCTAGTGATGGACGTACGCTTTTTGGCCAACCCCTATTTTGTCGATGAGTTGCGCCACCTTGACGGCCGCGAGCCCCAGGTGGTAGATTTTATTTTCCGAGGGCAAGAGTCCAAAGAATTCCTCAAGAAGTTCAAAGAGCTACTGGAATTTCTCATCCCTGCCTATCAAAGGGAGGGTAAAACCCAGTTGACGGTGGCTTTGGGCTGCACCGGGGGGCATCACCGCTCCGTGGCCGTGGCCGAATGGCTGGTCAGAAATCTCGCCGCCTCCGGCGTGCGCCTGACCTTGCGACACCGCGACGTTGCCATGGAATAGATATTTTGATTGGATTAGTGATAATCACCCACGCCCGCCTGGGCCGGGAGTTGGTAAGCGCGGCAGAGTTCATCTTGGGCAAGGTGGAGCAGGTGGCCACGGTTTCGGTGGACTCCAACACCGCGGCTGATAGCCTGCACACCCGTTTGGAAGCGGCCATCGCCAAGGTAGACTCCAATCAAGGGGTCCTGATCCTCACCGACATGTTCGGCGGCTCCCCCAACAACATTTCCCTGGCTTTCCTGGAAGAAGGTCGCCACGAGGTGGTCACCGGGGTAAACCTGCCCATGCTCATCAAAGCCGCCACCAGCCGCGAAGGAACCAGTCTGGGCCAACTGGCCCACACCGTGTGCGAGGCCGGCCGTGACAGCATCTCCGTCGCCAGCGAGTTGCTCTCTACCTGAGCCCCTGCCCCCGCGGGGCTTGCGGGTTTCCATCCTGCCCCTGGCCAGGAAGCACCTGGACCAGGTGGCGGCCATTGAAATGGCATGCTTTAAAAATCCCTGGCCCCGCAGCCTGTTCATGGAAGAGCTTTGCATGCCCATGTCCATGGACCATGTGGCACTGGTGGACGACCAGGTGGCCGCCTTCTGTTGCATGTGGCTGGTGGCCTCCATGGCCAAGGTGCAGAACATCGCGGTGCACCCGGCTTTCCAGCGCCGGGGCCTGGGCCGCTACCTTTTGCTCCACTGTCTGGCCCTGGCCCGGGAGCATGGGGCCGTCCGGGCCGGGCTGGAAGTTCGCACCGGCAATATTGCCGCATTATCCCTATACTATTCCTTGGAATTTTGCCTAGAGGAAAGGCGGCCGGGTTACTATTTCCCCGAGGGGGAAGACGCCCTTCTTTTGCGGCGCGGCCTTTAGCCCCGGAGCGTTTCAAATCGGGGAAAAACCTTGACCCCGCCCCTGGCGGAGTTTAAGTTTAGGTTACACAGCGCAACGCTTTGATAAGCTTTGCGCCTTTGCGCATAGCCCCTTCCGGGCGGTCAACCGAACCCACCTGGCTCCTAATAACCGGGCGCCGGCCCGGTGAATTGGTTGGAGCCCGGCTTACAATTTTAGAGCAAATAGACCCACGCAAACCCCAAGGAGGTGCTGGGCAATGGCGGTTAAAGTCGGCATTAACGGTTTTGGACGCATCGGGCGCCTGGCCACCCGCATTCTGGGCCAGGGACACTCTGATCTGGAGCTGGTGGCGGTCAACGCCAGGGCGGATACGGCCCAACTGGCTCACCTTCTGCAATACGACTCCGTGCATCGCACTTACGACCGCGAGGTGGGCTTCAAGGGCGACGAACTGCTAATCAACGGCATGCGGGTGGCGGTGACCCGTCAGGCCAGCCCCGACAAGTGCCAATGGGGCCAAGTGGGCGCGGACCTGGTCCTGGAGACCACCGGCAAGTTCAAGATGCGCGAGGAGAACCTGGGGCACATTGAGGCCGGGGCCAAGAAAGTGGTCATGGGCGCGCCGGGCAAGGACCCCGACGCCACCATCGTCATGGGGGTCAACGACGGCATCTACGACGCGGCCAAGCACGTGGTGGTCTCCAACGCCTCCTGCACCACCAACTGCCTGGCTCCGGTGGCCAAGGTGCTGAACGACACCTTCGGCCTCGAGCACGGCCTGCTGACCACCACCCATGCCTACACCATGAGCCAGCGCATCCTGGACGGCAGCGACAAGGACATCCGCCGGGCCCGGGCCGCGGCCATGAGCATGATCCCCACCACCACCGGCGCGGCCAAGGCGGTGACCCTGGTCATCCCCGAGCTAAAGGGCAAGCTGGACGGCTTCGCCATCCGGGTGCCCACTCCCGATGTCTCCCTGGTGGACCTGACCTGCCGCCTGGGCATGGACTGCACCGCCCAGGGGGTGAACGACGCCCTGCGCGCCGCGGCCGAGGGCCCCATGAAAGGCGTGCTCAAGGTAACCGAGGTGCCCCTGGTGTCCGTGGACTACACCGGGTGCCCCTACTCCTCGGTGGTGGATGCTCCCCTGACCCAGGTCATCGGCGGGCGCATGGTCAAGGTCCTGTCCTGGTACGACAACGAGATGGGCTATGCCTCCCGCCTGATCGACCTGGCGGCCATGGTGGCCCGAAGCATGTAGACCGGCCTTAAAAAATATCGACCAATGGCGGCGGCAGGTGGAGGGCTTGGGCGCGGCCTAATCGTGGTGGAGGGTTGCAGGCGTGAAGTATATCAATCAGTTGGACCTGGCAGGCAAACGGGTGTTGATCCGGGTGGACTTCAACGTACCCCTGGACGAAGAAGGCAACATCACCGACGACAACCGCATCCGGGCCGCCCTGCCCACCATCAACTATGCCCTGGACGAGGACGCCAAGGTCATCGTGGCCAGCCACATGGGCCGTCCCAAGGGCAAACGGGACGAAAAGTTTTCCATGGCCCCGGTGGCCCGCCGCCTGGGCCGTCTGCTCAAAAAAGAAGTGATCGCCGCGCCTGATTGCGTGGGCCCCGAGGTGGAAGAAATGGTCCGGTCCATGAAGCCCGGCCAGGTCATGATGCTGGAGAACCTGCGTTTCCACAAGGGTGAGACCGACAATGATCCCGAGTTCGGCAAGGCCCTGGCCTCCCTGTGCGACGTGTACGTGGACGACGCCTTTGCCGTGGCCCACCGGGAAAACGCCTCGGTGGTGGCGGTGGTCAATTTCGCGCCCGAGAGCGTGGCCGGCTTCACCATGAAAAAGGAGTTGGACTACTTCCGGCGGGCCATGATCGACCCGGCCCGGCCCCTGGCCGCCGTGTTGGGCGGGGCCAAGGCCATGACCAAGCTGCCCGCCCTGGAAAACCTCATGGAACACGCCGACAAGATCCTGATCGGCGGGGCCATGGCCAACACCTTTTTGATGAGCGTGGGCATCGACGTGGGCAAGAGCCTGTACGAGCCCGAGCTGGTGCCGGTGGCCAACGTATTGCTCAGAAACGCCAAGGCCGCCAAGGTGAAGATGTACATCCCGGTGGACTGCGTCGTGGCCGACCGCTACGACCGCAAGGCAGAGACCAAGCTGGTGACCGTGCAGGACGTGCCCAAGGAATGGATGATCATGGACATCGGCCCGGCCACCAGCACCCTGTACCGCGAGGCGCTTAGAGACTGCAAAACCATCATCTGGAACGGGCCCATGGGGGCCTTTGAGATGGACGCCTTTTCCAGGGGCACCTACAACATGGTCTCCACCGTGGCCCAGACCTACGCCCTTACCATCATCGGCGGCGGCGACACCGACGTGGCGGTGAGCAACGCGGGCGAGAGCGAGAACATCAGCTATATATCCACCGGCGGCGGAGCCTTCCTGGCCCTGTTGACCGGCGAGACCCTGCCCGCAGTGGAGGCCCTGGGCGGCTACACCGGCCTGGAAAACGGCGGACATCCCGCCTAACTCACAGGGAGAAAACATGTCCCGCAAACTCATGATCGCCGGCAACTGGAAACTGCACCTCACCGTGGAAGAGGCAGTGTCCCTGGCGGGCGGCATCGCTTCCGGCCTGATGCGTGACGACATAGATGTATTGGTTATCCCCGGTTTTTTGGCTCTGGAGCCGGTGGCCCTGTCCCTCAGCTCCAGCCCGGTGCTGGTGGGCGGGCAAAATCTTTTCTGGGAAGATAAGGGCGCCTACACCGCCGAGGTGAGCGGCCCCCAACTCAAGGCGGCAGGGGCTCGTTACGTCCTGGTGGGCCACAGCGAGCGGCGGCAATACTTCGGCGAGACCGAAAAGACCTGCCGCCTGCGCCTGGAGGCGGCCCTGAAGGCGGGTTTGCGGCCCATCCTGTGCGTGGGCGAAACCCAGGCCGAGCGCGAGTCCGGGCAGACCGAGGGCGTTTTGGAGAGCCAGTTGGCCGGCGGCCTGGCCGGCCTGGAGGCCGGGCAGATGAACAAGGTGACCATCGCCTACGAACCGGTGTGGGCCATAGGCACCGGGTTGACCGCCACTGAGGAGCAGGCCGCCCAGGCGCATGCATATTTACGGGGCTGGATAGGGTCCCGATTTGACAAAGATGTTGCGAACTCTACCAGAATCCTGTATGGAGGTAGTGTCAATCCGGCCAACGCGGCCGGTCTTTTAAATCAACCCGAGGTCGACGGAGCCCTGGTGGGCGGCGCTTCATTGAAGGCCGAAAGCTTCCTGGGCATCATCCAAGCGGCGTAGTTAGAGAAATATAAAAGCATGACCACAGTTACCCTGATCATCCATCTCCTGGCCAGCGTCACCCTAGTCCTGGTGGTTCTGTTGCAAACCGGCAAGGGCGCCTCAGTCGGCGCGGCTTTCGGCGGCAGCTCCCAGACCGTCTTCGGCAGCACCGGCGCGGCCACCTTCCTGAGCAAAATGACCACGGTGGTGGCCATCGTTTTCATGTTTACCTCCCTGGGCCTGGCCGTCTTCGGCCACACCGTGGGGGGGCCCTCCTCGGTTATGGAGGGACGCACGGCGGCTCCCGCGGCCAAGACCGCACCGGCCCCGGCCAAACCGGCCGCTCCCGCGCCTGTCAAAAACGCGCCTGCTCCTGCGGCCAAATAGGGCGTATCGCGGTATAATCATGCGTGTGAATTTGCCGTCGTGGTGGAATAGGTAGACACGCCGTCTTGAGGGGGCGGTGGGGAGACCCGTGCCGGTTCAAATCCGGCCGACGGCACCACTAAAGATAATAAAATCGGGCGCTTGCCGAAAGGTAGGCGCCCGATTTTTTTGGCCGGATGTTGGCCGGCCGGCTTCCGCCTAATGCCTACTTCACGGTCCATTCTTCGCGCCGCTTTGCACTCTCCCCTGCTCCCAATCGAAAGGCTTCTTACCTAGGAGGCCGATAGTCAAGTAGTTGAGCCCTCGGCACCCGACGGAGGCATGGCGGGAGCGTTTTTTCAGAGAGTTTTTTCCCATTGTGGATCAAAAGAGAGATAATTAAACAATTACCGTCTCAAGAAACAAGTAAAACCGTCAGGAGGGTGGTTTGAAATGACCGTCGAAAGAGAAACCCGAATTCTGGTTGCCCTGGATTGCTCCGAACAAGCTCAAGCCATGGCGCGTTACCTGGGGGAGGTATTGGCGGGCAGCAAAGCCAAGGTGGTCCTGTTTCATGTGCTCAGCAAATTGCCGGACAGCTACTACGACATAAGCGATCTTCCGACCTTTCAAAGCAAGATTAGGGAAATCGCCGCCTGGGATTGGGGAGAGGCCAACAAAGCCCATCTCTCCCTGGAAAAGGCTCGCAACGCCATGGTGGAGGCAGGCCTGCCGGCCGAAGCGGTGACTATAGACATCCATGATCGGGCGGAAGGGGTCGCCCGAGATATTCTCAAGGAGTGCCAAAAGGGATACACCGCCGTGGCGATCGGGCGTCGGGGCGAGAGTAAAATCAAAGATGCCCTGCTGGGCAGCACGGCCAACAAACTGGTCAGCGGCTTGCATCACCTTCCCGTGTGGGTGGTCGGAAGTAAACCCGACAGCAAGGGCTTCGTGGTGGGAATTGACGGCTCGGAAGGATCATTGCGGGCGGTGGAGCATTTGGGCGCAATGATCGGCCATCAAAAAGATGCCAAGGTGAAGCTGGTAAACGTAGTGCGCCGGTTGAGCATCCAGGCTGATTTGGCCGCCCCCGGCATCCCTTCTCAAGAGGTGGAGGAGGCATGGGAAAAGGCCGCCCAAACTGCCGCCGGCTCCAACCTGGACAAGGCGGAAAAAATCCTGGTACAGGCTGGAATGGATAATGCCCGGATTGACTGCAAGGTCATCACCGGAGCCTTGAGCCGGGCCGAATCCCTGGTGGAGGAAGCCACCCAGGCGGGCTTTGGCACTCTGGTGATGGGACGGCGAGGTCTCACCAAGATCGAGGCGTTCATAATGGGGCGAGTCACCAGCAAGCTCCTTAGCCAGGCCAAGGACAAGGCTGTCTGGATCGTCCACTAAACCAGGGCTCTTTTGCATATTCGCTACGGCCCGGGGCTATCTTTGGAACAAGAGGGTTTGTCGTTGACAGGAGAAAATGCGCTCCCTTACCAGATAGATCCAACCCTTTTGTCTCAAAGGCTTTTGCCGAGATTTGGGGGCTTGGCCCAAGCCGAGGCCTGGGCCAAGCCCATTGTTTTTGCCTGGGACCAGATGGCGGTATATAAGATATGTAACCCTAAGCTGGACCGATCGAAAGCCCGTCCATGCCGTACTATTTGACTACAAGGCACTTCTGGCTGCTTAAGCTATGCCAGGCGCCCACCAAGGACGTTGTCCTGGTCGGCAACTCCCGAGTGTATCTGGGCCTGTCCCCTCTCCACATGGCCAAGACTTGCGGGAATCCGTCCATATTCAATTTCGGCTTCGTGGCCTGCTCCCTGAACCGGCGCTACCTGGAGCACGCGGCCAGTTTGCTGGACCCCAACAGCCCCAACCCCACGCTGGTGTTGGGACTCTGCCCCCACCTATTGTTTAAGCCGGGCGGAAACAACGGTTACAACTTCTGGGCCTCCCAGGAGCTTCCCGAACGCAGGAACCTACTCCGCCAGATATGGCGCGACAACTTTTCCGGCAAGGCCTTTATCAAGACCAACGCTCGCAACCTGCTGAACCTCTCGCGGGGGCTCCCCTTGAACCTCTACTATGCCGATGGTTGGGAGGCCTCCCTTCCGGTGCGCAAGCCGTCGGACAGATACATCAGAGTGGGCGCCAGACTGGCCCAAAACAAGCAGGTCAACCCGCGCATGGTGGACGAACTCCTGGAAGTTACCAGCGAATTCCACCAGAGGGGCATCACGGTTTTGGCCTACCGCCCCCCCAGTGCGGCCCATTTATGTGAGTTGGAAGAAAATTCAAGCGGCCTGGATTTCGAGGATTTCGTCCAGCGCTTTCAACAGGCCGGCGGGCGGTGGCTCCACATCGACCCAAGGGGCTATCAGACCTATGACGGCGCACATATGGACTTCCGCAACGCAGCACGCTTGTCACAGGAAATCGGCAAAGTTTTATCAAGATATTATCGTTAAATAACGCTAATTTAATTCGTTTTATTAATATTTATTGTAAATAAATTAGACGCTTTTTCCCCACACCGAGCCTCTCCAGTCCGCCCTCTGGGCCGCATGGCAACCCACATCGCCATACCTCAGCCCGCCCCGCCCTTCCCCCAGCTCCCTGCATGTGTTACAAAAATCCAGCATCTATTTCAGGAGCACCTAATGCAGATAGCCCAAGCCATGGAGACGCGCTCTTCCTGTCGCGTGTTCACTGACCAGCCCGTGCCCCAAGAAGCCCTTGATCGCCTGATGAGCCTCACCTGCCGGGCTCCCAGCGCCATAAACCTGCAACCATGGCAATTCACCGTGGTCCGGGGCGCGGAGGTGCCTCGCCTGGGCAAAAAGCTCACCCGCGCATATGGGGAGCGGGGCATCTCCTGCGGGCCGGACAACACCAATCCCCTTCCCGGAATTTACCTGGAGCGCCAAAAAGAGCTTAACCTGGTCATGGGACCGGCCATGGAGCAGGCCGGGGCGGACCGCAACTTCATCAACACCGGTTCGCTGACCTTTTACGGGGCTCCGGCGTTGGTGGTGGCCACCCTGGACGGGGCCTTCCCCCCGGAGCGCGCCCTGGACCTGGGCTTCGCCCTGGGCTGGCTGCTTTTGGCCGCCAGTGAGTTGGGCCTGGCCACCTGTCCGGTGGGCCTGGTGTGCTCTTACGAAGACATCATCAAGGATTTTCTGAACATCGACCCCACCCGTCGGGTGGTGCTCACCGTGGCGGTGGGCTACGCGGACCCAGATTCGCCCCTCAACAAGGTTCGCTCCCCGAGGGCCCCCCTGGATCAGGTGGTGCGCTGGTACTAGGGCCCGTAAACGCAAAAAGCCCCCGCCTGTAAGGCGGAGGCTCTTAGGCGCTGAAAAGCGGTCTTAGCGAATCATGCCCGTCACTTCGGTGTTGACCACCGCGTAGATCTCTTCGTCGGTGCCGTAGATGTCCACCACCGAGCGATGGTCGATGAGCCGCTCGATGATATAAGCGGTGACGTAGAGGCTGATGCGATTGGCCTGGGGCACCAGGTTGCGGAAGTTGGCAATGGCGTACTGGATGTCGAAGTCCTCGGCATTGAGCAGAGAGCCCAGGCAACCGGCCAGCTGTTCTTCCACGTCGCGCTGACTTTTGGTCTCGATAAGGTTGGCGCTGACCAGTTTCATGGCCAGTTTCTGGGCCAGCTCGTCCACGCAGTCGCCGAGCTGCATCAGTTGCCGGGTCCAGGCCGACTGCCGGGAGCTTTCCAGGCGAGAGATCAGGTTCTCCTCGCGGTAATTGGTATGAAAGTCTCCGCCCATCTCTTTAATCTTCCTCCGAAGCGCCGAGGCCCCGGCTCTGGGTGTGGTCTGTCACCGCGCCGCTACCGGCGCTGCCGCAAACCCGTTATACTTGGACTTTATTAACACCCGTTCCCCCACCGCGCAACGAATACTTGCATGGCTAAAGGAAAAAAATGACGGATGACCCGTATTTGCGTCCCGCGCCTCCCTGGCTGGAAGATGAAGTGATCATGCTGGAGAACAGCGGTGAGATGCCGGAGGTGGTCCTGGCGGAAAGCCTGCATCACTTGGGCTCTTTGCCGCTCGAGGATTTAGACATTCTACGTGCCGCCACGGTGCGGGGCTACCTGAAAATCATCGAACGGGACCTGGACCCCGCCAAGGTGGGCCTGCCCCCCTTTCGGGGCCTGGGCCGGGCCGGGGAAAACCTGGCTCGCTTGGCCTCTTTTCTGGAGCGCCTGGGCTGGCCGCCGCCCTTGGGGACCATGGCGGAGTTGGCCCGCCACCTAGCCGATTATCTGAGCGCCGAAAACCTCGCCCTGGCCCAGGGGCGGCCATACGCCAGCGCCACCAGGGGCCAGGCCGAAGCGGCCGCTCGCCTGGTGGGCCTGGATCTGTCGTCTTTTCAGGATGTTTTGGCGCACATGGACGCCCTGCCCGCACCGGACTTTTGGGGACTCAGGACCCTGAGACGCCTGGGCACGGCCCAAGGCCAAGCCAAGCGCCGTCACGAAGCCCAGGGCAAGGCGCGGCTGGAGGTGCTGGACCGCCAGGGGAATCCCCTGGAGGCCATGGAGCTGCCCCTGACCACGGCCACGGACAACGAAGACCCCGAGTGCCGGGCGCGGGTAGAGTTGGTCTGGAGCCTTATCCCCCTGCCCGAAGCCTAACTTACTGCGCCTTTTTGGCGCGATGGGGGGCGATGGCTTCCAGCAGGCCCTGAGGAACCTGATAGCCAAGTTCAAGGGCCTTGTCGGCCGCCGTGGCCGCCTCGCTCCAGTCGCCCTTGAGGGCGTAGGCCCCGGCCATGTTGCTGTAGGCCGGGCCGAACTTGGGATCAACCGCCAAGGCCTTCACGTACTCGTCAATTGCCAGGTTCACCTTCTTCTGGGTCACGTACAGGTTGCCCAGGTTCACATGAGCGTCAGGGTATCCCGGGTTTAGAGAGAGCGCTTTTTTGTACATCTTTTGAGCCTCATTGGGCCGCTTGGTGTACAGGTAGACCAAACCCAGGCTGTTGCTTGCCTGATCATTGAAGGGGTCCAGGGCTATGGTCTGCTTGAACTGGCGCTCGGCGGTCTTGAAGTCGCGGCTATAAAAGGCAATCATGCCCAGCTGATAATGGGCCTGAGCGAACTCTGGATTGAGCTGCACCGCCCTTTCAAGGTACTCTCGGGCCTTGTTGGGCATGTTTTCGTCGGCGGCCATCAGGCCCAAGGTCACGTACGCACGGGCCGAGCTGGGATTGCGGACCAGCACCTCTTTTTCGATTATGCGCTTGGCTTCCTCGCGCTGTCCCTGGCCGGCCAGCATGTTGGCCGCGAAAAGCTCACCCTGCCAGAAGCCGGGGTCCGCCTTCTTGCACTCCAGGAACTTCTGCAAGGCCACGCTCCCGTCGTTTTCGGTGATGGCCAAGAATCCCTCGGCAAACAGCTTGATGGCCTTGGGCTTGACCTTTCCCTTGATGCCCTGGCGAGTCATTTCCAACAAAAACACCGCGCTGTCTTCGCGGGGGTTGTCGCCCAGGGCCTGAGAGAAGTTGCTCTCGGCCTGCTTGAGCTTGCCGGCTATCAGGGACTCCACACCGGCCAAAACCTTGCGGCGGGCGACCAGGTATGGGGCGTCGGTCTCGGATTTTTGCATGGGCTCCCCGGGGGATATTTCCGGAGTCACAGGCGAGGTGTCCATGGAAGGTTCGTTGGTGGTAAAGCGGGTGGATTTTTCCAAATCCTTGAAGCCACCGGCTTGGAAAGCGGGGGCGGGCGAAGCGCCGCCTTCGCCGGGCTGGTCAAAACGCATGAGGATGGTGTAGCCCTCCTCGGTGGGGATGACCTTGCTGGGTTTGTTTGGGGCCAGGCCCTCCAGGGCGGCGCGGTACTCGCTACGCAGGCGGGCGTAGGGCACCTTGCCCAGGCGGCCTCCCCGGAAGGAGGCGGGGCCCACGGAGTTGCGCTTGGCCAGGGTTTCGAAGCTGGCGCCCTTGGCCAGTTCACCGGCCAACTGGTTGGCCAGGTCTTTTTGCTTGACCGTGATGATGCCCAGGTCCACCTTTTCGTCGCTTTGCGCCAGGGCCGGCAAAGTGAAGGCCAGCAGCAAGACCGCCAAGCTCAAAATAGTAGCCAAACGCAATTTCATGGAGTAGCGTCCCCTCTGTAAAGTGCCCGCTCTAAATCTCGACCGGTCCTGATTCTTACCCGCCCCGCGCCGGAACTGTCAAATTAAATCCACAATTCCGGTTCCAGGCCGGGGGTTGATAATTTGGCCTTAAGATATCATAATTCAGACACTATCGCCGCTTAGCCCGTATATGCGCCGAGCAGGCATCAAAGACGTCGACGGGTTGATTAGGCCCCTATGATTTTGTCTCCGGGAGGTTTGCATGGGTGTTTTGGTGGGGAAGTTCAAAGAGGGCTACTCCGTTTTATTCGACCGTAACTGGCCGCTGTGGGTCGGCGGCGTATTGTTGGCGCTGCTGGGCATCATCTGTATGGCCGCGGGCCGCCCCTGGGGCGTGGCCGGCGGCCTCAGGGTATGGAGCGATTGGCTCTTCTACTGGGTAGGCCTTTACAACACCGCTCCCACCAATGCCTTTTTCTTCAGCAACGCCTCCATCCTGACCTGGGGCCTGTTGTTCGGCGCTTTCGGCGCGGCCCTTTTGTCGCGCCAGTTCGCCTGGCGCAACGCCCCCAAGCTGGAGCTTTTCAAGGGCCTGATCGGCGGCGTGTTCATGGGCGTGGGCTCGGTGATGGCCGGCGGCTGCAACGTGGGTGGCTTCTACACCGCCCTGGCCGCGGGTTCGGTCTCCGGCTTCGCCATGATGGCCGGCCTGCTGGTGGGCGCCCTCATCGGCCTCAAGTACCTGATGTGGGAGATCGAGCACGTCACCAGTAAGCCCCCCAAGCAAAAAGCCGCCAAGGAAGGTGGTATCGACTGGTCCAAGGTGCAGCCTTGGCTGGGGGCCGTTTTCTTCCTGTTCCTGTTGGGATGGGCCTATTGCATGTCCTTTAGGGCCTACACCCAGGAAGCGGTGCTCATGATCACCGCCGTGGGCATAGGCATCGTCATCCAGCGCTGCCGCTTTTGTTTCGTCCGCTCTTTCCGCGACCCCTTCATGACCGGCGAGGCCGTGGCCACCCGCGCGGTGGCCATGAGCGTCATCCTTTCGGTGTTCGGTTTCTTCACCATCAAATGGTTCCGGGCCGACTGGCAGATGATCTACATCTACCACCACTGGATCGGCGGCTTGGTGGGCGGGGTGATCTTCGGCATCGGCATGCTCCTGGCCGGCGGCTGCGGCTCCGGCTCGGTGTGGCGGGCCGGCGAGGGCCAGTTAAAGCTGATCCTGGCGGTGATCACCTTCTCCATGAGCAACAGCCTGTTTAAGAACTACGTCTGGACCAGCGACGTAGCAAAGTCCTGGGGCAAGCCCATTTTCCTGGCCGCGGTCACCGACTACTTCTGGGCCATAGTCATTACCGCCGTGGTGATGCTGGTCTGGTGGGCGGTCATGGCTTGGAACGAAGAGACTGACAGCCTTACAATTGTTTAAGGCATAGCGATTTAATAGGTAACCACCAAAAAGGAGAGACTAGCATGGCCGAATGGACGCCTGATGAGGTGCTGGATGCACGCGGCTTGAGCTGCCCCATGCCCATCCTCAAGACCAAAAAGATCATGAAAACCCTCAAGTCCGGCCAGATCCTGGAGATCCAGGGCACCGACCCCGGCACGCGCAACGACCTTCCCGCCTTCACCGAGCGCTCGGGCGACGAGTTCCTGGGCGAAGAGCAAAAGGACGGCTACATCAGCTTTTTCCTGAAAAAGGCCTAAGCGGGCCCACGCCCGTGACGAGCGAAGGGCCGGTCCTCGTGGACCGGCCCTCGTTTTTGCCTGGGCTCCGGGGGGGCCTAGTAAAGCTTAAGGTGGGTGTGGGCCTTGGTGAGGAAAAACGACGACTGCTGAACCTTGTCGGCCCGCTCGCTGAAGCTGACCACGATCTTGTCCTCGCAGTCCACCCACTCCAGGGCCTTGAGCCGGGGAAGCTCCACCAGAAGGTCAATCACAAAGGCGATCCGCACCCGAGGCAGCTCGCCTGAGTCGTCCACCCCCACCAGGTCCAGGCCCTCCCGAGTGGAGCGAGGCGGCTTCCAGCCGGCCAGGGGGATTAGCCCCATCTGTTTGACCGCCTGGTAGACAAGGCACACCAAGGCTTGACGAATCACCGCTTCCTGACGCATGGTCTGGGGGATGTCTTTTATCTCTCGGCGCATGGCCTCGGCCAGTTGCGTTAACTGCTCATTCATGTCCGCCCCTCCAGGTTGTTGCCTGGGAGTAGCCTAACCCATGGCCCACAGCGAGTCAAAAGCTCCGCGCGCCCACCGCCGCCTGGCCTGGCCCCTGGCCTTCGCCCTGGCCGGGGCGGCCCTGTGCGCCTCGCTGGTGCTGGCTTGGTGGGCCCAGGGGGAGCGCCCCTGGCAAAAGGAAGTGGCGGCCATAAACCGGGCGCGGGGCGAGCTACTCAAGAGCCAACTCCTGGCTGCGGGCATGGCCCCGGAGCGGGCCGCCTTCCGGGCCCGTGAGGCGGCCTCCCAGCCGCCCAGGGTGGTGGAGGTGACCCCCAGCGCCTTTGGTCAACCCGAGCGCTGCCTCACCTGCCACCAGGGCCTGGAGCAGATCAGCCCTTCCCACCCGGTGGAGGCCATGGGCTGCGTGGCCTGCCACGGCGGCCAGGGCCTGGCCCTGACCAAGGCGCAGGCCCACCAGGGGCTCATCGGCGGGCGCAACCCCAGCGACCTGGCCTTTACCCGTGCCTCCTGCGGGGGGCGCGGCGCGGCGGTGGGGCGCTGCCATACCGGGCGCGAAAACCAGGCGGCGGACATGATCTACCGGGTGGAGCGCACCATCATGGCCACCATGACCGGGGTCATAACCAGCCTGCGGGTGGCCTGGGGAGCGCAGAACAGCTTCACCGCCCAGATGGCCACCGCCGCCATCAGCGACCCGCTCCGGCCCTCCCCTGCCCCGCCCCACACCCTGGCCTCTCTGCTAATGATCCCTGCCGGGCCTCCGGCGGGCCCGAACCCCGCCCAGGTGGCTGACGATCAGTGGAACAAGTTCTGCGCCCGCTGCCATCTCAGGGCCTCGCGCCAGGCCGGGCTTTCGGTGCACGGACAGGGATGCGTGGCCTGCCACGGCAGCCGGGACCCCTCGGGCCGCTATCTGGGCCAGGACGCCAGCCTGAACCGCGACGACACCCACCACGCCTCGTATCACTGGCTGCACGAGACCCCGCCCGAGGACAACTGCCTGCGCTGCCACAACCGCTCGGGCCGTCTGGGGCTCAATTATCGGGGCTGGGTGGAGGACGAGAACGGACGCACCCCCTGGCCCAACGGCCACCCCAGCCAGGCGCTCAGCGGCGGGCGAGGGGTACACCAGTTGCTGCCCGACGCGCACCGGGCCAAGGGAATGACCTGCGTGGACTGCCACAGCGGGCGGGAGGTGATGGGCGACGGCCGCCTCTACGGCCGCATGCGCTTCCAGACCGAGGTGACCTGCGCCACATGTCACGGCAGCGCCGAGGGCCCGCCCCGCCTGGGGCCGCCGGACGACTACGCCAATTACGAGGCCGCCTCTGGCCCCCTCAAGAAGGGCCCGGCCCTCACCCGCGAGGACCAGCTGGTCTTGAGCGCCAAGGGCCGCCCCCTGAGCAACCTGCGCCGCCAAGGCGGCAAGCTGATGCTCTTGTCGCGCAGCCAGCCGGGCAAGGCGCATCCCCTGCCCCAGGTCAGCGGCGACCCGCGCCACCGCCAGCCCGGCCACCAGCGCCTGGCCTGCCAGGCCTGTCACAGCCGCTGGACTCCCCAGTGCTACGGCTGCCACGACTACCGCAGGGCCACGGGAAGCATGTGGAACTACGCGGCGGGCAAGGACACCCCCGGCGTTTGGCAAGAAAGCCGCGACCAATACCGCTTTTCCGACCCGGTGCTGGGGGTGGACTCCTCGGGCAAGGTGCGGCCTTTCGTTCCCGGCTGTCAGGTGGTCTACACCGCCCTGGACGGCACCGGCACCCCAGTACCCGGCCACGTCCTGGAGCAGCCCCGGCCGGCAATCATCAAGAACAGCATCGTGACCACGCCCATCAGCCCCCACACCACCCGCAGCGAGGTGCGGCCCTGCGAGGCCTGCCACCAGAGCGGCAAGGCCCTGGGCCTGGGCGGCGGCCCCCGGCCCTTGGGCGGGCTGACCGCCATTCCCCTGTCCGACCTCAAGGGCGTAGGTTTCCCCGCCGACTGGGAGACCCTGGTGGATGAAAAGGGCCGCCCCCTGCAGGGCCAGACCCATGAAGGATCCCGGCCCTTGAACGCTCAGGAGCTGCGCCGGGTGCTGGCCTTTGGCCGCTGCCTGCCCTGCCACCGCAAGCCGGACGATCCGGTGCTGGCCGACCCGGCCAAGGCCTGGCGACGCGTCTCGCCGGGCGGGGACCTGGAGGCCAAGCACAAGCTCATGGAAGCCAAGGCCCTCCGATGAAAAAGCTGCTGCTCATACTGGCCCTGGCCTTGGGCCTGGTCCTGCCCGTGGCGGCGGCCACTACGCCGCAGGACCCCGGCTGCGTGTCCTGCCACCCCAAGTTCTCGGCTCCCATGCCCCCGGCGGGCCAAGGGCACACCATCGCCTGCACCCGCTGCCATCTGGGCGACGGCCAGGCCAAGGAGGGCAACGCGGCCCACAAGGGCATGGTGAAAAACCCCTCGGCCCTGGACCAGGCCCAGCGGGCCTGCGGCTCCTGCCACCAGGGCTGGACGGAAAAGGTCAAGCGCTCGCCCATGGCCACCAACATGGGACTAATCGCCCACACCCGCTATCTGTGGGGAGCCCAGACCTCGCCGGACCCCCAGTTCACGATTCGCGAAACAGACCCGCTGGTGGCCATGCCCGACCCCGAGGTGAACGGCAAACCGGTTGACGACTTCCTGCGCCGCCGCTGTCTGCGCTGCCATCTGTGGGACAAGGGCGCGTACACCCAGGGCGCGCGCCGGGCGGCGGGCTGCGCCGCCTGCCACCGGCCCTACGACACCCAGGGCCGCCCGCCCCAGGGCCACGGCCTGACCAAGAAGGTGCCGGTGAGCCAGTGCCTGACCTGCCATTCCGGATGCGGAGCCGGGGCGGAATTTGCCGGGCGCACCCCCAGGGACGCAGTGGTTTTGGCCCGCTTCCTGGACACCCGGCGCGGCCAGCCGGAGCTGATCCAGGACCGGGCGTGGCGGCCCATGCGCCCGGACCTGCACTACCAGGCTGGCCTGGGTTGTGTGGATTGCCATCCCCGCAGCGAGGTGATGGGTGACGGCCGCCTGCGCACCTCCGGGCTGGACCACGTGGGCCTGCGCTGCTCCTCCTGCCACGGCGGCCTTGACAAAAAGCCTCCGCGTTCGCCCGCCACCACCCACGGCGCGCCCCTGAACAACCTCGCCTGGCGCGGCGGCGAACTGATCCTCACCGGCAAGCTGGACGGCAAATCGCGGCCGGTGCCCCTGATCGCCAGTGGAACGAAGGCTCCGGCGGCCCACCGCGTCGTCGAACACGGCAAGGTGGCCTGCCACGCCTGCCACGCCTCCTACAACCCTGGAGCCTGGGGCATGCAGGTGCTCTTGGAAACCCGCCCCGACTACGGGCTGCACGCGCCCATAGCCGCCCAGGGCGATCCCCAGGTGTTCGAGCTTTTGAACAAGGCCCTATTCAACGCGACCCAGTACAACAGCCCTCCCCAGACCCGCGACTATCTAACCGGCAAGATGGGCCTGGGCGTGTGGTTGCTTTCTCCTTGGTTCAGGCGTCAGGAGTGGCGGGTGTACGGCCTGGGGCCGGAGGGGCTCACCTACCTGCTCAGCCCCCGCTACCAGTACGTGCTCACCCTGATGGACCCCAGCGGCAAGCTGACCACACAGGCCCAGGTGCCTTCGCCGGGCCTGGGGGTGACGCCCTGGAACCCCCACACCACGGCGCGAGCCACGGTGGGCTGCGCGGACTGCCACGGCTCGGCCCGGGCCCTGGGCCTGGGGCTCACTTTTGCGCGGGAAAAAGAAAAGGGCCAGGCAACATCCAAACTGGCACCGGAGCTGTGGCTGCCCGGCGCGGAAGGCATCGCCATGCACGGCGGCTGGACCAAGGTGGTGGATGACCAGGGGCGGGCCTTGCAGGCCTTTCTGGTGGACGAATCCCGGCCCTACAACCGCGAGGAGTTGCGCCGCCTGCTGCATCCGGGCAAGAAGTATAAAAGGTGGTTGCTCAAGGCGATGGAAGAGGACTGGGCCCTCAGGAACCCAGGCCCCACCAGGTGAGGCCCGCCCAGGCCAGAAGCACCGCCCAGGCGGCCAGGTCCAGGGGGCTGGGCCGGGTGTAGGCTGACAGCGCCGGGCCGGGCCGTTTGGTCAGCCAAGGCAAGGCGGCCAGGAGGGCCAGGCCCAGGGCGGGCAACAGCAGGCCTCCCACGCTCACCGGCAACCAACGCAGCAGCTCTTGCAGGCCAATGAAGATCCAGGGAGCCTGGGCGTGCTCGGAAGGCCCCACGGCCACCGGGGCCAGGGGATAGAACACCGCGGCCAGACCCAACAGGGCCAGGGCACAGAGGCTGGCCAGCCCCTCTTTCTTGATCAGGTTGCCCCGGGTGGATTCGCTCATGCCTGAATTTTAGCCCGCCTCGCCGGTGGGCACAAGCGTTGCCGACGATGGGCTGTGGTATAAATTTTAGAGATGTTTGGCCATCTCACCCCCGCACAGGAGGCCCCTTGCCCCACCCCCAAAGCATAAGCAAACCCAGCCGCAGAGGCGTGCTCAAGGTGCTCTACGGAGCCATCTGGCTGTCCTTGGTGGGCGCGGTGGGCCTGGGCCTGGGGGCGGTGCTGCGTTTGGTCAGCTCCGGGGGCGGCGCGTCCCAGCCCCAGCCGGTGGAGCTGGGCCAGCCCGGCGGCTTGGCAGTGGGCCAGGCCAGGGATCAAGGCCCGGTGGCCCTGGCCCGCGACGCGGGGGGCTACTTCGCCCTGAGCCTGGTATGCCCCCATCTGGGCTGCCGCCCGGCCTGGCACCAAAAGCAGGACCGCTTTCTGTGCCCCTGCCACGGCTCGGGCTTCGCCCTGAACGGCGAGCGCCTCTCCGGCCCGGCCCCCAAGGGCCTCAGCCACGTGGCCCTCAAGGTCACCGGCGGCAAGCTGGTGGCCTTTCCCGGCCAGCCGGTGGATCCGGCCACCCGCTTGAAGGCCTAGCCCGGATGTTTCGTGAAGACTGGGCGACGACGACCCACGAGTTAGTTTTCATGCGGTCCTTTATGAAAAAAGAACACATCATTTCTGTGTGCGGCTTGTACCAGGCTCCGGCACAGCCAGCCGCCGGCAGATTAGGCGTCAGGCCAGCGAGGGCCGCAGGCGTAGCAATTTCAGCTACGTCGAGGCCCGAGCGCAGTCTGCAACGCAGTATGCCGGTGGCTGGCGCAGCCGGACGCCCAGCCTTCATGAAATATCAGGGCTAAAAAATGGCCAAGCCCGGATTCCTGGAGCACATCCACCCGCCGCGCATCCCGCCGGAGCGCACCCGCTTTTCGGCCACCTTTTGCCTGGGCGGCCTGTCCTTCCTGCTGTTTCTGGTGCTGGGAGGCACCGGGGTGGTGCTGATGTTCTCCTACGTGCCCACCCCCCAGGGCGCGGCGGCCTTTTTCGCCCAGGAGGCGGGCGACCTGCCCTTTGCCTGGTTCTTTAGGCGGTTGCATTTCCTGGCGGGCCAGGCCATGGTCATCACCCTGCTGCTGCACCTGGCCAGGGTTCTGGCCGCCAGGGCCTACCTACCGCCCCGCGCCGCCAACTGGCTGGTGGGGCTGGGCCTGCTCCTGCTGACCTTGGCCTTGGACTTGTCGGGATACGTGTTGCGCTGGGACGCGGCCACCCAGGGCGCGGCCACGGTGGCCGCCGGGGTGCTGGGAGAGATTCCGGCGGTGGGGCCCCTGTTCAAGAGCCTGCTGTTGGGCGGGCCCAGCCTGGGCGAGGCCAGCCTGCTGCGCTTTTACGTGCTGCACTGCCTGGCCCTGCCCGCCTTCACCCTGGTGCTGAGTTTTTACCACTTCTGGCGCATCCGCAAGGACGGGCGGCCCACTTCGGGCTTGTAGCTGTTTTCGGCGGGAATCAGTTCAGCAGAATGTAGTTCACCTGGGCCACGGCCACCAGGGTCCCGGCGTCGTCGAACAACTCCACCGAAACCGGGCACATGGTGCGCCCCACCTTGATGGTGCGGGCGTCCACGGTGAGGTCGCTCAGGCACGGGGCCAGAAAGCGTATGTTCATGTCCGTGGTGGTTAGCTTCACCTCCGGGCCGGTCTGGGTGAGGATGGCGAAGCAGGCCGCGCTGTCGGCCACGGTCATCAGAAGGCCGCCGTGAAACGACGCGAACACCCCGTCATAGGCCGGCTTGCGGGCCACCTTTATGCGGCACAGTCCCGGCTCCAGCTCCAGCACCTGCATGCCCAGGGTGTCCACGATGGGGATGGCGGCCACGCGCTCCAGGATGGCCTGCTCCAAGGATGCTTCCAGCAAGGCTAGGCTCCCTTTCCGTTGCCGGCTCTGGCCCAGGGGTCCAAAATCTCGATGGCCCTGGCTATGTCCAGCCCGATCTGGGTCTTCAGCTCCTCGGCCGACTCGAAACGTTTTTCGCCGCGCAGCCGCTCCACGAAGTGCAGGCGAATGTCCTGGCCGTAGAGGTCCCCGTCAAAGTCCAGCAAGTGGGTCTCCACGCTCAAGGCGCCGTCGTCAAAGGTGGGATTGTTGCCGATGTTGTTGGCACCTTTGAGAAAACGGCCGTCCACCATCTCCACCAGTACCGCGTAAACCCCCGGTCCTGGTAGCAATTCGTCGCTGACCCGCAGGTTGGCGGTGGGGAAGCCCAGCAGGCGCCCTCCCCGGCCGTGCCCGGCCACCACCCGCCCGGCCACCTGGTAGTGGCGGCCCAGCAGACGCCGCGCCGCGTCCATGTTGCCGTCGGCTACCTCCTGGCGCACCCTGGTGGAGCTTACCGGGCGGTCATCTATGATCACTGGCCCCACCACGTGCACCTTGAAGCCCCATTGCTCTCCCTTGGAACGCAGTAGGTCCAGATCTCCCAACCCCTTGTGACCAAAGGCGAAGTCGTAGCCCACCACCACCTCGGCGGCCCCCAGGCGGCTCACCAGAAGCTTGTCCACGAAGGCGTCGGCGCTCAGGCGGGCGAAGTCCTGGTCGAAACGAAGGCACAGGGTCATGTCCAGGCCGTGCTGCCCCATCAGCTCCAGCTTCTGCTCCAGGGGGGTGATCAGCGGAAGGTTCACCGCCGGACGCAGCACCCGTATGGGATGGGGTTCGAAGGTCACCGCCAGAGCGGTGCCCTCAACCGCTTGGGCCCGCTCAACGGCCTTGGCGAACAGAGCCTGATGGCCCAGGTGCACCCCGTCGAAGTTGCCGATGGTTATCACCGGCCGACGGAGGCGCTCCCTTAGTTCTTCCAGACCCATCACTACTTGCATGGCCGCTCTGATCCGTTTCTCCCCAGGATAAAAATTAGGGCGTTTTTGGCTCACAAACCCACTTGACAAGCTTGGGTCGTGATTATAGACTTCGCCCTGTTGTTTAGCAAGTTCGCGCGGCTCAAGGGCTTTTGCGGACTTACCTGGCCGAAGTGGCGGAACTGGTAGACGCGCTAGGTTCAGGGTCTAGTACCCGTACGGGTGTGGGAGTTCGAGTCTCCCCTTCGGCACCAACGCACATAAAGCGCCAACCCCATCCGCCGGGGTTGGCGCTTTTGCTATAATAGTCAATGAGCTGTAAACTTCCCTTTCCCTAAAAGCAACATAAATTGTCTGCTAAATTAGTAAACATTGCTATTGCGTCTGGTAGCCAAGGACTTATAATTGTTTTAAGTAGAGTTGGTTCATGGGCGGCAAAACCGCCAAGGAGGATGAAAGCCGTGGTCCGCGCAATATATGCATTCCTATTAGGCTCGCTGCTTTTATTGGTTGGCGTGCTCCCGGCCAGGGCCGACATCATCCAGACCCATACCTGGGGTTCATTCATCCCACCCGAAAACGTAGCTCTCACTTTCAACCAGTACAATGGCAGCCTTGGCGACCTTACCGGCATAGTCATCGAGTTGAGTGTCAGCACTGTGGGCGGCTTGGCAGAGGTGGATAACGAAAGCGGCCTGCCGGTCTCGGAGACGGTAAGCTTTGGTTCTTCCGCGGTGCTCGACTATTTTGGTTCCACCGTAACGGTTCCATTGGAACTGGTTCTTACCACCACCAGGGCCTATGTGTCCCAGACCTTCAATTTGGGCGCTGATGACGGCGACGGCATCGGCGTGCAGAGCGGCGGCGTGGACTACGGCTCGCTGGCTGGCGGCATTGTGACCAACTCCGCCTCCGCCAATGTAAATTCCGGGGTGTGGTCCCAGTATGTTGGTTCGGGCACTTACAATATTCTGTTGAACGTCTCCACTTTCTTGCAATTGAGCGTTACGGGTGGCGTATCCCAGGGCAGCACACCACCAACAGCCAATGGTTATGTGACCGTGACCTATCAGGGTGTGGGCGGTGGTGGCGGCGGCGGCTCCGCCCCTGAGCCTGGCAGCCTGGTTTTGCTGAGCAGCAGCCTGGGCGGTCTGGCCTTCTGGCGCTACCGCCGCAAGCGCACTGGCGGACGCGGCGGTCCGCAAGCTTGACAGTTATTATCCCCACCCTTTAATTATCCAGCCGCCCTCCCCCCTCAGGGGCCGGGGCGGCTGTTTTGTGAGCTATGACAACCTGCAAGCGCCCAAAAAACCGCTACGCCTCAAGGACGCACGGGTTTGCAATATTGGGCCTCGCCCTTGTCTGGGCCTGCCTGTCCCTGGCCCCCTTCCCAGCCCTGGCCCAGGGGACGGACAAGGACCTGGACCCCGGCGTAAAGCTGAACTACCTGATTATGGAGGGCGACTACTTCCGCATCGAGCCGGAGCAGTATCTGCGCGAAGGCATTCAGGCGTCCATCACGGACAACTACCGCCGCGCGGTATACCTGCTCAGCAAAGCCATCGATTCCGGCGGACTGACCTTGGGCGATCTATCGCGGGCCTACGTGGCCCGGGGCGTCTCCTATCAGGGGATGGGAAAGCTAAACGAGGCCGTGCACGACTTCGCCAAGGCCCTGGAGGCCATGCCGTCGAGCCCCACGGCCCACTATCACCTGGCCAACGTGCTCAAGGACAAGAAAAAGACCACCGAAGCCATCATCGCCTTGAACCAGGCCATAACCCTTAAGCCCAACTACGCCCAAGCCTACCTGCTGCGGGGGCGCATCTGGATGCAGCGGGGCGACTACAACCTGGCGGCCAAGGACTTCAGCCAGTGCATAGCCCACGACTCCAGCATTGGCAGGGCTTTTTACGAGCGCGGCCAGGCCTTGCGCAAAATGGGCAAGATCAACGACGCCCTGGCCGACTTCAAGGAATTTTCCCTGCGCAACCCCCTGGACAGCCAAGTCAAACAGCTCATCATCAAGCTGGAGTACGAGCTGAAAGCCAAAAAGGGCTAAAGCAGCTCATCGCTCCCCTGGGAATCAGCCTCCTTCAGCTTGGCGTAATACCCATCGGACAAGTACACCGCGGCCAGAGGGTTGTGGCCGGTCACCCGATCCTTCACCGCCAGCACCGTGCTGGGGGCCTTGGCGTGAGCGAAGAACAGCGAGTCGTGGCCCACGCACAGCCCCAGCAGCACGTTTAGCTGGGTGCCGGCCCGGTTCATCAGTTCGGCCTGAAACACCGGGTTGCACACCGACTCGAAACCGCCCTGGCGTACCTTGTCCTCGTCGCCGAGCCCCAGCATCTCCTTGGGCGTGGCCCCGGCCTTGCACAAAGCCGACACCACCTCCAGGCCATGGCTCTTGAACATCTGCTCCACCTTGGCCGCCTCGTTCACCAGGCCCAGGCAAAAGGCCAAACCCACCTTGGTGTAACCCATGCGGTGGGCAAACTCCCATATCTCCTGGATGCGGGTCTTGCTGGGTTGCAGCACGTAGGGCCGCTGATCCCGGTTCACATAGCAGGCCGCCTCCTGCAGCGAGGCCTGGCGGGCAAACTCCATCAACTGGGGATCGTCATATTTGGCGTTGGCCGCCTCCAGGGCCTGGGCCTGCTCCTGGGTGGGGCAGCCCACTCCCCCCACCCCACCGGGGGTCACGCAGGCCCGCTTCCTGATCGCCACTTTGCACGCCGCGCAAGCCGGATCCTGCGGGGTGTTGTTTTTCTTACTCATAGCAACCCTCCAACTTATTAAAACGCGGCGCCGGGCTTTGTTTGCGCTTCAATCATTTTTTGCCCGGCAACAAAAATTCCCGCCCCGGCCCAGGGGGCCGTCGGCAGGTGAGTCTCACCGACCAACCGGCCGGCTAGGCATGTAGGCTTGAGCCCCCCAAAGCGGTGCGCCGATGCGCCATCATAGATGCGGGCCCGGTTTTGCCCAGCACCTACCTTAGCACAGTCCGGCCGCCCCTGAGCCGCCTTAGGTAGGGTCGTCACCCACCATTTTAGGGGTTACCCCCCATGGCACACAGCAAATGCCTTTATCTACAATGATCCCAAGCCCTTCACCGCTATCAGCTCCCTGGTTTCAGGCGCCATGCCCTCCGGGGAGCTGAATCTGTGTTTTTATATCTGCCGGCGGCGCCGCAACAGCGGCGGGAAAGGATTGAGCGATGGCCACCTATGAGGAGGTGTTCCGGCGTAGCATGCAAGACCCCGACGGGTTCTGGGGAGAGGCTGCGGAAAACATCACCTGGGTAAAAAAGTGGGACAAGGTTCTGGACGACAGCAACAAGCCGTTTTATCGCTGGTTTACCGGGGGGGAGCTGAACACCTGCTACAACGCCGTGGACCGTCACGTGTTGGCGGGCCGGGGCGACCAGGCGGCCATAATCTACGACAGCCCGGTTACCGGCGTTGTCCAGGAGATCACCTATTCCCAGTTCCAGGACCAAGTCTCGCGCCTGGCGGGCGGCCTGCTCTCCCTGGGGGTGAAAAAGGGCGACACCGTGGTGGTGTACATGCCCATGGTGCCCCAGGCCCTCACCGCCATGCTGGCCTGCGCCCGCATCGGGGCCATCCACTCGGTGGTGTTCGGCGGCTTCGCGCCCAAGGAGCTGGCCATCCGCATCGACGACGCCAAGCCCAAGGCCATAATCAGCGCCTCCTGCGGCATCGAGGGCAAAAAGGTCATAGCCTACAAGCCGCTTTTGGACCGGGCCGTGGAGCTGGCCAAGCACAAGCCGGGCAAGTGCATCATCCTTCAGCGCCCCCAGGTCCAGGCCGATATGATCACAGGCCGGGACGTGGACTACGACGAGTTGCTGGAGCGCTCCCAGCCCGCCGACTGCGTACCCCTGGCCGCCACCGACCCCCTGTACATTCTCTACACCTCGGGCACCACGGGCGTGCCCAAGGGCATCGTGCGCGACAACGGCGGCCACGCGGTAGCCATGTACTGGACCATGAAAAACATCTACGACGTCGAGCCCGGCGACGTGTACTGGGCGGCCAGCGACGTGGGGTGGGTGGTGGGCCACTCCTACATCGTCTACGCGCCGCTGATCTACGGCTGCACCACCATCGTGTTCGAAGGCAAGCCGGTGGGCACCCCGGACGCCGGGGCCTTTTGGCGGGTCATCGACCAGCACAAGGTCAAGGTGCTGTTCACCGCGCCCACCGCCTTCAGGGCCATCAAGCGCGAGGACAGCAAGGGCGAATACCTCAAGAAATACGATCTGAGCAACTTCGACGCCCTGTACCTGGCCGGGGAGCGCACCGACCCGGACACCTACCAGTGGGCCGCCGACCTGCTTAAGCGACCGGTGATCGACCACTGGTGGCAAACCGAGACCGCCTGGGCCATCGCGGGCAATTGCCGGGGCATCGAGCTGTTGCCCATCAAGCCGGGCTCGGCCACCAAACCGGCTCCCGGCTTCGACGTGAAAATCCTTTCACCGGACAACCAGGAGATGCCGCCCAATGAGCCGGGCGTGGTGGCGGTGAAGCTGCCCCTGCCCCCGGCCACCCTGCCCACCCTGTGGCAGGCGGACCAGCGCTTCCTGGAGTCATACCTCAACCCCTTCCCGGGCTACTACTTCACCGGCGACGAGGGTTACATCGACGATGACGGCTACGTGTTCATCATGGGCCGGGTGGACGACGTGATCAACGTGGCGGGACACCGCCTGTCCACCGGAGCCATGGAAGAAGTCATCGCCACCCATCCCGACGTGGCCGAGTGCGCAGTCATCGGCGCGGCCGACTCCTTCAAGGGCCAGTTGCCGGTGGGCTTCGTGGTGCTCAAGGCCGGGGTGGACCGCTCGGCCGAGGAGTTGCAAGCCGAGTTGGTGCAGATGATGCGCGACCAGATCGGCGCGGTGGCCTCGTTCAAAAAGGTGGCCGTGGTGGCCCGCCTGCCCAAGACGCGCTCGGGCAAGATACTCCGGGGCACCATGCGCAAGATCGCCGACGGTGCCAAGTACACCGCCCCCTCCACCATCGACGACCCGATGAGCCTGGACGAGATCGGGGTGGCCCTCAAGGGCATCGGCTACCCGCCCACCGAGTAGCCAGCTCATAGCCGACCAAACCGCCCGCCCCAGGCCGCCGCGCCTGGGGCGGCTTTTTTACGCCCCGCCTTGCGCCCGCCCCTCCTGGGCCCTATGGTTAATGATATTGTCCGATTCGCAACCTTTTCCGGGATATGACATGCAACGAATCTGGGGCCTGCTGCGCGACCGCAACCTCATCTTCCTCGCCGCCCTGGTGGGCGGCCTCGTGGCCGGCCACGGTGCGGTGTACACTCAGCCCCTGGTGGTTCCCGCCCTGGCCGTGGTCATGACCCTGGCCACCCTGTCCATCTCCGGCCAGGTTTTCCGCTATCCCAAGGTGCTGATCCGCCCTGCCCTCACCGGCCTGGTCATGAGCTACGTCTTGCAGGGCGGGATGATTCTTTTGCTGGCCTGGTGGCTGGTGGACGAGCCCGCCTATTTCCAGGGACTGGTGGTGCTGGCCGCGGTGCCGCCCGCGGTGGTGGTGCTGCCCCTGACCGTGGTTCTGGACGGCGACCCGGACTACAGCCTTGTGGCCATGTCCGGGGCCTACATGGGGGGCCTGGTGCTGATCCCGCTCATCTTCCTGGCCTTCTTCGGCGGAGAGCACCTCTTTAGGCACGAGCTTTTCCTCATCGTCATCCTGCTCATCGCCGCGCCCATGGCCATCTCGCGCTTCATCCTGTGGCGCGGCTGGCAACAGCCCATCCTGCGCTGGCGGGGGGGCCTTACCAACTGGGGCTTTTTCCTGGCCCTGTACACCGTGGTGGGCCTGAACCGCCAGGTGTTCCTTGACCAGCCCCTGGCCCTGCTTCATCTGATCTTCCTGGCCGTGGCCAGCAGTCTGCTCTTGGGCGAGGTGGTGCTTTGGTTGGCTCGCCGCCGAGGGATTCGCCTTCGCCGGGCCAAGGCCTTGATGATGATCGCCAGCATGAAGAACTACGGCTTGGCCTCGGGACTGTGCCTGGCCCTGTTCGGCTCGGCCGCGGCGGTGCCCACCACCGTGGCCACCATCGTCTTCGTGCCCTATCTCATGTGGCTTTCCTGGCGGCTCAGGATTCGCAAGGCATAATAAAAGGCCGGGGCGCGTGGCCCCGGCCTTTCTCGCCTATCAATTTTTCGTCACCCACCCAATCGGCGGCACGGCCAAGCGCCCGCAGACAAGGCGTCTGGCCGGCGAGGGCCGGCTAAGCTACGCCGAGGACCGAGTGACGCCGGCAACGCCGCCATGTGGCGTGTGGCGAAGCCGCCCGCCTAGTCCCACTTGCGGCGGTCGTCGATAACCTTGCAACCCTCGGGCAGGCTGCCCGGCTCCTGGAAGTTGACCTGGCCCTTGACCCGGAGCACTTCCTTTATTTCCTTTTCCAGGCCCGCCCGGACCATCTCCCGGTCGGCGTTGGGCTCGGCCAACTCGCATACCAGAGTCATCACGTCCTGGTTGGCCTCGCGGGTCACCACCAATTGGAACATCTGGACCTGGGGGAACTTGGCCGCCACCTGCTGCACGCCCGAGGGGTGCACGAACATCCCCTTGACCTTGGTCACCTGGTCCACCCGGCCCATGATGCGGGTGAGCTTGGGGCTGGTGCGGCCGCAGGCGCAGGTGTCGTTCACGTAGGAGGACAGGTCCCCGGTGCCGAAGCGGATTAGCGGGTAGGCCTTGTCGAAGATGGTGGCCACCACCTCGCCGGGTTGGCCTTCGGGCACCGGCTGGCCGGTCTCCGGGTCAACCACTTCCACCACGCAGTCCTGGGCGAAGTGCATGCCGCCGGTGTGGTAGCACTCGTAGGACAGGCACCCCACGTCGGCGGTGCCGTAGCTCTGGCGGATGATCATGCCCAGACGTTCCTGCAGGGAGGCCCTTAGGCTCTCGGGCAGCATTTCCGCGGCCACGAAGGCCACCTTGAGGTTCAAGTCGCGCAGCAGGTCCAGGCCCGCGGCCTCGGCCTTGTCGGCGATGGCCGCCAAGAAGCTGGGGGTGCCCAGGTAGCCCTGCACCTTGAGGTCCTTCATCACCTGTATCTGAAGCTCGGTGTTGCCCACCCCTGCGGGGATGGACACCGCGTCCATGAGGTTCAGGGCCTCGTCCAGGTAGAAGGCGAAGGGCACCATGTTGAAGTTGAAGGTGACCTGGGCGATGTCGCCCGGCCGGAAGCCGGCCGCGAAAAAGGCCTGGGTCCAGCGGTCGTCGGTGAAGCGCTTTTCTCCGGGCTCGTAGATGGGGCCGGGCGAAACGTAGATGCGCCTCATCTTGGACAGGGGCACGCCCACCAGCCCGCCGAAAGGCAGGTCTTGCTGTTGCAGGGTCACCAACTCGCCCTTTTCGGTGATGGGCAGCTTGGCCAGGTCGGCCACGCTGACCACATCGCCGGGTTCCGCGCCCACCGAGGCCATCTTCTGCTTGAAGGCCGGGGCGTTGGCATAGGCATGGGCCACGATCTCGGCCACCTTGGAGTCCAGGTACTCCTGGCGCGCCTGGGGATCAATGGTCTCCAGTTCCGGCCGCCAGTATCCCTTGATTCGGTCTTGCTCGGGCATCGCTCCCCCTCTTGTGCCGGGCGGGCCGCCCGGGGTCAGCGGCGGCCGCCAAAGGTTATCAGCCGGAGCCTCATAAAGACTCCGGCCCGGTCATGGCTGGGACTATCCCCTTAAGCCGCGATAAGGTGCGCTTCGGGATTACCCCAGCCATGGCCGGGCAGGGATTATTAGGTCAGCCAGCGCTTGCGCCGTTTGTAGTGCTTCACATCGCGGTAGGAGCGCTTGGTGCCTACGTCGGTCATACCCAGGTAGAAGCGCTTGACGTCCTCGTTGGTCTTGAGCTTGTCGGTGGTGTCGTCCAGGACGATCTTGCCGTTCTCCATGATGTAGCCGTGGTCGGCTATGTTGAGCGCCATGCGGGCGTTCTGCTCCACCAGGAGAATGGTGGTGCCCAGGTCCTTGTTGAGCTTAACGATGATCTCGAAGATCTCGCTGACCAACAAGGGGCTCAGTCCCAGGGAGGGCTCGTCGAGCATCATCAGGCGCGGCTTGGCCATCATGCCCCGGCCGATGACCAGCATCTGCTGCTCCCCGCCGCTGAGGTAGCCGGCCAGGCCGTTTTCGCGCTCCTTGAGGCGGGGAAAGTAGTGGTAGACCTGATCGATGCGCTTTTCCAACTCGCCCCGGTTGCAACGCTGGGTGTGGGCGGCGGCCACCAAGTTTTCCTTGGCTGTGAGGTCCTCGAAAACCCGGCGGCCCTCCATGACCTGGAAGATGCCCCGCTTGACGATAAGCTCCGGGTCCAAGCCGTTGATCTTTTCGCCGTCGAATTCTATGGCCCCGTCGGTGACCTCCCCCTCCTCGGTTTTTAAAAGGCCGCTTATGGCCTTGAGGGTGGTGGTCTTGCCCGCTCCGTTGGCCCCCAGGACGGCAACGATCTGGCCTTCTTCCACGCTGAGCGACAGACCCTTGAGCACCAGGATCACGTCGTCGTAGATGACCTCGATGTTGTTCACCGACAGCAGCGGCATTGCATCTTCCTTCTGGCGGTTATTGAGGGCGGGGGGGCCGGCGGGCGCGGGGG
>JAHIQI010000011.1 GCA_018902755.1 Pseudomonadota bacterium | reverse complement strand
TCCAGGGAGGCTGCAAGCCAAGGCCCAGGGCCAAAAGATCGCCGGCATCCATGATGATCAACTCCAGCTACAGGCTCAAATGGATCGGCCAATCATGGCATCGCAACTACACCAATTCCACTCGTAACGACGAAGAGGCATTATTATAAGCTTGTTGAACGTTCTCAATGAAATCGTTATCAACAGCGTACCAATTGCCATCACTAAACAAATACATGTAGCCATCAATAGTCACTTCGCAATAGATGCATCTATATATAGGCCACCTGTGCAATGTTTGTCCGTCATAATCAACGCAATATATTTGCTTATTCTTTAATTGTTCTATTGATATATGCTCGGCTTCCTCTTCTGATAAAGTATTTATAAAATCTTCTATACATACATTATGCTTTTTTTCAGCAGTTGCTGGTCTGCCATAGCAAAAGCCATGAACTTTACCCCAGTTGATTATATCCGGTATAGTCATCCACATTTTTTCGTCAGGTTCTGAAGATAAATTAAGTACCATTTCTCTATCAAGCTTGTGTATTAAGTCTTTATTTTTTATTGCTTGTATATAATCCACCCAAGGGAATTCTTCCTTATATGAATCATCCATATATTTATTATATAATTCTTCTAGTAGGCTTTTAACATCTGATATTTTTACCCTTGTAGAGATGCTAAGAGCTTCCTTGCCGGACATATTAGTGCCGAGCCTTGGATCTTTCGGTACACCATCAACGCCTCTTAATAGATCTTGTTCGATATCAAGGCCAAACTCGTCTATTGATGATTCTTTGCTAGCTTGCTCTATAGACTGTCTATCTATAGAGTCAAAGGTTTTCTTGTTCAGAGCCCGAATATTTTTCTTCCCTACGCTATTCAATACGGTCTTAAGTCCAAACCTTTCTTCGTAGCAACCTGGTTTCAATAAATGTCTTCCATGCCCGAAGGTTAAAGCAAAAAAGCGATCCGCAGCTCTAACAATAAAAACGGCTAAAATGTGTTTGGTATTTCCGAATTTTTTGATATCGAATACTTCCTCAAAAAAGGACGCCCATGCTGGGCGTTTTGCTTGAGGTCTTTTTATAAAAATCGTACCTATCTCGTCACCTTCATCAACTATTACTTCCCCCGGAGGACGGCCGTCTGAGTCTAAATAGTCCTTTGGAGTATCGTAAATTTCTTTTAGAAGCAAAATTGTTAAATTGTGTCGCTTCCCCTCTTCCATGATTTTAGGCTCTTTCCTTTCCTGCAGCGAGCAAACCCGGCCACCCCTAGCGGGGCAGGCCGGGCAATCATGACCCAATTAGATTGTTCGCTGATTAATCTCAGGAGTGAATCTTAGCTAAAGTGCCACCAAAGACAGGAGATTGTCAAGCCTCTGAAAAATTACGGAAACCGCTTCAGCAGCCGCCCCAGCACGAACAGCTTCATGACCCAGGCCAGGCGGTAGGCCGCCTCGTGGCCCAGGTTGAAGCGGCTGGCCCGGCGGTCGGAGCAGAGCACGGCCACCTCCACCATGGGCAGGCGCGCCCGGCGGGCGCAGAACATCAGGTTGGTGGTGTAGCTGGTGTGGGTGTCCACCGCGTCGGCATAGCGGGTGAGCACTTCGCGGCTGAAGGCCTTGGCCCCCAGGCTGTAGTCCTCGAAGGGCAGGCCCAGCAGCACCCTGGCGGCGGTGATGAACATGCCGCTGCCCAGGATGCGGGTGGCGCTGCGCTCCTGGCGGCCCTGGCGCTTGGAGCCCACCACCACCTGGTAGCGGGTGAGTAGCTCCAGGGCCTGGGGCACGAACTCCAGCTCCACGGCCATGTCCATGTCCAGAGTGATGAGCGAGCGGCCCTTGAACAGGCTGAGCGCGCGGGCAAAGGCGTAGCCGGGGCCTTTCATCGGCAGGTGGAAGAAGCGCACCTGGGGCACGTCGGCGGCCAGCTCCCAGCCCAGCTCCTCGGTGCGGTCGGTGGAGCCGTTGCTGCCGATGATTATCTCGTAGCTGAGGCCCAGGCCGTCCAGAAAGGTGATCAGGCGGTGGGTGTTGCCCACCAGGATGGCCTGCTCGTTGTAGACCGGTATGAAGATGCTGAACTGAGGCATGCGCGGCCTGGCTTAAGGTTGATCACAAGGCCCCAGTAAGCCCCGCCCGCGCGGCTCTGTCAAGCCCTAGCCTTTGCGCCCGTTGCCGAGCACCTTCTTGAGGTACTGCCCGGTGTAGGAGGCCTTGTTGGCGGCCACTTCCTCGGGCGTGCCGGTGGCGATGACCAGGCCGCCGTTGTCGCCGCCCTCGGGCCCCAGGTCGATGACGTGGTCGGCGGTCTTGATGACCTCCAGGTTGTGCTCGATGACCACCACGGTGTTGCCCATCTCCACCAGCCGATCCAAGACGCCCAAGAGCTTTCTTATGTCGTCGAAGTGCAGGCCGGTGGTGGGCTCGTCCAGGATGTAGAGGGTGCGCCCGGTGGCCCGTTTGCCCAGCTCGCGGCTCAGCTTCACCCGCTGGGCCTCGCCGCCGCTCAGGGTGGTGGCCGCCTGGCCCAGGCGGATGTAGCCCAGGCCCACGTCCACCAGGGTCTCCAGCTTGTTACGGATGGCCGGCACGTTGGTGAAAAACTCCAAGGCCTGGTTGCAGGTCATGTGCAGCACGTCGGCGATGCTGGCCCCCTTGTAGGTGATCTCCAGGGTGTCGCGGTTGTAGCGGGCGCCGTGGCACACCTCGCAGGTCACGTACACATCGGGCAGAAAGTGCATCTCGATCTTGATGATGCCGTCGCCGTCGCAGGCCGGGCAGCGGCCTCCCCGCACGTTGAAGGAGAAGCGCCCCGGCTTGTAGCCCCGCGCGCGGGACTCGGCGGTCTGGGCGAACAGCTCGCGGATGGGGGTGAACACCCCGGTGTAGGTGGCCGGGTTGGAGCGCGGGGTGCGCCCGATGGGGCTCTGGTCGATGTCGATGACCTTGTCCAGCTTTTCCAGGCCCTTGATCTCGGCCACCGCCCCGGCCCGCTCCTTGGAGCGATACAGGCGCTGGGCCAGGGCCCGGTACAGGGTGTCGATGACCAGGCTGGACTTGCCCGAGCCCGACACCCCGGTGACGCAGGTGAACAGGCCCATGGGTATCTTGACGTCGATGTCCTTGAGGTTGTGCTCCGAGCAGCCGATGAGCCGCACCGCGCCACGGCCGTTGCTGCGGCGCTTGGTGGGCACTGGGATGGACTTCTTGCCGCTCAGGTACTGGCCGGTGAGCGAGTCCTTGCTCTTCAGGAGCTGCTTGGGGGTGCCGTTGAACACCACCTCCCCGCCGTGGCGGCCCGCGCCGGGGCCCATGTCGATAACCGTGTCCGCGGCCAGGATGGTGTCCTCGTCGTGCTCCACCACCAACACGGTGTTGCCCAGGTCGCGCATGTGCTTGAGGGTGCGCAGCAGGCGCTGGTTGTCGCGCTGGTGCAGGCCGATGGAGGGCTCGTCCAACACGTAGAGCACCCCCACCAACGCCGAGCCGATCTGGGTGGCCAGGCGGATGCGCTGGCCCTCGCCGCCGCTCAGGGTGGCGCTGGTGCGCTCCAGGGTCAGGTAGTCCAGGCCCACATCGGCCATGAAGCCCAGGCGCTGGGTGATCTCCTGGAGCACCTTTTCGGCGATGATGGCCTCGCGCTTGCCCAGGCTGAGCTTTTGCACGAACTCCAAAGCCTTGCGCACGCTCAGGCTGGTGAACTGATGGATATTGAGCCCGCCGACCCGCACCGCCATGGAAGTGGGCTTCAGGCGGGCCCCACCGCACTCGGTGCAGGGCTGGGAGTTCATGTAGCGGCCCAGGTCGTCGCGCATGGCCTGGCTGGTGGTCTCGTGAAAGCGCCGCTCCAGGTGGTTGATCATGCCCTCCCAGGGGCGCTTGTAGTAGTGGCGGCGCTCGCCGCGCTCCAGGTAGAAGGAGACCTCGCCCTCGGTGCCGTAGAGCAGGGCCTGGCGCACCTCGTCAGGCAACTCCTGCCAGGGGGTGTAGGGGTCGAATTTCAGGTGCTGGGCCAGGGCGTCGATGATCTGCTGACGGTAGACGCTGTCGCTGCCCGCCCAGGGGGCCAGGGCTCCCTCGCGCAGGCTCAGCGCAGGGTTGGGCACCACCAGCTCGGGGTCGAAGAACACCCTGGTGCCCAGGCCGTCGCAGGAGGTGCAGGCGCCCTGGGGGGAGTTGAAGGAGAACATCTGGGGGGTCAGCTCGGGCAGGCTGATGCCGCAGGCGTCGCAGGCCAGGCGCTCGCTGAACAGCTCCTCGCGGTCCGGCTCGCCGTCACGCCCATGCACCCAGGCCAACAAGAGGCCCTCGCCCATGCGGAGCGCCAGCTCCACACTGTCGGTGAGCCGCCGGGCCACGCTGTCCTTGATGACGATGCGGTCGATGACCACCTCGATGGTGTGCTTCTTGTTCTTCTCCAGCTCCGGGGCCTCGGCCAGCTCCATGAGCTGCCCGTCCACCCGGCCGCGCACGAAGCCGTCCTTCATGAGCCGGGCGAAGACGGCCTTGTGCTCGCCCTTGCGCTGGGTGATGGCCGGAGCCAGGAGGGTGAGGCGGCTGCCCTCGCCCAGGTCCATGAGCTGGTCCACGATCTCCTGGGGCGAGCGGGAGCGGATCACCTTGCCGCACTGGGGGCAGTGGGGGGTGCCCGCACGGGCGTACAAGAGGCGCAGATAGTCGTAGATCTCGGTGACCGTGGCCACGGTGGAGCGGGGGTTCTTGGAGGTGGTCTTCTGCTCGATGGCGATGGCCGGGCTGAGCCCCTCGATGGCCTCCACGTCCGGCTTGTCCATGCGCTCCAAAAACTGGCGGGCATAGGCGCTCAAGGACTCCACGTAGCGGCGCTGGCCCTCGGCGTAGATGGTGTCAAAGGCCAGGGTGGACTTGCCCGAGCCGGACAGGCCGGTGATCACCACCAGCTTGTCGCGGGGGATGGTGACGTCGATGTTCTTCAGGTTGTGTTGCCGGGCGCCCCGGACCACGATGTTTTTGAGCATTTACCAGGCCTGTGCCGATTCCTCGCGATTACATTAAAGATGCCGCCGCCGGGGTCGTCCCCTGGGGCGGGGCGAATGTATAAAGGTTAAGACCAGAAGCGCGCCCGCGCACCCCCAAATTTTACGGGATCGGTGGCCATTGGGCGCGGCCCTTAGAAAGATCACCGGGTTACGGCCAGTTCGGGGCGCGGGCGCAGCGCCGCCGCTCAGGGGTATTATGGCCTATAAAGGCGAATTGCTCAACATTTGTTGTTAAGTAAAGCGTGTCGTGGCTGATGAGCAGTGGAATTGTTGGGTTTCGCTTTGCTCTACCCAACCTACGCTATCGCTTGGATAGTCCGAGGTGAGGCTACCGGGTGCTTCGGCACGATCTACAGCATCGTGTAGGTTGGGTAGAGGGCGCAGCCCGAAACCCAAAGAATCCATGTAAGCCCTAGAAGATAATCATCGTTAAACAAATTCGATGAGCGAGCCTGCAATTTCAGCCGCCACTAATCTCGGGAAATGGCGTTCAGTTAAACTAACGAAATATTCGATTACATTGACAACAAAATCACTTGAATCAACCAAAGGTATCCACACACCCGAATGATACCTGACAAGCATACTTAAACAAAACATAACTAGAGAGTGCTGCACGGAGTGCACGGGGATTTAATGGTTTAACTTATTGTTATAATTTATTAATATGTGGAAAAGATTGATCTGGGAGGGACGTTTTGGCCAATCGTTTCGACAAAAAGGGCGGATTCGCCGATATGGTCGCC
>JAHIQI010000010.1 GCA_018902755.1 Pseudomonadota bacterium | reverse complement strand
TTCATCACGAGTTGGTGGAGTTGCTGGCCCCCGGCGGGGGCGGGGGGGGGGGCGGGGGCGGGGGGGCCCCCCGCCCCCGGCCTCGGTGTGCAAACGGCCCACCACCTCGGCGGCCCGCTGGCGGAAGCGGGCGGCGCTCATCTTGCGGGCGGCGGCGCTGGTCATGCCCCGCCCTCGTTTTCCAATCGGGCGAAGAGCTTTTCCAACAGACCGCCCAGCCAGGCCCGTTCCTGCTCGTTATCCGGCTGCTCCCCGGCCAGGGCGGCCAGGCGCTCGCCCACCTCCACCGCCGCCGCCTTGAGGTCGTAGCCCTCTCGCTCCAAACGGGAGCAGGCGGCGGCGATCTTGGCCAGGTGGTCGGCGTCCTGGGGGGAAAGCTCGCCCAGGGATATGAGCTCCTCCACCCGCTGGCCCAGGAGCTGGCGCAGGGCGGCGGCGGCCCCGCGCGGATCGGACCACCAGGCCCGGCGGCGGGCGGCCCAGCTACCGGCCGCGGCCCAGGAGGCCACCCGCTGGGCCTTGATGCCCAACTCGGCGGCGATGGCCGCCGTCTCCAGCCCGGCCATGAAGCGGGCCCGGGCCTTCTCGCGCAGCTCCTGGGCGTTGCCGTTCACTCGACCATCTCCTCTAGCTCGCGGCTCAGGGCCTTGTACTCACGCACCGCCGCCACCAGCTCCTCCATGGCCTGCTCGGCGTGGTCGATGCGCATGGCCTCCACCCCGTCGAAGTTGTAGAGGTAGTAGTTGATGTCCTTGCCCAGGCGGTCGATCTTGATCTCCAGCTGCTTCAGGCGCTCGCGCTTTTCGGCGCGCAGGCCCCTGGCGATCAGGCGCGATGTCCTCTCCACGGCTACCTCCACAAGCTTTGGGCCACCTGGAACAGCAGCCACAGGGTGAAGAGCCCTCCGGTGTAGGCGGCCAGGCGGGTTTCCAGGCGGTCCAGGCGCTGGTCCTGGCCCCGGCACTGGGTGCCCAGGTTCTGGGCCCCGGCGGCCAGGTCGGCGTTGATGCGCCGCTGCTCGGCCACGCTCATCTTGAGCACCGTGTCCAAGCGCCTGAGTTGCCCGCGCAGGCTCTCCAGGGCCACCTTGATCTCCTCCTCGCCCAAGGGGGGCTAGCTCTCGGTGATGCCCAAGAGGCCCAGGCGCAAGAAGATGGCCACCAGGCCGGTGAGGCCGGTCTGGGCCGCCTCCCACAGGGTGGCCTTCCCGGCGTAAAAGCCGCCGATGGCGGTGAGCACTCCGGCCAGGCCGGCCCAAAAGGTCTTGGTCTTCATCAGGCTCATGCTCGGCTCCTTGCTGCGGCGGCATCGTCCGCCGGTGAAGTGTTGCCCCTGAGCCTAGGCCCGGCGCGGGGGGCGGCCCAGGCAGGGGGCGCACAAATACGCCTTCCCCAGGGGGAGCGCGGCACTGCTTCCCTGAGCTATCTCCGGGCTTGGTTGTAAGGGGGGTGGGGGGAGCGGGTCGGAGGCAAAGAGTGCTAGTTGTCACTACCAGGGCGGCCGGGGTGCAGGATGTAGCGCAGGTGGCGGGTGCTTAGCCCCCAGCGCCGGGCCAGCTGGCGGGTGTTGGCCCCGTCGAACTCGTCGCGGATAAGCTGGTTGCGCAGCTCCAGCAGCGAGCGCTCCAGCTTGGGGAAATACACGCTGTTGCCCGAGAACACCTGGGCCAAATGCAGGGTGGGCTCCAGGCCGATGACCCCGGCGATCTCCTGATACACCTCGGGCAGCTGCTCGGCCTGCACCCGTTTCATCCAGCCGGGTACCAGGCCCGGTCCCCTCAAAAGGTTCTGTTCCATGTTGGCTCCTTAACGCTTTTGGTTCAAAACGATCCCGCCGGTGTGCTATTTGTGGAGAACTCGCAGGTCAGGTTAATATAACCTTTATGAGCATAAGTCAATACAAATCAAAATCCCTTAAAAATAAAGCCGCCCTCACGGCGGCAGGTTTGGCTTCGGGCGGTTTTTTCTCCGGATGCCTGGTTCTGCGCCTCAGCCCGCCCCAGCCCGTCTGGCCGCCAGCGCCGCCGCCGCCCAGCCAGGACGCGGCCACCCTGGGCCTGTACCTGATCCTGGTCCTGCTGCTGGTTTTGTTCTTGCTGGCGGGCTTGGCCGCCCGCTGGGCCTGGCGGCAGGCTGGGGAGGGCCTGCCTTTGGACCAGGAGGATCAGGCGCTTTTGCGCACCGCTAGGGATGCCTTGGTGTTTGTGATAAAACGGCGGATGAAGCGAGCTAGGTTGGTGCTGGTGGGGAGCTTGCCGCCCAAGCGTTGAGGGCTCCCGGCTACGACAAAGGCTAGTGATGAAAGGATGACTTGGGCCTTGCCGTGCGGGGCGAAACCCGCCTGGCGAATCAGGCAAGGGGCCCAAAGGCATGAGGTGGCTACCCACAGCGGTTGCTGAAAAGAATGGGGCCCAGGCCCAGGGAGATCAAAACTGTTATGAAACTACCCTTCACGGTTGAGCAGTTCTTCGCCGTCTTTGGGGTCTACAACACTGCCATCTGGCCCATGCAATTGGTGGCTTATGGGCTGGGCATCCTGGCCCTGGCCCTGGCCTGGCGCGAAAACAAACCGTCCGGCAGGATCATCGGCGGGATTCTGGTCTTTTTCTGGCTTTGGATGGGAATTTTTTATCACCTGGTCCATTTCAGCGCCATCAATCAGGCGGCTTGGGTCTTTGGGATTTTTTTCGTTGTTCAGGGGCTTCTCTTTTTCCTGGCGGGCGTGATCTTCAACAAGTTTGCCTTCGAGTTTGCCCTGAAGCCACTGCCGGTCATTGGGGCTATCTTCATTGTTTACGCCATGGTGATCTACCCAATCATCGGCGTTAACCTGGGCCACTCCTATCCCCAGGTCCCCATGTTCGGCGTCGCTCCCTGCCCGGCGACCATTTTCACCTTCGGGATATTGCTGTGGGCAAGCAAACCCGTGCCCGGTTACCTGCTGGTCATTCCCCTGCTCTGGGCTCTAGTGGGCATGAGCGCGGCGGTCAATCTGAATGTGCCGCAAGATTACGGGCTGGTGGTTGCCGGAGTTGTGGGCGCGATCCTTATAATGATTCGCAACCGTAAATGGAAAAATCTGGCCCGGCAAAATCCAGGTGGGGAGCCGCGGGGCGCCGACGGGCGGTGATGACCGGCCGCAGGGGAGTGCGCGGGAAGCCTGATCCACGGGCACGCCGTAAATACGGCCCGCCTCGTTTTTAACCTCCGAAACATCCCGCCGGGCAGGGGCCGTGAGCCCCTTTATGGGCGCTCTGCCGAAAGAAGACAAAAGGACCAGGGGCGAGCCTTGCCGGGCCCGCCCCTGGCCCTTTAAGATGTCCGGCCAAGGGGCTTGGGTCTCGTTTTCCTGTTGTGTCCTTTGGCTCTAGGTGGTGCTCACTCCCAACCGCTGCTCCAGGAAGGACAACTCGGCGGCCAGCTTGGGCTCGCCGTCGAGCTTGCGCTCTATCTGGTCCACCCCGTACATCACCGTGGCGTGGTCGCGGTTGAACACCTGGCCTATGGCCGCGAAGGAGGCGTCGGTGTGGCGGCGGCACAGGCACATGGCCAGGTTGCGGGGCCGGACCACCGCCTTCTTGCGGCTCTTGCCGGTGAGTAGCTTCAGGTCCAGGCCGTAGGCGTTCGACACCAGGTCGCGGATCTGGCCCGGGCTCACCCGGCTCAGGCGGGCGGCCAACTGGCCCAGCACCTCGGCGGCCAGGCTCAGGTCCAGGGGCCGCCCGGTCAGGCTGGAGCGGGCCATCAGCCCCACCAGGGCCGAGCGCAAACGGCGCACGTCGTCGGGAATCTCCTGGGCCAGCAGCTCCAGCACCTCCTGGGGCACCGCGATGCCTTCCTGGGAGGCCTGACGCCGGAGGATGCGCACCCTGGTGCCAAAGTCCGGGGGCTCGATGCCCACGGTGACGCTGTCGGACAGGCGGCTGACCAGGGCCGGGGCCAACCCCTTGAGCTGGCTCGGGGCCATGCGCCCGGTGAACACCACCTTCTTGCCCGCGTCGGCAAGGGCGTCCAGGGTGTAGACCAACTCGTCCTGGGTCTTGTCCTTGCCGGCCAGGAACTGGACTTCTTCCAGCAGCAAGAGGTCGCAGCCCAGGCGGAAGCGGTCCTTGAACTGGTCGGCCCGCTTGCCCCGGATGGCCGCGATCATCTGGTTGGTGAAGTCCTCGGCGGTGAGGTAGGCCACCCTGGTCTGGGGCATGTAGCCCAAAACCTGGTGCCCCACCGCCTGGGTGAGGTGGCTTTTGCCCAGGCCGGTGCCGGAGATGAGGAACAGGCCGTTAGAAAACAACCCGCCGCCTCCGGCCAGGGCCTTGGCCGCGGCAAAGGCGAACTCGTTGCCGCCGCCGGCGATGAAGTTGTCGAAGACGTAGCGCTGGTTAAGGCGCGGCATCTGCATGGCCCCCATGCGGGGCAGCTCCATCTGGCGCGGAGCCGGGGCGGGTTTGGGAGCCGGGCGGGAGGCGCGGCGCACGGCCGCCTTGGGGGCCTCCAGGGCCAGCTCCAGATCGGGGCGCAGCTCCTGGAGCCGCTGCCTGAGCATGGGCGCGAAACGTTCGTAAATGGTGTTCAGGTGCAGTTGGTTGGGGCAGACCAGGGTGAGCCGGGACCCCTGCAAAGGCTGGGGTTTCAGCGGCTCCAGCCACAGGCCGGAGTCTTGGGAGTCCAACTCGCCTTCCAGGCTGCTCAAAAGCTCCTGCCATAAAGTGTTCGCCTCGGCTGGCCTGGCCGAGGCGTTGATAGGAGCATCCAACAAGGGGGTGTTGTGCTTATGTGTTTGGCCGTGGTTCATGGTTGAGGAAAAAAAGCCCCCGTTAAACCGCCACAAGGCGGCATTAGTAATTAAAATATGACTTTAGTTAAGTGTGACCCGGTGCGACATTTAGTCTTGCCCATAATGTCCGAGCAACCCTCCCACGGTCAATCGCCATATACCTTGGCCTGGCCTGCGGGGCTTCCCTACTTGCCCACACTGATAACATGCTGGTTTCACTATAAATACAAGCTTAAATTATCTAGGTGCCTGAATGAAGGCCTTTGCGGGCGGTTGGGCTAAGCTCTCCCTATGCTTAGGTTTCTCAATAATGTCACAACTGTGCCATAATTTGGCCACATAACTAAAAGTCGTTTTTCGCCTATTTTCGCGCTTTTTCGCCTATTTTCGCCCATTTTATCTCTTGCCGCAAACGCGGGGAGATAACCAGCGGAAAATATGACCAAAGAGCGCGGACCGGCCCAGGGAGGGGCTTCAAAAAAAAGACGCCCGCCCCGGCGGGGCCGCCGCCGAAGCGGGCATTTGTTTCAAGATGCGTAATTCCGCCCGGGGATCAGGCCCCAAAACGCTCCCCGGCCCGCTGGAGCCGACATGTTTCACAGCGCCTGTGAAAGCGGGGTGGCCTTTTCCCCAAAGGCCTGGGCCACCGCCGGATGCACGATGCACCCTCCGGCCACGTTGACCCCCAGGGCCAGGGCCGGGTCGAGCCGGGCGGCGGCCAGGCCCCCCTGGGCCAGTACCAGGGCGTAGTGCACGGTGGCGTTGGTCAGGGCGAAGGTGCTGGTGCGCGACACCGCGCCGGGGATGTTGGCCACCCCGTAATGAATCACGCCGTGCATGGTGTACACCGGGTCGGAATGGGTGGTGGGACGCATGGTGGCCACGCAGCCCCCCTGGTCGATGGCCACGTCCACGATCACCGTGCCCTGCTCCATGCTCCTCACCGTATCCTCGCTGACCAGCTGGGGGGACTTGGCCCCGGCCACCAGCACCGCCCCGATCACCAGGTCGCTGTCCGCGCAGGCGGCGGCCACGGTGTCGGGCAGGGAGTAGAGGGTGGTCACCCGCCCGCCGTAGAGATCGTCCAGATAGCTCAGGCGGGGCTGGGAGCGGTCTATGGCCGTCACCCTGGCCCGGAGGCCCAGGGCCATCTTCAGGGCGGCGTGGCCCACCACCCCGGCTCCCAAAATGGTCACCCGGCCGGGCCGCACCCCGGGCACCCCGCCCAAAAGCACCCCCCGGCCTCCCTGGGGCCGCTCCAGATAGTGGGCCCCGGCCTGCACCGCCATGCGCCCGGCCACCTCGCTCATGGGCACCAACAGCGGCAGGCTGCCGTCGGGCAGCTGGATGGTTTCATAAGCCACCGCCTGCACCCGGTCCTGGACCAGGCGGCGAGTAAGCTCCGGCTGGGCGGCCAGATGCAGATAGGTGTAGAGCAACAGGCCGGGCCGGAAAAAGCCGTATTCCGATGGCAGCGGCTCCTTCACCTTGACCACCATCTGGGCCTCCCAGGCCCCGGCGGCGTCGGTTAGCTGGGCCCCGGCCAGGGCGTAGGCCTCGTCGCTGATGCCCGCCCCCAGTCCGGCCCCGGCTTCCACCCGCACCTGGTGGCCGGCGGCCACCACTTCGCGCACTCCGGCCGGCACCATGGCCACCCGGTACTCTTCGGTCTTTATCTCCTTGGGCACCCCTAGCAGCATGATCCGTCTCCTGATGTGGCAATAGGGTTGGGGGCGTTTTTCACCGCCCCTAAACCATTTTTGCGCCACTCATCCCCTGTCTTTCAACCACCGTCGCCTAGTTGCCCACGGTTTTTCCACCGGCTGCCACGCTGTATCCATGGGTTTTGCACCGCCGATTACGACTTATCAACATGTTATCAACCATGTTCTCAACCAATAAAACCAATTATCAACCGCGCATCGTCGATTTATCCTCCAGACTAAATGAAGTTATTTCCGGTTGTTGTCATGGTTTTCCACCGAATTGCCCCTGAAGGTGGAATAGCGTCTTTCGCCGGGATGCAGCCCAGCCACCGCTGGTGGTGGAAAACTCGGCCCGCCGCGCCTTGGCTTGCCCAGGGCCAAGGCGGGTGCTAGTCTCAAATACTGGCGGGCGGCGCACGCCCGGCCGGAAGGAGACACCTTGCTGGATCTGCACAGCCATGTGCTGCCCGGGCTGGATGACGGGGCCCCGGATATGGAGCAGGCCTTGGCCATGTGCCGCCTGGCCCTGGATGACGGGGTGAGGCTCATGGCCGCCACCCCCCACTGGTATCCCGCCCGCGACCCCCTGACCATGGGCGAGATCTCCCGGGCGGTGGGGGCGCTCCGGGTCGCGCTGGCCTCCGCCGGCCTGCCCCTGGAGCTGGTGGCCGGGGCCGAGGTGGCCCTGGACCCGGATTTGCCCCGCCTGGCCAAGGAGGGTGTTTTGCCCACCCTGGGGGGCGGCCCTTACTTCCTGCTGGAGTGCCCCCTGCACACCAGCCCCCGCCTGCTGCCCGATCTCATCTACAGCCTGCGCCTGGCCGGGCTGCGCCCCATCCTGGCCCACGCCGAGCGCACCTGGGCGGGCACCGAGAACTGGGACTGGCTACAAGGCCTGGTGGGCCAGGGCTGCCTGGTGCAGGTGACCGCCGCCAGCCTCACCGGCAAGCTGGGCTCGGCCCCCAGGAAGACCGCCGAGGCCCTGCTGAGCCTGGGGCTGGTAAACCTGTTGGCCAGCGACGCCCACTCGGTGAACTGGCGACCGCCGGGGCTAAGCCAGGCGGCGGCGGTGGCCGAGCGCCTGTGCGAAGCCGGGGCCGCCGAGGTGCTCACTCGCCTCACCCCCCAGGCGGTGCTGGCCGGGGAGGAGCCGCCTCCCGCCCCCCAACCCGCCCGGCGGCGCGGCCTGTTCTTCTGGCGCAAATGATCCGGGCCATGGACGGCGAACCCTCCTCCGTCCTGGCCCGCGACCTGGCCATCCTGCTTTTGGCCGGGGTCCTGTCCCTGGGTGCCCTGTGGCTGGCCGGGGGGCCCCGCCTGGCTCCGGACTCCTTCCGCTATCTGAGCGCGGCCCAGCGGATAAACCAGGACCTGCCCCTGATGGGCCAGCAGCGCTTGGCCCCCGGCTACACCCATCCCCTGGCCTGGCTGCAACGCCGGGGCCTGGAGCTGACCGCGGGAATCCAGGTGGCGGCCATGGCGCAGTGCCTGCTTTCGCTGGCCGCCGCCGGGCTGGCCTATTTGGCCCTGGCTCCCTTGTGGGGCCGCCGGGCCGCCCTGTTGGGAGGGCTTATCTACCTGCTCTTGCCCAACCTCCAGCGCTGGAACCTCTACATCCTAAGCGACGGTCCGGCCAACAGCATGCTGGTGACGGTCATGGCCGCCACCCTGCTGGTGCCTCGCCGTTCCTGGGCCCTGGCCCTGCTGTTGGCCGCCGGGGCCTGGCTGGGTCTGCTGCGCTCGGAGGGTTTCTTGTTTTTGTTGCCGCCGCTCATCTACCTGGCCTGGCGGCGGCGCTGGCCGGCCGTGGGCGTGGTGGCGGCCCTGACCGCCGCCCTGGCCCTGGGCCAGGACATGGTCGCGGCCGCCGGGTCCCAGGAAATGATGAACCACCTCCGCCGGGGGGTGGTGATGTGGGGCATGTCCAGCCTGGCCCCGCCGCCGGGGCTGGACTCTCTCACCGCCGCCGGCCCGGCCCATTTCTATTGGCTGTTGGCCGTCAGCCATCCCGCCTGGCTGCTGAAGCTCATGGCCCTGCGGGTGTTTTGGCTGCTGTTCTACGCCTACCCGCCCCACCATCCCCTGTGGTACAGCGTCGCCGCGCCGGGGTTGGCCTTGGCCCTGTATCTGTTGGCCGCCTGGGGGGCCTGGCGCGGCAAGAGGCAGCGGGGCGAGGCCTGTCTGGTGTGGGGTTTTTTGGCGGTGGCGGTGGTGGTGGCGGCCCTCACCTGGGTGGCCTCGGACGGCCGCTTCCTCACCAGGCCCTTGTGCTGCCTGGCTTTTTTGGCCGGCCTGGGGGTAGAGCGCCTGCTGCCCGGGGGTGGGGCCGGACCGGCGCCGGGCAAAAGATAGGCCGCCGCGCTGTGTGGTGCGCGGCGGCCTGAAATTGTCGCGAAAGAGCCGGTTAGACCTTTTCGGCCTTTTCGGCCTTTTTTTCCTCAAGGCGCTCGGACTTGGCCGTGTTCAACTCGTCGGCCTCGTCTTCCTTCACCCCGCCCTTGAAGTTCTTGATGGCCTTGCCAAGGTTGCCTCCGATTTGAGGCAGCTTGCCCGCCCCGAAGATCAAAAGGACAATGACCAGGATGATTAGAAGTTCGGGAATGCCTATCCCGCCGATCATAACCTTAGCCTCCTCCCAGGTGAGACGCCCTCAGGGCCCTCAGTCCAGGTGTTCCTCCATGAGCTTCAGGAAGGCGGGCGATCCCCGGAATTCCTGATTGGCCTGCATGTGGGCCAACCAAGTGCGCCAGGTGCCTGCCCACTGGGGAGTGTGCCAAAAGGCCTCGGGCTCACCCCCCTTTTCCATACGGCGAAACGCCTCGTACTCTTCTTGGCAGACTTCGCAGAAGGGGTAGGGGGCGTCCACCGGCGGCGGGGTCATGAACTCGGCGGGCTGGCCGCAGTGGGCGCAGCGCCTGGGGCATAAGCCGCAGTTGAGCGAACCGGCCACTGCCTGAGCCCGGCGGCGGGCCCTTCCTTCGGCTATGCGCCGATCCTTGCTTTTGCGTCCTTGAAGGTCGATAACCTCGGCCACGGGACACCCCTTAACCTTCCAGCAATGCGATTAAACTCTACCAGCGCCCCCAAAGCCAGTCAAGCAGGGGGGACTTGGGCCAGGCCCGCCGCGATGCCCTGAACCATGGCCTGGGCGGCGGCCACCGGGTCGGGCGCGGTGCGGATGGGACGGCCCACCACAATGTGGCTGGCCCCGGCGGCCATGGCCCTCTCTGGGGTCATCACCCGCTTCTGGTCGTGCGCCTCGCCGCTGGCCGGGCGGATGCCGGGGCAGACCACGAGCGCCTCGGGTCCCAGGAGGCCCCGCACCGCCGCGGCCTCGCGTCCCGAGCAGACCACCCCGGCGCAGCCCGCGGCCAGGGCCAGGGCGGCGCGCCGTAGCACCAGGGCCTGGGGATCTTGCAACTCCGGCGGATAGCCCATGGCCTCAAGCTCTTCGCCGCCCAGGCTGGTGAGCACGGTGACCCCCAGCAACTTGGCCCCGCCCAGGTCCATGTCCGCGAAGATGCCCGCCTGGTCGGCGTGGCAGGTGATCAACTCCACCCCCAGGCCCACTGCCGAGCGGGCGGCGGCCCGCATGGTGGTCGGGATGTCGTGCAGCTTCAGGTCCAGGAAGATGGCCTTGGCCCCGGCCCGGCGCACCCGGCTGACCACCTCCGGCCCGGCGGAGACGAACAGCTCCAGCCCCACCTTGAACACCCCCACCTCCGGGGCCAGCAGGCGCACCAGGTTTTCGGCCTCGTCGGCCGTGGCCACGTCCAGGGCGAATATCAAGCGGTCGCGTGGGGTCATGGGGCCATCTCCTCCAGATTCATGGCATCGTATTCCCGGGCCAGCAGGACCATTTCCCCCTGCTCGCGAAAACTGTAAAGGCGCTCGCGCCCCACCACCAGGTGGTCCAGGAGCGTGAGCCCCACCCCCCGGCAGGCAAAGTATAGCTGACGGGTCAAGCGGCGGTCCGCCCCGCTGGGGGTGGGGTCGCCGCCGGGATGGTTGTGGGCGGCCACCACCTCGGCGGCCCCGGCGGCCAGGGCCTTGGCCACCACCTCCCTGGGGTAGACCACCGCCTGGTTCAGGGTGCCGCTGAAAAGGTCCTCGCTGGCCAGCACCCGGCGGCGGCCGTCCAACAGAAGCACCCGGAACACCTCCTGTTTGAGCGGCCCCATGGTGAGCAGCAGGTACTCCGCCGCCTGGCTGGGATCGCCCAGGGCCGCCCCGTCCATGAGCCGGTCCTCCAGGTAGCGCCGGGCCACGGCGGGCACCAGCTTGAGCCCCAGGATGTTCTTGGGGCCGATGCCCTTTATCTTGGCCAGCTCGGTTGGCGGGGCCTCCAGCACCGCGCGCAGGCTGCCCAGCTCCTTGAGCATGCTCCTCGCCTGTTGCTTGCAGTCCTGCCGGGGGGTGGCCAGGGTCAAGAGCAGCTCCAGGGCCTCCTCGTCGGTGAACTTTCCCAGGCCGTGGGTCAGGAACTTGTCCCGCAGGCGCTCGCGGTGGCCCGCGCCGGGGTGGGGCGGGGCCCCCATCAGCTCCACACCCCGGCGATGGGCTGGGAGCAGGAGGGGCACAGCCCGGTCTTGGCCACCTGGTCGTTTACCGAGTAGCCCCGGCGGCCGATGATCTTGTGCCCGCAGCCGGGGCATTTGGTGCTCTCGCCCTCGTGGCCGAAGAGGTTGCCCGGATACACGAAGCCCAGCCCGGCCTGTAGGCCCAGGCCCATGGCCATCTCCAGGGTGGCCACCGGGGTGCGCGTCGGGCCGTCCTCGGCGTACTTGTAGCGGGGGGTGTAGGCGCTGATGTGCCAGGGCACCTCGGTGGAAAGCTCCTTGGCGATGAACTGGGCCAGCTTGGTCAGCTCCAGGGGCGAGTCGTTCTTGCCGGGGATGAGCAAGGTGGTCACCTCCAGCCAGATGCCCGTCTGGCGCATGCGCTTCAGGGTGTCCAGCACCGGCTGCAGGGAGGCCTTGCACTCGCGGCGGTAAAAGCCCTCGCTCATGGCCTTTAGGTCCACGTTGGCCGCGTCCAGCAGGCCCTGGCACTTTTCCACGCACTGGGCCGACTCGTAGCCGTTGGTCACGAACACGTTCTTGAGCCCCGCCTCATGGGCCAGCTTCATGCAGTCGTAGGCGTATTCAAAGAAGATGGTGGGCTCGGTGTAGGTGTAGGCGATGGAGGCGCAGCCCGCCTTCTTGGCCGCCCCCACGATCTGCTCCGGCGAGACCTCCTTGCCGCCCGGTCCGCCGCCGGGGATGACCGTGCCTCCTTCGCGGGTGTACTGGCTTATGTCCCAGTTCTGGCAAAAGGCGCACTGGAAGTTGCAGCCGATGGTGGCGATGGAGTAGCTGGTGGTGCCCGGCAAAAAGTGGAACAGGGGTTTTTTCTCGATGGGGTCGGGGTTGCCCGCGATGGGCTTGCCGTAGACCAGGGAGTAGAGGGTGCCGCCTTGGTTTTCTCTCACCTGACAGATGCCCCGCTTGCCCGGATCGATGAGGCAGCCGTGGGCGCACAAGCGGCAGCGCACCTTGTGGTGATTGCTCATTTTGTCGTAGAGCATGGCCTCATGCATGGCTTTGCCTCCTTTATCAAGGCCAGATTAACACAAGGCGCATGGTTGCGGGGCGGATCGGCCAATTTGATGCCTATCCAAAGGCCCCAGAGGGTTCTGTCTCCCTCCGGGGCGGACCCTAGGCGGGGGGGCCGGGCCTAGAGCCGGGATGGCTAAATCCAGGGGAAAATCAGGAAGGCGATGGAGGTGATGACGAAGTAGATCAAAAAAATCACCATGAGGTAGCCCATGATGTCGCGGAAGTTAAGTTTGGCCACGGCCAGCATGGCGATGGCCCAGAAGGGTTGGATCATGTCGGTCATCATGTCGCCCCACGCGTAGGCAATTATGGTTTTGTGGGCCGGCAGGGCCATGACCTTGCCGGCGGGCAGCAGGTAGGGCGCTGTCATTAGCCACTCGCCGCCGCCCGATGGCACCAAGTAATTTAGCAGCCCACCGTACCAGTAGGCGAAGAGTAAAAAGGTGCTGGTGTTGCTGATGGTCACGAAGGCCTGGGTGAAAACCTTGGAAAGATCGGTGAAGTAGATCAGGCCGAAGATGCCGGCATAGAAGGGGAACTGAATGATGATGCCCCACACCGCCTTGCCCGCCTCCATGGTGGCCATCAGGAAGGACCAGGGCCGCCAGTGGAATAGGATGCCCAGCATCAGGAAGAAGAAGATCACGTTGTTCAGGGTCAGCCAGTTACCCATGGGCTTGCCGGCCAGGTAGGAGTACAGGGCGATCGCCCCTCCCACCACGATGATGATGTTGAATCCTGGCCACCAGTTCATCCAGTCGGAGGGGGTCTTGACCTCTTCACGGGCCGGCGGTTCATAAAGCTTGAGCTTTTCCATCAGCTCGGGCTGGATCACGTAGGTTTTCTCGGGAGAGGGGTGCATGCGGGCCATGACCCAGGTGACTACGATGATGACCACCGCCACCAGAATGAGGTTGAAGGGGTTGAAAATGGTGTCGCCGGTGGAAACAGCTCCGGTTATCCAGCCTTTTTCGGTGGCCATTTTAACCATTTTGTTACCCGGCGAGGCCATCATCAGGGTGGCCGAGCCGGTGAGCCCGGCGTGCCAGGTGCAGCCCAGGCCCAGGTAGGCCGCGGCCACCAGCAGGCGGTAGTCCACCTTGGGGTTGCGCCGCACGATAAACAGGGCCAGCACCGCGCTGCCGATGATGGACAGGCCCCAGGAGATCCAGGCCGACAGAGTGGAGAACAGGACCATGACTACGATGGCCTGATAGGGCTTGTCTTGGTTGGGCAGGCTGGCCAGGCCGTCCAGCAGGCGGCGCACCGGCGGCGACAAGGCCAGGATATAGCCGGTCATCATGATTAGGCACATCTGCATGGCGAACTGGAGGTAGAGCCAGAAGCCCTTGCCCCAGGCCACCACCCCGCCATATAGCCGGCCGCCGAGGTTCACCTCGGGTTTGAACCCCCAGATCAGAGCCAGCACGTAGGCGATAAAGCTCAAAATGAACACGATGACCAAAGCGTCGGGGATCCATTTTTCCGTCCACCGGGTTAGGACGATGCCCGCACCGGCTAGGCCTCCTCCCCCGGAGGGCTTTTGCTCAATTGCCATGAGAACCTCCTCATTAGAGACAAGGGACACCGGAAAACGCCCTGAGGGTGCCAGACACCCCCACAGGCCCGGTTTGGTCCCCGTCCTCCCAAAGCGGGGATTCCCCCAGGGCCGTGGCCCGGCGACTTTCAGGGCACACCAAGGTTTTTCTAGGTCTCTAAGTTGAATTTCCCAGCTGGTGAGTTTGGACCGCGTTTCGGGCCCAGGAGATAGGCAGAGGCTGTGGATTCCTGCGGGCCACGGATAAGAACAGCTTTGGCTGAAAATCCGTGAGGCTTCATTCGGCAATTATTGTACTCATGGCTACCCCAAGCCGGTCTTCGCTGTCAAGGCATATGCTTTCTGGCCCCCTTTTCGCCTTTATGATATTCGTTGCCAAACCCAACGATGTCCCCTAGCATTGACAGCATCCCGATTGATTCGACTCGAGCAGGTCCGCGCGGCGATTTCATTGATTTTAGGAGCAAGCATGAGCATCAAAAGAGGTTGGTTGGTCATTGCACTCACGGTCTTGACCCTGGCTTGGGCCTGTGCGGCTCTTGCCGCCGACAACCCCTTCAAGTTGGCGCCTCCCTTCAACTCCGCCATCATCAAATACACCTACTCGGGCACCCAGAAGGGCCAGTCCACGGTCTACTACAAGGGGAGCGTCAAGGCCGAGCACAAGCAGGTGGCCACCAAGATCCTGGGCTTCGGCAGCGAGGACAACACCATCACCATCACCGAGCCCCAGCGCATCACCACCGTGGACCTGGGCAAGAAAGAGGCCTATTACACCGGCAACTCCATGACCTACATGGCCCAGGAGTACGAGAAGCTCACCCCGGCCGAGAAAAAGCGGGTCAAGAAAAACGCCGAAGAGATGGCGGGCAACTTCCTGGCCGCCATGGGCGGCGGCAAGCCCGAGATCAAGCAGGGCACCTTCATGAACCATCCGGTGGAGATCGTCACCGTCATGGGCTTGACCAGCTACACCTGGAAGGGCAAGCACGTGGTGCTCAAGCAAGAGGGCGGGATCATGGGCATGCAGATGAACATGGTGGCCACCGATATCAAGACCGGGGTGCCGATCCCGGCGGAGATGCTCCAGCCGCCCGCGGGCATCAAGCCGGTGTTCAACCAGGAGGCCGACGACCAGCAGCGCAAAATGGCCAAGCAGGTCATGGACATGCTCAAGGACCCGGACTTCGGCAAGAAGCAGGGCCAGGCCATGAGCCAGGCCCAGGACGCCCAAAAACAAGCCGCCCAGCAGCGGCAAGCGGCCCAGCAACAAGCCGACAAAGAGACCTCCGCCCCGGCCCAGCAGGATGGCGGCAGCCAGGCCGACCCGGTTAAAGAGGGCCTGGACGCGGTGAAGAAGCTTTTCAAGTGGTAAAAAATTTCCCGCGCCGGGGGGCTACCTCCGGCGCGGGAAATTCGCTCGCACTATTTAGTCGGACGCCTAGCGCCTAATACCCCATCTTCTTGAGGCCCTGCTCTTGGCGGGACCACTTGGGCTCCACCCGGACCATGAGGTCCAGGAACACCGGCTGCCCGATCAGCTTTTCCAAATCCAGGCGGGCCTGGGTGCCGATCTTTTTGACCATGGCCCCGCCCTTGCCGATGATGATGCCCTTGTGGCCCTGGCGCTCCACGTGGATGGTGGCGGTGATGGCCACCGGCCGGTCCGGCTCCTCGGGCTCCAAATATTGGTCCACGGTCACGGCGGTGGAGTAGGGAACCTCCTGGCCGGTGAGGCGGAAGACCTTTTCGCGGATCAGCTCGGAGGCCAAAAAGCGCATGGGTAGGTCGGTGATGACGTCCGGGGGGAACAGGGCCGGCCCCTCGGGCAGGGCCTGGGTCAGTTCGGCCAACAGATTGTCCACTCCGTCGCCGTTCTGGGCGCTGATGGGCACCAGGGCCTTCCAGTCGCCCCATTGGGCGGCCCGGGACAACAGCGGCAGCAGGGCCTCTTTCTTGGGAAGGAGGTCGATTTTGTTGAGCGCCAGGATCACCGGGCTGTCGACCTTGGCCAGGCGGGGGGCCAGGGCCTGGGCCCGCTCCATGCCCTTGGCGGTGATCTCGGCCATGAACAGCACCGCGTCCACCTCGCTAAGAGCCTGCTCGGCGGTGGCCACCATGCGCCGGTTCAGGGCGTTTTTGGCCGCGTGGATGCCGGGGGTGTCCAGGAATATGATCTGGGCCTCGGGCAGGTTGTGCACCCCCAACAAACGATGCCGGGTGGTCTGGGGCTTGTCGCTGGTGATGGCCAGCTTGAAACCCAAGGCCTTGTTGAGGAAGGTGGACTTGCCCACGTTGGGCGCGCCGATTATGGCCACGAAGCCTGATTTCATCTCTATCCCGACCAGTTATGGTTAGCCACAATTAAAACCTAAGCTTACCTTAGGCAACCGGTTCTGGTAAGAGGTGATTTGGGGCGGCCTTGACCCTCTGAAGCAGGGAGCCTAAAATGACCCGCGATCAACCCCCGCCCACGCGCGCCCAACACCCGGTGCCGGGCGGCTTGCCCCGGCATCCATGAAACTGCACACCAAAGGCGTTGCCAATATGTCCAAATCCCCCAAAGATCATCCGGGCGACACCTCCCGGCGAAGCTTTATCAAGACGGCCGGCCTGGGGGCCCTCTCCCTGGGAGTGGCCGGGGCCCTGGGGCCGGGGAAGCCCGCCCGGGCCGGGGAAAAGCCCGCCCCGGCCGCCAAGGCCGTCTCGCCCAGCGGCGGCCCCTACAACATCCTTTTGGTCATGTGCGACCAGGAGCGCTACTTCCCCCGGCTGCCCCGGGGCCTGGAGTTGCCGGGCATGGCCCGCCTCCAGGCGCGGGGGGTGACCTTCCACAACCACTACAACTGCTCCAACGTGTGCACCCCCTCGCGCTCGGTGATGTTCACCGGCCAGCACATGCCCAATACCGGCATGTTCGACAACACCGACCTGCCCTGGGCCAAGCAGCGCCTCTCCCCGGACATGCCCACCATGGGCCACCTTATGCGCGAGCTGGGCTACTACACCGCCTACAAGGGCAAGTGGCACCTGTCCCAGGACTTTGAGCAGGCCCAGGAAAACCAGAGCTCCCCGCCGGACCAGCCCTGGCGCCTGCTCAACCAACAGATGGAGCAGTACGGCTTTGCCGACTACGATTGCATCGGCGACCTCATCGGCCTCACCCGGGGCGGCTATGTCAACGACACCATGGTCACCTCCAACGCCATCCGCTGGCTGCGCTCCAGGGGCGAGGAACTCCGGGAGAAAAAGCAGCCCTGGCTGCTGGTCACCAGCCTGGTGAATCCCCACGACAGCATGTTCCTCAACACCGACGAGCCGGGGGAGAAAGTGCAGGAGAGGGAGGGGCTTATTGCCCCCATCGCCAGGCCGCCGCGCAACCCAGAGTACCAGACTGCCTATCCCGAGCCCTTGCCCCGGGGCTGGGACCAGCCCCTGGACCAGAAGGGGCGTCCTCCGGCCCACCGGGAGTACATGCTCTGCCATGACCTCATGGTGGGGCCCATCCCTGAGGAGGAGGCGCGTTACCGCCGCTACCGGGACTACTATTTAAACAACATCCGGGCCACGGACCGCCAACTGGTCCGCCTGCTGGATGAACTGGAGGCCCTGGACCACGACCGGGACACCATCATCATCTTCACCGCCGATCACGGAGACATGGCTACCGCCCACAACATGCACGGCAAGGGTTCGTGCACCTATGAGGAGCAGAACCACGTGCCCTTCATCGTGGCCCACCCCGAGATGCCCGGCGGCCGCGCCTGCCCGGCGGTGACCTGCCACCTGGACCTCACCCCCACGGTAATCAGCCTGGCCGGGGCCGCCCCCCGGGCCAAGGAAAAGTTGCGCCAAGACCTGCCCGGCCAGGACCTGAGCCCCCTGTTGGCTCTGGGGGAAAAGGCCAAGCCGGATCAGGTGCGCCCCGGCGCCCTGTACTGCTTCAATATGTTTCTGTACCTGGACGCGGACTTCGTCCAAAAGTACCTGGACTACAGCGAAACGGGCCAGGACCCGGTCAAATGGGACCACGCCGGCATCAAGCCGGACTTTAATAAGCGGGGGGCCATCCGCATGGTCTTCGACGGCCGCTACAAGTTCAGCCGCTACTTCTCACCCAAGCAGCACAACCAGCCCCGGAGCCTGGAGGAACTGCTGGCCTACAACGACCTGGAGCTTTACGACCTTGACAACGATCCCCATGAGCTCAACAATCTGGCCGTGGAGCCCCACCGGCACCGGGATCTGATCCTGGCCATGAACCAAAAGCTCAACGACCTCATCGAGCGGGAGGTGGGCCAAGACGACGGCTCCATGCTGCCTCACGAGGACAGCGTGAGCTGGGCCATCACCACCCCGGACATCTAAGCAAACACCCCGGTCCGGCCGCCGCGCCGGGCCGGGGTCCTGGAGCAACCCGTCATGTCCGGCCTGGCCCCGCCCTATGCCATCATCGCCAAGCCCGCCGGGCCCCAATGCAACCTGGCTTGCCGCTACTGCTTTTACCTGGAAAAGGTGCGCCTGAACCCCCGGCCAGCCCCGCGGCGCATGCCGCCCCCGGTGCTGGAGTCCTTCATCCGCCAGTACATCCGGGCCCAGGACTTTCCGGAGGTGAGCTTCGCCTGGCAGGGGGGCGAGCCCACCCTGTTGGGGGTGGATTTCTTCGCCCAGGTGGTGGCCCTGCAGGCGCGCTACGCCCAGGGCAAGAAGATAAGCAACTCCCTGCAAACCAACGGGGTGCTCCTGGACGATCGCTGGGGGGAGTTTTTGGCCCGCCACGACTTTTTGGTGGGGCTCAGCCTGGACGGCCCGCCCCACATGCACGACGTGTTTCGCCGCGACCCCCGGGGCGGCCCCACCTTTGAGCGGGTGATGCGGGGCCTGGGCTTTCTCAACAAGCATGGCGTGAGCTTCAATCTGCTCACCGTGCTCAGCCAAGCCAACCTGGCCCACCCCCTGGAGCTCTATGACTTCCTGCGCCAGGCGGGCCAGGGGCATATGCAGTTCATCCCCCTGGTGGAGCGCCTGCCCGAGGGCCCGGCCCGGGAGCGAGGCCTGGACTGGAGTCCGCCCCCCGGCGAGGAGGCCGGGCCGCCGGGCCGGGTGAGCCCCTGGAGCGCGCGGCCCGATCAATTGGCCGAGTTCTACATCCAGGTCTTCGACCATTGGGTGCGCCGCGACGTGGGGCGGATGTTCGTGCAGTTTTTCGAGGTGGCCCTGGGCAATTGGCTGGGCCGGGGTTCGGGCCTGTGTCAGTTCGCGGCCACCTGCGGCCACGCAGGCGTGCTGGAGGCCAACGGGGATTTGTATTCCTGCGACCACTACGTGTACCCACGTTATCGCCTGGGCAACATCCTGCAAACCCCCTTGGCCCGAATGATGGTTTCCCCGACCCAGAGGGCCTTCGGTCTGGCCAAGCGGGACACCCTGCCCCGGGCCTGCGGGGAGTGCCCGGTGGCCTTTGCCTGCGGGGGCGGCTGCCCCAAGCACCGCTTTGTCCCCTCCCCGGGGGAGGAGGCGGGCCAAAGCTACCTGTGCCCCGCCTACCGCCGCGTCTTTGCCCACCTGGACCCCTATTGCCGGGCCATGGCCCAACTCTGGCGCAGCGGCCGGGAGGTGGCGGGGATCATGGACCTGGTGCGCCGGGCCGACGCCCAGCCCCTGGGCCCCGATGATCCCTGCCCCTGCGGCGGCGACAAAATATAAAAAACACCGTAGCCTCCGGGGGGCCCTGGAGCCGGCGATCGCTCCCCAAATTGCCGCCTCGTCCGTGCCGATTTCCCTTGGCTCTGGGCTCCGCGGTGCTACCATAAATTAAGAGAGCAACTTGTCAGGGAATTCATAAGCACACGGTGAAGACGATGGCGAACCCGGTATTCATAGCAGGCGCGGCGCTGGGCAAGTTCGGAAAGCGCGGCGACAGCCTGGAGCAGATGATGATCGAGGCCGCCCAGGCGGCCCTGAACCAAGCCGAACTGGAGGCGGTGGACGCACTGTACCTGGGGGTCATGGATCCCGGCGAGTTCACCGGCGACTCCAACCTGGCCGCGGTGCTCACCGACCAGCTGGGCCTGCCGGGCACCCCGGCCTCCCGGGTGGAGACGGCCAGCAGCACCGGGGCGGCGGTTTTGGAAAGCGCCTTTTACGCCGTGGCCAGCGGCTACGTGCAAAACGCCCTGGTGGTGGCGGGCGAAAAAATGACCCACCTGCCGACCACCGAGACCACCCGCATCCTGGCCCGGGTCATCGACCGGGTGGAGCGCAGCTACGGGGCCACCATGCCCGCCTTGGCGGCCATGATCGCCCGGCGCTATGCCTTTGAGGGCGAGCTGGACGAGCAGACCCTCTGCCGGGCCTTGGGCGCGGTGGCCATCAAGAACCACGCCGGGGGGGCCCTGAACCCTTACGCCCAGTTCCAGAAGGCCATCGAAATCGACACCTACCTGGCCAGCCGCATGGTGGCCGATCCCCTGCGCATCTACGACTGCGCGCCCATCAGCGACGGCGCGGCGGCCATGGTGCTAAGCAGCCGACCCGGCCTGCTCAACCTGGTGGGGGTGGGACATGCCACCGACACCCTGGCCGTGGGCCGCCGGGGGTCTTTCACCTCCTTCAACTCCACCAAGCAGGCGGCCAAAAAGGCCTACCAGATGGCCGGGCTGGGTCCGGCGGACATCGACCTGGCCGAGGTGCACGACGCCTTCACCATCTTCGAGATCATCGGCAGCGAGGACCTGGGCTTCTTCCCGGCGGGCCATGGCTGGAAGGCGGCCCTGGAGGGCGACACCGGCCCCGGCGGCCGCCTGCCCATCAACGCATCGGGCGGCCTCAAGGCCAGGGGCCACCCGGTGGGGGCCTCGGGCCTAGCCCAGGTGGTGGAGCTGGCCTGGCAGATGAGCGGCCAGGTGGAGCCAGAGCGCCAGCTGAACAAGGTGGACGTTGGACTGGCCCAGTCCATCGGCGGGCTGGCCAACAACAACCTGGTGACCATCCTCACCCGCACCGACCGCAAGCGCACCTGGCAGGTGCCCGAGGAGTTGGAGTATCAGCCCGAGCTGGTCCCCAGTCGCCCGCTGTTGCAACTCCAGAGCCTCAAGCCGGGGCGGGGCACTCTGCTCACCTGGACCCAGCTGTATAGCCCGCCGCCCGGCTTCGCCAATCCCCTGGACCTGGGCTACGTGAAGCTGGCCGACGGCTCGGTGATCCTGGCCCACGGGCGCATGGAGCCACCCTTCAAGGTGGGCGGCACGGTCACCGTGGACGTGGAGGGCGAGCACTTCGTGTTCAAGCACCGCGACACCGCGGGCGAGCTTATCAAGCAGATCGGCAACCTGGCCCGCCAGGTGGTGGGCTGGTGGAGCGCGGTGGAGGACGTTTCCACCGGCGCGGTGCGCTCGCGCAAGGCGGCCAAGCTCAAGGCGGCCCGCAAGAAGCGCCGGGAGCAGGCCGCCGATGGGGAGGGCGATTCCCAGCCTGATGGGCGGGAATGAGTTAGGCAATAGATACTCAGCATCAATTTTTAATAACGACCCCTACGATCTTGGGAGTAAGTGGCCATGGGAGCGACATCTACGGTGCAGGTGGATAACGATCGGGTGGTGGTGACCGAGTGGCGGTTGGCGCCTGGAGCCAATACGGGATTCCACGTACACCAGCGTGACTATGTGGTCATTCCCCTCACCACCGGCGTGCTGCGCCTGGAAGAGCCCGGCGGAGTGGTGCGCGAGGTGCCTCTGGAGGCCGGGGCTTCCTATGCCAGATAGGCCGGGGTGAGCCACAACACCATGAACGGCGGCGACCAGGAGTTCCGCTTCGTGGAGGTGGAGCTCAAGTAAGCCGGGGTGTCGCCCCATCGTTTGATAAAAAAATATTCGATGCCCTGTAGGTTGGGTGGAGGGGCTCTTGCCCCGAAACCCAACTACTCCTTTCCTTTCCTTCACAGCCCCCAATCCCACAAAATACCCAGTGCTATGGGAATTTTTGGCTTGAAGACGCCGTTTGCCGTCGCGTAGGTTGAATGCGGGGCGGGCCGGAGCCGGGCACTAGGGCTTGGCGCACCGACGCGCCCATGGGAGGGAAGATATGGCCCGTTGGTTACGAGTTATTCTTAGCGGTCTGGCCATGCTGCTGGCCCTGTCCCTGGTGTCCCTGGCCGGCGGGGCCTGGGCCCAGCCCTTGAGCGACTGCCGGAGCACCTGCGCCCAGTTGAAGGCTGAGGGCACCCTGGCAAGCGAAGATGATATGCAGCAGTGTATGGACTTGTGCGGCAAGTTCAAGGACGCGGGCATTGACGGCATCTCCTTCAAGTGCTCCATGAACTTGACCAAGGCCTGCGGCTTCGAGCTGGCCTGGGACCTGATCCGCTACTGCTTCAAGCCCTGCATCGAGTTCAAGGAGAACCCCTGCGAGGACTGCCTGGTCAAGCACTCCTTCTGCCAAAAGGGCAGCGCCTGCCGCGACATGGTCTGCAAGTGCTTCCAGATTCCCAACTGTCAGAACATGCACCGGAAAATTTGCGACAAGTAGGGCGGGCGGGCGAGAGCGTCACCAGAATTAGGGTAGGTTGGGTGGAGGGGCCGTAGGCCCCGAAACCCAACAATATTCAATGGGAAGCACAACCATGGATTCTTCTGTATTAGATTTAATCGCAAAGATACCCTCCACTTTTTGGGGCATTATCGTTGGGGCATTTTTTTCGTTAGGTGGTGTGGTATTAACAAATCGCGCTAATATTAAAAATTTATATGCTCAGTTTGCCAATGAGCGAGAAATAAAAAACAGAGAAAGAGAGTTGTCTGTAAAAAAAGAAGTATATTTGGCTGCGGCAGAGGCAGCTCACGCAGGCATAATTTCCATCGCAAAACTCGCGAACTTGGGCTACCCTAACGACAAAATATTTGACACATATGAAGAAAAGTCTCCAGCTATTGGAAAAGTTCATTTAATAGGAGACGCTGATACCATTGAGGCAGTCTCGGAGTTTACAGGAGAATTGGGTGCAGTTTTTGCTAAACTCTCTTTGAAACGGGCACAGTTATTATCAACAAGGGATAATATTTTGGGCCTGTCAAATTTGAGAGCAAAATTCGAGAAAGATAGGGACGCCACTCTGGAACTCATGAAACAGCATAATATTGAAGGTGTCGTAGATAAGCGTAGATGGGAGGTAATTCAAAAAAACTTTGAAATTGAGCAAGATACGGTGTCCAAATTTTTAGAAGACCAGCGTAAACTTAGTTATGAACTTGAAACTAAAAGGTTGGTTTTTGCAGGGGAATGTGTTTCAGAATGTAGTAGGTTGGGAAAATTATTGGTCCCTGCGCTATTGTCTGCTCGTAAGGAACTAGATCTGCCAATTGGAGAAGACAAATATCGCGAGATTATTCAAAATAGTCTTTTAAAACAGGACGCCACTATGAAAGAAGTTGTACAGCAGGCACAAAAAACCATTCAATCATTAAAGCCAAATTAATTGGTGCTTTAATTTTTTATTCATAGTCATCTTTGTGGCCGCTCAATTTGGTTCAGCCAGCCCGTAGTCCCGGAGGGATAAATAGAACTGTCTTACTCCCTCACAGCGGCGGAAAGAGCCTCTTGCCCTTACATGCCCGCTTGGCCTGCCGCTGTTCGCAATGACCGCTAATTGATGAAAAGGGAAAATAAGGTGTAGGTTGGGTTTCGGGCTTCGCCCTCTACCCAACCTACACTATCTTGAATTTCGGCTGGTTATTCCCAGACCGCCGTGGACATCTCATGATTATTGGCGATGTCGTCCAGGATGAGGCGGCGCAGCTTCTGGGCCACCGGCCCCACCTTGCCGTCCGCCACCGGCCTGCCGTCGATGCGGCTCACCGGCAACACGTCCAGGGTGGTGCCGAAGAGCATCACCTCGGCGGCGGTTTTGAGCTCGTCCACCTGCAGGTGACGCCGGGCCACCCCGGCCAGCTCGCCGCGCTCCACCAGCCTCCGGGCCAATTCCACGGTGCGTTTGGCCGTGGTGCCTTCCAGGATGTGCTCCGGAGGGGGCAGCAGCAAAAAGCCGTCTTGGTCCACCAGGCCCATGTTCTCGGTGGAGCCCTCGGCCAGGTAGCCGTCCGGGTCCAGGCAGATCGCGAAGTCCCAGCCGTGGGTGATGGCCTCGCGCTTTAAGAGCACGTTGGGCAGGTAGTTGCAGGATTTCACTCCCGCGAAAAAGCCGCTCTTGGCCGGAACCTGGCTCACCCCCAGGTTGGCCCCCAGCTCGTAGATATCCTCTGACGGCGGATGGATGAGGCTGGCCACCAGGTAAACCCCGGCCTGGGGGCACTCGTAGGGGTTGGTGCTGAAGCCGCCCGGCCCCCGCGAGAGGAAGATGCGCAGCATGCACTCGCGCCGGCCGCCGGCCCGGATCACCGCCGTGGCCAGGGAGGTAAGCTCCCGCCGGGTCAGGGGCAGCTCCAGGTGGATGGAGGTGGCCGAGCGCTTCAGGCGCTCCAGATGGCGCTCGAACAGGTAGATGCGCCCGTTCAGGCATTTGGTGGCTTCGAAGACCCCGTCGCCCCGGTGCACCAGATGGTCGTCGATGGGCACGCTCATGAGCCAGGGGTCGGTTACGATGCCACCCAGCCAGTTGGAGTACATGGCCAGGTAGTCACCGGACCAGGGCCGGGGCAGGGCCTTAAGGCGCGCCAGGGCCTGATCTGGGCTGAGCAGGGGTGGTTCTTGGTAGTTGGACATAATCCGACTCTACACCTCGCGCCGGGCCCGGACAAGAACTGAAGCCGGTTCATTCTTGACAAGCCGGGCGAGGAGGCTACAGTTACTTCCATCTTATCTCTATGGTATAGGCCCCCGGCGGCCGGGTGAGGATTACGTGGCATCCGCCAAGCAAAAGCCTTTTCCCCTATCCCTTACGGCGAATTTTTCCCGCGGCCTGAAAAGGCAACTGGTGCGGCGCGCCGGAGGAATAGATTTTTACCGTTTGCTGCAACACGTTTCCCACAGCGAATCGGGCCGTCACTGGCTGGAGCGCTTCCGGCAGATTCCCGCCTATTGGCAAGAGGCCGGGGCCATCCGGGAGCGGGCCGCCGAGCTGACCCTGGCCCAACTGGCCTCCGAGGGCCTGCCCGCGGACCCCGCAGCGGTGGAGCACAACCTGGAGTCCATCGCCATCCGCTACGACCGCGAGATCTACATCTACGGGATCACGGCGGCGGTTACCCTGGTCAACGGTTTCTTCACCCAGCACGACCCCGAGGCCAGCTTCCTTTCGCCGGACCGGCGCGAGGTGGCCCACATCGCCAAGCTCCAGGAATACAGCAAGCAGGGCCTGGGGGTGATCTACCTGATCAACCACTCCTCCCATTTGGACGAATTCCTCCTGGCCGCGTTGCTGAGCCAGCACGACCTGTGCCTGCCCGCCTTTGCGGCGGGCGACAACATGATGGCCATCGAGAGCATCGCCCGCATTTTTTGGGCCTCCTCCTACGTGGTTCGCCGCCGGGGAGCCGACCGCTCCTACATGGCCGCCCTTTTCAACTACTGCCGGGCCCTGGGCGAGTGCGGCGGACAGCAGGGCATCTTCCTGGAGGCCTGGGCCGGAGGGGCCCGCAGCCGCGACGGCAGCCTGCGTTACCCCCGCCGCCTGGTGACCCTCAGGGGCGCCCTGGCCGGTGAGGAGGAGGTGGTGGTCCAGCCGGTAGCCATCAGTTTTTCGGTGGTGCCCGAAGACCTTTCCTTGGCCGCCCGCAAGGGGGCCTACACCTGGCTCAGGGGCCTGGGCATGCTGCCCACCCTGGGGCGCATGGTGGGCCACCCCCGTTCCTGGATCTGGCGCAGCATCCAGGGCCTGTACGGCCGGGCCTACGTGACCCTGCCCGAGCCGCGCCTGCTTTCCGACCTCAAGGCCTCCCACGCCGCCGACCGCCAGGGCCGGGAGTTGGACGAGTTGGTGGCGCTCACCGCCATCAGCGACATCGCCCGCAGCAAAAAGGTCATGGCCAGCCAGCTCACCGCCCGGGGCCTGCAAAGGGCCCGTGGCCAGGGCATGCGCGACCTGAACGCGGCCACCAAGGCCGAGCTGGAGTCCCTGACCGAGTATCACCTGGAGACCTTCGGGGTGGAGCCGGATCTGGAGGACTTCATCCGCGACAACCCCATCTCCCTGGTGGTGGCCGACGGCCTCAAGACCCTGCGCCGCCGGGGGGTGGTGTGGCCCCTGATGCGCGACGAAAAAAAGCTGCCCAAGGTGCGCAACGCCAGGGGGCTGGGCTTCTACGCCACCCACGGCGACCGCCGCCTGTATTCGCCCAACGCCAAGCAGAACCTGGTGGTGGTGGGGGCGGGCGACTGGGGCTTCTCCCTGACCTATCACCTGGGCAACCGCATGCTGGAGGGCCGCCACTATTTGCACGCCAGCCTGACCCTCTACGACCCCCGGCGGGAGCTGGTGGACCACCTGATCTACGACCGCAGCCCCGAGGGACGCTTCGCCGAGCAGCGCCTGCCCAAGAACGCCTTTGTCACCGCCGACCCGCCCAGCGCCTTCAAGAAGGCCACCGAGGTGGTGCTGGCCTGCCCGGCCCAGTTTTTGGCCGAGCAGGTGCGGGTGATCCTGGCCCAGGCCGAGCAGGGGCTCAAGCTGGTGGTGGCCAGCCGGGGCCTGGCCCTGGAGCCGCCCTATCTGCCGGTGGCCATGGTGCGCCAAATGGCCGCCAACGCCGGGCGTGGCGACGTGGCGGTGTACGCCCTGGGCGGGGCGGTGGGCACCGGGGATCTGGTGGAGGGGCGCAGCAGCCGCCTGGTGCTGGCCGGGCCGGCCGCCGACCGCGGCGAACTGGCCAAGCTGTTCACCCTGGACCCCATCGCCGTGGCGGTGAGCGACGACCCGGTGGGGGTGAACCTGGCCGGGGTGCTCTCGCGCATCTACGGGATGTGGGCGGGATACCTGTCCAAGGTGGGCCGCATGAACCGGGGCTCCACGGCGGGCTGCTACCTGGCCGACGCCTCGGCCGAGGCCATCGCCATGGCCAGGGCCCTGGGCGGGGCGGAAAGCAGCTTCAGCGCGGCCAGCACGGCCTGGTCCGCCGCCTTCGCGGCCGGCGGCCTGGGCGGCCAGGCCAGGGACTTCGGCCGCCGTTTGGGCGGCCAGGCCCGGAAAGGGCGCGAGCTGCCCTCCGTGGCCCGCCGCCTGGCGCGGCAATGGGCCGAGGAGGGCCGCCCGCTGATCGCTTGGAACGATCTGGATCTGGCCATCAAGATGGCGGCTTCGCGCCGGGTGGAAATGCCCATCCTGACCGAAGCCTGGACCACCTTGATGGGGGACGAGCCTAGCTCTTAGTAGCCTCGGCCCGTTCTTCTTTGCTCATGGCCGCCAACGCCTTGACCCGGCCCACGTTCAGGCCCAGGCCCTGGGCCACATTGGTGCCGTAGTCCACGTCGCACTTGTAGAACACCGCCGCCTGGCGCTCCTGGATGCGCTTTTGCGCTCCGCCCAGGTGGTCCACGATGTTGCCCACCAGATGCTCGCGGTCCATGTCGCTCATCACGTCGCGGTACAGGTTGCCCGGCTGCACGAAGTCGTCATTGTCAAAGGTGTACTCGTAGCGGTCGGCGTCGCCTTCCAGGGCGAAGGCCGGCTCCTGGGCCGCCGGGTCCGGGGCCGGGCCGCCGAAGCTGTTGGGGTAGTAGTTGGGGCCGCTGCCGCCGCCTTCGTCCACCCGCATCATGCCGTCGCGCTGGTAGTTGTTCTCCGGGTGGTGCTTGGCCTGGTTCACGGGGATCAGGTGGTAGTTGGTGCCCAGGCGGTGGATGTGGGTGTCATGGTAGGAGAACACCCGGCCCTGGAGCATCTTGTCCGGGCTGATGGCGATGCCCGGCACCAGGTTGCCGGGGCAGAAGGCCGCCTGCTCCACCTCGGCGAAGTAGTTCACCGGGTTGCGGTTGAGTACCAGCTTTCCCACCTTCACCGGCGGCACCTCGCCGTGGGGCCACACCTTGGTGATGTCCAGGATGTCCCACTTGAAGTCCTTGGCCTGCTCGGGGGTCAGTATCTGCATCTCCAGGGTCCAGGAGGGGTAGTCGCCGTTTTCGATGGAGTTGTACAGGTCGCGGGTGGCGTGGTCCGGGTCCTTGCCCTTCATCACCTCCGCCTCCTGGCGGGTCAGGTTCTTGACGCCTTGGTCGGTCTTGAAGTGGTACTGCACCCATACGTAGTCGCCCTTGGCGTTGTACCACTTGTAGGTGTGGCTGGAGTAGCCGTTCATGTTGCGGTAGGTGGCCGGGGTGCCCCGGTCGGAAAAGAGCACCGTCACCTGGTGGGCCGACTCGGGGGTCAGCGACAGGAAGTCCCAGAACATGTCCGGGTCCGGCAGGTTGGTGGCCGGGTTGCGCTTCTGGGTGTGGATGAAGTCCGGGAACTTGATGACGTCGCGGATGAAGAACACGGGGGTGTTGTTGCCCACCATGTCGTAGTTGCCCTCTTCGGTGTAGAACTTCAGGGCGAAGCCGCGGGGGTCGCGGGCCGCGTCGGCCGAGCCTTTTTCGCCGCCCACGGTGGAGAAGCGGGCGAAGACGTCGGTCTTTTTGCCGATCTCGCTCAGGAACTTGGCCTTGGTCCACTGGGTCACGTCGGCGGTCACCTCGAAGTAGCCGTAGGCGCCCGCGCCCTTGGCGTGCACCACCCGCTCGGGGATGCGCTCGCGGTCGAAGTGGCCCAGTTTCTCCAGCACGTGGTAGTCCTGCATCAGGATGGGCCCGCGGGGCCCGGCGGTCATGCTGTGTTGGTCGTCGCCCACCGGTTGGCCGAAGGCTGTGGTCATTGGTCTTTTTTTCTCGGACATAAAAGGCTCTCCTTTTAGACTGCTGGTTGATAGCTGGCCCCTTTAGGCCAACGTTTACTATATAACAACAATTATCGCATAATAATTATTCTTATATAAGTAGGTTGTTCAAAAAATTCTAGGCTAGGCCTTTTTTCGGCAGTCGGGGCAGAGGCCGAAAAAGTCCAATTGATGCCGGTCGATTCGGTATCCCGAGCGGCGGGCCATCTCCTGGGCCATTTCCTCTACGTTGGGAACTTCGGGGTCGGCTATGGCTCCGCAACGCAGGCACACGGCGTGGGGGTGGGGGTGGGGCGTCTTGCCGTCGTAGCGGCTGCCCCAGTGGGCAAAGCCCAACTCCAGCACCTGATTCAATGACTTGAGCAGGGTCAAGGTCTTGTACACCGTGGCCAGGCTGGTGGTGGGAAACTCTCGCACCACCTGCTCGTATATCACCTCAACGCTGGGGTGTTCGCTGTTCTGGGCCAAGATTTTGAGCACGGCCAGGCGCTGGGGAGTGATCCGCTGGCCCGCTTGCTGAAGGGCTTCGGTCATCTCCTCTATGCGCCGTTGGCTGGACTCCGGCGGGGCTGGCTGGCGTCTGGTCAAAAGTTCCTTCATGGTTAGGAAAATGATTCTTAATTAATAAGCTGACAGCCCCTCCCACCCTTTGTCAAGTGACGCTAAGGCTATTATTCGGGACGCGGGAAATACGGCTGGGGGTGCGGTCGGCGTTTTGTTAGGATGGACCCGCCGCCCCCAAACCAACCAAGTTCGCGCAATCTGATATCCGAGGAGGCAAGCATGACCAGCCAAGCCAGACCCATCACCGCCCATCACGAATGGGGCAAGCTGCGCGAAGTCATCGTGGGCCGTGGAGAAGACCTGGTGATGCCCGGCTTCAGCGAGGCGGTCAGCTTCATCTACGACCCTCAGTTCATCGAAGTCATGAGAACCTGTGGCGGCCGCCCCGCCCAGGAGATAGAGCCCGAGCGCACCGCCAAGGTAATCGCCCAGATCGGCCACCTGGCCGAGGTGCTGGCCGGGCGCGGGGTCATCGTGCACCGCAGCCATCGCCTGGCCCCGGCGGAGCGTGAGTACATGGACTACGTGCAGCAGGGTGGCATGTTGCTCTACGCCCGCGACCCCATGCTGGTGGTGGGCGATCACGTAATCGAAACCGTGCTCAAGGTGCCCATGCGGGCCAAGGAGCGCTTCGCGGTGCGCCCCATCATCCGCGAGCGCCTGGCCGGTTCGGGAGCCCGCTATGTGGCCATGCCTCCGGCCTCGCCCAGCTTCGGGGAGGACAACCTCTATCTGGAGGGCGGCGACGTACTGCTCAACGGCTACGACGTCTACGTGGGCAACTCCGGCCGGGGCTCCAACCCGGCGGGTATCGCCTGGCTGCAAGCCACCCTGGGGAACAGGTACCGGGTGCACGAGGTGAAGCTCACCGACGCCTGGGAGCACCTGGACTGCGTGCTGGCCCTGGTGCGCCCCGGCCTGGGGGTGATCTGCCGCGAGGGATTCGTGGAGAGCCTGCCCGAGAGCATCCGCGACTGGGACTATGTGGAGGTGAGCTTGGAGGAGGCCAAGCGCCTGGCGGCCAACTGCCTGGTGCTGGACGATAAGAGCGTGATCATCGACGAGCAGCACCACCGCATCGGCCAGGAACTGGCCCGGCGCGGGGTGGAGGTCATCGAGATTCCCTACGACGCGGTGGCCACCTGGGGCGGGGCCTTCAGGTGCTCCCATCACCCTCTGTGGAGAGAGAGCGTTTTAGATTAAACAGCGGTTTTGTTGCGCACCGGTTCCAAGTCTGAACCGGCACAGCCAGGTGTTCGTGGGCAAGGCGTCCGGCGAGCGAAAGGCGCAAGCGTAGCAAAGCCTACGTCGAGCCGTGAGCGATGCCGGCAACTCAGCCCATGGGCGGCTGGCTGTGCCGGACTAATCCAAGAATTTGGGCGGCAGCTTGTCCTGGTTCACCAGGGCCAGGTGAGGCGCCACCATCAGGGTGGTGGTGGCGTGGGCCACCATCTTGCCCGCCGAGTTGGTGACCGTGGCCTCGCCCAGGCCCAGGGTGCGCCCCAGCTTGATGCAGCGCCCCTCGCCGATGAGTTGGCCCACGTCCTTGGTCGGAGCCAGGAAGTTCACCTTCAGCTCCACCGTGGTCATGGCGTACCCCGGCTCCATCTGGCTGTAGACCCCCCAGAAGCCCGCCGCGTCGGCGATGGAGGAGATCACCCCGCCGTGCACTATGCCGAAGGGCTGGATGTGCTTGCGGGCCAGGTCTATCTCCAGGCGGGCCCGGCCCCAGCTCACGTCGGCGATGCGCATGGATTGCAGCTCAAAGTAAGGGCAGGGGTTCACCCCGCTCTGGATGGCCTTGACCCATTCCGGGTTTATTCGCTTCATGATGCCTCCAAGGGTATCTCGGTCAACACGCTGGGTGCGGGGGTAAGGTTCAGGGCCGGGCCCGAGGGCCGCACCGCCACGCTGCTTTCCAGGCCCACCGGCCCCAGGCTGGTGACCATCTTCAGCTCCAGGGCGTAGGTTTCGCCCACGCGCACCACGGCCTGGGAGTTCTCCAGGATGTAGGGCGGGCAGCCCAACTCCTGGCCCACCCCATGGGCCGCGAAGCGGATCTTGTGTCCCGGCCTGCCAAGGTAGCTGTCGCTCAGCCCCCAACGGGCCGCGATCTCCAGGGACAGGTCATACAGCTGGCCGCTCACCGCGCCGGGCGTCAGGCCCTGTATGAGCGCGGTCTCGATCTCTTCCAGACAGGCGTGGGCCCGGCGCACCTCCTCGGGCGCTTTGCCCAAAACGAAGGTGCGGGTCTGGTCGGTCTGGTAGCCCTCGATGCTCAGGCCGAAGTCCACGTTGATGGGCTCGCCCGCCTTCAAGCGCCGGTGGCTGGCCCCCAGGGGGAAGGCCGGGGACAGGCCCCAGCCGTTGAAGGGCGCGTCCATGGCGCTGGGCAGGTTGCCCTCCGGGCCGGAGGCGATGTGCCAGGAATAGGTCTGGTGATAGGCGTGGCGCGAGCGCAAGTAGTCGATGGAGCCCACGGCCATGGCCATGCGCTGCATCTCCCCGGCCAACTCGGTCTCGCTCATGCCGGGCTTTATCAGGCCGGGCAGGGCGGCGTAGATGCCGGCGGCCAGCTTGCCCGCCTGGGTCATGCGCTCCAGCTCCCAGGCGTCCTTGACCGCCTTGAGCCCCAGCCAGGGCTTGGTGGCGTCGGTGAGCTCCAGGCCGGGCAGGCGCCTTTGCCAGCCCAGGTAGTCCACGGCGGGCATGACATCTAGCGTTAAACCCAAACGCGAGACCGAGGGCAGGGCAGCCAGCAGGAAGTCCGCCGCCTGGGTCAGGCCGCTGATGGGGGTCACCGGCCAGGGGCTCTCCGCCGCGGCCCGCTCGAAATGGCGGCGCATGAGCACCAGGGGCTCGCCCTTGGCCGGGATCATCACCAGGCCTTGCTGGCTGGTGCCGCTGGCGTAGAACACGTCGTAGGCGTCGCTGAGCACTATGCCACCCAGCCCCTGTTCGGCGCACATGGCCGCGATGCGCTCCCGGCGAGGGGCCAGCACCTCTTTGGGGGTCAGGCGGTACCAAGAGGGGAAATCCCAGCTCACAGCAGCGCCTCCGCCCGGCCCAGCCAGGCCCACACCAGCTCGCCCAGGCCGTCCAGGTCGCTTAGCTTGAGCACCGAGGCCGGGCTGTGGATGTAGCGGGTGGGCACGCTCACCACCCCGGTGAGCACCCCGCCCCGGCTCATGTGGATCGCCCCGGCGTTGGTGCCCCCAAAGGGAGGCCGCTTGCGCTGGGCCGCGATGCCCGTTTCCCGGGCCGCCGCCTCCAGGGAGTCCACCATGGCCAGGGGCACCACGATGCGCCCGTCGGCCACGGTGATGGCCGGGCCCTGGCCCAGGCGGGTGGGGGTGCGGGCCGCCTCCACCCCCGGGGTCTCGCCCACCGTGGACTCCACGGCCAGGGCCAGGTCCGGGGCCAGGTCAAAGGCCGCCGTGGCCGCTCCACGCAGGCCCACCTCCTCGGCCACCGAGAAGTTCATGACCAGGCCGAAGGGAAGCTCGCGCTTCTCGGCGGCCAGCCGCTCAAGCAGCCACACCAGCACCGCGCACCCGGCCCGGTTGTCCAGGTTGCGGGCGTGGTAAAAGCCTTGGCCCAGGGGGCCGTTGCCCAACTCCAGCACCCCGCAGGTGCCGATCTCCAGGCCCGCCTCGGCCGCCTCGGCCGCGCTGTTCAATCCCGCGTCCAAGAATATCTGCTCCCAGGCCGGGGTCTTGTCCTGGTCCTTGCCGCCGCTCACGTGGGGCGGCAACAGGCCGCACACCGCATCGACCCGTTGGCCGGGCCTGGGTTGTAGGATCACTTTGGAGCCGGGCAGCAAACGCCGGTCCAGGCCGCCCAGGGGGGCCACCCTGATGAAGCCCTGCTCGTCGATGTGCTGCACGATCACCGCCACCTCGTCCATGTGGGCGTCCAGCATCACCAGGGGCCGCTTGTCCGGCCCCCACCAGGCCCTGAGGTTGCCCAGGCGGTCGGTCTCCACCCGCTGGGCCAGGGGCTCCACCAGCTCTCGCACCACCAGGCGGATGTCGTCCTCGCGCCCCGGAGGGCCCAGGGGCGGGCACAGGGTGTCCAGCAGTTCAAGCAAGCTCATCAATGCACGCTCTCTTCCTCTTGCTCCGGGGGAGGCCCGGCGAAAAAGGCCTTGAGGTAATAGAAGCCCTGAGTGCCCTCGCAGTTCACCGGCGCGGCGGCCAGGCGGCCCTGGGAGCAGAGCATCTCGTACAGGTCGTCCACGATGGTGGCGAACAGCTCGAAGTCCGCCGGGGACTGGTAGTAGCTCTCCAAAAGGGACAGGAAGTCCCGGCCAAGCTCGAAGCCCTGCACCGCGCGCAAAAGGTGGGCCTCGTCGCTGGTGCCTACATACAGCAGATGGGGGCAGCGCACCCGCTCGCTGACCTGATCGCCCAGCACCAGGGAGTTGTCGGTCTGGCAGTAGGGGCAGCGGGCGCTGATCACCTGGCCCGAGCCCGCCAGTTGGGGGGCGTACAGGGCCAGCTCGCTGGGGTTCAAGACCAGGCTGGGCCGCAGGCGCGAAAGCAGGGCCAAGTTGGGCGGAGCGCCGATCACCGCCCCGCACCAGGCGGACCAGGCCAGGGCGGCCACCGCCGGGGCGATCTCCGGGTCCACCCCCTCCAACCCGTCACCCAGGGTAAGCCAGGTTAAGAGCTCGGCGTCGCTCATCACCTCCGCCGCCTTGGCTTGGGCCAGAACCACCCCCGCGGTTTCGGCCAGGAGCGCGTCGGGCTTTTCGTCTTCCTGGCCCACGGCCTGCAAGGCCCGGCGGGTTAGGATGGCTACCTCGTCGGCCGCCGCTTCCCTGAGGCCCGATCCCTCGCCCAGGGCGGTGGCCAGATAGTCCTCCACCAGTTCGAAGCCTTCCGGCTCCAACCCTCCCTGCTTTACCGGGGCCAGGGAATAGAGCAGGCGGTGGAAAAGGAAGGGCCGGTCCGAGCGCAGGCTGGCCAGGGCATGGGCCAGCACCGGGCTGGGCTCGGGCATGGACCATATCCAGGCCAGGGGCTCGCGGCCCTCGCACAGCTCGGGGTAGATGGTCTCGGCGGCCAGGGCCCCGCGCACGTACAGGTCAAAGGCCTCATCCTCTTCCAGGCCCAGCAGGCCGGGCTGGTCGAAACAGAAGGCGGGCCAGTCCAGGCTGCGCAGGGGGCTGAAGAAGGCGCCGTCCAATATGCCCCGGACCAGGGCCAGTTGGCGGGGCAGTTTCTCCTCTTGGCTCATGGCTACTCTTCCATGGGGGCGTGGTGGTGGGGCTCGGGATCTTTGAGGAACTTGGCGTGATATTCCTCTTCTTCCAGGTGGCGGCGCAAAAGGTCGCTGATGCTGTCGAAGAGCATGGCCAGCTCCTCCTGGTTGAGCCGGGGCAGGATGGTGGCCATGCACTCGTCATCGGAAAATTTCTGCAAGTAGACCAGCACCGTGGCCTCGTCGGTGGGCCGGTCCAGGCCGAAGCCCACCAGGCCGGTGTATTCTTCCACAAAGGTATGGCTGTGTTCGGCCATGATTTTCTCCCGTCGGTTTAAAGGCGACTCCGGCCCCGCCGGGCCAGCCAGGCGGTGAGGCCCAGGGCCATGACCAGGCGCGGAGCCAGAATCCAAAAGGCGCTTCCCCCCAGTATCACGAACAGGGCGGTGTCTTCCACCACCGCGTGGCAGGTCACCAAAAACACGGCCAGGGCCAAACGCTCGGAATCGGCCAGGCCCTCCTCCCGGCTCACCGAGACCAGGATGCCCGCGCCGTACAGCAGGCCCAGGAAAACCCCGGCCAGCAGGGGCACCAGGCCGCCGGGCCCCAGGCCGATCACCGCCAGGGCCGGGCGCAGGCGCTTCCAGGGCCGCTCGAACACCCCGTAGGCCTTGGCCATCTCGTAGCCCACGATCAAGGGCAGCACCACCAGGGCCAACTCGGCGCACAGCACCAGACCCTTGAGCGCCGCACCGGGCAGCATGGAGATCAACTGGCCTAGCATAGCACCAGCGCCAGGAGCCAACCCGCCCCCAGGCCCAGCACGATGCGCAGCAGGGTGAGGGCGTGGTAGCGGGGCGTGAGCTGGCGCACCACCACTGCCTCCATGATCAGGCTGTGGGCGATGCCCAGGATGAGGCCCAAAACGCTGATCTGCTGCCAACTCAGGGCCAGGGGCGCGGCCACGGCGGTGGCGGCGTAGAGGTTCACCAGCATGCCCGCCATCAACACCGCCGCCGCCTCGGGCGGCAGGCCCCACAGGCTCATCACCGGCTCCAAAAAGCCGCTGATCTTGGCCAGGGCCCCGCTGGACACCAGAAGGTCACTGGCCACGTACAGGGGCAAAATGTTGATGAGCAGGAACCACAAGAACTTGCGGCCCCGCCCCAAACTGCGGCCCAGGGCCAGACGCCAGGGAGGGCCGGCCGGGGCCGAAGCGGTGTGCTCGGCGGACATGGGCCAAGTCTAGGCGCACCGGCCGTTTCGGTCAACCCGGCCCTTGACAAGTCGGGGCATGGGTTGGCAAAATAGGGCTGGTCTAAGGTTAGACCTCACCCAACAAGTCATCACTCGCTCGTCCGCAGGAATGTAGGGGAAGGACCCGGGGGAAACACTGTTGCAAGGCAACCGGCGCAAGAAGGCCTACGAAGAAGTGGCCGAGGCCATTAGGGGACAGGTCTTTGCCGGTCTACTGGAGCAAGATCAACAGCTTCCGCCCGAGCGCGAACTGGCGGAAAACTACGGGGTGAGCCGGGTGGTGGTTCGCGAGGCCATCCGCACCCTGGAGATGGCCGGCATCCTCAGGGTGCAGAAAGGCGCCGGAGGCGGGACCTTCGTGTGCCACGACCTGGACAAGCCCCTGGTCGCCTCCATGGAAAATCTCCTGGCGGGCGGCGACATCACCCTCAACGATCTTTTCGAGATGCGGCTCTTGCTGGAGCCCCCGGCGGCGGCCCTGGCCGCCCAGCGGGGCAAACCGGCCGGGCTGGTCCATCTGGCCGAGGTGCTGGAACTGGCCCACGAGAGCCGCGAAGACTCCCAGACGCTTCGCACCCACAACCTGGAATTTCACCGCCGTCTGGTGGCCCTGGCCGGCAATCCACTGCTCAGCCTTTTGTGCGACACGGTCATGAGCATCCTGGTGGATAGCCTCAGGGGCAAGCTGAACCGGCAAACCAGCCTCATCGTGCATGATTATCACTACAAGATCATGGAAGCGGTGCGGGCGGGGCAGGCTGAGGAAGCCCGCCGGCTCACGGTCGCGGACCTGGAAACCTTGCGCGAACTCTACCGCAACATGGGCGTGGAGGTCGGCAGGGGACAGGCCGCGCGAAAGGCCGGCTAGAACGACGTTTTGTGGTTCCAAAAACCAGGACGGGAGGTAGAAGCATGAGAGTCACCAAAGTAGTGCTCATGGGGCTTATGGCTGCCCTGACGGCCTTGGCCCTCACTGTGGGCGGTTGCGCCACCATGGAAGAGGAGCTGGCCAAGCCTGCCCCGGAGAAAAAGATCGCCTGCGCGGTGCAGGGCAAGATGGTCAGGGCGATCGCCCCGGAGGCCAAGCTGGTGGCCCTGGAGTGCATGCACAAAAACTTCGATGGGGTGAAATCCCTGGCGGTCAAGGTCACCCTGATGAACGTCTCCAAGGAAGACCAGCGCTTCAGGGTCCAAATCTTCCTGGACAACGACAAGGCCGTGGGCGGCCTGATCCCCCGCAAGACCAACAAGGGGCTGGTCAAGCCCGGCGCCACCGCCGGCTTCACCTATTTCTTCAAGGGCCAGTCCACCGCGCCCACCGGCATGACCCTAATCGTCAAGACCATGGCCAAGTAGCCAGGGTCCAAGGAGGATCAACCCATGAAAAGGTTTAGCGTAATTTTGGTTGTGGCGGCGGCGCTCCTGCTCGGCGCCTCCATGGCCCTGGGCACCACCTTCATCGGCATCGGCACCGGCGGCACCGGCGGCATCTACTATCCCTACGGCGGCGGCGTGGCCGAGATCTGGTCCAAGTACGTCAAGGGCGTCAAGGCGGTGGCCGAGGTCACCGGGGCCAGCGTGGAAAACGTCAAGCTGGCCGACAAGGGCGAAACGGTCATCGGCGAGGTCATGGGCGACGTGGCCAAGGCCGGCTTCAACGGCACCAGCAAGTTCCGCGGCAAGAAGCACCGCATCCTGGGCATGGCCATCATGTACCCCAACCTGCTCCAGGTCGTGGTGCTCAAGAAGAGCCCCATCACCAACGTGGAGCAGATCAAGGGCAAGAGCGTGTCCACCGGCAGCCCCGGCAGCGGCACCAACTTCATGAGCGAGACCGTGCTCAAGGCCCTGGGCGTTCCCCTGGACTCCTACAGCGACAAGCGCCTGAGCTTCACCGAGACCGCCAACGCCCTGCGCGACGGCACCATCGAGGTGGGCTTCTGGTCGGTGGGTCCGGGCACCAGCTCCATCATGGACCTGGCCACCACTCACGACATTCGCATTCTGGCCTTCACCGGCAAGCAGCAGGCCAAGATCCTGGCCTACAACAAGACCTACGCGGCGGTGGATCTGGGCGCGGGCGTGTACCGCGGCGTGGACGTCCCGATCCCCACCATCGGCGTTTGGAACGTGATGATCGTGCAGAAGTCCCTGGACACCGAGCTGGTCTACAATCTGGTCAACGCCTTGTGGAATCACAAGGACTACCTGATGAAGATCCACCCCTCGGCGGCCTACACCACCCCGCAGAACGCAGTGAAGTACAGCCCCATACCGCTGCACCCGGGCACCGTGAAGGCCCTGAAGGAGCGCGGCATCGCTGTGCCCAACATACTGATGCCCTAAATGCTTAAACGACGGCGGTTGCTCCGGCCGGCCCTTATCGGGCTGGCCGGGGCGGCCCTTGTTCTTCTGGTCCTGGCTTATATACCCGGTGGGGTGGAGCTAAGGATCACCCCGCGCGGCGGGGAGCCTCTGTTGGTGTTGCCGCTCCAGCCCGGGGAGCGCTTCACCGTGCACTACTATCATTCTGTGGAAAACGCACCCATCTGGGAAGTGCATAGCGTTGACGCGGCCGGGCACATCTACATCGAGGAGGAGCGCTACCTGAAGTTCGGCGCGGGTATGGGCAAGATGCCCGGGGTGGGTCGCATGGTCATGCGCGGCCCGTACGAGGTGATTACCGACATGCACCAGCCCACCGGAGAGTTCGTGCTCAGAGTGGGCAGCCCCGGGGTGGACCACACCATCCTGTACAGAGGCACGGCCACAAACCTGTCGGCCATGGCCCCTCACCAGGCGGTGACATTCAGCGCACGGCCGGTAAGCCTGCTCGGCCGCCTTTGGCGGCGGGCATGGCCCCACCGGGCTACCCCAAGGACACAGGAGCCCTAGATGCTTACAAGTACGGAGCTAAACACCTCGGCGGACAAGCACGGTCCCAACCAGGCCCTGGTTCATGCCGTCGCCAAGGTGGTCATGGTGCTGGCGGTGGCCCTTAGCCTCTACCAGCTCTACACCGCGGGAGTCACGGCCCTCACCGCCCTGGTCCAGCGCTCGCTGCACTTGGGGGCCATCCTCAGCCTCACCTACCTGCTGCGGCCTCCCTTCGCGGAGGCCCGCAAGGACCGTTTCAGTTTCTGGCTGCTCCTGGACTGGTTCCTGGTGCTGGTCTCGTGCTACTGCGTGTACTACATCTGCATAAACCTGGACGCCATCTTCGCCCGCCAGGGCGACTGGCTGCCCATGGACATCTACGTGTCCATCGCGGGCACCATCCTGGTCCTGGAGGCATGCCGCCGGGTCATCGGCGGGGTAATGGCCGGCATCTGCTTCGCGGCCCTGGTCTACGCCTACACCACCGGCGACATCATCATGGCGGTGCTGGCCTGCCTGGTGGTGGCCCGGCTGTGCAACACCCCCAAAAGCTGGCTGACCCTGCTGGTCATCGCGGCCACCGTGGGCTATGGGCTCTATGCCTACTACTACGAGCCCTACCTGCTGGACATGTTCCTGCACAAGCCCTACAGCGTCGAGCGCATCGCCACCACCCTGTGGCTGACCACCGAAGGCATCTTCGGCCTGCCTCTGGGCGTGGCCGCCACCTTCGTGTTCGTCTTCGTGTTGTTCGGGGCCTTTCTAGAGGTCACCGGCGGCGGCAACTTCTTCATCGACCTGGCCTACTCCCTCACCGGCCGCTTCAGCGGCGGCCCGGCCAAGACCGCGGTCTTGGCCTCGGGCTTCATGGGCTCGGTGTCCGGCTCGGCGGTGGGCAACGTGGTGGCCACCGGCTCCTTCACCATCCCCATGATGAAGCGGGTGGGCTACCGCCCCCACGTGGCCGGGGCCATCGAGGCGGCCGCCTCCACCGGCGGCCAGCTCATGCCCCCCATCATGGGGGCCGGCGCCTTCCTCATGGCCGAGTTCACCAACACCAGCTACCTCACCATCATCAAGGTGGCCCTGGTTCCGGCCATCATGTACTACCTCACGGTGCTGTTGTTCGTGCATTTCGAGGCCAAAAAAGAAGGCATCGTGGGCCAGCCCAAGGAAAAGCTGCCCAAGGCCTGGAAGGTGATCAAGGGCGGCCTGCACTTCATCATCCCGGTGGGCATCCTCATCTACGTGCTCATGGCCAACTACTCGCCCATGATGGCCGGCTTCGTGGCGGTGATGAGCACCCTGGCCGCCAGCATCCTGGCCAACCTGGTGCGCTGGAGCGTGAACAAGGGCGTGGTCTCGACCATCAGCGACAAGCGCCTGACCGGGGGCCAACTGGCCAAGGCCGAGGGTAAGATGGTCCTCACCGGCCTGGAGCGCGGCGCCCGCAACGCCATCATGGTGTCGGTGGCCTGCGCGGCGGCGGGCATCATCGTGGGCACGGTGACCCTCACCGGCATGGGGCTCAAGTTCTCCAGCCTGGTGCTGGATTTGTCCTTCGGCATCGAGGCCCTGGCCATTCTGCTCATCGGCGCGGCCTCCCTGGTGTTGGGCATGGGCCTGCCGGTGACCGCCAGCTACATCGTGCTGGCCACCCTGGCCGGTCCGGCCCTGTTGGATCTGGGGGTGCCGCTGTTGGTCACCCACATGATCGTGTTCTGGTATTCCCAGGACGCCAACGTGACCCCGCCGGTGTCCCTGGCCTCCTTTGCCGGGGCCGGGGTGGCCGGGGCCAACCCCATGCAGACGGCCTTCACCAGCTGGAAGTTAGCCAAGGGGCTCTACATCATTCCCATCGTCATGGCCTATCGCCCCATCCTGGGCATGGGCAAGGAATATGAGCTCATGCACTGGGAGGTGATTATTTCCTGGATCACCACCCTGCTGGGCCTGGTGGCCTTCGCCGCCGCCCTGGACCGGTACATGTTCCGCAAGGCCACCGTGCTGGAGACCATCATGTTGGTTTTCGCGGCGGCCATGTTGTTCTGGCCGGACATCCCCCTGCCCGGCGGCGGCGTCATTCCGGTTTGGCTGCTGGACGTGGTGGGCCTGGCTTTGCTGGCCATGGTCGTAGTCATGCAGAAGTTTATCAACCCCGCCGCCGGAGGCCCACAGCCCCAGGCGGCAACCAATGCAAGCGGAGCCTGAAAGTGATGAAGCCGCATCTGAGCCAGAACACCTCGCCGACCACCGACGCCTGCCCGGCGGCGGACTCGGCCGCCCGATAAGTGCCGAGTCATGGACCTTACCGGCAAACTGATGACCGCCAAACAGGCGGTGGAGAAATTCGTGCATTCCGGGGACCAGGTGTCCCTGGGAGGGTTCACCCTTAGCCGCAACCCCATGTCCCTGGCCCATGAGATAATCCGCCAGGGCATAAAGGACCTCTACCTGGTCTGCCACTCCCAGGGCCAGGCCATGGACCTGTTGGTGGGGGCCGGTTGCGTGGGCCGCATGGAGATCGCCTACGGAGGCCTGGGCCGCTTCGCCCCCACCTGCGTGCGCTTTCGCCGCGCGGTGCAACAGGGAGACATCTCCCTGGAGGACTACAGCAACTACCAGATGAGCCTAAGGTTCTGGGCCGGGGCCATGGGCCTGCCCATGATCGCCACCAAGACCGGGCTCAACACCGACATCGTGAAAAAGGACGGCTTCAGCCCCGAGGACCGGGGCAAGGGCAAGGTGCCGGGGCTAAAGCTGGCCGTGCAGGACAACCCCTTTGCCGAGCCCGGCGACAAGGTGGTGCTCCTGCCCGCCCTGAACCCGGACGTGACCCTGCTGCACGCCCAGCAGGTGGGCCAAGACGGCACGGTGCGCATCAAGGGCCTGAGCTTCGCCGACCTGGAGCAGGCGCGGGCCGCCGACCGGGTAATCGTGAGCTGCGAGGAGATAGTCCCCAAGGAGCAGATCCGCCAGGACCCGGACCAGAACGCCTTGCCCGGCTTCCTGATCGATGCGGTGGTGCACGAGCCCCTGGGGGCCCACCCCACCGCCTGCCACTATTTCTACGACTACGATCCCCAGCACCTTTTGATGTACGGCAAGGTGGCCAAGGACAATGGGTCCTTCCAGGCCTATCTGGACCAGTACGTCTACGGCAGCCGGGATTTCAAGGACTACCTGGCCAAATTGGACCCCGCCGCCTTGCAGCGCATCAAAGCCGACCCGGTGCTGGGATACGCGCCGGGCCTGGACCGGCGTTAGGGAGCAGAGCATCATGGCTGACTACACAGACAAGGAAATGATGGCCCTTTGCGCGGGCCGCCTGGTTCCCAACGGCGCGGTGCTCTTCGCGGGCACGGGTTTGTCCATGCTGGCCGCCACCGTGGCCAAGCGCATCCACGCCCCGGAATCGGTGGTGTTTTTCGAGACCGGGGGCATCGATCCCGCCCTGGACGAGCTGCCCCTGGCCGTGGCCGACCCCCGGGTGATGTCCGGCAGCGCCATGAACGCGGGCCTCATCGAGGCCTTCAGCATTCTGAGCCACCGCCGCCTGTCCACCATCGCCTTCTTGGGCGCGGCCCAGATAGACCCTTACGGCAACCTGAACTCCACCGTCCTGGGCGACTACCGCCACCCCAAGGTGCGCTTCCCCGGCAGCGGCGGGGCGTGCGACGCCGCCTCGTTGGCCTGGGGGGTGATCATCTTCATGCAGCACGAGAAGAAGCGCTTCGTGCCCAAGGTGGACTACCTTACCAGCCCCGGCTGGCTGGACGGCGGCGACTCGCGCCAAAAGGCGGGCTTCAAGCGGGGCGGGCCCCTGGCCGTGGTCACCAACCTGGGCATCCTCAAGTTCCACCCCGAGACCAAGCACATGTACCTGGCCGAGGTCTACCCCGGGGTGAGCGTGGAGCGGGTAAAGGACGAGACCGGCTTTGAGCTGGACGTGTCCCAGGCCGTGGAGACCCCGGCCCCCAACCAGCAGGAGTTGCGGATTTTGCGCGAGGAGGTGGACCCTCAACGGCTAATCCTCGGCCCAGCTGCTTAGGCGGGCGGCTGCGCCAGGCGGCGCTATGCTGCGTTGCGGGCGGCGCTCGCCTCCTCGGCGTATTGGCATATACGCCTGCGGGTCTCACTTGCCCGACGCCTTGCCTAGCACCACCTGGCTGTGCTGCTGGCGGTGGCCGCCGGGCGAAAAGATTTAAAATCGTGAAAACGAAATCCGTGCCATCGCCGCGAAACCCTGCGGCGGTGGCACGGATTTTTTTGGACTATAGGCTACGCGTGGGGTGTGAATTGCCATTGACTATGTAATTACAATATAGCTATTATATAGCCAACTACTCCAAAACCACTCAGCGGGGTGAAGCAAAATTCCGGAGGAAAAACTTTGGAAGAGGGGGAGGCAAGGCATGCAGGTCAATCCGGATTTCGTGGCCCCTTGCGGGCTGTACTGCGGGGTGTGCGCCATCTACATGGCCGACCGCGACAACAACGAAAAATTCAAGCAGGCATTGGTGGGCCTGTACCAGGGCGGCAAGCCCGGCAAGGGGGGCCTCGACGGGGCCGAGTCGCTCACCGCCGCGGACATCAAGTGCAAGGGCTGCATGTCCGAGGAGCCCTTCGTGTTTTGCAGGCGCTGCGCCATCAAGGACTGCACCCGGGAAAAGGGCTATGAGGGCTGCCACCAGTGCGACGATTTCCCCTGCGCCCACATCGACAACTTTCCCATGACCGTGGGTAAGAAGGTCATCCTCCGGGCCATCCCCTACTGGCGCGAAATGGGCACCCAAAAGTGGATCGAGGACGAACAGGCCCGCTACCTCTGCCCCGAGTGCGGCAACAAGCTGTTCCGTGGGGCTGCTCGCTGTAATCAGTGCAAGACGGCGGTGGACCTGGATTAGGCGGCGGCTTCGCTAGGCGGCGGGATACTGCGTTGGCGGCATCGCTTAGACCTCGGCATATTAACAATACGCCTGCGGTATGCGCTCGCCGCCGCCTTGTCTGCCGCCACCTGGCTGTGCCGCTAATATTTATTTGGCAATAGTGTAGGTTGGGTAGAGCGAAGCGAAACCCAACAAATCTCTAATCAAGATATGCCGGGATAACTTCTGCCCCGCCCTTAAATAAGAAAGCCCCCGCCCAAAAGGGCGGGGGCTTTTATCGCTCGGTTTGCCCAAGCGGCGCGGGAGCTAGATTTCTTTGGTCAGCTCGGGCACCACGTCGAACAGGTCGGCCACCACGCAGTAGTCGGCCTTGGTGTGGATGGGGGCGTCGGGGTCCTTGTTGATGGCCACGATGACCTTGGAGGAGCCCATGCCCGCCAGGTGCTGGATGGCACCGGAGATGCCGCAGGCGATGTACAGGTTGGGGGTGACCACCTTGCCGGTCTGGCCCACCTGGTCGGTGTGGGAGCGCCAGCCCGCGTCCACCGCGCTACGCGAGGCGCCCACGGCGGCGCCCAGCTTTCCGGCCAGCTCTTCCAGCAGTTTGAAGTTATCGGCCTCTTTCATGCCGCGGCCGCCGCTGACGATGACCGTGGCCTCGGTGAGGTCGACTTTGCCTTCCTCGGCGGCCTGGACCTCGGCCACCACGGCCTTGACCTCGCCCGCGTCGGCGGAAACGCTCTCCACGGCCGCTTCGCCGCCGGTCTCGACGATGTCGAAGACGTTGGGGCGCAGGGAAGCGATCTGGGGCGAGCCGTTGATGAAGATATCGGCGTAGACCTTACCGGCGTACATGGGCCGGGTGGCCTTGAGCTTGCCGTCTTCCACGGCCAGGGCGGTGCAGTCCACCGCGATGCCCGTGTCCAGGCGGGCCGCCAAACGGCCGCCAAGGTCCTTGCCCTGCATGGAAGCGCCCATGAGCAGCACGTCCGGGGCGCCGTCCTTGATGATGGCCGCGCAGGCGTTGGTGTAGGCGTCGGTGGTGTAGGCGGCAAAGGCCTCGCCGTCGCCGTAGAGCACCTTGGCCACGCCGTACTTGCCCAGGGCGGCGCAAGCGCCTTCCATGCCCGAGCCCAGCACCAGGGCGGTCACCTCGGTGCCCAGCCCGTCGGCCACTTTTTTGGCCGCGCTGGCCACTTCAAGGGTTATTTTTCTGAATTCGCCGTCACGCTGCTCGGCGATTATCCAAACACCAGCCATGATATATGCTCTCCCTTCGTGCGAAAGGTGATGATCCTTTCGGGGGTCCTTAGATGACCTTGGCCTCTTCCTTGAGCAGCTTGGCCAAATTGGCCGCCAGCTCCGCCGGGCTCTCACCCTCCACGGTCTTGCCGGGAGCGCGGGCCGGAGGCGGATTCAGGGCCGCGATCTCGATGAAATCGGAGCGTTCCGCGCCCAAGTCCGCCGGGGTTTTGACTTCCAGAGGCTTTTTCTTGGCCTTCATGATGCCCGGTAGGGAGGCATAACGGGGCTCGTTGAGGCCCTTCTGGGCGGTGACCACCACCGGCAGGGGGGATTCCAGCACCAGGGTCTGGCCCTCGATGGGGCGCACGGCCTTGGCCTTGCCGTCGGCGATTTCCAGCTTGGTGACCACCGAGAGCTGGGGCAGGCCCAGCAGGTCGGCCAGGGCCGAGCTGACCACGCCGGAGTCGTCGTCCACGGCGCGCTGGCCGAAGAAGATGATGTCCGGGCTAAGGGGCTCGATGGCCTTGGCCAACATCTTGGCCACGGCGATGGGGTCGGCCCCGTAAAGGTTGTCGTCTTGAATGTGGATGGCCTTGTCGGCGCCCATGGCCAACGCGGTGCGCAGGGCCTCGACCACACGGGCGGGGCCCGCGCCGATCACGGTCACTTCGCCGCCCTGGGCCTTGACTATCCGGAGCGCTTCTTCCACGCCGAACTCGTCATAGGGATTCATCACCCACTTGATGTCACCGGTGTCTATGGACTTGCCGTCGCTGGCGACCTTGATCACCGCCTCGGTGTCCGGCACCTGCTTGATGCATACCACGATGTTCACGGTTCCACCCCTCCTTTCCTAGCTTGCGCTGGGGTAACAGGAAAAACTTGGGACCTAATTAGTCTTCGCTTTTCTGGGTTAACATTCCTTTAATAAAGAAATCGCTTATCTGCTGTGCAGCCATGGTTATGGAATATTTTTTGACCGAGGACAACACCCAATACCGGCTCATCTCGTCCAGGGCGCCGAAAAAGGCCCGCTTGGCCACTCCGGGCATGATGTCTTGGCGGAACACTCCCTGGGCCTGGCCTTCCTTGATGATTGTGCTGATGATGTTCAAGTATTCGTGAAATTGCTGGTTGGAGTACTCCTTCATGAACTTGGAGGACTGACGAATCTCCACCTGGATGATCTCGGCCAACTCCTGGCTCTCCTCCAAAAGGCTCAGGTGCGCCAGGGCAAAGCGCTCCAGCTTGTGGGCGGGATCGGTGATCCCCTCCAGTGCCTGGCGCATTTTGTTAAGCACCTTGCTCATCTCCTCTTCGAACAGGCAGATGAGGATGTCGTCCTTGTTTTGGAAGTAGAGATAGATGGTGCCGTCGGCAACATTGGCGGCGCGGGCGATCTCACTAACCTTGGAGTTGAAGAATCCGTTTTTAGCGAAAACCTTGACCGCCGCTTCGATGATGCGGCGATGTTTGTCGCTGTTTTTCTTGGAATCTGCTTTCAAAGTGCTACGTCCCGCGCGGTGGCCCCAACCGCGCCGTAGAGGTTAAAATCAATGAATGATGATTCATTCAAAGCTCTTTGGTAGCACGGCCCCCTAAGCCTGTCAACGATTTTTTAGGGGCTCACAAGTGCCGCTGGCTTAAGGTTAGACCAAATATACCCCATCAATGAATTGGCCTCAATTAATAATTTGAGGCGGGATTCAATCGAAAATGACTGGGTTGAAGCGGTCCGCGGGCGCGCTTTAGCGGTGGCGCTGGAAGGCGTCCACCGCCTTTTGGTGCTGGGCGTAGGTGGTGCTGAACTGGTGGCTGCCGTCGCCCTTGGCCACGAAGTAAAGGTAGGGGACCTGGGCCGGGCGCAGGGCGGCGGCCAGGGCCTCGCGCCCCGGCGAGCAGATGGGGCCGGGCGGCAGTCCGGTGCGGGTGTAGGTGTTGTAGGTGGTGTCGCTCTCCAGATGGGCCCTGGTCAGGTTGCCCTTGAAGGCCTCGCCCAGGCCGTAGATCACCGTGGGGTCGGCTTGCAGGCGCATGCCTCGCTTCAGGCGGTTGCGGTACACCGCGCTGATCAGCGGCATCTCCTCGTCCTTGCCCGCCTCCCTTTGGATAATGCTGGCCAGGGTGGTGGCCTTGTGGCGGCTCCAGCCCTGCTGCTTGGCCGCCGGGACCAGGGCCTGCCAGGCCTGGTTGTAGCGGCCCACCATGGCGCTCATGGCCGCCCTTGCCCCCAGGTGACGGGGGAAGCGGTAGGTGTCCGGGAACATGTAGCCTTCCAGGGTGGGCTGGCCCACCCCCAGCTCGGCGGTGAAAGCCGGGTCCGCGGCCAGGCGCAAAACCTCGGCCTGCTCGGCGATGCCGCTTTCATCCAGGCGGGCGGCGATCTGGGACAGGGTGTAGCCCTCGGGGATGAGCACGTAGTGCAGCTTCACCCGGCCGGAGCGCAAAAAGCGCAGGATGCGCGCCGCGTTCATGGCCGAGGACAGCTCGTACTCCCCGGCCAAGATGGGTCCGTCCTCGGAGGTGAGGCGACCGGCCAGCTGAAACAGGCGGGCGTTGTTTACTATGCCCGCGTCGGCCAAGGCCTTGGCCGCTTGGGCCAGGCTGGAGCCCTTGGCTATCTCCACCAACTCGGCTTGGCCGCTTTGGCTGGCCCGGCGCTCCAGGAGCCAGGCCTTGCCGCCCCAGTAGACTCCCGCCGCCACCCCGGCCAAAAGGGCCAGGGCCGCCAGCAGGGCCAGCAGGCTGTGCCGCCAAGGCCTCAAGCCTGGGCCTCCAGCCAGCGGCGCAAAATCTCCGCCGCCGCCGCCCGGTCCACCACCTGGCGGCGCTTGGCCCGGCTGAGCCCCGCCTCGATCATGGCCTCCTCGGAGCGCACCGTGGACAGGGCCTCGTCCATGAACTCCACCGGCAGGCTCAGGCGGCGCTCCAAGCGCTTGGCCAGGCTGACGATTCCCTGGCCCACCGGGCTGAGAGAGCCGTCCAGCTTGGCGGGCAGGCCCACCACCAATAGATTGGCCTTCTCCCTGGCAGCGATATCGCCCAGGGCGGCCACGTCGGCATCGCGGTTGACCCGCTCATAGACCAACAGCGGCCGGGCGGAGCGCCGCTCGGGGTCGCTCACCGCCAGGCCGATGCGCTTGAGGCCCACGTCCAGGGCCAGCACCACTCCGGGAGTGTCATTCAACATGGCGCTAATTATGCCGTGGCCGCGTGAAGTTAACAAGGTGGGAGGCGAGGGGGGCGCAGATGGGGAGCCGATCCGCCGACCGGTCAGGCCGTGCGATGTGGCCTCCGCCATCACCATGGTCTATGGTTGCTTGACGCTTCCGTGCCCCCACCCCTATATTTGGGAAAGCGTTCCACTCCTCAGCACCGAAAGGCCCGCCATGAAGCAGATCGTCCTGGGCACCGCCGGACACATCGATCACGGCAAGACCACCCTGATCAAGGCCCTCACCGGCATAGAGACCGACCGCCTCAAGGAAGAGAAGGCCCGGGGCATCACCATCGAGCTGGGCTTCGCCTATTTGGACCTGCCCGGCGGCGAGCGCCTGGGCATCGTGGACGTGCCCGGCCATGAGAAGTTCGTCAAGAACATGGTGGCAGGCGCGGCGGGCATCGACCTGGTGGCCCTGGTCATCGCCGCCGACGAAGGGGTGATGCCTCAGACCCGGGAGCACCTGGACATCTGCAAGCTCCTGGGGGTGGGGCACGGCCTGGTGGTGCTCACCAAGATCGACATGGTGGACGAGGAGTGGCTGGATCTGGTCACGGAAGACGTGGCCGAGTACGTGGAGGGCACCTTCCTGGAGGACGCGCCCATCATCCCGGTGAGCGGGGTGAGCGGCCAGGGCATACCGGAGCTGAAAGACGCCCTGGCCGAGCTGGTGGCCGGCCTGGATGAGCAGCCCGCCGAGGGGCCCTTCCGCCTGCCCGTGGACCGGGTGTTCACCATGAAGGGCTTCGGAACGGTGATCACCGGCACGGCCACCGGCGGGCAAATCGCCATCGGCCAGGAGGTGAGCATCTACCCCCGCGGGGTCACCGCCAAGGTGCGCGGCCTCCAGGTGCACAACGAAGAGGTGACCCAGGCCCGGCGGGGGCAGCGCACCGCCATCAATTTGCAGGGCCTGGAAAAGGCCGGGGTGGAGCGCGGCGACGTGCTGGCCACCCCCGGTTCCTTGGAGCCATCCCTGTGGCTGGACCTGGAGGTCAACGCCTTGGCCGACATGGCCCGGCCGCTTAAGCACCGCGCCCCCATCCGCCTGCACACCGGCAGCGCCGAGGTTTTGGGCCGGGTGCTGTGGCTGGACCGCGACGAGCTTTTGCCCGGGGGCACCGCCCTGGGCCAGGTGCGCCTGGAGTCCCCGGTGGCGGTGATGGCCGGGGACCGCTACGTGCTGCGCTCCTACTCGCCGGTGCACACCATCGCCGGCGGCGTGGTGCTGCATCCCCATCCCGGACGCCACAAGCGGAACCGCCCCGAGATCATGGCCGACCTGAAGACTTTGGTGAAGGGCGAGGCTCGCGACAAGGTGGCGGTGCACGCCCGCCTGGCGGGGGAGGGCGGCCTGAGTCCGGCGGACCTGCCCCGTCTGGTGCCCATGAGCCCCAAGGCCCTGGACAATCTGGTGGGTGACATGCTTTCCAAGCAGGAGCTGGTGCGCTTCGACAAGGAGGGCGGCCGCATGATCGCCGCCCCGGTTCAGCAGGAGCTGATGGACCAGGCCCTGGAGCTACTCACCACCTATCACCAGGCCAACCCGCTCAAGCCTGGCATGCCCCGGGAGGAGCTGCGCCGCCGCCTTATCAGCAGCGAGGACCCCAAGCTGTTCGCCCACCTCATGCGCAAGCTGGAGGGCGGCCAGGCGGTGGTGGCCGAAAAGGACCTCCTGCGCCTGCCCGGCCACCAGGTGCAGCTGGCCGGGGCGGACAAGGCCCTGCGCGAGCGCATTGAAAAGGCCTACGCCGAGGGCGGCTTGGCCCCGCCCAACCTAAAGGACGTCATCGGTGGGGACAACCCGGCCCAGGCCAAGCAGGTGTTGGCGGTGCTGGTGGACGAGGGGGTGCTGGTCAAGGTGAAGCAGGAGCTTTACTACGACGCCCAGTCCCTGGCGGACATCAAAAAGCGCCTGGTGGAGTTTTTGGAGGCCAATGAAAAGATCGAGGCCTCCCAGTTCAAGGAGATGACCGGCCTCAGCCGCAAGTACATCATCCCCCTGCTGGAGCACTTCGACTCCACCATGCTCACCATGCGGGTGGGCGACCATCGGGTGCTGCGAGGACGTTAGGCGGCGGGGCTGTGGGGGGCGTGGCCAAGCCGCGCGGCGAGCTTGCCGACCGGGTGCCGGCCCGCCTGGCCCAGTTTCGGAGCTTCGCCCTGGCCAAACTGCGCGGCAAGTAGCCGCTGCTTTGAGACTCCGGCCGCGACTCGCCCCAGCGCGGGTCGTGGCCTCTTTTTACCTCCCGCAGTTCATGTTTTGAATTTTTTGACATTGCCCGTGCCGCCGGGTCATCATAGACAGGTGGAATTGACCTTTAGAAAGCACAGGGGAGGGGCTATGCGCGCCTGGCGAGTGGTGTTGTTGTTGGCGGCGGTGGCGGCGATGTCCGCATGCGCCTCGTCATCCCGGCCGGTTGGCGAGGTCAAGGCCTCCAGTTTTTTTGGCTCCGCCGTGCACAAGCTGAAAAAGGGAGGTCCGGGCCAGCCCGCCTGGATCTACATGAACCCCAAGGCCGACTGGGCTTCCTACGACAAGATGCTCCTGGACCCGGTCACCTTCTGGCGCGACCCCAAAAGCGACCAGGAATACTTATCCCAGCATGACAAGCAGATGCTGGCCAACTACTTCTACGCGGTGATCGCCAAGGCCATGTCCAAACACTTGACCATGGTCAGCACCCCCGGCCCGGGCGTCATGCAGGTCAAGGTCGCGGTAACCAAGGCCGATCCTTCCATCGTGGCCCTGGACGTGGTCTCCACGGTGCTGCCCCAGGCCATCGCCTTTTCGGCCATCAAGACCGCGCTCACCGGCAAGCCCGCCTTCGTGGGCGAGGCCTGCATCGCGGTGAAGGTCATCGATTCCGGCAACGGCAAGCTGCTGGCGGCCTACGTGTCCGACCGGGTGGGCGCCAAGGATTTGAACAAGGACGAGTTCTCATCCTGGGGCGACGTGGAGCAGGCCATGCGCTTCTGGGCCTACGACGCGGCCTACCATCTGTGCAAGTTGCAGAAAAAGACCGACTGCGGACAGCCGCCCAAGCCCTAGGCGCGGCTACAAGTTGATGCCATCGAGGCGGGGATGTCCCCGCCTCTTTTTTTGGGGCGTGGCATTTGGGAAGGCGCAGAGGTTGTTATTCGTTGGGGATTGGGTGGTACTTCACCACAGGGCTTATCCAGTAACAGCCGTCATCGCGAGGAGCGGCGGCCTAGGCGCTGGTAACTAGGCGAGGCCGCTCCCGCCGCGACGTGGCGATCTTTCCTTGAGATTGTCTTTGACTCGCGGGCATGACGAGGGAAAAGGAGGTTTGCCACGCCTCGCCGCGAGGGGCGGCCCGCTGGCGGGCGTGCCACGGTGGGCGGCTCGTCTCGCAATGACGGCTATTGGCTGGGAATACAAGGAGCGCCGCAAGGATTAGCCGACCACAGCACGGCGGCTATTGGTCAGCCTGCCCCTACTCCCCCGGAAAGCTCTGCCCCGCCTCCTGCCCGGCCAGGGGCACGCTGCCGTGGCCCAGCACGATCTTCCAGCCGCCCTCGGTGCGCACCAAGACAAAGCTCATGCGCAGGGTGGCGGTGAACTCGCCCGCCTCGGTGACCGCACTGGCCGGTCCTTCCGTGGCCGCCCAGGCCACGTCACCCTGTCCCGCGCCCTTGAACCATTCGATGGTCACCTGACGGCTGCTGCTCTGGCTAAGGTCGCGCTCTATCTGGGCCTTGTGCTCTTCCCACCCCAGGTTGCGCTCGTCGGCTCCGGTGCCCATGCCGATGATGCGCTCATCATCGAGGTAGTAGCCCATAATCTCGTCCAGGTCGCCCCGGCTGTAGGCCTCGAAAAAACTGTCAAGGGTGATGCGAACCTCGGCGATGGCATGTGGGCTCAGGTCCATGATTGCCTCCCTTTGGTTAGCCTGGATTTTTCACAAGGGCCGTGAGTCCGGCTTCGTCAGCCACCTGCATACGGTGTTGCTGGCTACGCTCGGGCCTCGACGTAGCTTCGGCTACGCCATCGGCCTTCGCTTGCCAGTCGCCTTGTCTGCCGGCGGCTGGCTGTGCCGGGCCAGATCACAAACTGTACTTTGACCATGCGGGTACAATTTTCATACCGGCCCATGAATACGGGTTCGTTGCTTAGTGCCACCCAACCCTTGTGAAAAGTTCAGGCTATATTCGCAGACTGCCGCTCAGCTCGGCGGCGGATACTCCCTGTTCGGCGCAATAGGCGGCCAGCTCGGCGGCGATGCGCCCGGCGGCGGCGGGGTCGGTGAAGGAGGCCGTGCCCACCTGCACCGCCTTGGCCCCGGCGATGAGGTACTCCGCCGCGTCGATTCCACTCATGATGCCCCCAAGGCCCACCACGTCCACGGAGGGGTGCTCGGCCTTGAGTGCGTTCGCCACCTGCCAGACCATGCGCAAGCCCACCGGCTTTACGGCCGGGCCGCTGAGCCCGCCCACCACGTTGGCCAGCTTGGGCCGCCTGGTCCCCGCGTCGATGGCCATGGCCAGCAGGGTGTTGATCAGGCTCACCGCTTGGGCTCCGGCCTGGGCCGCGGCCAGGGCCATGGGCGCCAGGTCGGTGACGTTGGGCGTCAGCTTCACCCACACCGGCTTGCCCTGGGCCTCGGCCACCGCCGCGGCGGTTACCTCGCCCACCGCGCCGGGGTGGCAGCCAAAGGCCATGCCGCCCTCCTTCACGTTGGGGCAGCTTACGTTCAGCTCCAGGGCGTCCACTCCCGGCTCCGCCCCCAGACGCCGGGCCAATTCGGCGAACTCGCCCACGCTCTCGCCGTAGAGGTTGACCACCACCGCCCCCGGCTGCTCGGCCAGCCAGGGCAGCTTGTGGGCCAGGAACTCATTGAGGCCCACGTTGGCCAGGCCGATGGCGTTGAGCATGCCGCAGGCGGTCTCCACGATGCGCGGCGGCGGGTTGCCCGCCCGGGGCTGAAGGCTGACCCCCTTGGTGACCAGGCCGCCGATGGCGCCGGGCTCCAGATAGGGGCTGTACTCCCGGCCATAGCCGAAGGTCCCGCTGGCGGCCAAGACCGGGTTGGCCAGGCGCACCCCGCCCACGAAGACGGCCATGTCCGTGGCCCGGCTCATGAGGCCGCCTCCGCCTCCCGAGCCCAGGCTCGCCAGTTGTCGATGCGTTGCGGGCCCGCGTCCTCCAGCCAGGAGGTCATCATCTCCTCCATGGGCACTCCCAGGCGCCAGCCGCGATACTTCAAGTAGCTGATGTGGGGCCGCCCGGCCAGGTCGGTGGCGGGCAGAAGCAAATCCTGCCCCCCCACAAACTCCACCAGCCGCCAGCCTTGCTCGGCGCTTATCGCCTTGTCTAAGCTGGGGGTGGCCTTGTACCAGGCCCCACCCACGTACCATTCCACGAAGCTGTGGTAGGTCAGGATCTTGCCCCCGGTGATCTCGTAGAGTCCCTCGGGCAAGAGGTTGTTCTCGATGTCCGCGAAGCCCAGGCGCGCGGGGATGCCCACCGCCCGGGCCAGGGCGCACAACAGCGCCGCCTTTTGCACGCAATAGCCCCGGCCTCTGGCCAGGGTGTTCAGGGCCAGATAATGCTCCAGCGAGTCGAAGGGCACCCGCACGCTGTAGCGCACCGTGTCGCGCACGAACTCGAACAAGCGTCGGGCCGCCTCCACATCATTGGCGCTGCCCCGGGCGGTTCGCCGGGCCAGGTTGAAGATCTCAACGGCCTCGCACTGCACGCCGGGGGCGGGGACCAGAAAATCCTCCAGGGGTTGCTCGTCGCTCATATCTTCTTCCAGTCCACCAAAGAGGCTTCCATTACCGGCCCTTCCTGGCAGGCCCTGAGATAGCCGCCGCCCGCGCTTGGGATAGCGCAGCCCAGGCAGGCCCCCACCCCGCAGGCCATGGGAGCTTCCAGGGAGGTTTGGCAGGCCACCCCGAACTCGGCGCACAGCAGGGCCACCGCTTTCAGCATGGGCAGAGGGCCGCAGGCCAGCACCGCGCCGGGCCGCTCGCCCCCCTGTTTCAGACGCTCACGCAGGGGCTCGGTGACCAGGCCATGGTGGCCTACGCTGCCGTCCTCGCTGGCCCCGGTCCAGCCCCAGCTCTCAAGGTAAAAGGCCCCCTCGCCGCTCACCGAATCCCAGGCCACCAGGGCCTCCTTGGCGGCCAGTCCGTAAAAGGCCTCGAAGGCCGCGCCCCTCTCTTCCAGGCGCTCGGCCGCGAAGGCCATCGGCGCGATGCCCATGCCCCCGGCCACCAGCACCGGGCGCTTTGCGTCCAGATCGAAGCCGCGCCCCAGCGGCCCCCAGGTGAGCAACTCCACGCCGGGGCGGGCCTGGCTGAGCAGCCGGGTGCCCTTGCCCTTGACCTGGTAGAGGATCAGCAGCTTGCCGCCCTCCACCCCGTGGATGGAAAATGGCCGGGCCAGCAGGGGCTCCGGGCCGGGGCACACCCTGAGCATCACGAACTGGCCGGGGCGGGCCTCAGCCGCGATAGCCGGGGCCTCCAGGGTGAGCAGGAAAATCTCCGGCCCCACCGGCTCGTTACTCAACAGCTTGGCTTTGAGGCTGAGGCTCATGTCACTCCCGCAGGGCCACCACCGTGCCGAAGCGCCCGGTGGTCTTGTCGCGGCGATAGGAAAAAAACTCCCCCTGGCACACGGTGCACCTGCCGCTGATGAATATACGCTGGGGCCGCACCCCGGCGGCCTCCAGTTGGTGGCGGGTGGCCGCCTCCAGGTCGAAATGGTTTTCCCCCACCCGGAAGGGCGCGAACCATTGGGGCAGCTCCTCGCGCCAGTTCACGAACTCGCCGCAGCAGGCCCCCAGGCTGGGGCTCACCGCAGCGTAGAGTTCGTCCGGGGCCACCCCGTAGCGCTGGGCCAAAAACTCCACTCCCTTGGCGGGCATGCCGGCGATGTTGCCCCGCCACCCGGCGTGCAGGTTGGCAATCACGCCTTTTTGCGGCGCGGCCAAAATCACCGCCTGGCAATCGGCCTGCTTTATCAAAAGGCCCACCCCCGGCCGGTCGGTGGCCAGGCCGTCGGCCTGGGCCGCGGGCAGGGCCTCCTCGCCGTCGACGGCCACGATCTCGGTGCCGTGCACCTGGCGTACCCACACCAGACGCCTGAGACCCAGGGCCCGGCGCAGGCGCTCCAGGTTGGGCCCGGCCTGGGGCCCGGCGGCGGCCAGGTCCAGCTGGCGGGTGGTCACCCCGTGCAGCAGACCGGGCAGAGCCTCCAACTCCTGGAAGGCCAACAAGTCCAGCTCCTCCCGTTGCCGCGCGATCATGGGATCAGCATATGACGGTTTGTCAGGGCTGGGCAAGTTCTCGCTCCACGATGGGCTGGATGCGCACGCACTCCAGGCCCGCCTGGCGGCAGATGGCGAAGACCTCTTCCAGGCCGCCCTCCACCGGGCTGAGGATGGAGATGAACACCCTGATCACCCCGTGTTTGCGGGCCAATCCGGCTATGTCGTGGCGGGTGCCCAACACCGGTATGCCGTGGATGAGTAGGCCGAGCTTGGCCGGGTCGTCGTCCACGAAGCCCACCGGGGAGTAGGGCAGGGCCGGGTTGTTGCGCAGCTCCCTGAGGAGCAGCTCTCCGCCGTCGCCCGCGCCCATGATCAGCACCGGGTCCCCCTTTTTTTGCACCATGCTTTCGGTGAACACCCGCACCAAAAAACGGCTGCCCGCCAGGAAAAGGAAGCTCAGGAAAAAGTCGATGATCACCGCCGACAGGCTGTAGCCCTGGCCGTGCCGCAAGAGCAGGACCCCCAGCACCATCAGCAGCGAGGCCAAGAGCACCGCCTTGGCCAGCTGGATCATGGCGTGCACCGACACGTAGCGCCACTCGCCCCGGTACACCCCGAGCAGCCACAGGCACACGATCTTGGCCGAGAGCACCCAGGGCAGGGACTTGGTGAGCAGGTGCATCTGCTCCGGGCCCAGGTGGCCCTCGAAGCGCAGGAGCCAGGCGGCGGTGTAGGCGGCGGAGAGCAGCAGCAGGTCGGTGAGAATCTGCACCAGCTGTTTCTTGTGCAGCACCACACGGTCCAAGAGCGGGCTCTTCAATCGGCGGCGCTCCTGGGAGTCGTAGACCTTCACCCCACCCAGGAACACCCCGAAGAACAGGAAGACCACCACCGCCACCGCGATGACCACCACCGCCACCAGGGTGCTGAGGTAGTGCAGGAACAGGGCCAGCAGGCCGCTGGCCAGGCTCACCGCGATGAGGATCAACACCGCCTTGCGTTCGCTGAGCCCCAGGAACACCAGGCGGTGGCTGGAGTGGTCGCGGCCCCCCTGGGCGATGGAGCGGCCGTGGCTGGTGCGTTGGAAGCTCACCAGGGCGGTGTCGAACAGGGGCACCACCAGCACCCCCACCGGGATGAGAAGCGAGAGCACCAGGTTGCTGGCGCCGCCCGCCCCCAATACGGTGCACCCGGCCAGGCTGAAGCCCAAGAAAAGGCTGCCGCAATCGCCCATGAAAATTTTGGCCGGGTTGAAGTTGTAGATGAGGAAGCCCCCGGCGGCCCCGGCCAGGGCGGCGGGCAGAAGCCCCACCTCCGGCGCGCCGTGCATGGCCGCCACCATGGCCAGAATGGCCCCGGCGGACAGGGCCACCCCCGAGCTGAGGCCGTCCATGTTGTCCAGGATGTTCACCGCGTTGGTGACCCCCACCAGCCACAGCAGGGTGAAGGGCACGTTGAGCCACATCCAGGGCAGCAGGTCAAAGCACAGGCCCAGGGCCACGGCCACGCTGGCCACCAGGAGCTGGGCCAAAAACTTCACCTGGGGTTTCATCTCGAAGATGTCGTCGATGAGCCCGATCAAGAACATGCCGCTGGCGCAGCCCACCAGCACCAGGCTCTGGCTGTCCCGGTCGCCCAGCATGAGCCAGCTGACCACGAAGGCAAGGTAGATGGCCGCGCCGCCGTAGATGGCCGTGGGCTGGCGGTGCCAGCGGTCCTGGCGGGGAGCCACCACCCATCCCAGGCGGCGGGCCAGGCCTATGACCACCGGGGTCAAGAGGGCGGCCGCGGCCAGGGCCAGGGCAAAGGCGTAGATTAGTTTCATGCAAAAGGCTCGCCTGGGCGCGTAGCGGGCAAGCTCAACGCTCCCGGTAGTAGCGTATCACCGACTGCACCACCTCATCGATGCCCATCTCCGGCACGAAGCCCACCAACCCCCGCAGCTTGCCGACATCGGGCAGGCGCCGGGGCATGTCCTCGAAGCCCTCTTCATAGGCCTCCTCGTAGGGGATCGTCTTGATTGGCGAGTCGCTGGCGGTGAGCTTTTTGACCAGCTTGGCCAGCTCCAGGATGCTTATCTCCTGGGTGGAGCCCACGTTGACCACCTGGCCCACCGCCGCCGGGGTGGCGGCCAGGGAGGACAGGCAGCGCACCACCTCCTGAACCGCCGAGAAGCAGCGGCTCTGGGTGCCGTCGCCGTACACGGTGATGGGCTTGCCGCTCAAGGCCTGGCGCACGAAGCTGGGCAGCACCATGCCGTAGCGCCCGGTCTGGCCGGGGCCCACGGTGTTGAACAGGCGCACCACCACCACCGGCAGGCCCCGGGCCCGCCAATAGGCCAGGGCCAGGAATTCGTCGATGGCCTTGGAGCAGGCGTAAGACCAGCGGGCCTTGGTGGTGGGCCCCAGCACCAGGTCGTGATCTTCGCGGAAAGGCACCACCTCGTTTTTGCCGTAGACCTCGCTGGTGGAGGCGATTACCACCTTCTTGCTCTTCTTGTTGGCCAGCTTGAGGACGGTCTCGGTGCAGCCCACGTTGGTCTCGATGGTCTTGACCGGGCTCTCCACGATCAGGCGCACCCCCACCGCGGCGGCCAGGTGGTAGATCACCTGGGCGCGGTCCACCATCTCCGCCAACAAGGGTTGGTCGCGCATGTCGGCGATGGTGTAGGTGAAGCCGGGGTTGTTCTTATAGGCCTCGATGTTCTCTATGCTGCCGGTGGACAGGTCGTCGATGACGTCCACTTGTTGACCCAAAGACAATAGGTGCCCGGCCAGGTGGCCGCCGATAAAGCCGGCCCCGCCGGTGATGAGCGCCCGGATGGGCTGAGGTTTGAGCTGATTCAACTGACACACCTAATCCAGGGTGCTTATCACCCCGTTGATCGGTCCGGTCTCGGTCTTGCTGCCCACCTCCTCGCCGCACACGGCGCAGAGGTAGGAATATTTTTCTCCGGTGGGCAGCACCAAAAGCAAACGGCGCCGCACCGGCTGGGCCTTGCGGCAACGGGGGCAGAACAAGCTGGTGGCTTCCAGGTCCTGGAAGCTTCCCCGGCCGCCGCCTCTTCCCGCACCCGTCATCATCTCTTCAACTCCTAGGTTTGCAGCTCGAGCTGCTCGATCAGTTGGTCAACGTAGGCTATGAGCCATTCCCGCTGGCTGTCGTCGGCGTAGCCGGTGCAGGAGCAGCGCAGGCTCTGGGAGGCCCGCACCAGCAGCTCCAGCTTCAGGCTGTCCAACTCCAAAACCACCGCCACCCGGTGGGGCCCGCAGTCGGGGTGCTCCCTCTGGGCGGGGGTCAACAGATCCTCGGGCACTTGCAGCCAAAAGACATCGGGCAGGCCGGAGGAGCCCAGGGTGGCCTCCAGGTGGCCGATGAGCTTTTCCATGTCCGGCGGCCTGAGTTCGTCTATTACTATGGAACGCATGCTGCTAAATCCTTATTGGCCGGCCAACTCGGCGTCACGCTCCCGGCCCCCCCGCCAAGCGTCGATGACGGCGTATATCCACAAGGCGGCGGTAAGCCCGCCCAAGATTATCAGCCAGGTCACGCCCTGCTTGAGAAGCTGGCCCCGCAGGGCGGCCAGCTTGTCCGGCCCGGCGTAACCGTCCAGGGCCAGCACCGCCTGGCTTATCTCGTGAAAGGCGAAGCCCAGGGTGAGCATGAACAGCAGGCTGGCCGCGGCCACCATCATGGCCCCCTTGCCCACCTGACGGTTCACGATCTGCCCCAGGCCCGGAATCACCAGGCCCGAAAGCAGGGGGGACACCAGGGCGCGGCGCACCGCCTAACTCTCCCGCCCGTAAACAGCCAGGTATTCTTCCACCCGCCGCACGTCGGCCTCCTCCAGGGGGCGCATGGTCCCGGCCACCTTGACCGGCTCGCCCACCTCGGCCAGGTATTGCACCATCTCCCGGATGCCCAACAGGGCCCAAACCTTGACCCCGGTGTCCTCGACAAAGGAGGCCAGGGCGTCGGGCCCGCGCACCCCCTCGATGAGCTTGCCATCGCCGTCGTACACCGCCTGGGTCTGCTGGCGGTCCACGCCCAACAGCACCCCCAGCACCTCGAAGGGCCGGCCCAGGCGCTCGCCCTCGGCCTCGAGCTTTTCCAGCAGGTCGCGCTTGGTGGCCATGGAGGTGCCCACGTCGTCGATGATCAGCACCTTGGCCCCGGGGGTGAGGGCACCCGTGACGAACATGGCCTTGGCCCCGCTGGCCTCGCCATGGGTCTTGGCCTCCTTGCGGTCGTAGTCAAAGGCCAGGTCGGCCACGTCGTCCTCCCACAGGCACATGGCCGCGGCCAGGGCCAGGGCGCTGCCCTTGTAGGAGGGGCCCAGGATCACCGGGTTTTCCCCGGCCAGGCCCTGCTCGGCGATCCAGCCCGCGAAGCAGCGGCCCATCTCCAAGGCCAGGCGGCCGGTGTTGAGCTTGCCCAGGTTCACGAAATAGGGGGTGGGACGGCCATCCTTGAGGCGCAGGTCCGGGGCGAAAAACAGGGCCCCGCAACCGGCCAGAAGCCGGGCCAGTCTTTGTTGATAAGGCTTAAGTTCCAGCAAACCGCCTGCTCCTTTGTTGCCAAGGGGCCGTGGGGCCCAAATCATTAACAGGCTAGCGCAAACCCCCTTGGGGCGCAAGCGCGCCCAGCCCTGGCGAGCCTATAAAAAGTTCGGCGTAACCACGTACTTATTCACCAGGTGGTGGGGCAGGTAAGACTCCTTGGCCTTGCGCAGGCCGCTGAGCCCCAGGTCCTGCTCCCGGTTGATGTAGGTCATCCCCGACCAGGCTCCCTCCACGAACAGCTTGTTGATGGCCGCGTAGATGCCGTCGAAGTCCGGGTTGCCCTTTTCGATGTGGATCACCGCCGTGTCCGGCGACAGGGGCTCGCCAAGGCTGAAGGCCTCCACCCGGCCGTTGATGAGGATCACCCCGCCGGAGTAATCCAGGTGCTCGTAATTGGTAAGGGCCTCCCATATGGCCCGGTCCTCGCTGGCCAGACCGGGGTCCTGGTCGCAGTCGCGCAACTGGCACCAGTTTTCCTGCATGTCCAGAACCAGGCGGATCATCTCGGCCCCCAGGGGCCGATACTCAAAGGAAAAGTTCTTGACGAACTTGTTGAAGTGGTTCTTTTTGCGGTGGAAACGCCTCCCCGGCAGTTCGGCCAGCTCCGAGGCCAGATACACGTAGTCGCTGTTGCCCCGATCCAGGGCGATGCTGAAGCGACCGGTGGCCTCCAACTCCAGGGCCAGGTCCTCGCCCACTCTTTGCAGGTCGTGCAGATAGCCCGCCTTGGCCATGTCCCTGCACAGGGTCTCGGCCGCCCGCACCCGGTCGCCGGACCCGGCGGGGGGCAGGCCGAAGGGCTCGTCGCCCTCCAGACAGGCCGCCACCAACAGGCAGTCCCCGTCCTCGCGCCAGTGGGGCTGGTAGTGGTGGCGCCACATGAACAAATTGGAGAAAGTAAGCTCGCTTATGGCCGGAGGGCCCGCCTTGAGGTGGCGGGTGAATACTTCCTTGTCCGCTAGCTCCAGATGCTTGTATCCTTCGAGGCGCAAAGGCTTGTCTCCGCGGGTCAGGCTTGGTTAACTCTACTACCTTTCTACCCTAAAGCGGCGGGGCCGCCAAGGGAGGCCCCGCGGCGTTGACAAGGCATTTTGCCTGTGCCATGTTTAGACCCTTATTACGGCAACCTTCAAGGAACTCAATACCATGGACCCTCTTCACTCCACCGACCCCGAAATAGCCGCCCTGATCGACAAGGAGGCTATGCGCCAGGCGTCGGTTCTGCGCATGATCCCCTCGGAAAACTACGCTTCCCCCGCCGTGCTGGCCGCCACCGGCAGCATTCTTTGCAATAAATACTCCGAAGGCTACCCGGCCAAGCGTTACTACCAGGGACAGGAAAACATCGACGAGGTGGAGATGTTGGCCATCTCCCGGGCCAAGGCGCTATTCGGGGCCGAGCACGCCAACGTGCAGCCCTATTCGGGCAGCCCGGCCAACATGGCGGTGTATTTGGGCCTGCTGGGCAAGGGGGGCCGGGTGCTGGGCATGGACCTGGCGGCGGGCGGCCACCTGACCCACGGGGCCAAGGCCAGCTTTTCGGGCACCTTCTATGACGTGGCCTCCTACGGCCTCAGCCGGGAAGACGGGCGCATCGACTACGCCCAGGCCCGCCGACTGGCCCAGGAATTCAAGCCTCAGATGATCTTCTGCGGCGCTTCCTCCTATCCCCGGGTGGTGGACTTCGCGGCCTTCGCCGAGATCGCCGACGAGGCGGGGGCCCGCCTGGTGGCCGACGTGAGCCACATCTCCGGGCTGTGCGTCACCGGCCAACACCCCTCGCCCTTCCCCCACGCCGACGTGGTGACCACCACCACCCACAAGCTGTTGCGCGGCCCTCGGGGAGGCATGGTGCTCTGCCGCCAGGAGTTGGCCAAGGCCATCGACAAGGCGGTGTTCCCCGGTTTGCAGGGAGGCCCCCACAACCAGACCACCGCGGCCATCGCCGTGGCCTTGAAGGAAGCGGCCACCCCGGCCTACGCCGACTACTGCCGCCAGGTGGTGGTCAACAGCAAGGCCTTGGCCGAGGGACTCCTTGAGCGCGGCTTCACCCTGGTCACCGGCGGCACGGACAACCATCTGGTGCTCATCGACGCCGGGGCCTCGGGCCTCACCGGCAAGGCCATGGCCACCGCCCTGGAGCGGGCGGGCATCGTGGCCAACGCCAACAAGATCCCCTTCGACCCCCGCTCGGCCAACGACCCCAGCGGCGTGCGCATGGGCACCCCTGCCCTGACCACCCGGGGCATGGGCACCGCGGAGATGGACCTCATCGCCGGGCTCGTCGCCCAGGCCGCGGCCAACATAGAAGATGAGGGCGCTCTGGCAAATATCCGCGAATTGGTGGCCGATCTGTGCGTGGATTTCCCGGCACCGGGAATTGCTCCCGGCCAGTGTTGATTTTTGAACTGAGTTTTTGGCACTGATTAAGGCAGGTTAGACAAGATGACCCTCTCGAGCTTCACCGGCGGTTCAAAAATTTGTACCCGCGGGGTTTGCCGGAGGGAAAACCCGGTCGCCGGTGTCTTTGGCCAAGTGCTTGGAATTAATAGATTAGGCAGGGAAAAAGGGCTTTTGATGGGTGGTTGGCATCCTAATTGCTTCCATATTAGAGCAACCAGCTTCTAAAAGCCTTTTCTCCTTTCCTAGAAAGCGCCGGGACTAGCCACCCGGCGCTTTCTGTTTGTCTTAACCACTCGAGATAATGCATAAATAATACCCACATCCCCAGGAGGGGCCTCAGGCGGCAAACCAGGGGCCACACCAGGGCAAGGTGCGATTTTTATACCAAAGGGTAGTGCTGGGTGGCGATTAGGCGGAAACGGCGGTGACCAAACGGGCCAAGCCGGACTTCTTTCCCACCTCGCGGCGCAGGTAGTTCAGGTCCGCCGCCTGGGCCAGTTCGGGACGCTGCTCCAAAAGGGAGCGGCAGGCCAACTCGGCGGCCAGGCCGCTGAGCTCGGCGCACTGGGTGAAGTGGGCCTTTTTGTCGTGCTTGACTTTTTTGGAGAGCACCCGGCAGCAGGTGGAGCCCCGCTGGGCCTTGAAGGCGTCGTGCAACTCCTTGCTTGCGGCGGCCACCCGGCGGCTGGCGCGGCCGCCGTCCTTGCCCGCGCCCAGGAACATACCCAGGCCCAGGCAGGCCCCGGACACCGCCCCGCACAGGCAACCAGCCCCGCCCAGGCCCTCCACCAGACCGGCGGTGAGGTTGTTGACCAGGGACTGGTCCAGGTCCCCCCCCAGCCCCCGGTTCAGGGCGGTGAGCACCGCCGGGGCGCAGAGCATGCGGCCGTTGGTGAAAAGCTCCTGGGCCTTGGCCCCCACCAGGCGGCTGATCTCCTGGCTATCCGCGATGTTATGAGTGGCTGCTCTGGAAATGACGCTCTCCCGGCCTGGCTGTGGCTCGCCCGCGAGCCCAAAACACCTGATCATGAGCGGGCTTAATCAACTTTAGCCGGGTTGGCGGTAAGGTCAAATCGTTAATAATGATGCGTATGTCGCCAAGGTATTGAATATATCGATTTAGTGGGGTTGGGGGCACCGGCTCTGGGGCGGGGCCAACACCACCAGGGTGGTGAGGCGGGGCAGCAGCAGGCCCTCGGGCCGGGCCAGATTGGGCAGCTCGGCTCCCGGCTCCAGGCCGGTGACCACCACCCGGCCCACTCGGAGGCGGCCCTCGCCCTGAGGGGTGCGGGTCTTGAGGCCCCACAGGGCCTGGAGCACCAGGGGCTCACCCTGGGGCGCACCCAGATAGAGCATCACGTGGCCGGGCATATGGAGCAGGCTCAACCAGGGCAGGCCGCGCGCCATGATTATGGCCCGCTTCTCGGCGTCGCCCAGACCCTGCAGGGGGATGTTTTCCGCCCCGGCCTTGGCCTGGTCCGAGGAGTTGCGGGGCAGCCACAGGCCGAAGGGGGCCAGCAGGTCGCGGGTCAGGGCCGAGCAGTCGCGCCTCCCCCACTGGCCTCCCCAGTCGTAGGGCTGTCCCAGGAGGGGCGTGGCCACCGCGTCCAGGTTGGCCGGGCTCAGGGGCAGGGGGAAGGGCGCGCCGTTTTCCAGGGGAAGGGCGCAGGGGCCCAGCACCGCCTCGCCCAGCACCGCGCCCAGGGGCGCCCGCACCCGCCAGGCCCCGCTTTGCCCCGGCTCCAGGGGCAGCAGCCAGCCCAGGGCGGCGTTGAACACGAAGCCGCCTCCCAGGGTGCGCGCCGGGGTCTGGTCCTTGGTCACCGCCAGGAAGGGGCCCTTTATCCAGCGCCCGGCCTGTTCCGGGGTCAGCCGCCCCACCGCGCTAACGGGCAGCCAGCCCAGGGCCAGGGGGGTCTCGGCCACCAGCCAGTCGCCCCTGGGGCTCACGTGCCACACCCTGACCGGCAGGCCGCCGGGCAGGGAGGTCTGTTGCAGGCGGTCGAAGGGGAAGCCGCCGCCCGGCCCTTCCTCGAAGTCCGGCTCTCGGGTGGGCAGCACCCGCAGGTTGCAAGGCCCCAGGGTGAGGCCCTGCCAGTCGGCGCTGGGGTAGGCCAGCCCCCCAGCCTCTTGCCACAGGGCTTTGTACCAGTTCTTCGGCCGGGGCCGCAGGTTGATGCCCAGGCCGGGCTTGTCCGCCGCCGGTTGGGCCAGGGACCACAGCTCGTCTCGGCTGTGCTTGGGCTTAACGCGCGTCCAGCAGGCGAAGTAGCGCTCCAGATAATCCTTTGCCCGCTCCTGTTGGTACTGGGGCCGCAACAGGCAGCCATCCTGACCGGCGCGGGGCAGCAGGGCGCTTATCTCCTGGGGCGGCAGGCGCAGAGGGGCCGGGGCAGGGGCAGGAGCGCAGGCCAGGCCCAGGGCGGCCAGGATGATCAGCAGGGCGATGTGGCGGCGGATTGGGTGCAAGATTGCTTCCTCGGGCTATGGTATTAAGTTAGCATGGTACACCGCCGCCCCCGGGCGCAACCCTGGAGGATCGATGAACCCCGCCGCGCGCAGCGCCCTGATCCAGGCCGCCGGAGCCGAGCACTACAGCGACGGCCCGGAGGATCGCCTGCTCTACTCCTACGACGCCACGGGCAAGAGCTACCCGCCCGAGGCGGTGGTGCGGGCGGTGAGCGTGGAGCAGATCTCCCGGGTGTTGGCCACCGCCAGCGCCCACCGGATGCCGGTGGTGCCCCGGGGCGCGGGCTCGGGCCAGTCCGGCGGCTCCCTGCCGGTGGACGGCGGCCTGGTGCTCAACCTGGCTAACCTTAACCGCATCATCAGAATTGACCCCGCCGACCAGGTGGCCGTGGTGCAGCCGGGGGTGATCACCGCCGATTTGCAGCGGGCCGCCGAGGCCCAGGGCATGTTCTACCCGCCTGACCCGGCCAGCGTGGAGTTTTGCACCGTGGGGGGCAACGCGGCGGAAAACTCCGGCGGGCTCAGGGCGGTGAAATACGGCGTCACCCGTGACTACGTCCTGGCCCTGCAGGCGGTGCTGCCCGACGGCCGGGTGCTGCGCACCGGGCGCTCCACCATGAAGACGGTGGTGGGCTATGACCTCACCCGCCTCTTGGTGGGCAGCGAGGGCACCCTAGCGGTGATGACCGAGCTTACCCTGCGCCTGTTGCCCAAACCCGAGGCCAAGGCCACGGTCAACGCCCTGTTCCACGACCTGGAGGCCGCCGCCCAGGCGGTGCAGGCGGTGCTCATGAGCGGAATCATCCCGGCGGCCCTTGAGTTCATCGACTCCCAGAGCCTGGGGGCGGTGAACGCGCACGCGGGCCTGGGCTTGCCCTCCGAGGTGCAGGCCATGGTGCTCATCGACGTGGACGGCGCGCCCGAGGTGGTGGCCGGGCAGGGTGGGCGACTGGCGCGGGTCTTGGAAGAGCACGGCGGCCACGAGGTGCGCTTGGCCCTCAGCGAGGCCGAGGCCGCCGAGCTGTGGCGGGTGCGCCGCTCCATGGGCCCGGCCATGTACAACCTGGCCCCGGACAAGCTCAACGAGGACGTGGTGGTGCCCCTGGGCCGCCTGGCCCAGACCATCCGGGCCATCCACGCCATAGGCAAAAAGCGCGGGGTGCTCATCCCCACCTTTGGCCACGCCGGCGACGGCAACCTGCACGTCAATGTGATGTACGACGCCGCCGACCCTCAGCAGAACCGCCAGGCCCACCAGGCGGTCACCGACGTCTTCGCCCAGGTGCTCAAGGTGGGGGGCTCCCTCAGCGGCGAGCACGGGGTGGGCAACGCCAAGCTGGGCTACGTGGGGGCTGAGCTGGACCCGGTGGCCATGGAACTGATGCGCGGCATCAAGCGGCTTTTCGACCCGGCGGGCATACTCAATCCGCACAAAGCTGTACCGACACCCGAAATGCTTGCTTAGGCGGCGCTATGTTGCGTTGCGGGCGGCGCTCGCGGCCTCGGCGTATTAGCAATACGCCTGCGGGTTTCGCTTGCCCGACGCCTTGCCTAGCACCACCTGGCTGTGCCGCGAAGAGGTGAACAGTACGCTCCAGTGGGGCCGCGTAGGGGCGGGGTTTATCCCCGCCCGCCCGAGGGAGTTTGTCGTTGCAAGGAGCGCAGCGATCAAGCAATCTCTGCTCGCAGCCGATACTCTCGCCTGAGCACCAACCATCAATTACAACACGCCCGCCCGATCACCGACTTCAGCCAATAGTCGTCATTGCGAGGCCGGGCAGAGGCAAGCGTGCGGCGGGATAAAGCCGCCGGGTCTGCCCGGCCGTGGCAAACTTCCTTTTCCCTTGTCATGCCTCCGCTGCCCAGACACGCCCCTTCCCGCCTGGGGGAAGGCGAAGATCGCCACGTCGCATCTCTTACGAGATGCTCCTCGCGATGACGGCTATTACTGGGATGGCCTTATTTAGAATCGCGTAGGTTGGGTAGAGCGAAGCGAAACCCAACAATTCCCTAATACAGGAAGTACAGCACCGCCAGCATCACCACCAAAAACAGCAGCGACAGCCCGGCCCCGGCCTTGATGAAGTCGGTGGAGTGGTAACGGCCCGGCCCCATGTACAGGGCGTTGACCTGGTGGGTGGGCAGGATGAAGGAGTTGCTGGTGGCCAGGCCCACGGCCAGGGCGGCCAGGCGCGGATCGGCGTCGGCCTGCAGGGCCAGCTGCACCGCGATGGGCACCAAGAGCACCACCGCCCCCACGTTGCTCACCACCAGGGTGAAGGCGGTGGAGAGCGCTCCCACCACGGCCAACAGCGCCAGGGGAGGCAAGGGCCCAGCCAGGCTCAGGACTTCCTGGGCCAGCCAGGCGGCGGCTCCGGTCTTGAGGGTTGCCATGCCCAGGGGCAACAGCCCGGCCAGCAGAAACACGGTGCGCCAGTCCACCGCCTGGTAGGCCTCGTCCACCCGCATCACCCGGGTGACCAGCATGCCCAGGGCACCGGTGAGGAGCCCCAGGCCCAGGGGCAGCTTGAAGCCCATGATCATCACCAGGGCCACCGCCAGCCAGGCCGCGGCCCAGGCCGCCTTGCCCGTGGCCGGGGGCTCCTCGCGCACCGGGGTGCAGAAGATCAGCCAGCCCTTTTCGGCCAGGATGCGGAAGCGTTGCCAGGGCCCCTCCATGAGCAGGCTGTCGCCCTCCCTCAACTCCATCTCCTCCAGCAGCACCTCGTTGGGGGTTTCGCCCCGGAAGATCACCACCGGGTTGAGCTGAAACTTGGTGACGAAGTGCACCTGCCCCAGGGTCTTGCCCACCAGCTCCGAACGCGGCGCCACCACCGCCTCCACCGCGCCCCACTGCTGGGGGCTCAGCTCCTCGGCGAAGGAGTCCAGGTCGGGTTTGACCATAAGGTTGAAGTCCTGCACGAGGCGGTCCAGGGCCGAGGGCTCGGCCAACACGGCGGCCACGTCGCCGGGATAGAGCACGCTGCGCTCGTCCGGGGCCATGGCCCTTTCGCCGTGGTGCACCTTGTCCAGGGCCAAAAGATGCACCCCGTAGCGCCGGGCCATGATCTCGGCGGTGAGGGGCTGGGGCAGCTCCGGGGGGATGATCACCTCGAAGTGCTCCCCGCCCGCCGGATGCAGATGGCACATCTGCTCGGCCGGGGGCATGGTTCCCTGGGGCAAGACCCAGGGGCCCAGCACCACGAAGTAGAGGATGCCCGCCGCCACCAGGCACAGCCCCACCGGGGTCACCGAGAACAGGCTGAAGGGGCGCAGGTCAAAGGGCGCGATGAGGTCGTTGAGCAGTATAAGGGGGCTGGAGCCCACCAGGGTCAGGGTGCCGCCCAAAATGGCCGCGAAGCCGATGGGCATGAGCAGGCGGGAGATGGGGATCATCTGGCCCCGGCTGATGCGCTGCACCGCGGGCAAGAACAGGGCCGCCGCCCCGATGTTTTGCATGATGCTGCTGATGCCCGCCACCGTGGCCGAGATTAGCACCACCACCCGATTGGCGTGGCCGCCGGCCAGCTTGAGCACCGGTTTCACCACCAGGCCCACCAGCCCGGTGCGGTCCAGGCCCGCCCCGATGATCATCACCGCGATGATGGAGACCACCGCGTTGCTGGCCAGGCCGGAAAAGGCTTCCTGGGGGGTGACCAGGCCCAGCAGGGGGGTGAGCACCATCATCATGATGCCCACCACATCCACGCGCACCCATTCCACCACGAACAGCAACACCGCCAGCCCGATGAGGGCCAGCACTATGATCATCTGGTTGGTCAGGACGAGGGTTTCCATTGATCCTTCCGGGTTTCCTACTATTTATACTCTCTGGGCGGGGCGGGGGGAAAGGGCCGGGAGGGTTGTGCTAAAATTGCCCCAGCTATAAAACCCATGAGGAGAGCAGCATGAGCCGCATAGTGGCCATATACGGCAGCCCCCGCAAGGGGGGCAACAGCGCCTTGTTGACCGACCAGGCCGTGGAGGGAGCCCGGGAAGCCGGGGCCATCGTGGAAAAGGTGGCGCTGCGGGACCTGAACATCTCCCCCTGCCTGGAGATCTACGGCTGCAAGAAGGACGGGCGCTGCGTCATCAAGGACGACTTCCAGGGCCTCTACGACCAGTGTCTGGCCGCCGACGCCATGATCCTCTCCTCGCCCATCTTCTTCTACACGGTCAGCGCCCACACCAAGATCATGATGGACCGCTTCCAAAGCCTTTGGGTCAAGAAGTACTGGATCGATCAGGTGAAGTTCGGCCAGTGGACCCCCAAGCGCAAGGGCCTGTTCATCTCGGTGGGGGCCACCCACGGTAAAAAGCTCTTCGAGGGCGTTCTGCTCACGGTTCGCTACTTCATGGACGTGTTGGACATGGAGCTGAGCCAGAGCCTGTTGTACCGGGGCCTGGACCTCAAGGGCGACGTGCAAGAGCACCCGGAATATTTGCAGGAGGCCCGCGAGGCCGGAGCCGCCCTGGCCGCCGGTTTAAATGAACTTAAATCCTAGGAATAAACATGACGCCACCTGCCCCCCGTGCGTCTGCCTACGTTCCTCAGCTTGACATCATCAAGGGGTTGGCCATCATCTTGGTGGTGGCCGGGCATGTGCTCAACCGCAGCCCGTGGCCTGACCCGCACTTGAGGTTGGTGGCGGGATGGCTGGTGCGCCTGATCTACTCTTTTCACATCCCCCTGTTTTTCATGTTAAGCGGGGCCCTGTTCGGCGGCCTGGGAGGCCGGACACCATTGGGCTACATTGCCCGGCGTTTTCTGCGCCTAATGCTGCCCTTTGGCGTCTACGCCCTGCTTTACCATCTGGTGTTTTTCCCAGGTCAGGGGGATGTGTGGAGCGGCTTGGGGCGCTTGTACCTATGGGGCAACCACTGGGCCCTGGTTTCCCTGCCCACTCAGGAGGTGCTTTGGTTTTTCCCGGCCCTGCTGGCCATCAATTGCCTGGCCCTGACCACGGGCTTTTTGGACCGGCTGGGTCCGTTGCGGGGCCTGGCCGTCCTGTTGGCGGTGCAGATGGCCTGCCTGTGGCTGTCCAGCCAGGGCCAAGATCGCCAATATGTGCCTTATTGCCTGGATGTGGCTCTGGTCTCCTTTTTTTTCTTCCATGCGGGCCACTTGGCCGCCGATCCCTTGAAAAAAACCGCGCCACCGAAAGGGCGGGGCCTGCGCCTGACCGCCGCCTTGTCCCTGCTGGTGCTTTTAGCCTGTCTATACGCCAGCCGCCCCTATGAGGCGCTGGATATGCTGCGTCTCAGTCTATGGGAGGTGCCCCTGATGGACCTGAGCGCCTTAACCGGTGCGGCCGCATGCGTGCTTTTGGCCGGAACGGTTATCCACCGCTGGTCAGGCTTGGGGGAGAGCCTGCGTTTGCTGGGCCGCTATTCCCTGCCAATTTTCGGGATGCATATGTTTGTGGTCAGCGGGGTGATGAGTCTGGAGTTGCTGCCCCTTTGGTGGGTTCGTTTGGGCCTAACCTTTGTTTTGGCCGTACTGCTGCCCTGGGCCTTCGCACGCTTCATGGCACAACGCTTCAGGCCCGCCCGCTGGTTGTTATTGGGCAACGATGCCTAACCCGGGAATTTTATGAGGGCTGGTCGTTCGGTCACGCCGGCCGTCGACATGACGAATTTGACACCAGGCCGGACGGTTGTTATTTGCGGTGCAATCTGACAGCATGATATCCGAGTTCATGAATCAATTATTCATCTAAAATTTAGTTATTGCCTGGCGGCGGGAAATTCAGCAAGTTGCGCACCAGCTATAAAATAATCGTTTTGGCCCTTTTCTTGGGCCTTTTGGTCTGGTTCATGGACAGCCTGCTGGACTACCTCTGGTTCTACCCCGGCTCCTTTTGGAGCCTGGCCGTCAGCAACGTTCCCCAACACGAGATCTACATCCGCCTTTTTATCCTGGCCTGCTTCCTGGCCTTCGGCATAGTGGCCGGGCGCATAGTTGAGCGCCTGCAACGGGTCGGGGCCGACCTAACGGACAGCCGCCAATGGCTGGCCACCACCCTGTCCAGCATCGGCGACGCGGTCATCGCCACCGACCGCCAGGGGCGGGTCTCCTTCCTCAACCCCACCGCCGCCAACCTCACCGGCTGGCCGCCCGACCAGGCCAAGGGCCGGCCCCTGACCGAGGTGTTCCAGATCATCAACGAGCACACCCTCAAGCCGGTGACCAGCCCGGTGGACAAGGTGCTCAAGGCTGGCGCGGTGGTGGGGCTGGCCAACCACACCCTGTTGGTGACCAAGGACGGCCGCCGCCTACCCATCGAGGACAGCGGGGCGCCCATAAAAAACAAACGGGGCGAGGTGGAGGGGGTGGTGCTGGTGTTTCGCGACGTCAGCCGCCGCCGCCGGGTGGAGGAAGAGCGGGCCCGCTTGGACGCCCAACTCCGGCAGAGCCAGAAGCTGGAGGCCATAGGCACCTTGGCCGGGGGCATCGCCCACGACTTCAACAACATCCTGACGGTGATCATGGGCTACAGCGAGATAGCCCTGCGCGATGCCCACCGGGCCGAGTTGGACACCGCCGACTTAGAGCAGGTGTTGGCCGCCAGCCGCAGGGCCCAGAGCCTGGTGCGCCAGATACTCACCTACAGCCGACGCAACGAGCCCCAGATGGCGGTGCTGGACCTCAACCGGGTGGTCAGCGAGGCGGCGGGGTTTTTGCGGCGCACCCTGCCCAAGACGATCACCGTGGAGTTGGACCTTGACTCCGGCCTGGAGGCCATGCGGGGCGATCCGGTGCAACTGGAGCAGGTGCTCTTAAACCTGGCCACCAACGCCCGCGACGCCATGCCCCAGGGCGGCAGCCTGTCCATCGCCACCTCCCCCCACTTTTTGGACGCCGACTCCCGGGTGGGACAGGGCCAGGTCTCGCCGGGGCCCTACCTGCGGCTCACGGTGCGCGACCAGGGCCACGGCATGGACCCGGCCACCCAGGCGCGCATCTTCGATCCCTTCTTCACCACCAAGGAGCCCGGTCAAGGCACCGGCCTGGGGCTATCCACGGTCTACGGCATCGTCAAATCCCTGGGCGGCCACATCGCCTGCGACAGCGCGCCGGGCGGCGGGGCCTGCTTCGAGCTTTATTTCCCGGCCCATCAGGGCGTGGGGCAGGTGCGGGAGGCCGCGCCTCCGCCGGAGCCCCCCCAGGGCCACGAGCGCATCCTGCTGGTGGATGACGAGGCCGCCATCCGGGACCTGGGGCGGCGGATGCTTTCCGAGGCGGGCTACCAGGTGGACCCCGCCGCCGGCGGCGAGGAGGCCCTGGAGCTTTTCAAGCAGAGGGGCGGCGCTTTCGACCTGGTGCTGCTGGACGTGAACATGCCGGACATGGGCGGCAAGAACTGCCTGGCGCGGTTCAGGGAAATGGCTCCGGAGCTGAAGGTGGTGCTGGCCAGCGGCTACGCCCCCCAGGAGGTGATGGCGGACATCACCGCCCAGGGCGTCCAGGGCTTCGTGGCCAAGCCGTTTTTGCGGGGAGAGCTGCTGGGCGCGGTGCGCTCCGCCTTGGATCAGCACGCGGCCGGTTAGCCGCCGGGGTGGCTGTGGGGCCCCCCGCTCTTGATCTTCTGCTCCCAATGAATCCAATCGGCCAGCCCCGGCGGGGGCACCGGCTCGGGCAGCGAGTCCGCGCCCAGGACCTGGGCCGCCTGGGGCGGGGGCACCGTCCCCTGAGGCGACTTGATCACCATCTTCATCATGCCCTGGGCGGCCAAGTGCCCGTCATGGATCATCTCCTGCTCCAGGTATATCCACTTCTCGTTCCACCATACCACCTTGGTCTCCAGGGAGAAGCGCTGGAAGGGCTTGAGGGGCCGCCAGAAGCGGGTGGTGGCCGCGGCCAGCAGGGGCCGCCAGCCCTGGCGGCGCATCTGGCGCATCACCCCCACCCGTATGATGAAGTCCAGCCGCCCCAGGTCCATGAGCGTAAGGTAGCGGCCGTTGTTCATGTGCAGGTAAAAGTCCAGGTCTCCGGGCCACACCCTGAGGTGGATGCGCGAGGTGTCGCCCAGCTTCAGGGGCGGGCGGGCCAAAGCGGCCAGGGCCACCTTGGCGGTGCGAACCAGGGGATACATGCGATGCCCTCTAGCGCCAGCCGCCGCCGGGGTCCAGCTTGTCCGAACCCGCGATGACGTGGTCTATGAGCTGGCGGGCGATGGTGGAGCGGGGAGGGACGCGGGGCATCTCGCCGGGTCCGTACCAACCCGCCTCGACGATCTCCTCGCCGTCGATTTGAATCTCCCCCCCGGCCCACTGGCAGGTGAAGCCCACCATCAGGGAATCCGGGAAGGGCCAGGGCTGGGAAGAGAAGTAGCGGATGTCCTTGACCCTGACCCCCACCTCTTCGCCGATCTCCCGGGCCACGGTCTGCTCCAGGGTCTCGCCGGGCTCCACGAACCCGGCCAGCACGCTCATGCGCCCGGTGGCGAAGCGGGGTGAGCGGCCCAAGAGGATCTTGCCCTCGCGCCGCACCGCCACGATCACCGCCGGGGACACCCTGGGATAGGCCACCAGGCCGCATTGGGGGCAGTGGCGGGCCCGCTCCTTGGGGTCGTCCTTCATGGGCGCGGCGCAGGCCCCGCAAAAGCGGTTGCGTCTCTCCCAGGCCAATATCTGCTTGGCCCGGCCACCCAGGGCGGTAAGGCCCTCGGGCCAGCCCATGGCCAGGCCGTAGAGCCCGTGCCATTCGTAGCCCTGGGGAGCAGGCGTGGCCAGGGCCAGGGAGATGGTGTAGGTGGGCCGCCCCTGCCAAAGTCCCAGGTAGCGGGCCGCCTCCAGGGTGAGGCCCAGCTCGGAAACCTGGCGCACCAGGGGCAGACGAGGCGGATCGTCGCTGGTCACCAGGAACTTGTCTTCGCAGTAAACGAACCACCAGGACGGGCCGCCGTCGTCCGGGGGTGGGGTGAAACCGGCTATGAATTTCTCGCTCATGGCATCGCATCTGTTAGAGGATGTATAGAAAAATATCATAGCCGAGGCCGCCGCGCCAAAAGCCCTCCTGTGGTAAATTTTAGGGCCGACCAACCTCTTGCCCCGGAGGCCCCATGCTCGCCCGCTGGATGAACTACGCCCGCCAGATGGGCCCCGCCTGGATCGTGAGCGCGGTGGCCTGCGGCCCGGCCACCCTGGCCAGCGTGGCCATCGCCGGGTCCACCTTCGGCTACGAGCTGTTGTGGGTGGTCATCCTCAGCGCGGTGTTCGGCACCACGGCCCAGTACCTGGCGGCTCGCGTGGGCATTCTGGAAGGCCGGGGGATCATAGGCGCGGCAAGCGCGCGCTTGGGCAAGGCCTGGGGCTGGATATTGGCCGTGGACGCCGTCTTGGCCACCTACCTGGCGGCCATGGTGCTTATGAACGCCCTGGTGGGGGTCACCGGATTGATCACCGGCCTGTCCTCGCCCTGGTGGGGCCTGGCCTACGCGGTGGTGCTGTCGCTGGTGCTCATGCACGGCGGCTATCGCTGGTTCGAAAATCTGTGCAAGGTGCTGGTCATCGGCATCGTGGCCTGCTTCGTGGTCACCGCCCTCCGGGCCCCCCTGGACCCACGGGCCATGCTGGCGGGCCTGCTGCCCAGCCTGCCCGGCGGCGCCTCCCCGGCGCTCATGGCCGCGGCCATCATGGGCGGGGCGGTGCATATCACCATCATCGGCATGCACACCTACAACACCAACGCCCGGGGCTGGGGGGTGGGGGAGTTGCCCCTGGCCCGCTTCGACACCGTGGTCTCCATGGGCCTGGCCTTCGGCCTGTACAGCCTGGCCATCTTCCTGGTGGGCGCGGCGGTGCTGCACCCGGCGGGGATCAAGGTGCGCCTGGCGGGCGATGTGGCTCAGGCCCTGGGCCCGCTGCTGGGGCCGGGGGCGGTGGCGGTGTTTCTGGCCGGTCTGTGGGCGGCCACCTTTTCCACCATCATGCCCACCTACCTGGCCGCCGCCTTCTTTATCTTCGACAAGGCTGGGCTGGCCCCGGACCGGGACGACCGGCGCTTCAAGCTGGTGCTCATCGGTGGGGTGCTGCTCAGCGCGGTGGGGCCCTTCATCAAGGGCGGCTTCTTCCTGCTGTTGCCGGTGATGCTGGCCCTGGGCCTGTGCGGCACGCCCGTCATCATAGGGGTGATCCTCTACCTGCTCAACCAAAGGCGCTTCTACGGCGAGCGGGTGAACGGCTGGGGGCTCAACATCCTGGGCTTCATCACCCTGGCCATCACCACCCTCTTGGCCACACGCTTCGTGCTGAGCAAACTGGGAGTGATGTAATGGAACCCGTGCTGCCACCGGTGGAGGAGCTCGTCGGCTCCTGGACCCTGATCACCGGAGAGGTGAACACCGGCAAGACCGGCCTGCTCTCAAAGCTGATGGCCGCCTTCGCCGCCCTGGACCCCGGCCGCATGGCCCTGATCGACATGGCCCCGGAGGTGACCAGGGGGGTGGGCGGCAAGCTGAGCCCCCCGCCGGGGGTGAACCTCAAGGTCTGCGCCCCGGCCATAAGCGCGCCGCGTCTCACCGGCAAGACCCCCGAGGAGGTGCTGGCCCTGGCCAGGGGCAACGCCGAGCGCCTGGAGGTGGCCTTCGCGGGCTATCTGGCCGCGCCGGCGGCGGTGCTGTTTGTCAACGACGTGTCGCTCTATCTGCAGGCCGGGGACCCGGCCAGGCTCTATGAAGTGCTGGAGGCCACCCCCACGGTGGTGCTCAACGGATATCTGGGGGCCAGCCTGGGGGGCGGGGAAATGGGGGAGACGGAGCGGCGGCGCATGGAGGAGTTGGCCGAGCGCTGCGCCAGGGTGTACCGCCTTACGTGACCCTTTGAGCTTATTGTGACATCTCCCTCAGGTTTTGTTTCACCATCTGCCAACTCTGAGTTACAATGCTGGTCCATGAAAACCGATCTGCATAACGCCGCGCGGGGCCGGGCCTGGGCGATCTTCGCCACATGCCTGCTCGGCTTCAACCTCAGCATGTTCCATCGGGTTTCCATCACCGTGATCAGCCCGGAGCTGAGCGGCGACCTGAGCCTCACCGCCTCCCAGCTGGGCGACCTTTCCGCCGCCTTTTTCTACGGCTTCGCCCTGTGCCAGATTCCCCTGGGCATGGCCTTGGACCGCCTGGGCGCGCGCTGGGTAATGCCCGGCGTGGGCCTGGTGGGGGTGATCGGGGCCATGCTGTTCGCCGGCTCCTCCAGCCCCGGCATGGCCGTGGCCGCCCGGGCCATGATCGGCGTGGGCATGAGCTGCAACCTCATGGGGGCCTTCTGCCTTTTCGCGGCCTGGTTCCCGCCGGGCCGCTTCGCCACCATCGCCGGGCTCTACATGTCCCTGGGCGTGTTGGGCCAGCTCGTCGCCACCACCCCCCTGGTGTTCATGTCCCAGGCCCTGGGCTGGCGCGGGGCCTTTTGGGTGGTTTCGGCCGTGGCCTTGGTGCAGGTCGCCGCCCAGGCGGTGATTTTGCGCGAGCGGCCTCCAGGGGTGGAGGCCCCAGCCCTCTTGCGGGAGAACCCTCTCAAGGGCCTGGGCCAGGTGCTCAAGATGCCCGCCTACTGGATCATCAGCCTGGGCCAGCTTTTCCGCTACGGCTGCACCATGACCCTGTTGGGCCTGTGGGGCGGGCCGTATCTCATCTATGCCTTGGACCTGAACCAGGTGCAGGCCGGCAACGCCCTGCTTTGCGCCGCCCTGGGCACCATCATGGGCCTGCCGGTGTTCGGCCGCCTGAGCGACGCGCTCCTGGGCACCCGCAAGTGGGTGGTGCTGCCCGCCCTGTTCCTGCTCATGGTCCAGTTCTTGACCCTGGGCTTTCTGCCCCACGGCATGCCCGTGTGGGTGGTGTACGGCCTGCTGTTCTTCATCGGCCTGGCCTCTTCGCCGGGCCAGCTCATGTTCGCCCACATCCGGGAGCTGGTGCCCGCCCACCTTTCGGCGCGGGCCATGACCGCCACCAACCTCTTCTTGATGATCGGCCCGGCCGTGGTCATGCAGATCTCGGGCCTGCTGGTGTTCAAGGAGCCGGACGCCATCACCAGCTCCGGCGACCTGTGGGGGGTGTGGCTGTTCATGGTGGCCGGGCTGGGCTTGTCCGGGTGCGCCTATCTGTTCGTGCCCGACAGCCAGGTGGTGAAAAAATACCGCGACAAGCCTGTCGGCTGATCCGGCCGGCCACCCGCGGGCTGAATCCTCCTGCCCCTAAGGAGAATACCGTGCGACATGCCATGAACCGGGCGGCGGCGCTCTGCGCCTTGGCCGCCATGGCCCTGCTGCTGGGGAGCGCCCCGGCCCTGGCCGCCGAAAAGATGACCTGGAAGGAAGTGAGCCACCTGACCCTGGTTCACAAGATCAAGGTGGCCGATGCCGAGGATCACTTGGTGGGCATTTACGAACACCGGGGGGTGGTGCTGTTTACCGGCGGCCGCCAGGGGGCCTACGTAAGCCAGGGCCGCTTCGACGTGTACGACCGCGAAGGGGGCGAACGCAACCACGACGGCTACGGCAAGATGAGCTTTGCCGACGGCTCCACCATCATTTTCAAGTGCCGGGGCAAGGAGACCTTCAAGGAGGGCTCCAAGCTGCCCTGGGTCAGCGGCCAAGGCGCCTTCATCAAGGGCACCGGCCGCTACGAGGGCATAAAGGGCTCCCTCACCTACGAGGGCGGCTACGTCACCGGCCTAAACGCTGACGGCACCGGCGGCGATGCGGTGCTGGACTACCGGGCCGAGTACACCCTGGCAAAATAGGCGCGGGCCTCAGGGCAAAAGAAAAGGCCCCGCCGGTTGGCGGGGCCTTGGTCATGGCTGCGCTTTAGGGCCGGGCGCGGCTCACTCGCGCACCGCGTAGACGTGGTAGCGCAGCTGGCCGTCCACCCGGCGGACCTCCACGCCGTGGTTCTCGCTCTCAAAGCCGGGGAAGGCCCCGTCGAACTCCTCCATCATGCTCAAGTAGTCGATGATCACGCTGCTGGCCGCGTCGAAACGCTCGCCGGGCATTACGATGGGGATGCCCGGAGGATAGGGCACCACCATCACCGCGGCCACCCGCCCCTTCAACTCGCTAAGCGGCAACAGGTCCACCTGGTCCCGCACCACCGCGTCGTAGGCCTGGGCCGGGGTCAGGGCCGGTTCGGGCAGGGTGTCGTAGACCTTCTTGACGATCTTGGCCATGTTGCGGGCCCGGTAGTGCTGGTGCATCTCGTCGGCCAGGTCCTTAAGGCCCATGCCCAGGTAGCGCTCCGGGTAGTCACGGGTGAGGTTGGGGAACACCTGCTCCAGAGGCAGGTTGGCGTCGTAGGAGCGCTTGAACTCGAACAGGGCGGCCAGCAGGGAGCCGCTCTTGCCCCGGGTCACGCCCATGGAGAAGAGCATCAGGAAGGAGTAGATGTTGGTCTTCTCGGGCACCACGCCGTCGGTCTCCAGGAAGGAGGCCACCAGGGCGGCGGGGATGCCGGTCTCGGCCATGGAGCCGTCGGGGTTGATGCCCGGAGCCACGATGGTCACCTTGATGGGGTCGAGCATGGCGTAGCCTTTGGACAGGCCGTCGAAGCCGTGCCATCCCTGGGCCGGGTCCAACTCCCAGTATTTGGCCTGGTTCTCCAAATCGTGGTCGGCCGTGTCGCCGAAGTCCTTCTTGCCCTTGCCCTTGCTGGGCTGCCAGCAGGTGAAGAACCAATCCTTTTTCTTGGCCAGCTCCTTTTCCACCGAGTAGAGCTTCTTGCGGAAGGCCACCGCCTCGGAGATGCAATCGCCGATGAGCACCTTGCCCCGGCCGTCCTGCATCATGCGCGTGGCCACGTCCAGGCTGCCGATGATGCTGTATTGGGGGCTGGTGGAGGTGTGCATCATGAATGCCTCGTTGAAGCGTGCCGGGTCCACCTTCTGCTTGGGGTCGCTCACGTGGCGGTCCTTCACGTGGACCATGGAGGCTTGGCTGAAGGCGGCCAGCAGCTTGTGGGTGGACTGGCTGGCGAACAGCACCGGGGTGTCGGTTTCGCCGTTGTGGTCAAAGGTGGCGTAGCGCTCGTCGTAGATGGGGTGGAAGCAGGCGTAGGCGTACCAGGCCTCGTCGAAGTGCAGCCCGGCGGTGCAGCCCTTGAGCCCGTCCTTGACCTGGCCGGTGTGGTAGAGCACCCCGTCGTAGGTGGAGTTGGTCACCACCGCGTGCTTCACGTCGGCGAGCTTGCGGCCCTTGGTCAGGGGGTTGTCCTTGATGCGCTTGTTTATGGAGGCCTTGCTGAACTCGTCGGCCGGGATGGGGCCGATGATGCCCTGGTAGTTGCGGGTGGGGTTCAGGTACACCGGCACCGCCCGGGTCATGATTAGGGAGTGCATCATGGACTTGTGGCAGTTGCGGTCCACCAAGACCAGGTCGCCGGGAGTAACCCGGCCGCAGAGGATGATCTTGTTGGCCGTGGAGGTGCCGTTGGTCACGTAATAGGTCTGGTCGGCCCCAAAGGCCTGGGCCGAGTTGCGCTCGGCCTCGCCCAAGACCCCGGAGTGCTCCATCAAAGAACCCAGCTCGGGCACCGAGATGGACAGGTCGCTGCGCAGGGTGTTCTCGCCGTAGAAGTTGAACAGCACCCGCCCCACCGGGGACTTCAGGAAAGCGGTGCCGCCGGTGTGCCCCGGCGTGTGCCAGGCGTACTTGAATTTCTCGGCGTACTCCACCAGGGTCTTGAAGAAGGGGGGCATCAGGTGGTCGGCGTAGTGCTCCACCGCCTCCATGATGCGCCCGGCGATGAAGTCGGGGGTGTCCTCGCTGAGCCAGATGTAGCCGTGCACCAGGCTGTCCACGGTGAGGGGTATCTGCTCCACGTTCAGGCGGCTGGTGAGCAGGTACAGGGGGATCTTGAAGTTACGCTCCTTGGCCTCCTGGCTCAGGCGCTCTATCTTCTGGCGGGACTTCTCGGTCTTCTCGCACAGGTCCCAGTCCAGAAGCACGCAACCCACGTCAGGGCGGGAGAAGTAGGTTATGCGGCCGTCTTCAAGAGTGTTGGCCCCCAGCACCTTGACGTCCAGTTTTTCCAATTCGGTTTTGATTTGATCCAAGGCTCGGCCCAGGGAATTGGAGCCCCCCAAGTGGTCCGAGATGATAAGCACCGGAAAATCTTTATACCAATCCATAACCCCTCTCACTTTTAGCGGGCGGACAATCTGGTGCGGCACGCACCGGGCGCGTCGTCTGACTTGATGGTAACGCAACGCTTGGGCGCCGAACAAGAGAGGCAGGACAAGAAGAGCCCCGCCGCCGGGCGAACATCCGGCGGCGGGGCGTGGTTTTGATCGTGGAGCCGGGCGGGCCTAGGCCCCGCACCAGTCCTTGACGATGGCCAGGTAGTCCGCCGCCGCCTGCTCGATGTTGGCCACAGGGCAGGACTCGTTGACCACGTGGGCCTTTCCCGGTTCGCCGGGGCCCAAGAGCAGCGAGGGCACCCCGCCCAGGCCCCGGCTCAGGGCCGAGCCGTCGGTGAAGTAGGGCACCCCGGCCGGGGTGAAGCTTTGGCCCCGGCGCTGGGCCAGGATTTGGAGCACCTTGGCGATCCAGGGATGGTCCGCTTCGGTCCACAGGGCGCCCGCCCCCACGATGCGCTCCAGGCTGACCGCATCGCCCAAAAAGCGGCCCAGCTCGGCCTGCACCTCGTCGGGCTCCAGGCCGGGGATCAGGCGCAGGTCCACGGTGAACTCGGCCTTTTCAGGCACCACGTTGGTGGCCCGGCCCCCGCTGATGGTGCCCACGTTCAAGGTGGCCCGTCCCAATACCGGGTGGGGCTGGGCGTCGAACCGGTATGCTGCCAGCCGGTTCACCGCGGCGGCGGCCTTGTAGATGGCGTTGTCGCCCAGCTCGGGCATGGAGCCGTGGGCCGCCTTGCCGGCGCAACGGCCCCGCAGCCACAGGGCCCCCTTGTGGCCCAGCACCGGCAGGTTGGCCGTGGGCTCGGCCACCAGCATGGCCCCGGCCCCGCCCAGCACCGCCGGGTTTTGCACCAGATGCTCGGCCCCCTGGCAGCCGTTTTCCTCCGAGGCGGTGAACACCAACACCAGCCCGGACTTGGTGGGCTTTTCCTTGGCCAGGGCCATGGCTGCCACGGTCATCACGGCCAGGCCGCTCTTCATGTCGCTGGCTCCCCGGCCGTGCACCAGGCCCTGGGCCACCTCGCCGCCAAAGGGCCCCCGCGCCCACTGCTCACCGCCTTCGGTCACGGTGTCCATGTGGCCGGTCAAGAGCAGGGGCGGTTCCGGCCCCCAGGCGCGGCGGGCCACCAGGTTGGGGCGGCCGGGAGCCATGTCGTGCATCTCCACGGTGTAGCCGGCCTCTTCCAGCAGAGGGGCCAGGACGGCGGCCACCGCCCCCTCGTTGCCCGGAGGGTTGCTGGTGTCTATCTGGATGAGGCGCGAGGTGAGTTCGACGGGATCAGGCAATGAAGAAGTCATGGTAATGCTCCAAAAGATAAGCGCCGGGCTAATGGCCGTTGGGAGAGGGGCGCAGGGCAAAGGCCAGGGCCCCTCCCAGCCAGACCACCCCGGCGAATACGGCGATGCCCATGCCGAAGCTGTGGTGCACGCCCATCCAGCCCAGGAAGGCGGGTAGGACCCCGGCGCCCAGGATGAAGGCCAGGGGGGTGGCCAGGGAAACCGCCACGCCCCTGAGATGGGGCGGGGCCACCAGGGACAGGGCGGCGAAGCCCACCGGGAAGAAACAGACCGTCACCGCGGGCTGCACGAACACCGCCACCACCAGAAGCCAGCCGCTGCTAAGGCCCAGGGTCAGGGTGGCCAGACCGGTGACCGCGAAGATGGCCACCAGGCTGGCCCGGGCCCCGAAACGGTCGTGGGCCCAGCCAGCTCCGAAGGCCATGACCAGCCCCGGCACCCGGGAGGCGGCCAGCATCAGGTTGGCCCAGCCCTGGTCGAAGCCCCTTTCGGCCACCAGGTACAGGGGCAGCATGGTGTAGATTCCCAGGCTGGCCCCGATGGCCAGGGCGAAAAAGACCACCATGAGCCACACCGCGGGCAGGCGCAGCAGCTCGGCCACGGCCGCGGGGCTGGGCGCGGTGCCCGGCTCCTCGCCGCCCCGCCCCCGGCGGGCGTAGGCCAGGCCCAGGACCAGCGACAGGCCGCCGATGAGGATCAGCACGCCCCGCCAGGTGAGCCCCTCCAAGAGCAGCTCGGCGATGAGCGGGGCCAGGATCATGCCCCCGTTGGGGGCCATCTCGTGCAAGGCCATGGCCTTGCCCCAGTCCTGGGAGCGCACGAAGGAGGTGAGGGCGGCCACCCCGGAGGGCAGGTAGAGCCCGGCCGACAGGCCCAGGCCCAGGCACACCGCGCCCAGGGAGTACAGGCCCTGGGCCAGGGGAGCCAGGCACAGCATCACCCCCACCGACAGGGCCGAGATCAGGATGACCCGGCGGTGGGTGAGGCGCTGGCTGACGATGCCCGAGGAGAACACGGCCAGAAAATAGCCCACCGACATGAACAGGAACAGCATCCCGGCCTGGGCGTGGTCAAGCCCCAGCTTGGCCTCGATGTTGGGCATCAGGGGGGCCAGGGACACCCGGCCCATGAAGTTCAACAGGAAAATGCCGGTGATGAAACTCAGAGGCCCCAGCCTCTGGGTAAAGGCCCCCGGCGACAGGGGCTGTTCGCGCATAAATAACCTCCCGGTCCGTCAACGGACCTCTCGAATTGTGGACCATGCACCGCTTGTTGTCCACCACCCTTGCTTGGCGGCAGCCACATATATACAGTGGGAGGGTGTACATTGCCCCAATCGCCATAAACGGCTGGAAAGGAGGAGGCCTTGCTTAGGGAAGTAACCGCCGGACGGCGGCTGATGGGCCGCCTGCCCCAGGGGGCGTATCTGCTGGAGACCCTCAACGATCTGTGCGCCGAAGAGAACATCACCGCGGGCGAGGTGCGGGCCTTGGGCGCCCTCACCAAGGCCGTCCTGGGTTTCTACAACCAGCAAAACCGCGAATACGAATACCTCAACCTGAACCGCTCCCTGGAGATCGTCTCCCTAATCGGCGACATCTCCCTAAAGGACGGGCGTCCCTTTGTGCACGCCCACGTCTCCCTGAGCGATGAGCGGGGCCAGCTCTGGGGCGGCCACCTGGCCCCGGGCAGCGAGGTGTTCGCCTGCGAGGCGATGCTGGTGGAGTACCAAACCGACAAGCCCTTTGAACGCGGCTTCGACCAAGGCACCGGCCTTTTGCTCTGGCCCATGGACTAGGCCGTTTGGGTTATAATCCCCCTGGCCCAATGGCCGGTGGGATGTGTAGATTTATCACTCCAGCCTGGGAGGTTCCCTTGCCCCCCTTGCGTCATATTGTTGTGCTTTCGTGGCTGTGCCTGTGCCTGGCCCTGCCGGCCGGGGCTGCCCCTCCCGCGGCGGAAAAAACTCCGGACAGCGGCCGCGCCGCCGTGGCCCTGCCCGCCACCCGCCCCCTGGTGTTCAGCGGCTTCACCAGGGCGAGGGCCAAGCTGCGCCTGGTCAGCGAGGTGGCCGGGCGCTGCCAAAAGGTAAACTACGACGTGGGCGGCACCATCGGCCCGGCCGGGGTGTTCGCGGTGTTGGACGACACCTTCACCCGCCTGGACCTCAAGTCCAACCAGGTGGAGCAAAAGCGCCTGGTCAGCCGGGTGGCCTACCTGGACAAGGACGCCCAGCGCTACCGCAACCTGGTCAAGCGGGGCTCCGAGGCCCCCTCCAAGCTGGACCGCCTGGACGAGGAGCTTACCCAGGCTAGCCTGCAACTGGAGGCGCTCAAGACCCAGGCCGCCATCCTTAGCGAGCGCCTGTCCCGCCACGTGATCAAGGCCCCGCCGGGCTGGCGGGTGATCGAGCGTCATGTGGAGCCCGGCTCCTGGGTGGCCGCGGGCGGCCAGGTGGCCCTGCTGGGCGACTTCCGCACCCTGCTGGTGCCCCTGGCGCTCAGCCCCGACGAGTTCGCCATCCTGGCCCGGCAGTCCGGCCGGATCATGGTGCTCCTGCCCCATCTGGGGGTGAAGGTGCCGGCCAAGCTGGAGCGCCTGTCCCCGGCCTTCGACCCCGCCACCCGCAAGATAGCCGTGGAGCTTGAGCTGGGGCCGGAGCTCACGTACAAGCGCGGCGGCCTCAGGGTGGAGCTGACCCTCACCGCCCCGGACCCCTCGGGCGCGGTGCTTTTGCCCTCGGCGGCGGTGAGCGAGCGCTACCAGGAAAATTGGGTCACCCGCGAGGACGGCAAGTCCTTGCGCGTGGTGGTCTTGGGCCCCGGCCCCGGAGACACCCTCCGGGTCAGCGCTCCCCAGCTGAAGCCCGGCCAGAAGTACCTCCTCAACCGTTAGGCTGGAAGCCCCGCCATGAAGAGCCTAATCCGCTTCACCTTGACCGAGACGGTTCTGGTCAATCTTCTGTTCATCATCCTGATGGTGGCTGGGGCCTTCGCTCTGCTGAGCATGCCGGTGGAGCGCTATCCCAACGTGCGCCTGGGCAAGGTGTTCATCAACACCATCTATCCCGGCGCCTCCCCCCAAGAGGTGGAGGCCCTGGTCACCCGCGAGATAGAAGACGCCCTGGACGACCTGCAAAACGTGGAGTTCGTGCGCAGCTCCTCCTACCGCCAGCGCTCCAGCGTGGTGGTCAAGTTCATCGACGACACCGACTACCAGCGAGGCTATGACGACCTGCGCTTCAAGGTGTTGGGCATCTTGGACGAGCTGCCGCCCGAGGTGGACCCGCCGGTCTTCAACGACCTGGATGTGAACGACTGGCTGCCCGCGGTGAGCGTGAACCTGGTGGGGGACCGCTCCAACCGGGCGCTGACCCTCATGGCCAAGCAGATGAAGATCGCCCTGCGCCAGATACCCGGCGTAAAGGAGGTGAAGCTCCAGGGCGAGCTGACCCGCGAGTTCCACGTGATGCTGGACCCGGCCAAGCTCAGCCGCCACGGCGTCACCTTCAACCAGGCGGCGACCGCCCTGGGCAACGCGGGCATCTCCATCCCGGCGGGCGACTTCACCACCCCCGGCGGCGAGTTCGTCATCAAGGCCGACGAGCGCTACCGCAGCCGGACCCAGGTGCTGGCCACCATCGTGCGCACCGACGCCGACGGCAGCTTCGTGCGCCTGGGCGACCTGGCCAGCGAGGCCCGCCTGGACTACCGCGACGCCTACGTGCTCAGCTCGGTCAACGGCCAGGACTGCGTGAACCTGGCGGTGATCAAGACCCGCGACGGCAACGCGCTGAGCATCGTGGACGAGGTGCGGAAGGTGGTCAAGACCTTCGAGCCCATCATGGCCCGGGAGGGAGTGGGCCTGGTGCTCACCCAGGACTCCACGGTGAAGATCGACGACGCCATGACCACCATGGGCCGCAACCTGATGGTGGGCGTGCTTTTGGTCTGCGCGGTGATCGCCTATTTCATGGGCTTTAGGAACGCCCTGATAACCACGGTGGGCATACCCTTCTCCTTCTTGCTCACCATGTTTTTCATGTGGGTCACCGGCAACTCCCTGAACGAGATCACCCTGTTCTGCTTCGTACTTGTAAGCGGCATCATCGTGGACGACGCCATCGTGGTGGTGGAGAACATCTACCGTCACTATCAAGAGGGCGAGCCCATGGACCAGGCGGTGATCAACGGCACCAGCGAGGTGTTCTGGCCGGTGATAAGCGCCACCAGCACCACCGTGGCCGCCTTCATGCCCATGCTCATCATGACCGGCTCCACCGGCGAGTTTTTCGCCCTGATCCCCAAGGCGGTGTCCTTTGCCCTGGCGGCCAGCGTGGTGGAGTGCCTGTTTATCCTGCCCCTGCATTTCCGCGACTGGGGGCCCAAGAAGGTCAAGGCCCGCATCGACGAAAGCTCCCTGGACTTCAGCGGCGAGGGCTGGGTGATGGGCCGCATCAGGGCGGGGGTCATGCGCATGCTGGGCTGGGGGATGAAGCACCGCTGGCTCACCCTGTGCCTGGTGGGTGGGTTGTTCCTCAGCGCCCTGGCCATCGCGGGCATCAGCGCCAGCGGGGCGGCCCAGCTCATCAAGGTGAAGTTCTTTCCGGACGACTACTCCTTGTACTACGTGCAGGTGGAAGCGCCCATCACCGCGCCCATCGAAGAGACCAACCGCATCATCAAGCGCATCTCCAAGAAGATCATGGACCAGGGGCCGGGCATGGCCCGCAGCGCGGCGGGGCTGGCCGGTTTCTACCTCACCGAGGACTACGAGCCGGTGTTCGGCTCCAACCTGGGGCACATCGCGGTGACCCTGCCCGCCAAAGACGACCGCCGTTTCGCCGAAAACGTGAACAACGACCCCATGCGCCATCTTCCCTGGGTGCGCGAGCAGCTGAGGGAGATGGAGACCGGCGGAGTGCGCCTCACCGTGCGGCCGGAAAAGGACTCTCCGCCGGCAGGCAAGGACATCAACGTGCGGGTGGTGGGCTCCAACCCCAAGGCGGTGGCCGCCCTGTCCCGGGAGGTGAAGCGCCTGCTATCCAGCGATCCCCAGCTGAAGGCCTCGGTCATGGACGTGGCCGACAACCTGGGCCAGCCCAGCCGGGTGTTCCGCTACCGGGTGGTGCCCGAGCGGGCGGCGGAGTACGGGGCCACCCCGGCCCAGGTGGTGGCACTGGCCGCGTCGGTGCTAAACGGCCGCTACGTGGGCAAGTATCGCCTGGTGGACGAGGACGTGGACCTCAAGGTCAAGATGGACCCGTCCTATGTGACCACCCCGGAGCAGGCCCTGAGCATCCCCCTGCTGGAGCACCCCTCCGGGCCGGTGCGCCTGGGCGACCTCACCCAGGCTAAGGTCTACCAGGAGCGGGGCCAGCTCAACCGCTTCCAGGGCCAGCGGGCCATAACCATCACCGGCAACCTAAGCCCCGGCGCACCGCTGTCCACCCCTGCGGTGGTGGAGAATCTGCGCCGCCGTTACCGGGCCATCGCCTCCGACTACCCCGGAGCCACCCTGGCCTTTGCCGGGGAGTTCGAGTCCACCCGCCGGTCCTTCCAATCGCTGATTTACGCCTTCGGCATCGCCCTGCTGATCATCTACGTGATCCTGGCCACCCAGTTCAAGAGCTACCTGCAGCCGGTGATCATCTTGAGCGCGGTCAGCTTCGCCCTGATCGGGGTGATCTACGGCAAGTTCCTCACCCAGACCCTGTTCACGGTGAATTCCTTCATAGCCACGGTGGGCGTGGCGGGAGTGGTGGTCAACGACGCCCTTGTCTTGATCGACTTCCTCAACCGCCGCCTGCGCTCCGGCCTGGAGCGCCGCCAGGCGCTGCTGCAGGCGGTGAACATCCGCCTCAGGCCCATTCTCCTGACCACGGTGACCACCACCTTGGGCCTGTTGCCCATGGCCGTGGGCTTCCCCGAGTACAGCCTGGTGTGGGGCACCATGGCCAGCACCTTCGTCACCGGCCTGTGCACCGCCACCTTCCTGACCCTGGTGGTGGTGCCGGTGATGTGGGATCTGTTGGAGGGATGGATGGCCCGCCGCAAACAGCGCAAAGAGCAAAAGGCCGCCCTGAAGGCGAAAACCGCCTAGGCGATGGGAATAAAAAAAGGGCGGGGATAAACCCCGCCCCTAAATTTCCAACTGGTTTTAAAACACCCGTTGTCTTCGCGAGGCGCGGCCTCCAGCCAATAGCAGTCATGGCGAGGAGCGGCGGAGGCAAGGGCTGGGAAGGTTATGGCGGTTATCCCGCCGCGACGTGGCCATCTTCCACTTCTCTTGTCATGCCTCTGCTCATCAGACAAGGCCAAGCATCCCCCGCGCTCCAAACCCTCCCGCTTGGGGGAAGTCGAAGATCACCACGTCGCATCTTCCCAGAGATGCTCCTCGTGATGACGTCTATTGCTGGATGACCGTTAAAAAATGTTGTCGCACAGCACCGCCCTCTGCCGTCTGGCGCAGCCGCCCCACTAACCAAGCTTGAACAGCGAACCCATTTTCTGCGCCGCCATAAGATCGCCGCCAACCTTCAGCTTGCCGGTCATCAGGGCCATGGCCGGGTTGAGCTTGCCCGCCACCAGCTTGAGCCAGTTCTGATCGCTCAGCGTCAGGGTGGCGGTGGGGTCGGGGTGGGTGCCGGGGCTCACCGCGCACTGGCCGCCGGCGATGCTCACCGTCCAGTCGCCGGACTCGTCGCCGGTGATGTGGAACTGATAGACCATCTCCACGCCCTCGGCCTTGTGGGGGCGGAAGGCGGAGGGCATGCCGTCAAAGACCTCTTGCACCGTGCTGGGGGTCATGCTTTGCTCCCTAAAAAACCGTTTCGTGCGGACTGCTCCAGAGGGGCGGCCCATTCTAACCCCTGCCGTGGGGCCGGTCCAGAGTTGGTTTGTGCCCGCCCGGCCGCCTTGCTATAGTGAAACCGTGGCACGCTTGAAGACCATAGCCGCCCTGGGCTTGGCGCTGGCCATCACCCTGGGCGTGGCGGGATGCGGCCAAAAGGCCGACGAGCCCAACACCATCCGCCTGGTGGCCTGGAAGTTCAACAACCCCGGCCTGTGGCGGCGTTTGGCCGACCAGTTCGAAAAGCAGCACCCGCCGCTCAAGGTGGCCCTGGAGATAGGGCCCCACTCCTCCACCTCCTATCACGACCTGCTCACCCAAAAGCTAAAGAACCGCTCCAACGAGGTGGACGTCTTTTTGATGGACGTGATCTGGCCGCCGGAGTTCGCCAGCGCGGGCTGGGCCCTGCCCCTGGATGATCTGTTTCCCGCCGAGCAGCGGGAGCTGTTCGTGCCCGCCGCCATGCGGGCCGCCTCCTGGCGGGGCCGGGTGTACGGCGCGCCGCTGTACCTCACCGCCGGGGTGCTCTACTACCGCCGCGACCTCCTGGAGCGCTACCGTTTGCCCGTGCCCCGGACCTGGCCCCAGATGGTGAGCCAGGCCAAGCTGATCACCGCCCAGGAAAAGGGCGATCTGGCGGGGTACTCCGGCCAGTTCAAGCAGTACGAAGGCCTGGTCTGCGACATGCTGGAGTTTGTCTGGTCCGCCGGGGGCAAGGCCCTGGGGGGCGAGGGCCAACGCTGTCTGCTGGAGGGGCCCGCCGCGCTCAAGGCGGTGCGCTTCGTGCGCGACGCCCTCATCGGCGGCGCGGCCCCGCGCGGGGTGCTGGCCTATCAGGAGCCCGAGAGCCTGAGCCTGTTCGCCCAGGGCGGGTCGGTGTTTTTACGCAACTGGTTCTATGCCTGGCCCATCCTGAACGACGCCCAGCGCTCCCAGGTGGCGGGCAAGGTGGGCCTGGCCCCGCTGCCTCGCTTCAGCGGAGGCCGCAGCGCCGCCTGCCTTGGCGGCTGGCAGGTGGGCCTCAGCGCCTATTCCAGCAAGCCCACCCAGGCCCTTAAGCTGATCAAGTTCCTCACCAGCGAGACGGTGCAGCGCCGCCTGGTGTTGGAGGAGGGCCTGGCCCCCACCCGCACCGGCCTGTACCAGGACCCCTGGGTGCTAAAGGCCCAGCCCCACTTCGCCAAGCTGCTGCCGGTGCTGGAGGGAGCCCGCCCCCGCCCCCGCACTCCCCTGTACCCGGCGGTGAGCCAGGTGATGCAGGTCTACTTCCACCGCGCCATCAGCGACAAGGACAGCGACCTGCCCGAGCTGGCCGGACGCGCCGCGCAAGACATCGACCGCCTGTTGGGGCTGGCCGGGGGGCAGTAGGGCATGGCCGTCATGGCCCCGAGGCGCGGCGAAAAGCTCCTGGCCTGGGGGCTCTTGTTGCCCTGCCTGGCAGCGGTATGCGCCTTTGCCTTCTGGCCCATCGTCTACTCCTTCGTGCTCAGCCTGCACCGCATCGTGCTTGGCCTGCCCGGGCTGGGCGAGCCCTTCGTGGGCCTGGGCAACTACGCCCGCCTGCTGGCCGACCCCACGGCCCGTTCCTCGGCCGGGATCACCCTGGTGTTCGTGGCGGTCAGCACCCTGTGCGAGGTGGCCCTGGGCACCCTCATGGCCCTGGCCCTGGACAGGAGCTTCCGCGGGCGGGGCCTGGTGCGGGCGGCGGTGCTGGTGCCTTGGGCCATACCCACGGTGGTGGCCAGCCAAATGTGGCGCTTTATCCTTAACGACCGCTACGGCCTGCTCAACTGGCTCATCTTCGGCGACCAGGTGGGCTCCTACCGGGCCTGGCTGGCCGAGCCGGGCTGGGCCCTGGCCGCGGTGATCGGGGCCGACGTATGGAAGACCAGCGCCTTTGCCGCGCTTATCGTGCTGGCCGGTTTGCAGACCATCCCCCGGGAGCTGAACGAGGCGGCGGCCCTGGACGGGGCCGGGTCCTGGCAGCGCTTCCGCCACCTAACCCTGCCCCTGGTGCTGCCCGCGTTGGCCGTGGCCCTGGTGTTTCGCACCATGGACGCCTTCCGGGTGTTCGACCTGGTGTACGTGATGACCCAGGGCGGCCCGGCCAACGCCACCAACGTGCTTCAGTTCTACGGCTACAAAAAGATGTTCGCCGAGGGCTTCATGGGCTACGGCTCGGCGGTGAGCGTGATGGTTTTCGTCATGGTGCTGGCCGTGTCGCTGCTCTACCTGCGCCTGGTGGGGCGGCGCCTGCTGCGCGGGGACGCCCGGTGAAGCGGGGGCGCCTCATGGCCGCCCTGGGCGCGGGGGCCTTTTGCCTGCTGGCCCTGGCCCCTTTCGCCTGGCTGGTGCTCACCAGCTTCAAGACCCAACTGGAGGTAACGGCCATCCCGCCCACCCTGTGGCCCGGCGGCTCGCTGGAGTTCTACCGCTCGGCCCTCACGCGCTACGGGCTGATGCACTTCGTGCTCAACAGCCTCATCGTGGCCGGGGGCACCACGGTTTGCACCCTGTGCCTGGGGGTGGGCGCGGCCTATGCCCTGGCCCGGCTCCGGGTGCCGGGGCGGCCCTGGCTCATGGGCGCGCTGCTCTTGGTGAGCATGTTCCCCCAGATATCCCTGGCCGGGCCCATCTGGCGCATCTTGCAGGCCGCCGGGTGGCTCAACACCTACCAGGGGCTGATCATCCCCTACGTCACCCTGACCCTGCCCCTGGCGGTGTGGATACTCACCAGCTACTTCAGCGAGCTGCCACGGGAACTGGAGGAGGCGGCCATGCTGGACGGCTGCGGCCGCCTGGGGGCGCTGGTGCGGGTGATCCTCCCCCTGGCCGGGCCGGGGGTGTTCACCGCGGCCATCCTGGTTTTCATCTATGCCTGGAACGAATTTTTCTTCGCCCTGCTCATCATGACCCGCCGGGCGGTGCAGACCCTGCCGGTGGGCATCGCGCTGTTCCAGGGACAGTTCACCATCCCCTGGGGGGAGATCGCCGCCGCCTCCACCGTGGCCACCGCTCCCCTGGTGGCCCTGGTGTTCCTGTTCCAGCGGCGCATCGTCAGCGGCCTGAGCGCCGGGGCCATAAAGGGATAAGCGCATGAGCGGCCTGATACTGGACAATCTGCACAAGTCCTTCGGCCCGGAAAAGGTGCTGGACGGGGTGAGCCTCAGCGTGGAGCAGGGGCAGCTCGCGGTGCTGCTGGGCCCCAGCGGTTGCGGCAAGAGCACCATCCTGCGCCTGGTGGCCGGGCTGGAGGAGCCAGACCAGGGCAACATCAGCCTGGGCGGCCGGGACCTGGCCGGGCTGGCCCCCAAACAGCGCGACGTGGCCATGGTCTTCCAGAGCTACGCCCTGTACCCCCACCTGGACGTGTTCGGCAACCTGGCCTTTCCCCTGCGCATGGCCCATGAGCCCAAGGCCGAGATAAAGCGCAAGGTGGATGAGGCGGCGGAGCTGCTGGGCATCGCCAAGCTGCTCGCCAAGAAGCCGGGCCAGCTCAGCGGGGGACAGCGCCAGCGGGTGGCCATCGGCCGGGCCATCGTGCGCTCGCCGCGCCTGTTCCTATTTGACGAGCCCCTGTCCAACCTGGATGCCCAACTGCGCGGCGAGATGCGCCTGGAGCTGGCCGCCCTGCACCGCAAGCTGGGCACCACCATGCTCTACGTCACCCACGACCAGACCGAGGCCCTGACCCTGGGCCAGGTCATCGCGGTGCTGCACCAGGGGCGGGTGGAGCAGGTGGGCGGGCCCCGGGAGATCTACCAGCGCCCGGTCAACCGTTTCGTGGCCGGGTTCCTGGGCTTCCCGCCCATGAACTTTTTCGAGGGGTCGGTCCAGGATGGCAACTTCGTATGCCCCACCCCCGCCTTCAGCCTGCCGGTGGAGAGCGTTGCTCCCGGCCCCGCCGTGCTTGGCCTGCGGCCCGAGGAGCTGACTCCCGGCGAGGGCACCCTGCGGGGCCGCCTGGAGTTGGTGGAGCGGGTGGGCGGCCAGAGCGTGCTGCACCTGCGCGCCGGCGAGGCGCGCTTCACCGCCACCGCCCCGGCGGACTTCAGCGCCCAGACGGGTGCGGAGCTTTCCCTGGACCCGGCGGCGGCCAGGCCCCATCTTTTCCGCGGGGATAAAAGAATAAACTAAACCGTGTAACCCGCCTCGCGGGCCAGGGTGGCCACCCTGGCCTGGAGATTGAGCATGTAGGCGGGCAGGGGCTGTTTGGGGCCGGTACGGTGGTCGTATTCACCCATGCGCACCAGCTCCACAACCCGCTCCTGGTCGCCCTCTTCCTGGGCCAGCAGGCGCAGCACCCATTCCCGGAACTGCTCCGCCGAGGCCATGCCCCGGCCGATGTGCTTCTTGGCCGCCGGGCCGGTGTGCACCGCGTGGTGGCCGGGGCACAGGGTGTCCACTTCCAGATCGTTCAGGCGGGCGAGGCTCTCCATGTAGGCGTCGTAGCTCACCAGGAACTCGCTGACTATGTAGCCGCCCGGCGCGTCGGTGCCCACCGCCTCGGAGGCGAAGAGGATGCGTTTGCTTGGAACATAGAAGTTGAGCATATCCCAGGTATGGCCGGGGGTTGCCAGCACCCGCACCTTTATCCCGCCGCCCAGGTCGATCTCGTCGCCGTCATCCACGGTGCCGTCCAGGGCGAAGGGCGTGAACTCGTGGGGGCTCCGGCGGGTTCCCCCGGCGGTGAAGTAGTCCTGGGCCGCCGCCTGGTTGAGCTGGGCGATGAGCTTCAGGGCGTTGGGCCGGGTGATGATCTTGGCCGCCTTGGGCGCGGCCATGATGCGCATCTCGGGCCAGGCCTCCTTTAGCCAACCGGCCGCGCCGCAGTGGTCGAAGTGCACGTGGGACAGGAAAAGCCAGGCCGGGGTGCGCTCGCCCAAAATACGGCGGGCGTCGTCCAGGTAGGACTGGGTGAGGCAGGCGAAGCCCGCGTCGAACAGGGCCGGTTGGGGCGCGTCCAACAGGAAGCAGGGCACCGAGGAGTTGCCCAGTTGATACAGGCCCGGCGCGATCTCGTAGGGGCCTTCGTGGTGGGTGATCATGGCTTCGCCTCCTTGCTGGTTTGCGCTTAGCCCTCGGCCTGCTGGCGGCGCTGCTCGCGCACCGCCTTGAGCCCCCGCACCGCCTCCTTGGCCGTGCTGCTGTTTTTCACGGCGCTGTGCAGGGCGTTGCCAAAGGCGGCCTCGGCCAGGGAAAGCTGCTCGTTTTGCCAGGCCGCGTAACCGGCCAAAAGCCAGTAGCGCCCGCCCTTGTCCTTTTTGCCCTGGTGCTTGTCCTCCAGCTTGGCCGCGTTGCGGTAGGCGTCGTGGGCCTGGGAGTAAGCCTTTTGCTCCAGGTATATCCGGCCCGCCCGGGCCCAGCGCCGGGCTGTGGGCTGGGTCTGGGCCGCCTTCAGGGACCAGGCCGCCGCCTGCTCCAGGTCATGGCCGTGCGTGTAGAGGTCAGCCAGGCGGTCCTGCTGCTTGATCTGTTTAGGCTCGCCTCCCCAGGCCTTCAGGTAAAAGGGGATGGCGGCCAGGGGGGCCCCGGCGGCCCGGTAAAGGTCGGCCAGCTGCCGCCAGCCCGCCTCCTTGGGCGGCTGAAGGTGGTAGGCCACGGCCAGGGAAGCGGCGGCCCCGGCATAGTCCTTGTTCATGGTGGCCAGGCTGGCCCCCAGGCGCCACAGGGAGGCGTCCTCCGGCCAGCCGGCCAGGAGGCGCTCCAGCACCTTGGCCGCCCGTTTGTTGCGCTTCAGGTCCAGATAGGCCCGAAGCTGGGCGGTGAGCCAGGCCTTCTTGGGCTGGGGCCGGGCGCAAAGCTCCTCCAGCCAAGGCAGGGCATTGGCCGCCTGCCCCGCGCCCAGGAGGAACACCGAGGCCTCGTAGAGCAGGTTGTAGTCCGCCGTCTTGCTCAGCAGATAGGCGCGGTAGGCCAGGCGGGAGGCCTCGGCGGGCTTGCCCTGCTCGTAGCGCACCACGGCAAGGTTGCGCACCGCCGCCTGGAAGCAGGGCCAGCCCTCCACCGCCTTGGCGAAATACACCCCGGCCTCGTCACGCTGCTTGGCCTGGTAGGCCAGCACCCCGCGCAAAAACCAAAAGCGCGGGTGGGCCTCGGGGTGGTCCTTGGCGTACTGGGCCAGCTTCCGGGCCGCCTCGGCGTCCTGCTTTTTCTCCATGAGCTGCTGGGCCTCAAACAGGACCTTGTGCACGCTATGGTTGAGGCGTGGCTCCTCCGGGCAGTCCTGGGCCGGGGCGGCCAGGGACGGGGCGGCCAGCAGCAGCAGGGCCAATGCGGCTATGAGGGCGCGCCCGATCATCGTTCCAGCTTGAAGCGGATGGTGGTCTCCACCCAGGTTTCCACCGCCTCGCCGTCCTTGACCCCCGGCGCGAAGCGCCAGCGGTTAACCGTCTTGAGCACGCTTTCCTCGAAGATGCCCGGAGGCTTGGCCTCCACCACCTCCAGGTTGCGCACCTCGCCCTGGCGGTCCACCAAGAAGCGCACCGTCACCGCGCCCTCGATGCCCCTACGCCGGGCCAGATAGGGATAGGGCGGGGGCACCTGCCCCTTGGCCAGGGGAGCCCGGTCCACCTGGCCAAGGCTGAAGCGCTGGGGCCTGGGGGCGGACACGGCCATGCCCACGGCCAGGCGCGGGTTCAGCTCCAGGTTGAGCTGCGGCGTCTCCATGAGCGGCTGAGGGGTGGTCACCGGGGACGCCTGCATGGGCTGCATCTTGATAACCTTGGGCGGCGGGGGCGGGGGAGGCGGGTCCTCCTCACGCTCCGGCGGGGGCGGCGGGGGCAGGGGCAAAAAGGCGTTGATGGAAAAGGCCTCCAGATCCGGACGGTCGATCTGCTTTTTCAGCAGCCAGGAGGCGGAGCCGAAGATGACCAGGTTGAACAGCACCGCCCCGGCCAAGGCCAGGGCCCAGGCCCACCGTGACGGCGGGCGATCCAGGGCGGTGCAGGTCACGAGCCGGGCCTCTTGGCGGCCACGGCCACGTCCTTGGCCCCGGCCAGGCGGCACTCGTCCAGCACCTCCACGGTGCGCCCGGTGGGGGTGGTCTTGTCGGCGGCGATGATCACCGCCCCGGAGGGGTCTTCGGCCAAAAAGCGCTCCACCAGGCCGCGCACCGCCCGAAGGTCCACCTGGCGGCGGTCCACGAAGATGCGGCCGTCCCCGGCCACGGCCACCACCAGAGCCCCTTTCTGCTTGGCCGCCGCGGTGGCGGCGGTGGGCCGCTGCACCTCAACCCCGGACTCGCGCACGAAGGTGGTGGTGACCAAAAAGAAGATCAGCAGGATGAAGACCATGTCGATCAGCGGGGCCATGTTGATCTCGGCCTCGTCCCCCCCGTTGTTGTCCATGCCGCCCAGGCGGCTTCGCAGCCTCAGCATGCCGCCTCCTGTCTGGAACGCAGCCAGCTCTGCACCGCCGCGGCGAAGGACAACAGGCCCTGCTGGAGCTTGCGGGCCTGGCGGCGCAGCACGTAGCCCGCGAACAGGCCGGGTATGGCCACCAGCAGGCCGGTCTCGGTGGTGATCAGCGCCTCGCGGATGCCCCCGGCCATGGCCTGGGCGTTGCCGGTACCGTACTCGCCGATCACCGCGAAGGTGTCGATCATGCCGCTGACCGTGCCCAACAGGCCCAGGAGCGGGGCCACGGCGGCCAGCATGAGGATGGTGTCCACGTGCCGCCACAGGCGCGGCCCCTGGCGGCGCACCGCGGCCTCCCACAGGCGCACGTCGGACTGGGGGGCGTGGCTGCCCGCGCCCAGGAAGTGGGCCAGGGCGGCGCTGCGCGGTCCCACGATATCCGGGGCTTGGCCGCTCAGGAGGCTCTCCAGGGCCTGCCCCGGCTCCAGCCCCTCGCGGCGCACCCTGGCCAGCCACAGGAATTTGTAGAGCACCAGGGCCCACAGCCACAGGGACAGGGCCAATAGGGGCCACATCACCGGACCCCCGGCCAGGACGAACTCCCAGGCTGAGCGCAGAGCGTCCACGATCAGCCTCGCGCCTTTATCAGGGCGGCGGACAGGGACACCGCCTTTTCTTCCATGTCCCCGGCCAGGCGCTGGGCCCGGCGGCCCAACAGGGCCGAGGCCACCAGGATGGGAATGGCCACGGCCAGGCCCAACTGGGTGGTGATCAGCGCCTCGGAGATGCCCCCGGCCATGAGCCGGGGGTCGCCGGTGCCGAACACGGTGATGACCTGGAAGGTGTTGATCATGCCGGTGACCGTGCCCAGCAGGCCCAGCAAGGGGGCCACGGCGGCCAGGACCTTGAGGGCGGTGAGGAAGCGCTCCAGGCGGGGCAGCTCGCGCAGCATGGCTTCGCTGAGCCCGTTGTCGATCACCTCGCTGGGCTGGTCGCGGAGGGCCAGGCCCGCGGTGATCACGTTGCTGGTGGGGCGACCCCGCTGCTTCTCGGCCTCGTCCAGGGCCCCGGCGAAGTCGCCGCCGGCCACCAGCTCGGCCACGTGGGTCATCATCTCGTCGGTGTTGGCCCGCACCCGCCTGAAGAAGACGAGCCGCTCGATGATCAGGATCAGCGCGGCCAGGCCCACCGCCAGGATAGGCCAGATCAGGGGGCCGCCGGAGCGCACCTGCTCCCACAGGGTCTCGCGACGGCTGAGCTGCTTGAGGGCGGCCCCGCCGCTGATGTCCATGGGCGCGGCGTCGGTCTCGCGGTTCAGGTAGGAGGTGATGTCGCTGCTCAGCCCCCAGGAGAGATCGCCCCCGGCGGCCAGCAGGCGGCCCGAGGCCTGGCCCAGGGTGGCCAGGCCTACCTCGCCGCCGGTGCGGAACAAGGTGGTGAAAGCGCCCAGGCGCACGATGTCCGCCTGCACCTCCTGGCCGTCGCGGTTGACCAGGGGGCCCTTCCAGCGGGCGATCCGGCCGCTGCCGGCCATCTCGGCGAAGTAAAGCTCCACCAACTGCTGGATGTCGTTCAGGCCGGGGAAGCGGCTCTTGTTCAGGTAGCCGCGCAAAATTTCCAAACGCTCCGGGTTCTGCGCGGTGACCGGCGAGCGCTCGGCCATTGCCAACAGCTCCCGGGCGGCGGCGCGCACGTGCCCGGCCAGTTCCTTGAGGTCGCCGCTGGTCTCGGCCAACTGGCGGGTCAGCTCGGCCCTCTGGCGGCTGGTGGCGGCCAGGTCTTCCCGGGCCTGGGCCAGGGCCTTTTTCTCCCGGGCCAGGTTCTCCTTGATCTCCTTCAGCTTGGCCTGCATGGCCGCCCGCTCCTGGGCGATGTCCTGCCTGGTGCGCCCCAACTCGGCCTGGGCCTGGGTGCGCTCGGCGGCGGTCTTTTGGGCCGCCTGGCCGAAGTCGGCGGCCAGGGCCGGACCGCTGAAGCAAAGCGCCAGGGCGGCGGCCAGGGCCCACACCCACCCGCGCATCACTTGGCCTCCGGCGCGGCGGGGGCCAGGCCCACCGGCAGCTCGACCAGGCTCACCACCCGGCGGCGCTGGGCGATCTCGGCGGCCATCTCCAACTGGCGGTGCAGGGTGTCCTGGGGCTTCCACTGGCCCGACTCCCGGTCCCAGCGCCAGGCCTGGCGGCCCGCCGGGTCCAGGGCGAACAGGGCCAAGCGGCCCAGGCGCAGCAGGCGCACCCGGCGGCGGGCCCCCTGTATCTCCATCTCGGTTTCTTCCACCGAAACCGTCTGGCCGTAGCGGGCCTCCACCTCCAGGGCGTTCAACAGGCTGCCGGCCTTTTTGGCCAGGGAGGCGTCGTAGTCGTTGAGGGTGTGCTTAAGCGAGGCCAGGCGCTTGGCCCTCTCGCTCACCAGGAAGGGCAGGTCGGCCCCCACCACCGTGGCCAGGCGGGCGGTCTCCTGATCCAGGAAGGGCTCCAGCTCCTGGCGGATGCGCGCCATCTCATCCAGGCGGCGCTTGAGTTCGGCCACCTTGGCCCTTTGCCCGGCCAGGTAGGCCTGGGCCTTCACCCGCTGGGCGGTGACCAGCTTCAGCTCCTTGCCGGCCGCCTCGATGGCGTCGGCCAGGGGAGCCCGCTGATCGGCCCAGGCGTCCAGCTCTTTTTGGGTGGCCACCCGAAGCTGCACCGCCTCCTTGGACTGGCGGCCCACATCCTGGGCCTTGGGCACGCTCTGGGCGGAAGAAGCGGCCCCCAACCCGGCCAGGGAAGCGGCCAACAGCAGCACTGTCAGCCAGATGGTGTTGCCTGTGTTAGACTTTTCGTGTTTCATGTATTGCCCAAACAAAAAACCCCCGCCCTTGTTTAAAGGGCCTGGGGTTCATCCTTCGTGGTGAACGATGGTGACGGCCCTAACAAGACGGACAGAACCGGCTCAGCCTTCTGGCTGACACCCTCCAATGATAGCGTGGTTCCGTCCAGTTCCCAACACCCCCGGCGCCCCGCGGCGGGCCGTAGCCTCCGGGCAGGAGTGCATGCTTATTTTGACATGATATGGCATATGCGTTTGTTGTCAAGAAAAAGGCTTGTTAGCCGCAGGCTATTGTTCTGCCTAGTCTTATCGGCCGCCCTGCTGGCGGGGGCGGCGGGATGCGGCATGGACGGCGACAAGCCCCGGACCCTGCTGTTCATCCTGGCGGGACAGTCCAACATGTCCGGCCGGGGGACCCTGGACCAGTTGCCGCCCGATTTTCCGGCCAACCGGGGGCGCATCAAGAACTTCACCAACGCCGACGTGTGGGCCGAGGCCGCCGAGCCCCTTGACGACCCCAGAGGCCAAAAGGATGCCTGTTCCCTGGATCTGGCCCCCGGAGTGGGACCGGGAGCGTCCTTTGCCCAGTACCTCACCGAGCTTTTGCCCGCGGTGCACGTGGGCCTGATACCCTGCGCTCGCGGGCGGGTGACCATGGAGCAGTGGGCCCCCAGCACCCGGCCGAACACCCTCTACGGCTCCAGCCTGCGCCGGGCCCGCCTGGCCGAGAACAAGGGCCGCCTGAGCGGGGTGCTCTTTTACCAGGGCGAGAGCGACGCCTACTCGCGCGGGGCGGTGGAGGCCTGGCCCCAGCGTTTCGCGGCCCTGGTGGCCTCCTGGCGGCGAGACCTGGGTGACCCAAAGCTGCCGGTGGTGTTCTGCCAGGTGGGCAACCTGGCCGCCAACTGGCGCGGCGACCCGGCTTTCCGCTATTGGGACCTGCTCAAGAAGAAGCAGGCCGGGGTCAACCTGCCGGGGGTGCGCATGGTGACCACCGACGACCTGCCGCTAAAATCCGACGGCATCCACCTGACCACCGCGTCCCAGATATTTTTGGGCCGACGCCTGGCCCAGGCCATGTACGAGCTGCTGCTGGAGCGGGGCGCGGCGGGGGTGGCCACGGCCAATCCCTGAGTCGCGCTTTCAGGGCGCCGGACGCCTGGAAAATCCCTAGCTTTGGATTAGAATATAGCCATGCCCGGAGGGAGATATGACAGTCGGCCCCCAACCCTTGCCCCTGCTCACCCAGATGCCGCCCCAGGAGTCCATGTCCTGTTGCGGTACGGAAGAGTCTTACGGCGATCCCCTGACCCAGCCCTTTGTGCTGGGCGCGGTGGACACCCCAGCCGGTCCGGTGCCTCGGGTGGGCGGCGAGTTGAGCCAAGCCGATAACCGGGGCACCCTGCGGGTCCGTCTGGGCTTTGGCCGCCACGACTACAAGGTGGTCCCCGGCCTCTACGCCCTGAATCGCCCCACGCCGGACTCCCCGGTGCTGGTCAGCGCCAACTACAAGCTCAGTTTCGACCACCTGCGCCGCGAGGCCCGGGAGCTGGACGCCTGGCTGCTGGTCCTGGACACCAAGGGGGTCAACGTGTGGTGCGCGGCGGGCAAGGGCACCATGGGCACCGCCGAGCTGGCCGGGCGGGTGCGAGCCAGCGGCCTGGAGCGGGTGGTGAGCCACCGCAAGCTGATCCTGCCTCAACTGGCCGCGCCGGGAGTGGCCGCCCATCTGGTGAAAAAGCATTGCGGCTTCGGGGTGAGCTACGGCCCGGTGCTGGCCCGGGACCTGCCCGCCTTTTTGGCGGCGGGCATGAAGGCCGAACCGGCCATGCGCCGGGTGAGCTTTCCCCTCAAGGCCCGCACGGTGCTGGTGCCGGTGGAACTGACCCAGGTTTTGCAGATCTACTTGTGGCTGCTGCCGGTCCTGCTGGTCCTGGCCGGGCTGGGTGGCCTGGTGAGCGGGGCCGGCTTCTGGAGCGCCCTGACCGGGGCGGGGCTCAGGGCGGTGGGGGCCATGCTTCTGGCCGCCCTGGCCGGGGCGGTGGCCTCGCCCATCCTCTTGCCCTGGCTGCCGGGGCGGGCCTTTTCCTTGAAGGGCCTGTGGCCGGGCCTGGCCGGGGCGGCCCTGCTCTGGGCCCTGTGGCCCGCGCCCGCCGGGGCCGAGCTGTGGGCTTGGTGCCTGGCCGTGCCCGCCTTGAGCAGCTTTTTGGCCATGAACTTCACCGGGGCCTCCACCTACACCTCTTTGTCCGGGGTGAAGAAGGAGATGCGCCGGGCGGTGCCCTTGCAGATCGCGGCCACGGCCCTGGGTCTGGGCCTGTGGGTCTACGCCCTGGTGGCGGCATAGGAGTAGAACATGCCTGCTTTACGTTACCTCAAGGACGTGGTGAGCCTCAAGGCCAACCCCGATTTGTGCCTGGGCTGCGGCCTATGCGTGGAGGTTTGCCCCCAGGGGGTGCTGGCCCTCATCGACAAGCGGGTGGTGGTGGCCGACCGCGACGCCTGCATGGAGTGCGGGGCCTGCATGACCAACTGCCCCGCCGAGGCCCTGTGGGTGGAGGCCGGGGTGGGCTGCGCCCAGGCGGTCATCAACAGCGCCTTCGGCCGCAAGGGCAACGCCTGCTGCTGCGTGGCCGAACCCCGCGCCCCCCAGCAGGGCCTGCAAACCGCCCTGGATGCCGCCCCGCGCCGCAAAAGCTCCGGCTGCTGCTGAACCCTTAGCCCCGGTGGTACAATGACTTGCCGGGCCAACCGGGCCCGCTCCAGTCAGTCAGCCGGAGGCAAGCAGCCATGGACCATGCCCAGATAATCAACCAACTTTTGTGCCTGGGGCTCCGCCCGGAACCGGGCCAAGCCTTGCCCCAAGACCAGGGTGATGACCTGGTGCTGCTGGTCCAAGGCCGGGCGGTGTGCCCGCCCCTGGGCGACTCGCCCTGGAGCCTGGAGGCTGGCAGGCTGTGCCGGGACGGCAAGCCGGTGGAGGTGCCGGTGGAGGTTTTGCCTGCCCCGGCCTTCAGCGCCGAGAGCGACCCCTCGGGCGCACCCCTGGGCCGGATCGCCCGACGCTACGGGGCCGACTGCCTATTGGCCATGGTGGGGCCAACCTGCCTGTTCTGGCCCTCGCCCAACCGCTGTACCTTCTGCCCCATGGGCCCGGCCCGGGACGCGGGCCAGGACCTGGAGGAAAAGACTCCGGAGCAGGTGGCCCGGGCCGCCGCGCGGGCCAAGGAGCTGGACGGGGTGGCCCACGTGCTGCTCATGGCCGGGGTGGTTCCCCCGGCGGGGGGCGAGATCAAGCACCTCATCGACTGCGCCAAGGCCATAAAGGAAAATACCGGCCTGCCGGTGCAGGCCTCGCTGTTGCCCCCAGCATTCACCAAGGACCTTAAGCGGCTGGCCCAGGCCGGGGTGGATTGCCTGGAGCTGAGCCTGATGAGCTTCGATCCGGCGGTGCTGGGGCGCATAGCCCCGGCCAAGTCGGGGCTGGGCCTGGACCGCTACGTGGAGGCCTGGGCCGAGTCGGTGCGCCACTTGGGGGCGGGGCAGGTGAGTTGCACCATCCTGGCCGGGCTGGGCGAGGACCGGGTGCAGACCCTGGAGGGCTGCCACCTGCTGGCCGAGATGGGGGTGATTCCCTTGCTCACCCCGGCGCGCTCCTGCGAACAGTTCGAGTTGGAGGCTGCCCCGGACCCGGAATACCTGGCCGGGCTCTACGCCGAGGTGGCAGCCCTGATGCGGGCCTATGGCCTGAGCCTGGGCACGGCCAAGGCGGGCGCGGCGCGCTCCGGGGCCTACACCGCCCTGGGGGCCTGGGAGCTGGAGCCGCCCGGCCTGGTGGTGCGGCCCATGCGCAACACCGAGGAGCTGGACGCGGCCCTGGTCCTGCGCCACCAGGTTTTCGTGCGAGAGCAAGGCATCGTATTGGGCACCGACCAGGACGGCCAGGACCGCATGGCCCTGCATCTGGGGGCCTGGCTGGGCGGCGAGCTGGCTGGCGTGTTGCGCCTGCTGCCCGAGGAACAGGGACAAGGCCTGCTGCGCCTGGGGCGCTTGGCGGTGCTGCCGGAGCAGCGGGGCCAGGGGGTGGCCTCGGAGCTGTTGGCCCAGGCCAAGGAGCAGGCCCACCGCCGGGGGGCGGACAAGCTCACCGCCTCGGTGCAGACGGCCAATGTGCCCCTGTTCGCCCGCCTGGGGTGGACCGAGCAGGGAAAGCCCTTTGCGGTGCACGGCTGGGAGCACCAGGAAATGACCCTGGAGCTGGGCTATAGTTGATAGAGACCCTTTGCGCGAGGAAGGCCATGCCCCTCTTGGTCAAACTGAGCACCACCCTGCGTAAGCAGGTGCCGGGCTACGACCCCGACACCGGGTTGGACCTGGAGTTCGTGGCGGGCGAGAGCGCCGAAGGCCTGATCCTCCGCCTGGGCCTGGACCCGGCGCGCATCAAGATCATCATGGTCAACGGCCGCTCGGCCGCCCCGGACCAGGAGCTCAAGGACGGCGACCGGGTGGGCCTGTTCCCGCCGGTGGGAGGGGGATGATGCCCGAGTTGCGCCGAATCCTGGCTCCTTATCTGCAAGAAAACTCTCTGCCCGAGGGCGAGGCCTTTTACGCGGTGAGCCTGGCCGGTCTGGAAGCCCTGGCCGCCGAGCGCGGCGGCGGGCTGAAACAGGCCATGCTGGAGTGCCTGGAGCAGGGCATCTGGCCCGAGCGTTTCCGGGCCAACCGAGGCGAGCTTAGCGCCCAGGACCAGGCCCGCCTGCTGAACTCCTCGGTGGCGGTGATGGGCTGCGGCGGCCTGGGAGGCCTCGCCTGCCTGCTGCTGGCCCGCCTGGGGGTGGGGGAGCTTCTCTTGGTGGACGGCGACAGCTTCGAGGAGAGCAATCTCAACCGCCAGATGCTGGCCACTCCCGAGACCCTGGGACGCCCCAAGGCCCAGGTGGCGGCCCAGGCGGCGGCCAGCCTCAACCCGGCCTGCGAGGCGCGGGGCGAGGTGGCCTGGATCGGCCCGGAAAACCTGCCCGCCCTGGTGGCTGGACGTCAGGTGGTGGTGGATTGCCTGGACAACCTCACCGCCCGCTATCACCTGGAGGACGCCTGCCGGGCGGCGGGGGTTCCCCTGGTGCACGGGGCCTTGGCAGGCATGGAGGGCATGGTCATGGTGATACCTCCCCAGGGGCCGGGCCTGCGCGAGTTGCACGGCCCCCCCCCCCCCCCCC
>JAHIQI010000071.1 GCA_018902755.1 Pseudomonadota bacterium | reverse complement strand
GTGTTTCTGTTTAATCTCCAGGAAGCGGTTGGCCACCAAGTCCAGGGCCTCGTCCCAGGAGGCTTCACGGAACTCGCCGTTCTGTTTGATAAGAGGCGTGGTCAGGCGCTCGGGGCTGTGGATGAAGTCGTAGCCGAAGCGACCCTTCACGCAAAGCCGTCCCCGGTTGGGCTGAGCCTCCTCCACGGCGGTCACCTTGATGACCCGGTTGCCCTTGACGTGCAGCCACATCTGGCAACCCACCCCGCAGTAGGGGCAGGTGGTGCGGATTTTCTTGGTCTCCCAGGGGCGGCCCAGGCCCTTGGCCTTTTTCTCGGTCAGGGCCCCGGTGGGGCACACCTCAACGCACTGGCCGCAGAACACGCAGTCGCTCTGGTCATAGGGCCGGTCGCCGGTGGTGATTATCTTGGCCTCCGCCCCCCGGTAGCCGAACCCGATGGCCCGGTTCACCTGCACCTCGTTGCAGGCCTGCACGCAGCGGCCGCAGAGGATGCACTTGCTGAAGTCGCGGATAATAAGAGGATTGGAGTCCTCGATGGGGTACTTCTGGGTGGCCCCCTCGAAGCGCCCCGCCGAGACGCCGTACTCGTAGGCGTACTCCTGGAGTTTGCATTCGCCGTTGGCCTCGCACAGCAGGCAGTTGTGCTCGCCGCTGCTTAGCAAGAGCTCGATGGCCAGCCGCCGGGCCCGGTGCACCTTCTCGGTGTCGGTGAACACCTCCATTCCCTCGGCGGCGGGCATGGCGCAGGAGGCCACCAGGGTGCGTGCCCCGGTTACCTCCACCAGGCACATGCGGCAGGCGCCGGTGGGGGTGCAGTCCTTGAGATAGCATAAGGTGGGAACCTTCACCCCGTTGCGCCAGGCGACCTGTAAAATGGTGTCGCCGGGGGTGAATTCCACCTCATTGCCATTGAGCCTCAGCTTGGCGGTGGCCATGGCGTACTCCTGAAGCAGTGAGAATTGGCAGGGTGCTTGGAAGTCCTAGTTATTTTGTGTATTTCATTTTTATAGTAAAGTCAATGCCCATAACCGGCCGCTTTACGGAGGACATGGCCGTATTATCCTTAATCGTCGGGTAGTTCGCTTATACACCTATTTGGAGTGGGTTTATGGATATTCCCAATCAGCAATGGTATGTGGCCCTGGGCGGCCAACCGGCCGGCCCCTACGGGCAGGAGAAGTTGCGCTCCCTGGCCGCGGACGGCCGCATCGGGCCGGACACCCTGGTCTACGGCCAGGGCTTCAACGAGTGGACCCCCATCAAGGCGGTGGGCGAGTTGGCCGGGGTGTTCAGCCCCCAGGCCGCGCCGCCGCCCCCTCCCCCGGCGCGGGCCCTGGCCGACGAGATCGACTACGTGATCGAAGGCACGGAGATGCAGTACGTGGAGATCGAGCTGGACCCGGGGGAAAGCGCGGTGGCCGAGGCTGGGGCCATGCTCTACATGCACCAGGCCATCACCATGGAGACGATCTTCGGCGACGGCCGCAGGGGCCAGAGCGGCGGGGGCGGACTGCTGGGCTCCCTGGTGGGCGCGGGCAAGCGCCTGTTGACCGGCGAGAGCCTGTTCATGACCGTGTTCACCCACAGCGGCCCCACTGGCAAGGCCCGGGTGGCCTTTGCCGCCCCCTACCCCGGCAAGATCCTGCCCATGCACCTGGGCGAGCTGGGGGGCGAGCTTATCTGTCAGAAGGACGCCTTTCTGTGCGCCGCGCGGGGGGTGGCCCTGGAGATAGCCTTCCAAAAGAAGATTGGGGTGGGCCTGTTCGGCGGCGAGGGCTTCATCATGCAGCGCCTGGTGGGCGACGGCCTGGCCTTTGTGCACGCCGGGGGCACGGTGGTGGAGATGCAACTGGAGGCCGGGCAAAGCATCCGGGTGGACACCGGCTGCCTGGTGGCCCTGAGCCCCTCGGTGCGCTATGACGTGCAGCTGGCCGGGGGCATCAAGACCGCCTTCTTCGGCGGCGAGGGCCTGTTCCTGGCCAACCTCACCGGGCCGGGCCACGTGTGGTTGCAGAGCCTGCCCTTCAGCCGCCTGGCCGGGCGCATCTGGGGCGCCGCGCCCCAGGGCGGGGGTAAGGATAAAGGAGAGGGCAGCATCTTGGGTGGCTTTTTGCGGAACGACTAAGGAATTGTTGGGTTTCGCTTAGCTCTACCCAACCTACGCCATCTTTAGATAAACGATGTAGGGGCGGGGTTCATCCCCGCCCTCCCCTCTCTCTCGGCACAGCCACGTGGTGCTAGGCAAGGCGGCGGCGAGCACGGACCGCAGGCGTATTGTTAATACGCCGAGGTCCAAGCGATGCCGCCAACGCCGCATAGCGCCGCGTGGCGAAGCCGCCCGCTAGCTAAGCCATGCTCCAATGAGCAACCCCACACTCATCAGCAAACCGGTGCTCAGATGGGTCACGATGGTCAGGGCCTGGGCGGGCACCAGGGCGGCGGGGTCGTCGTAGCTCTTCCAGTTGATGGCCACCGCCCGCACGGTGGGTATGGCCGCGCCCAGGGCCAGGTAAAGCCAGGGGGTGAGGCCCCAGCCGTGCACCAGCCAGGCCAGGGAGGGGAAGGGGGCCAGCATCATCGCCGCGTAGAGCACCCGCGATTTGGCCAGGCCCAGGCGTACCACCAGGTTGTTCTTGGAGGCGGCCGCGTCGGCGGCCATGTCCGGAAACTGGTTGATCCACAGCACCGCGGTGATCTGCCAGGCCTGGGGCAGGCCCAGCCACCAGGCCACGGCCCAGAACTCCTCGCCCAGGACGTAGCCAACCCCCCAGGTGAGCAGGGGGCCGAAGAGGATGAAGATGCAGGCCTCGCCCAGGCCCAGGGACATCAGGGCCAGGGGTCCGGCGGAGTAGAGCCAGCCCCCGGCCAGCCCCGCCGCTCCCACGGCCAGGGCCCAGGGCCGGTCCATGGCCGCCACCATGCCCCCGCAGGCTCCCGCGGCCACGAAAAACCCCACCGCCAGCACCCCCACCGCCTTCCGGCTCATGCGGCCGTCCTGGATCACCCGGCTGCCGCCGGAAAAGATGGTGGCGTGGCGGTTGAGTGGGTCGCTGCCCACCGCGTCGTAAAAATCGTTTATCAGGTTGGCCCCGCTTTGCAGGCACCCCACCCCGGCCAGGGTTAGCAAGAGCAGGTCCCAGGGCATGGAGCCCCGGCCCCACCACCAGGCGGCGACCACCAGGACCGGCACCAGGGAGCCGGTGAGGAAGGGCAGACGCATGGCTTGCACTAAAAGAGGCGTGGGCATGGGTGCTCTCCAGGGTTAGCTGGCCCGGACATTTCATGCAGGCAGGGGCGGCACCAAACAAAATACATCATTCATGCGACCAAAGGCCGCCACACTTTATCACGAAGCCGGACAAGGGGGCAAAACGCCGCGGCACGGCGATATTGCCAACGCCGGGTTAACAAAAGCCTTATAATTGGTCCGTAACCATCGCACTTCGGAGGAGATGAAGATGAGTGAAGGGGCCCAACAAGTCGGGCTGGACACCCAGGGTCCTTGGCTGCCCCCCAGCCGCATTTCCCTGTCGCGGCGCTTGTCGTTGTATTTCCTTTACGCCGCCTTGGCCCTGTCCTTGTTCGGAGGCCACGTCCATCCCAGCGGGTTTTTGATCATCGTGGGTTTCGTGGTGGTATTCCATGTGGCCACCCGCCCCCTCACCTCGGATTTTCTGGTGCGCTACCCCTTCTATTTGGTGGTGCTCAGGGTCCTGTTGGTGGTCATGTGCGCGGGGCTGGTGGTGGCCTTTTTGCCCACGCCTGATTCCTGGCGCGCCATGGAGCAGCTCGTAACCACCCTGGCGGCCCTGGTGGTAACCGCCGGCTGGACGGTGATGGTGATGATCTATCTGTTCCAGGCCCGTCAGGTTCGCCTGGACACCATCTTCTCGGGAGTGGCCGCCTTTTTTCTGCTGGCCATCACCTGGACCGAAGCCTACAAAGTGCTCAGCTTTTTCAACCCCAACAGCTTCTACCCCTCATTTGGGGACTGGTCCGCCTCCTCGGAAGTGGTTCACCTGCGGGCCCTGTACTACAGCCTGTCCACCATCACCACCGTGGGCTTCGGCGACATCCTGCCCCGTGGAGCCACCGCCCAGATTTTGTCGGGCCTGGAGGCTTCGGCGGGCCAGCTTTTCCTGGCGGTCTTGATCGCTCGTCTGGTATCCCGCCACCTGAGCAACAGCATTACTCCCATGACCCCGCCCAACCCCATTCCACCCAAGAGGCCCAACGGGGCCCGGATCTCGCGCCGCCTGCGCCGCCGGAGGCGTGTATTTCGCTAGGCTAAACTGGGCCGGATCATTTTTTGGCCCATAATGCTTGGTACTTCGCCAGCCTTATACTAAACTGCCTAGCAGCACTCGGCGCGCCGGGCGATTGCCTGGGCGCGCGTCCATGAATTTAAATTTTGGAGAGTCCCGTGGAGTCGATTCTGGAACAAGCTAAGCTGTGGCTGGCCCATTACGGCATGCAGGTGGTGGGCGCAATCGCCATCCTGGTCCTGGGCATATTGGCGGCCAAGGCCTTCACCAAAATTTTCCGCAAGGTGCTGCGGCGCGCCAAGATAGACGAAACCCTGGTGAGCTTCGGCGGCAACATGCTTCAGTTCGTGATGATCATGCTGGTGGTTATCGCCGCCCTGTCCCGCCTGGGCTTCCAGACCAGCTCTCTCATCGCCATGATGGGCGCGGCCGCCCTGGCCGTGGGTCTGTCGCTGCAATCCAACCTCTCCAACCTGGCGGCCGGGGTGCTGATCCTCATCTTCCGGCCTTTCCGCCTGGGGGAAATGGTGGAGATGGGCGGCATCCTGGGCAAGGTGGAAGAGATCACCATAATGGTGACCAAGCTCAGGATGGTGGACGGCAAGCTGGCCATCATGCCCAACACCAAGGCCTTCAACGACAAGCTCATCAACTTCACCGCCGCCAAGAAAAGGCGGGTGGACCTGGTGATCGGCATCGGCTACGGCGACGACATCAAAAAGGCCAAGGACATCCTGCAACGGTTGGTGGAGGAAGACCCCCGCGTTCTAAAGGAGCCCAAGCCGTCCATCATCGTTCTCAACCTGGGAGACTCCAGCGTGGATATCGGCGTGCGCCCCTGGACCAAAAACACCGACTGGTGGGCGGTCAAGTGCGACCTCACCGAGAAGATCAAGCTCACCTTCGACGCCGAAGGCATCAACATCCCCTACCCCCAACGCGACGTGCACCTGTACCCAACCGCCGGTTCCGGCAATTCCTCCCAGGGGGTGTCCGAATGAGTTGTATGGCCAGGACCGGAGCCCTGGTCCTGGCTTGCCTCCTGCTCAGCGCGACGACCCTGCTGCCCGCCTCCGCCTCGGCCGACACGCTCTACTTGAAAGGCGGCGACCGTCTCACCGGCAAGGTGGAGGAAATGGACTCAGGCAAGCTCGTCTTCACCACCAGCTATGCCGGCAAGCTCAAGATCAAGTGGAGCGAAGTGGAGCGGCTGGTCACCGACGAGCCCATGACCGTGGAAACCACCAAGGGCCAAAAGCTGACCGGCAAGGCCCAGGAGGCCGCGCCGGGCCAGATCAAGCTGGAGGGCGGCCAGGCCCTGCCCCTGGCCACCATCGCCTCCATCAACCCCGAGGACATGGAGCCCTTCAAGATCAACGGCCAGGTCAACCTGGGGGTGGACGTCAGCCGGGGCAACACCAACAAGATGGCCGTGGACACCGAGGGCCGGGTGGTGACCACCTGGAACACCATCAACCGGGCCATCGGCGGCTTTGAGATTCACCGGGCCGAAAGCAAGGGCAAGGACACCAGCGACAACACCCTGGGCTATCTGGAGTACAACCGCTTTGTCAGCGAAAAGTGGTACTGGCTGGCCAACCTCAGGGGCTCCCAGGACACCTTCAAGAACATCGAGTACCAGAGCATGGCCGGTGTGGGCATCGGCTATCAAGTCTGGCAGAGCAAGCTGACCAACCTGTCTTTCGAGCTGGGCCCCAACTACGTTTATCAGCAAGACACCGCCGGGGTTTCCGAGGACTGGTACGCCGCGCGCTGGAAGATCAGCTACGACCGCTGGTTCTTCTCCCGCTCGGTGCAGTTCTACCACCGCCAGGAAGGCTTCATGGCCGTGGACAACGTGGACAACTGGATATGGTCCGCCCGCCAAGGGCTGAACTTCCCCACGGTCCTGGGCTTCGTCTTGACTGCGGCCTACAACATCGACTATGAAAACGAGCCGGAGCCGAGCAAAAGCAAGACCGACACCCGCTTCATCATCAGCCTGGGCTACCAGTTTTAGGCAGCTCTTTTCATGGTGGTTTGTATCAAAGCCCGGCACAGCCAGGGAGGGCTAGGCAAGACGGCGGCGAGCGCAGACCGCCGGCGTATTCTTATATACGCCGAGGTCTAAGCTATGGCGTGGGCGCAGCATGGCGCTTCCTGGCGAAGCCGGAACCGGCACAGCCTGACGTCGCAGAGCAAGGCGGCAGGCGAACGAGGAATGCAGGCGTAGTAGACCTACGCCGAGGACCGAGTGATGCCGACAACGCCGCCATGCGGGGTCTGGCGAAGCCGGACGCACCCTAGTTGGCCGCGGGGTGGGGCCTCAGCGCCCCCGCAGTAGATCCTTGGTCTGCCTCCGCGACTCCTGTTGCAAGCGCAGGGACAGCTTGTAGGACACGTAGTACTTGAGGATGTTGCGCACGTAGCTCACCGGCTCGCTGCCCACCAGATGCAGAGCCCCGTACTCGCAGTTGAAGAACCACAGGTCGGGGTTGTAACCCATCTTCTTGCTCACCCGACGCACCCGGCTAAGGGCGGTGGGCCCGGCGTTGTAGGCGGCCAGGGAAAAACGGGCCCGCACCGGCAAGCTCAGGCCGGGGTCGCCAAAGTAATGGTCGCGGATGTGGGCCAGGTACTTCACCGCCACCTTCACGTTGTAATCCGGCTCCAGCAGGCGCTTTTTCTCGGCGCTACGGTTGCCCCCGGCGGGCGGCATCACCTGCATGAGCCCCACCGCCCCGGCCGAGGAGACGCGTTTGGGGTCCAGGCGCGACTCCTGAAAGGCCTGGGCGGCCAGGAGCAACCAGTCAAAGTCGTACTGCTCGCCGTATTTCTTGAACAGCGGGGCGAAGCGCGAAAAGCGGGAGCGATCCTCGACGGCGTTGGGATTCATCAGCCACTGGTTGTTGGTGAAGTAGCGCTTGATGAGCACGTTGCCCACCAGGGTCCCCTGGTGGCGCTTTTGCAGAAAACGGTCCAGGCTGGCCAGCAGCTCCGGGGTGTCCCGACGCACCAGCCAGGCGATGCGCCCGCCTTTGCGCAGGGCCAGATCGCGGTGCACCCGGATGCCCGGCATCACCTGGGCCCACATGGCCGCCGCCGGGCTGTCCATCACCGTGAGCTGAGCCGCCCCCGAGTTGACCAGGTCCAGAATGTCCTCGTCGGTGAGCACGTCCGGCGCGTCCAGCACCTCCACCGGCTTGAGCCCCCGGGAGGCCAGGTCGCGGTTGAGCTTGTCCAGGCTGGCAATGTAGCTGCTGCCCTTGGCCGCCAGCACCTGCCGCCCGGACAGGGAGTCCAGGGAGGTGAGCCCGGTCACCGACTTGTGGGACACCACCACCTCGTCCACCCCGGTGAGATAGGGCTGGGTAAAGCTGAGGTGCTGGCTGCGCTCCGGGGTGATGGTCAGCCCGGCCGCGGCCATGTCGCCGTAGCCCGCTTCCAGCAGCGGCACCAGGCGCTCCATGGGCACGGGTATGAACATCACCTCCATGGGCGGCGCGCCCTTGGGGTTGTGCCGGTTCAGGATGCGCTGATACTCCTCCAGCAGGGCGTAGTCCAGGCCGTAGGGCTGGCCTTGGTGGATGAAGAAATAGCTTTGGGAATAAACCGTGAGCACCCTGATGATGCCCAGCTTGCGCAGTTCGGGCAGATCGGCCTTAAAGGGCCGGCGCAGCTCCTGGAGGGTCGGGGGCAAGGGAGGCGGGTCCGGGGAGGCCCCGGCGCAAGCCACCCATAAAAGAGCCGCCAGCAGCGGCATAATATAGAGCGCTTTTCTCATGGCCAGCATATTAGGGGGCAAAAGCGGGCAGGTCAACGTAAGACGGCGGCGGTCGGAGATTTCTCCGGCCGCCGCCGCCGTTCAGAGATTAGTTTCTAGTAGCCATCTTCATAGGCCAGGTCCTCGGGAGTCACCTCGTGACGGAAGATGTGGTAGACCCACACCTGATAGGCGATGACCACCGGGACCATGACCAGGGCCACCCCCAGCATAATCTTCAGGGTAAGGGGGCTGGAGGACGCGTTGGTTATGGTAAGGCTGGCCGCCGGGTCTATGGAGCTGGGCAGCAGGTTGGGGTAGAGCCCGGCCACCCCGAACAGGGTGGCGCCCACCACCACCGCCGATGAGGCGAACCAGCTCTTCCAGGCCGCGCCCTGCTGCAAAAACAGGCGGGTGGCCAAGAGCCCGGCCACGGCCAGGGCCGGCAGTATCCACAGCACCGGATAGGTCAGGTAGTTCTGGTACAGGTTGGTGGCGAACCAGGTGGCCACCAAGAACACCACCGCCAGGATGAGTAGCGGCACCCACAGCACCTTGGCGAAGCGCCGGGCCCTCTGCTCCAATTCGCCGCCGGTCTTGATGCCCAGCCACAGCGCGCCGTGGTACAGGAACAGGCACAGGAACAGCAGCCCGCCCAGCAGGCCGTAGGGGTTGAGCAGGGTGAACAGGGTGCCCCGGTAGATGCCCTGGGCGTCGATGGGGATGCCCTGGAAGATGTTGGCAAAGGCCACCCCGAACAGCAGGGCGGGCAGGGCGCTGGAGATGAACAGCAGCATGTCCCAGCCCTCGCGCCAGCCGTGGCCCTCTACCTTGCTGCGATACTCCAGGGCCACGCCCCGGATGATCAGGCAGAACAAAATGAGCATCAGCGCCGAGTACAGGGAACTGAACATCACCGCGTAGGCGGTGGGGAAGGCGGCGAAGGTTACGCCGCCGGCGGTGATCAGCCACACCTCGTTGCCGTCCCAAAAGGGGCCCATGGAGTGGTAGACGTAGCGTTTCTCTTGTTCGTTCTTGGCCACAAAGGGCAGCAAGGCCCCGGCGCCCAAGTCAAAGCCGTCCAGCATGAAATAGACGGCCCACAGCACTCCCCAGAGGGCGAACCAGATAGTTTCCAACATGGCTAATTCCTCCCCCTAGCCTTGCGCCGGTTGGGGCGCGGGGCCCTTTTTGGCGAAACGGGCCATGAGCCAGAAGGCGACCACTCCCAGCAGGCCGTAGAACAGGACGAAAGCGATCAGGCTCACCGCCACCTGGGTGGGATCCACCGGGCTGACCGCGTCGCTGGTGCGCATCAGCCCCCAGACTATCCATGGTTGGCGGCCCACCTCGGCCACCATCCATCCCGCCTCGTTGGCTATGTAAGGCAAGGGGATGGCCAGGAGCATTATGCGAAGGTACTTGGGATTCTCCACCAGCTTCTTGCGTATCAAGAATCCCCACACGGTCAGCAGCACGAACAGCATGCCCAGGCCCACCATGACCCGGAAGGCCACGAAGGTGATAAACACCGGGGGCCGGTCCTCGGGCTTGAAGTCACTGAGGCCCTTGACCACCGCGTTGGGGTCGCCGTAGGCCAGGATGCTCAGCGCTCCGGGTATGGGAATCCATTCGATCAGGTTGCCCTCGCCCGAGAGCCGGGGAATCTGCAGAAGATACATGGGAGCCATCTTCTGGGTCTTCCAGTGGGATTCCATGGCCGCCAGCTTGCTGGGCTGGGCCGTGGCCACCTCGCCGCCGTTGAAGTGGCCCTGCACCACCTCGAACAGGGAAAAGACCAGGGCGAACACCAGGGCTATGCGGAAGCTCCTGGTGAAAAAGGATATCTCGCGTTTTTTAAGCAGATGGTAGGCGCTGATGCCCATGACGAAGAAACCGGCCAGGATGTAGGCCCCGGACACGGTGTGCACGAACTCGATCACCGCGAAGCGCTGGGTGATCACCTCGAAGAAGTCGGCCAGCTCGGCCCGCCCATTGCGCATCACATAGCCCACCGGATGCTGCATCCAGGCGTTGGCCGCGATGATCCAGTAGGCGCTCAGGGTGCCGGCCCCGGCCACCAGCCAGATGGCCACGCAGTGCAGCTTGGGCGAGATGCGATCCCACCCGAAAATCCACACCGCGATGAAGGTGCTCTCGAGGAAGAAGGCCAGGGTGGCCTCGATGGCCAAGAGAGACCCGAAGATGTCGCCCACGTAGGCCGAATAGCGGGACCAGTTGGTGCCGAACTGGAACTCCAGCGTTATGCCGGTCACCACCCCCAGGGCGAAGTTTATGATGAAAAGCTTGCCCCAGAACTTGGCCATGCGTTTGTATTGTTCGTCGCCGCTCCTGACCCATTTGGTTTCCATGATGGCAACCAGGATGGAAAGACCCAGGGTCAGGGGAACGAAAAGGAAGTGGAAGAACGTGGCCGCGGCGAACTGCAGCCGTGACAGGATCAAGACCTCCATCAGCTACCCCCTTAGTCAATAATAGTTACCATTATTGATTTCATAGCAATTAGGCCGCCTCCATGTCAAGGCTTTCGGGGACCACTAAATTTAGTGTAAGGTAAAACCCCCCCCTAAAATGGGAATTTTCCCTCGCCAAAAAGGGGCACCTTGCCGGAAGCCATGTTTTATAATTCACTTAGGGCGATGATGATGCGCCGTGACGTCCATTTAAAAACGCTGGGAGAAAATTCATGAGGATCAGAAATTGGATGACCGCCAACCCGCTGACGGTGACCTCGGACACCCTTCTGATGGACGCCAAGAAGCTGATGGCCACCAACAACATCAGGCGCCTGCCCGTGGTGGACAAGAAGGGACGCCTGGTGGGACTGCTGACCCGGCACCTGATCATCGAGGCCATGCCCAGCGGGGCCACCACCCTGAGCGTGCACGAGTTGCACTATTTGCTGGAAAAGCTCACCGTGGGCGAGGTGATGCAAAAGGACCCGCTCACCGTGGGCCCCAACGACCTGGTGCAAAACGTAATCCTCCTGGGCCACCAGAAGGGCATCGGCGCCTTCCCGGTGGTGGAGGACGGCAAGCTCATAGGCATCGTCACCGAGAGCGAGATATTCAACGCGGTGATGAGCCTCATAGCCCCCCGTGAGGGCACCAGCCTCATAGTCCTGGAAGACGTGCAGTTGAGCAAGGAGGTGGGAGCCACCAGCCGCATCGCCTCGATCATCGAGAAGCGCGGCGTGCCGGTGGAGGCCATCTTCACCATGCCCCACCGCACCAGGGCGGGCAACAACGTCTACATCAGGGCCCGCACCCCCCATGCGGCCAATTTGCAGGCTGACCTGGACGCGGCGGGCTTCAGGGTGGTGCCCATTCCCTCCTAGACGAACTCCCGCACGGTCAGCTCCAGGAGCCACTGGTGCAGGGGCAGCATGGCCTTGAAGCGCGGCAGGCACCAGGCGGGCAGATCGGCGGTGTAGAACTCCGGGGGAATATCCGCCTCAATGGCGGCCCATAGGCCGTCGTGCTTCAACAGCTCCCCACGGGGGTGCTCCGGGTCGAAACCCCGGGGCACCCTCTTGTATTTCAGCCCGCCAACCTCGTAGCCCGCTTTGCGCACCTTCTTGACCGCCCGCTCCAACTCCGCCCCCAGCTTGTCATCGGCCACCGCCTGGCGGTAGGGGCCCAGAAGGAACTTGGGCATGCAGTGCATGCCCACCGCCAACATCAACTTGGGCGGCTCCAACTGGAAGTAAAAGCCCGAGCACTCCATGCGCGGGCCGGGGCCTTCCCAGAACCACAGGCCCATGTGGGTCTTGTAGGGGCTCTTGTCCTTGCTGAAACGCACGTCGCGGTAGATGCGGAACAGGCTCTTGTTCACCTTGGGGTCGGCGTTCACCAGAGGGGCTATCTTGGCCAGGCGCGCGCCCATGGCGCTCACAAAGGCCCGGCTGGGGGCCAGCACCTCGTTGTCGTACAGGGCCTTGCGCTCCTGGAACCAGGCCTTGCTGTTGTGCTTGGCCAGGTCCTTGAAGAACTTGACCGTCTGGGGAGTGAAACCCTGGAATTTTTCCGCCTCGGCCACGCCGCCCTCCCGAATGAAGTAAATACTGCTTCCCGAAATTATAGCCGCCCCCACCCGGCGGCTGTCCAGCCGGATCGCACAAAAAACAGACCCTTGGCGCGAGGGAGGCGGGAGATACTATTGACGGCCCCGGCGCGCGGGGCGGTGTCTTGCCCAAGCCTGTGTAGCCAGTGATTGTCCAGCCCGACTCATTTAGAATTTATCCATTGGCCCGTGTTTGCGCAAAAGGCCCCGGAACTGGTGGTAGGTGAGGCCCAGAAGCTCGGCCGCCTGGCGCTGGTTGAAGCGCGCGGCATCCAGGGCCTGCTTTACGAGACGGCGTTCATAATCGGCCACCGCCTGCTTGAAGGGTAACGGCGGGGCCGGAGAGGCGGCCTCGATTTCGGCGGTGGCCTCTTCCCCGGCGGCGTCTCGAGTGGGCAAAGACGCGAAGGGCGAGGCGAAGGGGTCGAAGTCGAAGGTGGCTATCTCCCGCCCCCCAGAGCGGTACACCGCCCGCTCCACCACGTTCTTGAGCTGGCGCACGTTGCCCGGCCAGGGGTGTGCGGCCAGCTGCTCCCGGGCGGCGGGCGCGAACTCCGGCGCGACGCCCCAGCCCATCTCCACAGCCATGCGCTGGGCGAAGTGCTCGGCCAGCACCAGGGCGTCGCCCCGGCGCTCCCGGAGCGGCGGCAGGGTGAGCACCTCGAAGGACAGGCGGTCCAACAGGTCCTGCTTGAAGCGGCCCTCCCGGGCCATGACCGGGAGGTCGGCGTTGGTGGCCCCCACGATGCGCACGTCCACCTCCACCGGGCGGCTGCCTCCCACCCGCTCGAAGCTGCCGTACTCCACGGTGCGCAGGATCTTCTCCTGCACGGTCAGAGGGATGTTGCCGATCTCGTCCAGGAACAAGGTGCCCTGGTGGGCGGTCTCGAAGCGGCCCAGGCGGCGCTGACCCGCCCCGGTGAAGGCCCCGGCCTCGTGGCCGAACAACTCGGACTCGATGAGCGAGGGAGCCAGCGCCGCGCAGTTCAGGGCCACCAGAGGCTCGCCCCAGCGGGAGGAGAGGTAGTGCAAGCGGGCGGCGGCCAACTCCTTGCCGGTGCCCCGCTCACCGATGATGAGCACCGGACGATCCACCTTGGCCGCGCGGGAAAGGGACTCTTGAAAGGCCAGAAAATTTTCGCTCTGGCCCAGGGCCTCGCCGGGCGGCGCGCTGTGGGAGGAGGCTTCCATAGGTTTTTATTACTACTTTTTGGTTAATTTGACTAACTTTTATTTATTTTAGCCTGATTGGTCGGCGCACTCAAAATCCAGCCATGTTAGACATCTACATGTTTTATAAGGCTATTCAAGCACACGCCGATTTTGGCATTGCCTTTGCTCTATGGCAGGGCAACTATTCGCCAAACAGACAGCCCTTGACGGAGGTGGACCATGGGCGTTTTCAACCGGATGCGTGATATCATAAGTTCAAACATCAACGCCATGCTGGACCGAGCCGAGGACCCCCAGAAGCTCATCCGGCTGATGATCGTGGAGATGGAAGACACCCTGGCCGAGGTCAAGGCGGCCTGCGCCGGGGCCATGGCCCAGCGGGCCAGGATGCAGCGCGAGGCGGAGGCCATCGCCCAGCGGGTGGCCGCCTGGAGCGGCAAGGCCCAGTTGGCCGTTGACAAGGGCCGCGAGGACCTGGCCCGGGAGGCCCTGCGGGCCCGGCGGGAGTTCCGCACCCGCGAGGACGAGCTGGACCATGAGTTGGCCACCCAGCAGGCCCTGGTGGAGCAGTACCACGCGGACATCGCCCAGCTGGAGCAAAAGCTGGCCTCGGTGCGCGAAAAACAGCGCATCCTGGTGGAGCGCCACAAGCTGGCCAGGCACAGCAAGAAGGCTCGGGGCAACGCGGCTCGGGCCGACTCGGCCGAGGTGGTCATGCGCTTCGAGCAGTTCGAAAACCGGGTGGAGCGCCTGGAGGCCGAGGCCGAGCTGGCCGGCATGAGCCGCCGCCCTGATCTGGAGCAGGAGTTCGACCGCCTGGCCGGAGACGACGAGATCGAGGCCGAACTCCAGGTCCTCAAGGGGGCCAAGCAGGCGACCACCCCCACCAGGGAGCAGGGCTAGGCCCCGCCCCCTAAGGAGCTGTCGTGCCCGGCTTAATCGGTGCAGTGTTTGGTTTCATTCTCTTGGCCCTGGCTCTGTTGGGCGGGTTGGTGGTGGCTATCGTGCGCATAATCAAGGGACCCGGCGGGCGCAAAGCCGCCCAGGCCGACGAGGAAGAGGCCCGTTTGATCCAGGACCTGCACAAGAGCCTTCAGCGCATGGACCAGCGCATAGACGCCTTGGAGACCATACTCTTGGAAAAAGAAATGAAGGAGCCCCGGCATGAAGATATTTAGCAAGTTCGGCCGACGCGGCCTATATCGCTCACGGCGGGGCGTCCTGTTGGGGGTCTGCCGGGGGCTGGCACAATACTTCGACTTCTCGGTGACCTGGGTGCGCATCCTCACCGTGGTCGCCTTCATCTTCACCGGCTTCTGGCCGGTGGGCGTGCTCTACATCGTCATGGCCCTGGTCATGAAACCGGCCCCGGCGGTCGCCCCCCAGACCGAGGACGAGGAAGAGTTCTATCACTCCTACGCCGACAGCCGCAAGATGGCCCTGGGCCGTCTGAAACGCACCTACGACACCCTGGAGCGGCGCCTGCGCCGTTTGGAAGACGTGGTCACCTCCCGGGATTTCGACTGGGACCAAAGGGCCAACGGCCGCTCCTGATCCCCTCCCGCCTCAGGCGCTCTCATCCTGGACCGGCTCCCTCGGGGGCCGGTCTATTATTTGGCGCACCGTGCGCAGCAGCGAGTCCAGGCGGTAGGGCTTGGTGATGAAGCCGCTGGCTCCGGCGGCGAGCATTTCGCTGCGCTTGTCGCTGCCCGCGTAGCCGGTGGCCACGATCACCTTTACCTCCGGGGCCTGCATGAGCAACCTCTCCAGGCAGCGGTCTCCGCCCATGCCCGGCATGCCCAGGTCCAAAATGACCAGGTCCACCTTGTCCGGCCCCTGGCCGAACAGCTCCAGAGCCCCTTCCCCGCTGTCGGCGGTGAGCACGCTGTAGCCGTGCTGCTCCAGCACGTCGCGCACCACCTCCAGGATGGCCTCCTCGTCGTCCACCAGCATAACGGTCTCGCGGCCGCCCTTCACCTGCCCGGCGTCCGGGGCCTGGGGCGCCATGATCGCGGCCTTCTCCTCCCTGGCGGGCAGATAGATGGTGAAGGTGGCCCCCTCGCCCGGCGCGCTTTCGCAGGAGATGTAGCCGCCGTGGTTCTCCACGATGCCGTAGACCGTGAACAGGCCCAGGCCGGTGCCCGCCCCCACCTCCTTGGTGGTGTAGAAGGGCTCGAACACGTGGCTCACCGTTTCCTTGTCCATGCCCTGGCCCTGGTCCCTCACCTCCAGCTGCACGTAGGAGCCCGGCTCCAGGCCGGGGTGGGTGCGGCAGAACTCGGCGTCCAGTTCCACGTCGCTGGTGGCTATGGTGAGCACCCCGCCCTGGGGCATGGCGTCCCTGGCGTTGGTTACCAGGTTCATCAGGACCTGCTCCAGCTGGTTGGGGTCGCCGCTGATGGCCTTCAGTTCCGGGGCCAGGTCCACCTCGATCATGATCATCTTGGGTATGGTGCGCTCCAGGATGCGTATGGCCTGGGCCACCTCCCGGTTCAGGTCCACCGGCCTCAGCTCGGCCTCGGCCTTGCGCCCGAAGGTGAGCAGGCGGCGCACCAGCTCCGCGGCCCGGCCCACCGCCGCGTCCACCTCGTTCAGATACTTGCGGCTGACCGGATCGGCCTGGGGCTTTTGGGCCAAGAGCTGCACGTAGCCGCTGACCCCTTGCAGGATGTTGTTGAAGTCGTGGGCTATACCGCTGGCCAAGTTGCCCACCGCCTCCATCTTCTGGGCTTGGATCAGGCGCTCCTGCAGTTCCTTGAGCTCGCGCTCGGCCTCCAGGCGCTGGGTGATCTCGCGGCCCGAACCGCTGACATAGGGCACCCCGTCCTTGGCCACCAGGAGGTTGCGGTACTCCACCGAGTGCAGCGACTGATCCTTGGCCACCAAGGTGACCACCCCCTCGGACTGGCCGTACTGGCGCAGTTGCGGCAGGTATTCGGAGCCAAAGGCCTGGCGGGCCTGGTTGGTCAAAAAGTCGCTCATGGGCCGCCCCAGGAGCTCCTCGCGGCTGTAGCCCAGCAGGCGCACCACCGCCTGGTTCACCGAAAGCAGGCGGCCCTTCTCGTCATGGGTGTAGATGAGGTCGCTGATGCTGTCGAACAAATGGCGGAAGCGCTCCTCGGACTCCTGCAAGGCGGCCTGGGCCTTTTTGCGCTCCGCGTTGGTCAACGCCTGGGCCACCTGATCGGCCACGCCGCCCACGAAGGCCAGCTCGTCCTCGCTCCAGGAGTGAGCCCCGCTGGTGTGCTCCAAACACACCATGCCCACCATGCGGCCCCTGAGGCGCACCGCCGAACCTAATAGGGCCCCCACGTTGTTGGGCTCCAGGTAGAAGAAACGCAGTTCCGCCACCCTGGCGTCCAGGTACACGTCGCTGGCGTCCACCGCCCGCTCGGCCTCCAGGGCGGTGATGAAGCCCGGGCACTCGACCACCGGCAACTCTTCGCCGCTTTGGTGCTGGGCCGACTCGGCGTCGTACAGGTCGCTGACCACCAGGCTGGTATGGTGCGGGCTGAACAGCCATATGGACGCGCGGTCCACCTCCATGGCCCGGGCGCACAACTCGTTGATGCGCCGGGCCGCGCCCTGGAAGTCGCCCTCCACCAGGGAAGGCGAACCGGCCACCTCCACTATGGCCGCCTGCTGGCGCTCCACCCGGTTCAGGCGCTCGCTTCGCTCCTCCTCGGCCTTCTTGCGCTCGGTGATGTCGCGGAAGAACACCTGCAGGGCGGGCCGCCCCTCCCAGTCCACCACCCGGGTGGCCAGCTCCATCCACTTGAGGCGACCGTCCTTGGTGAATATGCGATACGGCAAAACCTCGGAATGGCTCTGGCCGGAGATGCGCCGCTCGTAGGCCTCCATGAGGGTGCTGATGTCCTCGGGGTGCACGAACATCTCCGGCTCGTGACCCACCACCTCTTCGGGCTCCCAGCCCAGCACGTCCCTGACCGCCGAGTTGGCGAACACGCACACCCGGTCCTGGAGCACCGCGATGAGCTCGGTGGCCTGCTCCACCAGGTTGCGGTAGCGGGCCTCGGAGTGCTGCAAACGGCTTTGCACGGATTTGAGGTGGGTGAGGTCGCTGGCCACCACCAGCACCCCCCGGGCGGGGTCGCCGCGCTCCACCGGAGAGCTGCTGATCAAGACCGGCACCTGCTCCTGGCGGCTGTCGGTGATCACCACCTCCTCGCCTTGCACCCGCCCGGCGTTGAGCTCGTCCAGGAAGCGGCGCGCGGCCCGGGGCCCCACCAAAAATGGCCGGAACAACTCCTTCACCTTGAGGCCATAGAGCGCCACGGGATGATGGTAGCCCAGCAGGGTGGCCATGGTGGGGTTGGCCCAGGCGATGCGCTGGGCCTGTAGATGGGCCAGGCCCACCGGCACCGCCTGCACCGTGGCCTGGTACAGGGTGCGCGGGCTCACCACCTTGCCATAGCGGCTGGCCCCCCAGTATATGGCCGCGGCCATGGGCGCCACCGCCAGGTTGGCCAGGGCCGGGAAGCGCGAGCCCTCCAGGGCCATGAGCCCCTGGGCCACGCCCTGGCAAAACAGGGTGATCACCGCCGCCGCCACCAACAGCTTTTTCTCCGCCTTGGCGTCGGGGTCGCTCTCGTCGCGGGCGTCGCGGGCCAGGCGGACCAGCAGGATGACGGTTATGACCAGGCTGTAGGCCAAAAAGCTCTGAAACCAAGGGTTGAAATGGCCGGCCCCGTAGGGCACGCCGTACAGGCGCACCCCGATCCACTGAGGCTCGATGAGGGCGGCCAGGTAAAAGCACAGGGGCAGGCCGTAGAGCCACGCCCGGTCGCGCCAACTCACCGGCCGGATGAGCACCAGGATCACCTCGCCGATGAAGCCGGTGGGCAGCAGGAACAGGAAGCTGAGCCAGCGGTAGAGCTGGAACACGGTGGCCGGGGGGAAGGTGACCGCCGAAAAGCTGATGAATACATCGAAAAAGGCCCAGGCCACCGACCAGATGAGCCAGCGCTGGATGGTCCCGGTGCGGGGGTTTTCCGGTGCGTGGCGGCCCAGGTAGATGATCAGGGCAAGACCATAGCCCATGGTGAAGGCGAGGTTGCCCAGATAGTAGGTCTCGAACATCGGTTATCCCGTGCAGGCGGGTGTTACCGGAAACCCGGGCGAGGCTGGCTCCCTGGAGGGGAACGGACCGTTTCGTGCCAAGTCTTCACCTCGGGACAGGCTTGAATTTCGCCAAGATATTAGCAGGAACCAATCCGAGGGTAAAGCCGCATGGCTGGACAAATCGCTCTCCAGGATAAAAGGGGCCGGCCTCTTGGTCCGGGCCGCAAAAACAAGGGCCGCCGGGGCCTTGTCCGGCCCATTGCGCCCCCCCACGACTGTGGTTCTCGCTATGCTCAAACCTGGGCCGCGGCCTCTGCCCCCAGGTTAAGCAGCTTTTGGTTGGCCTGGGCCCTGGCCTGGGGCTGGCCCTCGCAGATGGCCCGCTCCAACTCTTTGAGCTTCACCGGCAAAGCCCCCACCGCCGCCGCCGCGCCCAAAAGCACCACGTTGGCCCCCTTGGGCGTGCCCGCCCGCCCGGCCAACTCCGTGGCCGGCACGGTGAGCACCTGGGCCCCGAAGGAGGCCAGGGCCTTGCGTGCCTTGGGCGAGAGGAACTCCAGATCCGGGGCGTTGACCACCAGATGCCCCTTGGGGGCCAGGTAGGTCAGGTTGCGCACCGCCTCGCCGGGGTCCAGGGCCAGGAGCAGGTCGGCCTGGCCGAAGCTGACCAGGGGCCCGCTGAAGGGGCCGGCCTTGAGGTGGCTGACCACCGCGCCGCCCCGCTGGGCCATGCCGTGCACCTCGCTGATGAGGATGGACCCCGCCTTGGGCTCCACCGACGAGGCCAGGGCCCGGCTGACGAACAGCACCCCCTGGCCGCCCACTCCGGCCACCACCGCCTGCCACTTGAGCCGGCTCATTTGCTCTCCTCCAACGGGGCGATGGCTCCATGGGCGCAGACCTCGGCGCACAGGCCGCAGTCCACGCACCAACCCCGGTCGATGCTGATGTATCCCTTGGCGTCCTTGGCCAGGGCGGGGCAGGCGAACCAGGTGCTGCACAGACCGCAGGCCACGCAGGCCCCGACGGGCTCCAACACCATGGTTCCGGTGGGGCATACCGCCGCGCACAGGCGGCAGCCGGTGCACTTGGCACCGTCCACCTTGATCTTGCCTTTGCCGGTGCGGGTCAAGGCCCCCACCGGGCACACGGCCACGCAGCCGCCGCAGTCGGCGCAGGGGTTGTCCTTTGGCTTGAAGCTGGTCTTGACCGGTGCGGCCTGGCCCTTCACCTCCACCTTGCAGGGAGTGGCCACCGCGTCCTTGGGGCGCTGGGCGGCGCAAGCGTGGCGGGCGATGATCACCGCCACCGAGCCCTCGGGGCTCTTGCACCAGCGCCAGGCCTTTTTGAGCGTCTTTTGCAGGTCGCCCATCTGGTAGGGGTCCAGCTCGGTGAGCCAGCGCACCCCGCAGCCCTCCACCAGCTTCTTGATGTCCACCGCCTGGCCGGGGTGGCCGTCGGCGGTGAGCCCGCTTTCGGGGGTGGGCTGCATGCCGGTCATGGAGGTGGTCTCGTTGTCCAGGATCACCAGCACGAAGCGCGAGCCGTTGTAGACCGCGTTGACCAGGCCGGTGATGCCCGAGTGGAAGAAGGTGCTGTCGCCGATGGTGGCCACCACCGGGGTCTCGTCCCCCGCTTGGTTCAGACTGCGGCTAAGGGCCGAGGCGAAGGTCACCGCCGCGCCCATGTCGTGGCAGGTGTCCACCGCGCCCTGGTTCATGCCCAGGGTGTAGCAGCCGATGTCGCTGGGGTACACCCCGGTGGGCAGGGCCCGGCGCAGGCTGTAGAACACCGCCCGGTGGGAGCAGCCGGGGCACAGGTTGGGCCGTCGCATGGGCGGCTGGTCGGGCACGGTGAGCATCTTGCCTCGGGGGCGGGGGGCCTTGAGCTTGGCCTCACCCAGGGCTCGCTCCAAAACCTCGCCCAACACCTCGGGGGTAAGCTCCCCGGCGCTGGGCACGTGGCCCGAGGCCCGGCCCCAGAGCTGGTCCCTCCGGGGGGCCAGAAGCTCCAGCACCGGCTCGGTCTCTTCCAACACCAGCACGTTGCGGCAGCCCGCGATCAGTTCGCTCACCGGCCCCACGGGCAGGGGATAGGGCGCGGCGGTCTGCAGGAAGGGCACCTTGCCCTCCCCCACCGGCAGACCCAGCTCGGCCAGCACGTCCCTGGCCAAGGCGGCGGACACGCCCGAGGCCAGGATGCCCAGGGGGGCCCGGGGCCGCAGGGGGGCGTGCCACTTATTGAGGCTCTTGCTCTTGCTCACATAGTCCTGAATCTTGGCCAGCTTGGCGTTCAGCGCGTGGTGCAGGGCCAGGCGCATCTTGGGGATTGCCGCCCAGCGGAAGGGGTCGCGCTGGAACACCGGGGCGCGCTCCAGTTCCTTGGGCTCGCGCAGGTTCAGGTTTTGCCTGCCGTGACAGACCCTAAGGGTGGGCCGGATCATCACCGGAATCTGGAAGCGCTCGCTGAGCGCAAAGGCCGGGCCCACCAGGTCGCGGGCCATGGCCGGGCTGTCGGGGTCAAAGACCGGCAGCTTGGCGAAGTGGGCCAGCAGGCGGCTGTCCTGCTCGGTCTGGGAGGAGTGGGGGCCGGGGTCGTCGGCGCTGATGAGGATCATGCCCCCGATCACGCCGATGTAGGCCGCGCTCATCACCGGGTCCAGGGCCACGTTGAGCCCCACCATCTTCATGGCCACGGCCGAGCGCTGGCCGGTGTAGGCCGAGGACAGGGCCACCTCCACCGCCACCTTCTCGTTGACCGACCACTCGCAGTAGGGCGGGTGCTTCATTTCGGCCCCGTAGTGGACCACCGAAGGCAATATCTCGCTGCTGGGAGTGCCGGGATAGGCGGTCATCACCGCCACCCCGTTCTCCACCAGACCCCGTCCCAGGGCCTGGTTGCCCATCAATATCTCTTTGCGCACTTTGGCTTTGGAACTCACGCGTATCCTCGCTGAGTGGTTTTGCATGCAAGGCCCATAAAATAACCCGGCGCGGGGCCGGGCGCAAGGGAAGCGACTCCAGGCTATTTACTGGTATACACCGCCGAGCCGTCCCAATCCGGGGGCGGCGGGTCGGCGGTGAACGCGGCGCAGCGCTGGGCCAGGAGTTGGGCCGCCTGATCCGAGGGCCGCTCCCCGGCCAGGGCGGCGAAGGCCTGGGCCGCCCCCGGCCAGTCGCGCTCCTGGTACAGGGCGAAGGCCGCCTCCCAGCGATCGCAATATTCCAGGGTCACAGGGTCCGGGGCCAGCTCCGGGAGGTCGCCCGCCAGGCCCACCAGCTCGTAGATCAGGGTGGGCTCGCTGGTGCCCTTGGGCTCCACCTGGTCCACGGCGCGCCACACGAAGCCCTCCCCGGCGGCCAGGCGGGTGGCCCGGCTGGCCAGGATCTGGGTGCCGTAGACCTTGTTGAGCCCCTCCAGGCGCGAGGCCAGGTTCACCGCCGCGCCCAGGGCGGTGTAGTCCATGCGCTGGGCCGCGCCCACGTTGCCCACGATCACCTCGCCGGTGTGCAGGCCCAGTCGGGTGTGCATGATGGGCTGGCCCGCCTCTCGCCAGGCCTGGTCCATCCTCTGGCTGCGCGCCCGGCACATGAGGGCCGCCCGGCAGGCGTGGGCCGCGTGGGCCTGGTCCTCCAGGGGCGCGTTCCAAAAGGCCATGATGGCGTCGCCGATGAACTTGTCGATGGTGCCCTGGTTGGCCTGGATCTCGTCGCACAGGCCGGAGAAGTACTGCGAGGCCTTGAGCATGAGGGCCTCGGGGTCCATGTGCTCGGCCATGTCGGTGAAGCCCTGCACGTCGCTGAACATCAGGGTGAGCACCCGCTTTTCGCCGCCCAGGCCCCGCTCCTTGCCCGAGACCACCAGCTGGCGCACCAGATCCACCGGCACGTAGCGGGAGAAAGTGCGTAGGGTGGTCTTCATGGTGGCCACGCTCTGGGTGAGGCGGTGTATCTCGCTGATGCGCGAATTGATGGGCTCGGTTGCCTCCAGTTGCAGGTTGCGCATGGCCCTGGTCTCGGCCACCACCTGGCCCAGGGGCCGGGAGATGCGCCGGGCCACCAGCACCACCAGGGGGATGGAGACCAGCATGATGAGCAGGGAAATGACCAGGGAGCGCAGGTTGCTCTGGATGATGGGGCCGATCAGTTCGTCCAGGGGTACGAGCACGGCCACATAGTCCCAGCGGTCCTGGAAGTCCCGGATGCGCTCCACCCCGGCGGCGTACTCGCGGCCCTTCACCTCGAAGTTGAGCAGCTGCTCCTTGGCCAGGGGATCGAACCGGCGGCTCAGTTCCCTGAGCAGGGGATCACCCAGGTTGTCCAGGGTGGCCAGGCTGAGCACCTGCTTGCCGTCCTTTAGCGAGGCCTTGACGATCTTCTTGACCTCGGGGTAGGCCACCAGGCGCTTTTGCTCGTCGAAAACCACGGTGAGACCCGAGGGGCAGGCCTTGTGCTCCGCGGTGAAGCCGCACAGGGTGCGGGCCGAGACATCCACCCCCAACACCCCGCCGCCGGGAGCCGGCGCGAAGCGGTAGGACAGGGTCATTCCCGGCTCCAGCAGGCTGTCGAACACATAGTAGCCCGAGCCCCGCACCCGGCCGCTCTCCTGGGCCAGCTTGAACCAGGGCCGCTCGCGGGGGTCGTAGGCCGGGGCGCTCAGGCTCCAGGAAGACAGCTCCTTTTTCTGCGCATCCAGAAAACGCCAGGTCATCAGGCGGGGCCCGCCCGGCTCCTGGGCGATGGTGCGCACCCCGTACAGGGCCCCCTGCGGGGACTTGATGTCCTTGAGGGCTTGGGGCGGCATGCTCTCCAGGCGGACCACCTGAAAGAAGCGGCCGTCGTCGTAGCCCAGGTACATGCCGAAAAACTGGGGGTGGCTAATGAGGGCCTTGATGAACAGGCCCCGCAGGGCGTGGCCCTCCCGGCTGGGTGGCTGGATTAGGCCCGGATGCTCGGAGGTGAGCACCAAGAAGGAGCTGGCCTTGCCGAAGAAATGGCCCAGTTGCCCGGCGAACTGGCTCACGATGTCGTGCATCAGCCCGCGGGAGGCTATCATGGCCCGCTCGCTGCCGGTCTGGTAGCCGTACCAGGTGATGCTCCCGGCCACCAAGAGCATGAGCAACAGGAAAATGGTGAGGATGTTCAGATACAGCGGGTAGCGGCGGCGGCGCTTGGGGGGGGCATCTGGGGGGGCCATGAACACCTCTCAGTATTGGCCATGGCCCAAGATTAACCCGCTACGGGAGCGGCGGGCAAGCGCCGTAAATGAAGGCGGCGCGGGGAGAGCCCCGCGCCGCGCTATGGCTGCTTACTTGGCCGGGACGAACTTGCCGTCCTTGACCTGGATGATGACCATGGAGTCCTCACCCAAGCCGTTGTGGTCCTTGGGGCTCAGGTTGTACACGCCGCTGACGCCCACGTAGTTCTTGGTGCTCTCCAGGGCTTGGCGCACCTTGTCCGGGTCGGTGCCCGCCTTTTGCATGGCCCCGGCCAACAGGTACACCGCGTCCCAGGCATAGCCGGAGTGGGTGTTGATGGGGTATTGCTTGTCGTACTTGTACACGTCGGTGTACAGGCGCACGAAATCGGCGATCACCTTCTTCTGGGGATCGGAGTCCGGCAGGCTCTCCCAGACCATGAGCTTGGTGGAGGGCATCAGGTCGCCCTCGGCCGCCGCCCCGGCCAGCTGGATGTACTTGGGGCCGGGCACGCCATGGCACTGCACCAGGGGAGCCTTCATACCCAAAGCGTGGTGGTTCTTGGACACGATGGCCGCGGCCGGGCCGATGGTCCAGCAGACCACGGCCTGGGGCTTGGCGGCGGCCAGCTTGGTGAGCTGGCTCTTCATGTCCACGTCCTTGGGGTTGAACTGCTCGGAACCCACCACGGTGATGCCGTACTCGGGGGCCAGCTTGCCGATCCAGCGGGCGCCGTCGCGGCCGAAGCCGTCGCTGGCGCTAAGCAGGGCTATCTTGGTGAGGTTGTGGGCCTTGAGATAGCCCAGGACCTTCTTCACCGCGATGGCCGAGCGCTGGGGCGACTTGAACACGTACTTGGCCGTGCCGAAGTCCATTTTGCCGATCTTGCCTTCCATGATCACCGGGTCGCCGCCCACGGTCATCACGGTGGGCATCTTGGCCGTCTCCACCTGCTTCTTCACCGCCATGCCGGTGCCGGTGCGGGTGGGGCCCACCACCGCGGCCACCTTGTCCACGTTGACGAACTTCTTGAAGGCCATCACCGCCTTGGTGGGCTCGCCCTCGGTGTCGGCCAAGACCAGTTCGATGGGACGGCCCTGGATGCCGCCCTCCTTGTTGATCTTGTCCACCACCATCAGGGCCACCAGCTTGGTGGGCGCGCCGATGGAGGCCGCCGGGCCGCTCAGGGCAAAAAAGGCCCCGATCTTAACCGGCTCTTTCTTGTCGGCCGCAACCGCCGGAACGGCCAGGCCCAGGGCCAAGAGCAGGCACAGGACCAGCCCGGCCAAAACCTTAAACCTTTTCATCGCTCATCCTCCCTTTCGCGGCCGACCCCCCTCCCCGGAGGCCCGGCCCCTGATTTATACCTCTTCGCGGCGGTCGAATATCCGCTGCGACTTACGTTCGCTGCGCGGCAGGCTGCCGTAGTCCACCACCTCGATCTTGGCGCTCACCAGGATGTGGGCCTTCACTCCCTTGAAGATGTTCGCGGCCACCGCCTCGTCGTCGGCCGCGCCGCCCTCCGGGGCCCGCTCCACCTTTATGGTCATGTAGTCGCGCCCGTCGGCGCCCCGGCTCAGGTGCACCTGATACTCCGAGCCCACCCCGCTGCTCTGGCTGAGCACGTGGTCGATCTGGCCGGGGTAGATGTTCACCGCCCGGAACTTGATCATGTCGTCGCTGCGCCCCAGGATGCGGTCGTGGCGGGGCAAGGAATTGCCGCAGGCGCAGGGCTCGGGGATGATGCGGCACAGGTCCCGGGTGCGGTAGCGGATCAGCGGGGCGGCCTGTTTGCTCAGGGTGGTCACCACCATCTCGCCGATCTCGCCCGGAGCCACCGGCTCTAAACTCACCGGGTCCAGGATCTCCAGGATGTAGTAGTCGGCCCAGTAGTGGATGCCCTCATGGGCCCGGCACTCGATACCCGTGCCCGGCCCGTACAGCTCGGTGAGGCCGGGAATGTCGAAAAGCTCCGCCCCCAGGGCCTGGCTGATCCGCTTGCGCATGCCGTCGCTGGTGCGCTCGCTGCCGTAGATGAGCTTGTTGATCTTCACCTGCTCGGTGAGCCCGCGCCGCCTGATCTCCTCGGCCATCAACAGGGCCATGGAGGAGGTGGAGCACATCACCGTGGTGCCGAAGTCCACCAGGAACTGGCACTGCATCTCCAAATTGCCCGGCCCCACGGGCAGGGCCAGGGCCCCGAAGCGCTCGCAGCCCGCCTGGAAACCCACCCCGGCGGTCCACACCCCGTAGCCCACCATGATCTGCACCCGGTCCAGGCGGGTGAGCCCGGCCATCTCGTAGCAGCGGGCGAACATCACCGCCCAGTCGTCCAGGTCTTTCTGGGTATAGGCCAGCACCTTGCGCTTGCCGGTGGTGCCGCTGGAGGCGTGCACCCGGACCACCTGCTCCAAAGGCACCGAAAGCAAGGGGAAGGGATAACCCGCCCGCAGGTCGTCGGCGGTGGTGAAGGGCAGGCCCTTCAGGTCGTCCAGGCTCTTGATGTCGCCGGGGGCCACGCCAGCGTCCTTGAGGCGCTGGGCGTAAAAGGGGCTTCCCTGGTGGGCGTGGGCCACGGTCCATTGCAAGCCCTTGAGCTGGTGCGCGGCCAACTCCTCGGGGCCGTTGAAATTGGGCATGAAGGTCATGAGGTTTCCTCGGGTGTTTTATCCTTTGGGCCGCCGAAGGCCCGGCGGGGGCCCAGGAAGGCCTCGCGCAGCAATTCGTCGGCCAGAATTTCCTTAGGCGAGCCGCTCTGGCGAATGCGGCCGCCGGTGATGATGTAGCCCCGTTGGCTCACGCTTAGCGCGCCCAGGGCGTTTTGCTCCACCAGGAGCACCGAGCATCCCTGGGCGGGCAGGTCGCGCACCACCCCCAGGATCTCGGCGGCCACCTGGGGGGCCAAGCCCAGGCTGGGCTCGTCTAAAAGCAACAGGCGGGGCCGGGCCATGAGCCCCCGGGCCATGGCCAGCATCTGCTGCTCGCCCCCGCTCAGGGTGCCGGCCGGCTGCTCCAGGCGCTGGGCCAGGACCGGGAACAGGGCCAGGGCCCGCTTCAGGTCCTCGGCCACCGCCTTGGCCTGGTGCTTGCGCAGGCGCACGTAGGAGCCCAGTTCCAGATTCTCTTTCACGGTGAGGGGGCCGAAGAGCTGGCGGCCCTCGGGCACCTGCACCACCCCGGTCTCCACGATGGCCGAGGGCGACAGGCCGCTGATCTGGCGGTTCTCAAAAGTCACCCGCCCGCCCTTGGGCTTCAAGAGGCCGGAGATCACCCCCAACAGTGTGGTTTTGCCCGCCCCGTTCATGCCCAAAAGGCTCACCACCTCGCCGGGGTTCACCTTCAGGCTCACTTCGCGCAGGGCCGGTTGGCGGCCGTAGGCAAAGGATATGGACTCCACCCTAAGCAACCAGCCCGAACTCCTCTCCCCCGCCCAGATAGGTGCGCAGCACCTCCGGGTCTTGCTGAATCTCCTCGGGCGTGCCCTGGGCGATGAGCACCCCGCCGCTGAGCACCGCCACCTGGTCGCTTACGTGCATCACCAGGCCCATGTCGTGCTCCACCAATACCACGCCGATGCCCTGCTCCTTTATCTTAACGATCAGCCCGCCGATCTCGTGGGTCTCGGCCGCGTTGAGCCCGGCCACCGGCTCGTCCAAAAGCATCAACCGGGGCCGCCCGGCCAAGGCCCGGGCCAGTTCCAGGCGCTTCTGGTCGCCGTAGGCCAGCTCCTCGGCGGGCTGGTGGGCCAGCTTTTCCAGGCCGAAGAAGGAGAGCATCTCCTCGGCCCGCTCCCGGATGGCCTTTTCCTCCCGCCTGAGCAGGGGCAGGCGCAGCATGGCCGCGGCAAAGCCGCCCCGGCTGGCCGCGTGCATGCCCACCATGACGTTTTCCAGGGCGTTCATCAGGCCGAAGACCTGCAAGTTCTGGAAGGTGCGGGTAAGGCCCAGACAGGCCAGCTTGTGCCCGGCCAGGCCCAGCACCTCCTGCCCGTCGAAGCTCACCCGGCCCGCGTCCGGGGCCACCACCCCGGAAACGCAGTTGATGGCCGTGGTCTTTCCCGCCCCGTTGGGGCCGATGAGGGCGGTGATGGCCCCGGCGGGGGCCTCCATATCCATAGCGCTCAGGGCTTGCACCCCGCCGAAGCGAACCGACAGGCCCTTTATGGTCAAGAGGGCGCTCATTAGAAAGCCCTCCCCCCGGGACGCACCCGCTTGCCCTCCAGCCAGCCCACCAGGCCCTGGGGCAGGAAGATCAACAGCACCAGCAGGATGCCGCCGAAGAAGATGTCTTTGTACTCCTCCACCACGGCCAAAAGCTGGGGCATGGGGGTTAGCAGGGCCGCGCCGAACAGGCCGCCCCACAACGAGCCCATGCCCCCCACGATGCACATGGTGACCAACTCCACCGACTTGAAGATGTCGAAGGTGGCCGGGGTGATGATGCCGTAGTAGTGGGCGTAGAGGCTGCCCGCCACCGAGGCGTACACCGCGCTGATGATGAACACCTTGACTTTGTAGGCCTCGATGGGCACCCCCGAGGCGGCGGCGGCCAGGGGAGCCTCATGCAAGGCCTTGAGCCCCCGCCCGACCCGCGAGTGCACCAGGTTGCGGGCCAGGATCAGGCCCACCAGCACCGCGCCCCAGGCCAGCCAGTAGAAGGAGATGTCGCTGGCGATGGGCGCGCCGAAAAAGCTCAGGGAGGGAATGCCGGTGTAGCCCGAGGGCCCGCCGGTGATGTCGTCAAGCTGGACCATCAACACGCTGACGATGAGGTTGAAGCCCAGGGTGGCCATGACCAGGTAGTTGCCTTCCAGGCGCAGGGTGGGCAGGCCGATGATCAGGGCCACCACCGCCACCACCACCGCCGCGGCCAGCAAGGCGGTCCAGGGCTCCCAGCCGTAGGAGCCGGAGAGGATGCCCGAGATGTAGGCCCCCAGGCCGAAGAAGGCGGCATGCCCCAGGCTGATCTGCCCGGCGTAGCCTATCAGCAGGTTTAGCCCGGTGACCACCAACACGTTGAGGGCCACCACGTTGAGCACGTTGAGGTAATAGGGGTTGGTCACCACCAGGGGCAGCAGGGCCAACACCGCGGCCAGGGCGGCCAGGTACCCGAAGAACTTCTTGCCCTGGGCGCTCATACCCGGTTCCCGCCCTTCACGCCCAACAGCCCGCCGGGGCGCAGGAACAGCACCAAGAGCAGCACCACGAAGGCCACGGCGTCCTTGTAGACGCTGGAGATGAGCCCGGCGGTGAGGCTTTCGATGAGGCCCAGGACCAGGCCGCCCACCACCGCGCCCAGGAAGCTGCCGTAGCCGCCCAGGACCGCGGCGGCGAAGCCCTTTAGCCCGATGATCACCCCCACATTGTAGGACAGGCTGGTGATGGGGGTGATGAGAACCCCGGCCAAGGCCCCCAGGGCGCCCGCCAGAGCGAAGGAGTACATGGTCATGCGGTGGGCGTCGATGCCCATCAATGCGGCGGCCGAGGAGTTGATGGCCGTGGCCCGCATGGCCTTGCCGGTGAGGGTGCGGTTGAAAAACCAGATCAGGGCCACGATGGCCACCAGGGTGATGGCCAGCACCCACAGGTTCTGCGGGGTGAAGGTGGCCCCCAGCAGACGCAGGGGGGTCTCGGGGCTGAGGGGGGGAAGGGCCAGGGCCTGCTTGCCCCATAAGTGCTTGAAAATGCCCCGCATGAGGATTGAGGCCGCGATGGTGATGAAGATGAGCACCATGACCTGGCGGCTGCGGGCCGGGCGGATAGCCATCCGCTCCAACAGGGCCCCCACCAGGGCCACCGCCACTATGGCCAGGGGAAAGGCCAGGGCCATGGGCAGGCCCGCGCCGATGAGCAGGCTGTAGGCCATGAGCCCGCCCAGGGAGAGAAAATCGCCCTGGGCGAAGTTCACCACCCTGGTGGCGTTGTAGATCAGGCAAAAGCCCAGGGCCACCAAGGCGTAAACCGCCCCGGTGGTCAGCCCGCTGATCACATATTGCGCTAACTGGTCGCCGAAGCCCACCGCCACACCCTCGTTGTCTCCGGAACTCCCCCGACCCGGAGTCCTGCATACCGTATACGATTCTCACGGTATATCGGGAAATTAAAGGGTTGTCAATGTCCGCCCTGCCCAAAGGCGCGCTTGACACAGGCGCGCCCAACTACTCATCATGTAAACCGAAAATGAACGCCGGGATTTACCGGCCCAGAGCAAGGAGCATTTAATGAGCGCGCAGTCGCCGGACGGGGTGGGAAGCATGTTGAGCAAGGGCTTGGCGGAGGTAAAACAACACCGCGGCAGCCTTATGATCGCGGGGATCATCTCCCTGCTCCTGGGCAGCTTCGCCATCATCGCGCCCCTGGCCGCCACCGTGGCCGTGGTGTGGATCATCGGCGCGGTGATCCTGGTGCAGGGCATCATCCAACTGGTGCACTGCTTCAAGTCCGCCCAGTGGAGCGCCTTTGCCTGGAACCTGTTGTGGGCGGTGGTTTACATCATCGCCGGCGGGCTCATCCTGGCCCGCCCCCTGCTGGGGGCCGTCACCCTCACCCTGCTGTTGGCCGCCTTCTTCATCGTGGAAGGGGTGGTCAAGCTGGGCCTGGCCATGAAGATCAAGCCCGCCCCCCGCTGGGGTTGGGTGTTGTTCTCTGGCGTCATGGGCGTGGTGCTGGGTCTTATCATCTTCGCGGGATGGCCGGGCGACTCGCTGGCCATCATGGGCCTGTTGTTGGGCATCGACCTGATCTTCGGCGGCTGGTCCATGATCATGCTGGCCTCGGCCGCCAAATAGGCCGGAGGCCCGGCCCCAAAAGGCCCTACTCCCCGCCGGAGAGCCCGGACTTGCGGAGCTTGCGGGTGTAGACGCTGATGATGTCCCGGTGGCTGATCACGCCCACCAGGCGGCGGCTGCCCTGGGCGGCCACCACCGGCAAGGTGGCGAAATCCCGCGAGGATATCTTGCGCAGGGCTATGTCCAGGGTGTCGCCGGGGGTCACGGTCTGCACCTCGGTGGTGGCCAGCTCGGCCACCACCACCAAATCCCACAACTCCTTTTCCATGGCGTGGCCCGCGTAGTCGGCGTGGCTGATGATGCCCACCAGCTCGCCCTGGCCGTTCACCACCGGAAAGCTGGCGAACTTGGAGGAGATCATCTTGTCGTGGAAGCGGCCCAGGGTCATGTCCTGGGGCACGCTGTCCACCTCCCGGCGCATGGCCTGGTCCACGGTGAGTGAGCGCAAGAGGTTCATGTCCTTGCCCGCGTGGATGTCCACCCCCCGGCGGCTCAGCTTGCGGGTGTAGATGGAGTCGCGGTTTATCTGCTGGGCCACCAGGGTGGCCAGGGTGCAGCCGATCATCAGGGGCAGGATTATCTGATAGCCCCCGGTCATTTCGAACAAAATCAGGAAGGCGGTGATGGGCCCGTGGGTTGCCCCGGCCACCACCGCGGCCATGCCCACGATGGCGTAGGCCCCCGGACCGGCGGTCATGCCCGGCCACAGCTCGTGGGCCAGCCCGCCCATGGAGCCGCCCAGCATGGCCCCGATGACCAGCGAGGGCGCGAAGATGCCGCCGGACATGCCACCGGCGATGGTCAGGCTGGTGGCCAGGATCTTGGCCCCCACGATGATCAGCATGAGCCACCAGGCCAGTTGGTGGTGCAGGGCCAGCTCGATGCCCTCGTAGCCCACCCCCAGCACCCAGGGGAAGGCCATGCCCATGGCCCCCAGGGCCAGCCCGGCAAGGGGGGTCTTGAGGTACTCGGGGATGCGGATGGCGTCCACCAGGTCCTCGGTCTTGTAAAGCACCGCCGAAAAGGCCGCGCCCACCGCCCCGGCGGCCAGGCCCAGCCCCGCGTAGAGAAACAGCTCCCAGGCTGAGACCAACTGGTAGGCCGGCACCACGAAAGCGGGAAAGTCGCCCAGATAGAAGCGGCTTATGGCCGTGGCCATCACCGCCGAGAGCACGATGGGACTGAAGGTGGCCACCGCGAAGTCGCCCAGGATGATCTCCATGGCGAACATCATGCCCGCCACCGGGGCGTTGAAGGTGGCCGCGATGCCCGCCGCCGCCCCGCAGCCCACCAGGATGCGCATGCGCCCGGCGCTGACCCGGAGCACCTGGCCCACCGTGCTGCCGATGGCCGAGCCGATCTGCACGATGGGCCCTTCCCGGCCCACCGAGCCGCCCACCGCGATGGAGATGGCCGAGGCCAGGGACTTGACGATCACCACCCGCTTGCGGATCAGCCCGCCGCGCAGGGTCACCGCCTCCATGACCTCGGGCACCCCGTGGCCCTTGGCCTCCCGGGCCAGGAAATAGATCAGTGGTCCCACCACCAGGCCGCCCAGGGCGGGGATCAAAAGCAGCCACCACCAGGGGGTGGCGGCCAGCACCTTCAGGAAATCGCCATCGCTGCCATAGGCCAGGGTGCGCAAGAAATTAATGAGCAGCCTGAAGCCCACCGCGCCGTAGCCGCCCAAAACCCCCACCACCACGCCCAGCAGGATCAATACTCCCTGTTCGGTGGTCCAAAGGTTTTGCTTGAATTTGCCCAAGAGGGTCATTTGGCGGCCCTTGTGCTGTTTTGCTTCAAATGGCCTACTAACTTAGCATAATAAGTGGGCCTTATGGGGCGGCAAGCGGGGATATTCGGGGCTAAAGCTCACCCATCTCAAAAATATAGGGGCGGCAAAATTTGCTTGGCACAGGCCCGACTTAATATATAGTATACAATTGTTTCATAAAATCGAGATAGACAAGTCCAACCAGGGGGTATGTCCGGTGTAGTTGGACCAAGGCAGAGCGGCTGGCAACTTAACGGCTGTTTCCTGCCTTTTTTATGCACCGGGTCTGTCCACTGCTCCCTGAATCACAACTTGGGCGGTGCGCGGAGCTATGAACTCTCCGCGCCCACCGCCGGGAGGACCTAGCATGAGCGTCACGATCACGGGAGAGGTGGGCAAGGCGGCCCTGGGAACCGCTATACACAGCGCTTCCCAGAGACGGAAGGCAAGGTTTGGTTGGGCGTCCCTGAGACGCGGCATCAAACAATGGCTGCTTGCGTTCGTCAAAGAGCGCCTGCAGCTAAAGGACATCAGCTCGTTCTTGCAGCTGCCCTACAACACCTGGATTTTCGGGAACCTGCCGCCTTGGCTGAGTAAACTTTATCTCAGGACCTTGGGCGCGCTCTATTTCCAGATCGCCTCCAAAGACCGCGCGGCCATCCAGCGCTCCCTGGAAGGCACCCTGGGCAAGGCCGCCGGCCCCCGCGAGACCCGGCGACGTTGGGCCGAGACCAGGGGCGGCACCCTGGACCACTACCACGAGAAGCTCTACCTGGCCTTCAAGAGCTACCCCACCATCCGCGACAACTGCCTGCGGCGGGTTAAGATCCGCAACCAGGAGCTGTTGGACCAGGCCCTGAGCGAAGGCCGGGGGGTGATCCTCATCACCGGGCATTACGGGGCCCTGGAGTTTCTGCCCGGCGCCCTGGCTTTCCGCGACTATCCCCTGTCGGTGATGGTCCACTGCAAGACCCCGCGCCTCAGGGCCATCCTGGAAGAGCGGGCCGCCGGAGCGGGCACCGAGTTGATGGACCCCAAGGAGGGCGAGGTGTTCTTCACCGCCCTGGATCACCTGAAGCGCGGCCGCATCGTGGTCACCCAGTGCGACGAGATAAACATGTGGCGTCCCTACAAGGACAAGACCACCACCTTCCTGGGACACACGGTTCCCCTGGACCGCTCCATGGACATATTGGCGCGCAAGTCCAAAGCCGTGGTATTGATGGGACTGGTGCACCGTTTGCCCGGACGGCGATTCGAGCTGGAGCTTCTGGACCCGGCCGCCCATCCCGCCGCCCAGGGATCCACCCAGGTTTCGGTGCAGTGCTTGTCGGTGCTCAGCGAATACATCTTCGAGCAGCCCGACCATTGGTACGAATGGAAAAAGCTCAACCAGTTCATCCCGGCGCCCCAGGAAGTGGTCAATGCAGATAAAAAAACTGAACGCCTATTTGATCCATTGGCCTTTCAACCTGGCGGTGTCCCACAGCTTGGCTGACAACACAGCCACGGACAACATAGTCGTGGCCCTGGTGGACGGCCAGGGCCGCGTAGGCTACGGCGAGGGGGTGCCCCGCAGCTACGTCACCGGCGAAACGGTGCAAGGCTCGTTGGAGGCCTTGCAGCGGGACTTGGCTCCCCTGGTCCTGGGGGCCTCCCTGGAGCCGGAAGAGGCCCTGGGCTGGTTGGAGAAACGGGGCGGCCCCACGCTGGTGGACCGCTGCCCGGCGGCGGCTTGCGCGGTGGAGACCGCCCTGTTGGACCTGGCCGGCCGGGCCATGGAGCGGCCGGTGAGCGCCCTGCTTTCGGCCGATCCCCCGGCCCCGGTCACCTACAGCGCGGTGATCCCCCTGCTGCCCCCGGAGGGGCTGCCTGCCATTCTGGCCCAGGCCAAGGCCCTGGACTTCAAGCAGGTGAAGGTGAAGGTGCAGCGCCGGGGGGCGGCGGAGCTGATGGCCCAGGTGCGCGAGGCCCTGGGGCCACAGGTGAGCCTCCGGGTGGACGCCAACGGAGCCTGGAGCGCCGCCGAGGCGGTGGAGAACATCGGGGCCATGGCCCCCAGCCGGGTGGAGGCGGTGGAGCAGCCGGTGGCCAAGGGCGACCTGGAGGGCCTGGCCAAGGTCACCGCCGCAGTGGAGCCCCTGGTGCTGGCCGACGAATCCCTGTGCACCATGGCCGACGCCCACCGCCTGGTGGAAAACCGGGCCACGGGCGGCTTCAACCTGCGGCTGAGCAAGTGCGGCGGCCCGGCCCGCACCACCGCCCTGCTGGAGATGGCCTCCTGGGAGGGCCTGGCCTGCATGCTGGGCTGCCAGGTGGGTGAGTTGGGCCTGCTCTCGGCCCTGGGTCGGCACTTCGCTTCGGTGCATCCGGGGCTCATCTACCTGGAAGGCTGCCTCACCCGCTTCTTCATGGACCGCGACCTCATCCGCGATGACCTCACCTTCGGACCCGGCGGACAAGCCGCCATCCTGCCCGGCCCCGGATTGGGGGTGGAGGTGGATGCCGCCGCCCTGAACGGCAGCCGGGCCTTCAGCCTGTCGTAATGTCTATATTGGGGTGTTAATGCGTTAAGTAGCACTATATATAGTATCTTCCCAATTTTACTACTCATTATGCTCAGTGTTTTTACACATGCCTATTGACAACCCGATGGGCCCCGTGGAAAATGTTGTTGCAACTTACTGTAAAAATAGATTTTTCTCCCTTAGTCCTGCGAAGGGTTGCGTCAGGTCGTGGAGCGACACAACAGCTGCCTCAATACGCGAGCCATAATAGATTACATTGAACGTCATTATGGCTCGCCCCACCTGCTCCTCCGTGGTTTGGAAGAGGAGTTGGGAGAGGTCGATGATCCGCTGGCCTTTTTGCGCGACGCCCACAACTGGGTGTCCGCGGGGGTCGTCGCCCGCATGTATGCCAACGCCCGCGAACTCACCGGCGACCCCCGGGTGGCCTACCAGATCGGCTTCGAGTCGGTAACCCACCAAAGACTCGGCTACATCCAGCAAATCCTGCTCCGGGCCTGGGCCTCGCCCAAGGTGGCGGTGCGGCGTCTGGAAACCATCAACAAGAAGTTCAACCGCACCAAGGAACTGGAGTTGGTCAACGCCACCTCCGACCAGGCCATGATACGCCTGCACTGGCATGAGGGGCTCGAACTCACCGAAGATTTCTGCCTGGTGAACCAGGGCATCTACTCGGCCATACCCACCATCTGGGGCCTGCCCCCTTCCCGGGTGGAGGAGACCGCCTGCTACTTCGAGGGCGACGAATACTGCGAGTTCCGGGTGCGCTGGCGCAACCCCACCCTGTTGCAGCGGGTGCGCCTGCTCATCCAAAACCAGCGCAGCCTTTTGGGCGAGAGCCTGGCCGAGATCGAGCACGACAAGCAGCTGTTGGAGCACAAGTACTCCGAGGTGCAGACCCTCAACCAGCAGCTCATGCGCAAGATCGAGCAGATCCTGGCCATCCAGCAGGCCAGCGGGGCCATCCTCTCCGAGCTGGATTACGGAAAGCTGATCCCCAACGTCCTTAGCATGTTCCTCAAGACCATCGGGTACAAGCGGGCCATGATCATGCTGGTGGATCAGGCCAAGCAGGTTCTACGCTACGAGGCCGGGGTGGGCATGGACCCCAGCGACCTGGCCCCCATGGACGGCTACTCGGTCTCCATGGACCGCACCTCCAACCTGCTGGCCAGGGTGGCCCAGAGCGGCCAGCCGCTCATCACGCAGGATGCCACCAGCCTGAACCTGAACCCCAAGAACCTGATCATCCGCAAATTCCAGCCCCAGGCCATCGTCATCCTGCCGCTCACCGCCCAGGGCGGGGTGATCGGCATCCTGGCCGCCGACCGGCCCCAGGGCACGGCCATGGTCACCAGCGCGGACCGCGACTACCTGGAGGTGTTCGCCAACCAGGTGGCCCTGGCCATCGAGAACGCCCGCATGTACCGCGACCTCAAGGAGTCTTTCCTGAGCACGGTCAAGTCCCTGGCCCAAGCCCTGGAAGCCAAGGACTCCTACACCCGCGGCCATTCCGAGCGGGTCACCACCTACGCGGTGCGCCTGGCCACCCGGCTCAAGATGCCCGCCAACGAAGTGGACATGCTGCGCCGCCTGGGCATGCTGCACGACGTGGGCAAGATCGCCATCGACCGCCAGATTCTCAACAAGCCCGGGCAACTGACCGCAGAGGACCAGGAGATGGTGCGCCAGCATCCCAGTTGGGGCCAATCCATCATCCAGCCGCTGAAGCTCAGCCAAGGCGAAATCGCCATCGTACGCCACCACCACGAGCGCTGGGACGGCCTGGGCTATCCCGACGGCCTGGCCGGCGAGGGCATTCCCCTGCCCGCCCGGGTGATCAGCGTGGCCGACGCTTTCGACGCCATGACCAGCGACCGCCCCTACCGCAACGCCATGGGCCTACGCGACGCCCTCAACGAACTGGAGCGGGGCTCTGGCACCCAGTTCGACCCCAAGGTGGTGGAGGCCTTCGCCTCCCTGGTGCGCGAGGGTCGCCTGGACGACGTGCTGCCGCGCGTCCGCCCGGTGTCGCGGTTGCGGCATCTGAACTTGGCCAAACCCTAGCCCGTCTGCTCGGCTGCGCCAGCCACAGGCATACTGCGTTGCCGGCTGCGCTCGGTTCTCGACGTAACTTCGACTACGCCTGCGCACCTCGCTTGCCGGACGCCTTGTCTGCCGGCTGGCTGTGCCGAGTTGCGCGATAAACTTGTCACCAAAAACAGAACAAACGTTTTTTCATAATAGAAACGGCCCCCGCCTGGGCGGGAGCCGCTTTGGTTTTGGGCGAAGGCCGGGCTCAGTGCAAGCGGGTGCCGCTGGCCAGCATTTGGCTTATCTGATCGCTGGGCAGGGGGCGGCTAAACAAGAAGCCCTGCATCTGATCGCAGGCACGCTCCCTGAGGAAACGCAGCTGATCGGTGTCCTCCACCCCCTCGGCTATGACCTTGAGCCCCAGGCTGCGGCTCATGTTGATGATGGTGTCCACGATGGAGGCGTCGTCGGGCCGGGTGGCCACGTCGCGCACGAAGGAGCGGTCGATCTTCAGGGTGTCCATGGGGAAGTGCTTCAGATAATAGAGGTTGGAGTAGCCCTTGCCGAAGTCGTCCATGGACAGGCGCACCCCCAAGTCGGTCAACTGGCCCAGGGTGACGATGGCGTCGTCCACCGAGGACATGACCATGCTCTCGGTCACCTCCAGCTCCAGGCTGGCTGCGTCCAGGCCGCTGGCCCCCAGGGTTTCGGTGACCATGGGCACCAGGTCCTTTTGCTGGAACTGGCGCGGCGACAGGTTCACCGAAATCGCCAGGTCGTGGTGGCCCTGATCGTGCCAGGTCTTGGCCTGGCGACAGGCCTGCTCCAGCACCCAGCGCCCGATGGCCACTATCTGGCCGGTGTCCTCGGCCAGGGGGATGAACTCGCCGGGGCTAACCAAACCGTGGCCGGGCCGCTCCCAGCGCACCAGGGCCTCCATGCCCACCACCCGGCCCTGGGCCAGCTCCACCTTGGGCTGGTAATGCACCAAAAACTCCTGGTTGCCGATGGCCTGGCGCAGGGCGGTCTCCAGGGACATGCGGCGCTGCACCTTTTCGTTGAGCGCCGGGGTGAACAGTTTGTAGTTGTTGCGCCCGGCGGACTTGGCCCGGTACATGGCCATGTCCGCGTTGGAAACCAGGGCCTCGGCCTTGCTGCCGTCGTCGGGGAACATGGTTATGCCTACGCTGGCCGAGAGATAGAACTGCCGCCCCCGCAGGCGGAAGGGCTTGGCCAGGTCGTCCAAAATGCGCTGGGCCACCACGGCGGCGTACTCGGGCTCCTGAATCCCCACCAGAAGCATGATGAACTCGTCGCCCCCCAGGCGGGCCACGGTGTCCTCGTCGCGCACCTTGCCGCGCAGCCGCCGCGCGGTTTCCTGCAACAACTCGTCGCCCGCCGCGTGGCCCAGGCCGTCGTTGACGTTCTTGAAGTTGTCCAGGTCCAGGAACAACAGGGCCAGGCGCTGCTTTTTGCGAGACGCCGTGGCGATGGCCACCTCCAGGCGGTCGTTGAAAAGGCGGCGGTTGGGCAGGCCGGTAAGCGAATCGTGATAGGCCAGGTAGGCCGCCTGCTCCTCGGAGCTCTTGATCTGGCTGATGTCCCGGAGCGCCCACACCAGGCGGCCGTTGTCCCGGTCCATGCGGCTGACGCTGATCCACTGGTGGAACTGGTGGCCGTCGGAGCGCTGGTGGGACATCTCGCCGCCCCAGCAGCCGTCATTTTCCAGAGACTCGAAGATCAGGACGAAATTTTCTTCCGCCTCTTTGTGTCTGTTGAGCAGGTTGATGTACTGGCCCTGAAGCTGCTCCCGGTCCAGGCCCGTGAGCCCGCAAAAGGGGGTGTTGACCATTTCGATGCAGCCCTGGGGGTCGGTGACCGCGATGCCTTCGCTTATATTCTCCAGCACCTGCTCCAAAAGGCCGGTGCGGCGGCGGCAGAGGCTCAGTTGACGGCCAAGTTGCTCCAACTCGGCCAGGTCCTGGGCCAGGGCCTCTTCCAGCCGCGCCTTTTGGTCCTGGTTCAGATCCAGGTTTTGCAGAGCGGCCGCGATGCTCCGTCGCCGGTTTTCCTTGGAATCGAATTGTTTAGGAGGCACGGTTTTCCTTTCGATGGCCGGAGGCAAGATCACCATATAAAGCGCTAAATTAGCACCCGTTCCTTTTAATGGCAAGACCAAGATGCGCCGGAACCGGGGGCAATGCTCCTATTTTTCATTAAAGCTTACGGGAGGATACTTTGACTCCGCCCGACCGGCCCCCGGGGCCTGTGCCGTGAGGGGCCAAGGCCGCTGGCAAAACAAAGGTGGCCCGGCGTAGCGATTGCCCGGTGCGTAAGGCCGCCGGTCCTTCGGCTCGGCGTGTCGCATTGGCCCGCTTTTTCCCGTGTCAAGGCGCCCCTGAAATGCCGCTTAGCCGGTTTAGGGGTGTCTAAAAAATATTGGATTCATACTGAGCCCACCGGCATAATCTCAGGAGGTGTCCGCCGGTGTCCCCGCAAAATCCTTTTATACCTCCCCTCCCCAAAACGATATTTGCCAAACCGTTGGCGATAATTTAAAGCGACAAAATCTCGCCGCCCTTGGATAGGAAGGGCGGTGAAACTCACCCGGACAAAGCCCCCCGGGCGGGCTAATTTTCAGGCAGATTTTTTTTGTGGCGCACCGGAATTAGTTCGGCTCAACGGTAAGCTAGGCATGCCCCGCCTACGATGACAGTAGGATAAATCCTGGCCCGGCGCTCGGGGCACGTTATGATGAAAAGCAGGTATCTCGGCTTGACCCGGCATGATTTCCTAGTCTAGCATTCAAATGTATTAGCATTAAATTTAGCACCCACGGATAGAGATAGTAACTATTCACGGTCCGCTTTGCTTGCCCGCGCCAAACTACGTCATCCACGGCAAAGCTTTTACCAACACTCCCCACACAGCCACTGCACCTATGCGACACGATTCATAGGAAAGGATAGCCCAATGGCGGCAAGCAAAAAAATGACCGTCGGCACCATCACCATGATGACCGCCGCCGCGGTCATCAGCCTTCGCGGCCTGCCCATGATGGCCAAGGAAGGCCTGTCCATGATCTTCTACATCCTGTTCTCCACCGTGCTGTTTTTGATTCCCGCCTCCCTGGTGGCCGCCGAGCTGGGCGGCGCCTTCAGCGACAAGGGCGGCGGCGTGTACACCTGGGTCAAGGAAGCCTTCGGCTCCCGCTGGGGCTTCACGGCCATCTGGTTGCAGTGGATCCAAAACGTGGTGTGGTATCCCACGGTCTTGGGATTCGCCGCCGGAGCCCTGGCCTATCTGTTCATGGATCCCTCCCTGGCCGACAACGGCTTTTTCGCCGGCAGCGTGATCCTGGTGGTCTATTGGCTCTCCACCTTCCTCACCCTGGCCGGCTCCACCACCGCCGCCCGCATCACCAAGTACGGCTTCCTTTTGGGAACCGTGCTGCCGGGCCTGTTCATCATCGTGCTGGGCCTGCTGTGGGTGGACCAGGGCAACCCACTTCAATTTTTGCACCCGGCCGCCGACGCCGCCTCCACCGCGGCGGGAGCCCACCCCCACGCCCGCCTGATGCCCCACATCACCGGGCTGGGCAGCGTGGCCTTTTTGGCGGGCATCATCTTGCTCTTCGCGGGGGTGGAGGTGCACGCGGTGCACGCCAACCAGATGGCCAACCCGGCCAAGCAGTTCCCGCTGAGCATGTTCCTGGCCGCGCTGATCATCTTCTTCCTGTTCACCCTTGGCTCCCTGGCCGTGGCCGCGGTGCTGCGCCCGGAGGAGATCAGCCTCACCGCCGGGCTCATGCAGGCCTTCCAGAGCCTGCTGACCAAATGGCACATCGCCTGGCTCACCCCCATCGTGGGACTGTTCGTGGCCTACGGGGCCATGGGCGGGGTGATGAGCTGGCTGGGCGGCCCCAGCAGGGGCCTGTTGGAAACAGCCAAGAACGGCGAACTGCCGCCCTTCATGGCCAAGGTGAACAAAAAGGGCATGCAGGTGACCATCTTGATGATCCAGGGCATCATCGTCAGCGTGCTGGCCTGCCTGTACTTCATCATGAGCAACGTGAGCGTGGCCTTCTTCCTGCTCTCGGCCATCACCATCACCCTCTACCTGGTGATGTACATCCTCATGTACGCGGCGGCCATCCGCCTGCGCTTCACCCAGCCGGACCTGCCCCGCTCCTACAAGGTGCCCGGCGGCACCTTGGGAATGATCTTCCTGGCGGGCATCGGCCTGCTGGGGGTCACCTTCGCCCTGGTGGTGGGCTTCTTCCCGCCCAGCAACCTGCCGGTGGGCAACCCGGCCCTGTACGTGGGCCTGGTGGCGGCGGGCATGGTGGTGTTCGTGGGCCTGCCGCTTTTGATCAACTCCCTGAAGAAGCCCGGCTGGAAAAGGGACGTGGCGGCGGCCCCGTCCGAATAAGCGATGAAACCAGGGGCCTCGCTTAAGGCCCACAACCGGTTGAATGGAGAATTTACGCATGGCTCTGCATAAAAAGGAAACCGTCAGGGACGAATTGATGGACGACGTGTACGCCGCCACCGACGTAAACACCGCCATCCCCAAGTACCGATTCCCCAAGGTGGAAACCCCCGGGCGGCACGCCTACCAGTTGGTGCACGACGAACTGATGCTCGACGGCAACGCCCGCATGAACCTGGCCACCTTCTGCTCCACCTGGCTGGAGCCGGAGATTCACCAGCTCATGGAGGAGTGCCTGGACAAGAACATGATCGACAAGGACGAGTATCCCCAGACCGCCGAGTTGGAGGCGCGCTGCGTGCACATGCTGGCGGACCTGTGGAACTCGCCCGAGGCGGCCAACACCATGGGCTGCTCCACCACCGGCTCCTCCGAGGCGGCCATGCTGGGCGGCATGGCCATGAAGTGGCGCTGGCGGGAGAAACGCAAGGCCGAGGGCAAGCCCTACGACAAGCCCAACATGGTCTGCGGCCCGGTGCAGATCTGCTGGCACAAGTTCACCCGCTACTGGGACGTGGAGCACCGCGAAATCCCCATGGAAGGCGACCGGCTGATCATGACCCCGGAGGTGGTGGCCGACTACTGCGACGAGAACACCATCGGGGTGGTGCCCACCCTGGGGGTCACCTACACCGGCCAGTACGAGGACGTGAAAGGCATCAGTGATGCCCTGGACAAGCTCCAGGCCGACAAGGGCTGGGACATCCCCATCCACGTGGACGGGGCCAGCGGCGGCTTCCTGGCTCCCTTCCACGACCCGGACCTTCAGTGGGACTTCCGTCTGCCTCGGGTCAAGTCCATCAACGCCTCGGGCCACAAGTTCGGCCTGTCGCCCCTGGGCGTGGGCTGGGTGATCTGGCGCGACGCCGCCGAGCTTCCCAACGACCTGATCTTCAACGTCAACTACCTGGGCGGCAATATGCCCACCTTCGCCCTGAACTTCTCCCGCCCCGGCGGGCAGATCGTGGCCCAGTACTACAACTTCCTGCGCCTGGGCCGCGAGGGCTACCAGAAGATCCAGGACGCCTGCTACGACACGGCGGTGTACCTGGGCGAGCAGATGGAAAAGCTGGGCCCCTTCGAGGTGATCTATAACGGCAAGGGCGGCATCCCGGCCCTGTTGTGGACCTTCAAGGAGGGCACCGACCCCGGCTACAGCCTCTATGACCTCTCCGACCGCCTGCGCAGCCGGGGCTGGCAGGTGCCGGCCTACTCCATGCCCCCCAAGCGCGAGGACATGGTGGTGTGCCGCACCCTGATCCGCCATGGGGTGAGCCGCGATTTGGCCGACTTGCTGTTGGAAGACGTGAAGCGCTCCCTGGACTACTTCGCCAAGCACCCGGTGAGCAAGCCTCTGGACGAGTCCGAGGCGGGCGGCTTCGCCCACACCGGCAAGAGCGCCAAAAAGTAAAACCAGCGCACACCGGCGGGGCCCGGACCGGCTCCGGGCTCCGCCGCCCCGCCGATCACGCCGATCACGCCGGCTGGCCCCAACACCGTCCCCCCTTCGGGAGTTAACGCATGAAAACGTTGAAGGCTTTTCTAGCCCTGGCCCTGGTTCTGGCCCTGCCGGTCCTGGCCATGGCCCAGGACGCGCCCACCGCGCCGGGGCTGACCAACAACCCCAGCCTGGACGTGGTGGTCACCAACCCCCGCCCGGTGCTCAGCTTCTTCAACGCCCATGGCGGCCAGTCTCCCCTGACCTATGAAATGCAACTCAGCCCCAACCCCGAGTTCTCGGGCCCAGGCCTGATCTCCTACCAGGGCCTGGCCCAGGAGCCGGGCCGGGTCAGCGCCAAGCGAGTGGCCGTTGGCGACGAACTCAAGGACAAGTCGCGCTACTGGTGGCGGGTGCGGGCGGTGGACGCGGCGGGACGCAAGGGCCCCTGGGCCAAGACCCGCTTTTTCGTGGACACCGCCAGCGACGACCGCTTCATGGACTTGGTCCGGGTCTACCCGGAGCAGATCCTGGCCTCCAGCGGCTTCAATCCCGAAAACGTCTACGACCTGGACGACCCCGGCCAGAGCACCTTCTGGCAGTCCGCCCCCTTCCACGAGGAAGACCAGTGGCTGGTCCTGGACCTGGGGCAAATCAGGACCATCAGCCGCATCTGGATGCTCTCGGCCATCAGCGGAAAAAACGGCTGGCTCAAGGACTTCGCCTGGCAGACCAGCGTGGACGGGGTGAACTGGCAGGAGGTGCCCGGCGGCAGGCTGGCGAACAACGACACCTTCCGCAACATCCTGGACATAGCCCCCACCACCGCCCGCTTCTGGCGGCTTTACATCCGCGACTGGCACGGCTACTGCGCCCAGATCAACGCCCTGTGCCTCTACTCGCCGGGCAAGCCGCCCGTGCCCACCCCGCCGCCGGGCAAGTACGTGCTGGTGGTGGGCGACCAGATGAACGGCTACACCTTCACCCAACTGGCCCGGCGCATCCGGAGCTTGGGCCTGGGCTTGCAGGTGCTCCAGGTGCCCCACTATCAGATGTCCCTGGAGTTGGTGCGAAGCTTGAAGCCCCAGCCGGTGGCCATCATCTTCTCGGGCAACAACGCGGGCTACCAGAACCTGCCTATGTTCGAGTACAACGGCAACTACGAGATCATCCGTGAGTGCAAGCTGCCCATCCTGGGCATCTGCTGCGGCCACCAGCTCACGGCCATGGCCTACGGGCTCACCTTCGCCCGCTCCATGGGGTGGTCCGACATCACCGCCCTGGACCCGCCTCCCTGGAAGCACGACATCGCCATCCTTAAAAAGGACCCCCTGTTCCAGGGAGTGCCCGACCCCTTTGTCGCCCCGGAGGTGCACGGCTGGGCGGTGTACACCCTGCCCGCCCACTACGAGGCCCTGGCCCGCTCCAAGTATCTCCAGTCCTTGAGGCGCACCGACAAGATGCTCTACGGGGTGCAGTTCCACCCGGAGATCGACGCGCCCTACAACCAGGCCCAGGCGGTGCTGGTCAACTTCCTGAAGATGGCCCTGCAAAAGGCCCCCTAGCAAGGCGGCCAAAACAGCGCTCCGCAAAACCCGGCCAAATATTTTAATATAGGAGGGGCCACGCCTCCGCGGCCCCATACCTGACCGGGAGAATGCCCATGCAGCCTGCCCTGCTGCCCCTGTGCCTGGCCCTGTTGCTTTTCTGCGCCTTGCCGGCCCCGGCCGCCGCGCCGGTGGAGGCCCAGGTTCCCGTGCGCGAGATCGTGGACCGGGCCGTGGAGGCCTATGTGCAGCGCACCGGCAACCAGGTGGTGGGCATGGGCTCCTGGATCAAGGGCACCACCTACCGCAACCCCCTCACCTCGCCCGACCCTTCTGACCACGACATGACCCCCCTGTTCAAGTCCAAGGACCCCCTGGTCCTGGAGCAACAGTGGAAGTCTATGCAAAGTGAACTGCGCGAGAGCATCGAGAAGGGGCTGCGCCAGGCCAAGCCGGGCATCACCCGCCAGGAGGTGGACAAGGTGATGCGCTCGGTCAACGTCTACCCGCCCGAGTCCCTGGTGGCCGACGTGGTGGACGAAAAGGAGGCCATGGAGCGCTTCTCCCGCATGAAGGCCAAGCCCAACCTGGGCGGCGCGCCGGTGGAGGGGGTGTGGGGCAAGGCCAAGAAGCCCTTCACCCAGGCCTATTCCCAAAGCGCCGGGCGCACCTATTTTCGCGACCCCAAGGGGATCGTGCGCAAGGGCTTCACCGACCTGGACAACCTGGCCGCCGGTTACGGCCGCTTCAGCCTGGAGGCCACCAGCGACTTGGCCGAGCAGTTCGCCAAAAAGGCCCGCCTGGCCATGGCCGAGGGCCGGGGGGCCGACGCCCTCAAGAACCTCAACCGCCTGAACCAGTACCTGCGCAAGGGCAAGAACGCCGCGGGCATCAGCGGAGCGGGCAACCTGAACCCGGAGCTTTTGGAGGCCATGGCCGACGCCCAGGGCCTGGACCTCCAGGACGCCGATACCATGCGCAACTGGCTGGAGCGCAACCAGCGCATCCTGGGCAAGGGCCTGGGCCACGCCGACGACGAGTTGGCCCTGCTCAAGCGCATCGCGGTCAGCACCGACGGCGACGAGCTCAAGTACCTCAAGTCCCTCCAGGGCAACAAGCTCAGGCGCTTCATGTCCTGGGCCCGGGGCATGCAGGGCAAGATGGGCCAGGCCCTGAACAGCGGCAAGGCCGTGGCGGCTCAGGTGCCCTGGGACAAGGCCTTCAAGGCCGCCGTGGCCCTGGGGGTGGCCATAGAGCTTTATAACGCGGCCTCCCTGTACCAGACCGACGGATGGGACGCGGCCAACCAGTCCCTGTCCCTGGCGGGCATCAACCTGATCCCCAGCAACATCCTGGGCCAGCTCATGCTGGACTACGGCACCGAGGTGGGCTACGACCTGGTGGCCGCGCCCCAGGGCTGCGAAAACCTCCTGGCGGGCATCTACGAGGTCAAGGGCCGCCAGCGCCTGGGCCAGGGCGAGCAGATCGAGGATCTGGCCCGGCGCTGTCTGGACGAGCAGTGCGTGTCCGAAGCGGTGGAGCGCCAGGCCGAGGCGGCCAGCCACAAGGACCTTGAGAAGGAGAGCTACGCCGGGGTCAAGGGTTCACGGGCCATCAAGGCTCGGCTCATGGGCCAGTGCCTGCCGGTGATCTTGCAGGCATGGAAGCGGGAGCGCTACCGCCTGCTGGGCCTGGCCCTATTGGACAAGCGCGACCTGGACAAGATGCTCAGCGGCTCGTTGCTGGTGCTGGAAGCCCCCGGCTCCGGCGGCGGCCAGACCAGGGAGTACCTCCTGCGGCCCCAGTTCACCCTGGAGCGGGAGCCGCTCAGAAAGCTGCTGGTCAAGTTCGAGGACGACCTCAAACTCCTGGGCGGGCCGGGCAAGATGGGGCGGCTCTCGGTGGGGGAGCGCTTTCACTGGAGAGTGGAAGTCTTCGACTTTCGCCAGGGCAAGTGGCTGCCCTTCAAGCAGCCCCCGGATTTGAGCCGGCACCTGGACCCGCGCAACCGCCACACCGCCATGCTGGGGCAAAAGGCCGAGCTGAAACTGGCCCTGCCCGCCGGGCCCAACTACCGAGTGGGGCTGGAGTACTCCCTGGTGGCCATGCCCGCGGTGCCGCCCCTGGGCTACCGGGCCCCGGAGGTGGAGGAGTTCAGCCGCGAGCTCAGGGCCACCTACGGCCTCAAGGCCCTGTTGCCCCTGGAGACCGGGAACTGGCGGCTCAAGGTGAGCGGGCCCAAGAGCCTGGCCGCCGGGGCTCCGGGCAAGCTCTCGGCCAGGGTGGAGGGCGACCCGCCCTGGGGCAAGGGCTTCACCACCCAGGTGATCTGGGAGCAGGCTCCGGGGAGCGCCCGCCTGGGCCAGGGCCCGGAGTTGGCCATCACCGGACCGGCCCAGGGCAACGCCCAGTACCGGGCCGTCCTGGTGGGCCAGGTGGCGGGCCGCGAGGAACGCCTGGCCGAGGAGATGTTCACCCTGGCCGCCCAGGGCTTCGCCTGGCTGCGCATGAGCGCGGTGGACAAGCTGAGTCGCCAACCCCTGGCCGGAGCCTCCTGGCGCATCTCCGGACCGGACGGGTTCAGCGCCCGGCGCCAGGGCGCCTCCTTCACCATCGAGCAGGCCCCGGCGGGCAGCTATCGCGTCGAGGTGAGCGCCCCGGAGCACCAAAACCTGCAAGGCCCCCTGACCCTGGAGGCGGGCAAGCGCTACGACAAGGTGGCCCCCCTGGTTGCCCTGCCTCAGCCCAAGCCCGAGGCCAAGGCCAAGTCCGAGGACCGGCCGGTGGTCACCACCGGGCCCAAGAACCTGCGCGGCGCGCCCGCGGCGGCCGATCCCCTGGAGGGCATGACCCCGGACCAGATCTGCTCCTGCTACGAGCAGTGGTTCCTCAAGGTGAAGAAAAAGCCCAAGAAGCCGGGCAAGGAAAGGACCGAGGCCAAACAGGCCATGCGCTACCAGGCGGACAAGAAACGCTGCTGGGGCGAATACACCTACCACTTCTACTATGAGCAAAAAAAGAGATGGGAATACAACGGGGTGGTGTGGACCCATTTCCCCTCCCTGCGCAAGGCCTCCGGCATCTGCAAAAGCTATCTGCGCTCCCAGGGCACGGCCAAATAGCCGGGCGCGGGGCCTAAGGCAGGGGCGAAAAGCTCTCCAGCAGCCGCCACAGGGCGGCGTCGGCCTGGGGACAGCTCTGGGGCAGGCAGATGGCGCTGAACAAATAGACCCGCCCACCCTGCTCCAGGAAGACCACCGTGGCCTGGCTGCCCTGGCCCTGGTAGCCCCCCAGGCGTCCCTGGCGGCCGCCCGCCTGCACCGGGGCATCCTTCACCTTGCGGCGCAGGGGCTGGGTGGTGTTGGCCAGCAAGGTCTCATCCCATCGCCGGATAAAGCTCTCCAGGTCCATCCTCCCGGCCAGGGGGTTGGAGTTGACCTGAAGCATGAAGCTCTCCTCCGGCGGCAACAACTGTAGCTGGCGCTTGGCCGTGTCCTCGTTGATGCGCCAGCCCGCCGGAGGGTTGAGGCTCAAGGCCAAGGCGCTGCTTTGGTAAGCCCCGGCAGCCGGGGCCTGGGGAGCCTCGGGCGCTGGCTGGCCCAGGTCGAATTCCACGGTGACCGTGGTCATTCCCTTGACATCCAGGGTGCGGCCCTGGCGCAAGCCCGCCGCCGCCACCTCCACCAGGTGTCGCCCCACCGGAACCTCGGGCAGGCTCAAGGGGGTGCGCCCCACGGCGCGGCCGTCCAAGTACACCTGTCCCGGCGGCCGGCACAACACCCTAAGCACGCCGTGGGTCTGGGCCCGCTCCAGGCGGCGTGCCTGCTCCAGGTAGCCCCGCGCCTGGCCGTGCTCGGGAAACACCGCCAAGTGGCGCTCCAAAAGCTCCGCCGCCTTGGCGTAGCGCCCGGCGTTGAACTCGTCCAAGGCCTGGGTGTAGTCCAGTTGGGCCTGGCGGCGGCGCTCTATCTCGGCCTGTTCGGCGGCCTGGACGGCCGGGGAAACGGCGGGAGCGGGCGGCTTTTGAGGAAGCCGGGCCTTGGTCGGGGCCTGGGGCGGTGGTGTGGCCGGAGCCGAAAGCAAGGGCGGTAACGTAGCCGCATCGCCTCCCGCCGTGTTCCCCCATGAGCCGGGGTCAGGTTGGGTGGCAGGCGCGGTGGGGGCGGGCGGTTTGGCCGCCGGGGCGTCCTCGAACACCTCGGCACCGGCGGGAACCACCCACAACAGCATAAGAATCAGACAGGCTAAGCGGCGGGGCATGACCACCTCCCGGACAAATCATGACACAGGGGCCGTCCCGGCGGCAAACCCTTCACATTGCAAATCTTGACAGGCGGCGCGCTTTTACGTAACGATGTTCTCTCCGTGGGCCCCGCGATGCGCCCCCGGAGAAAATAATACAAAATAGTACTGACATTTTAGCATCTTGACATAATCATCCCGGCGTAATGTTGTTCCAGGCAACTCTAGGCCCAGGCGCGGCAGGCGCACCGCCGCAGCCGGAAAAGCCAAGGAGCGAGGTTTTTCATGTCAGCTTTTGCCGCGGTCAAGACCGGCCACCGCCGCCCCCAGGATATTTTCGAGCCCAATTTGCACCACCGTCTGCAAGCGGCGGTGTTGGAGGTTTTCTCCAACGCGGACTTCCACCGGGCTAGCGTACGCACCCTGGCCAAGACCGCCGGGGTGAGCTTCAGCACCATCTACAAGAACTACCGCAGCAAGGAAGAGCTCTTGTTCGCCTTTGTGGACCAATGGATGGAGGGGCTCACCGAGCGCATCGTGGACCACCTTCAAGGCATCGAGGACCTCAAGGAAAAGCTGCGCAAGGTATTCTGGCTGCAACTGGATTATTACGAGCGCAACCCCGGCCTGGGGCGCATCATCTTCATGACCGTGCCTCTCATCACCTGGATGAACGACCACACCTTCGCCCAGAAGAAAATGATCGTCCTGTACCTGGAGGCCCTGCGCCAGGGCCAGGAGCACGGCATCCTCAACTCCCAGGTGCGCCCCCAGGTCCTGTTGGACTTCATGCACGGGCTGGTGCAGCGTAGCTTTTTCATGTGGGTGTACCGGGGCCAGCAGGACAGCCTGACCGGGCAGTCCAATCAATTGTTCGAGATGGTCTGGCGGGCCATCAGCGAACCGGGGCGCTGCGGCGAACCGGCCATTCTCTGACCGGGCAGCGGCTCGGATTGGCCAAGCCGGGGTGCTTTGGTATATGTTGGGCATTACGGCCCTGACGGCCTGGCCGGTGACTCGCAGCCCGGAGACGACCTGAATCCCGGCGTTTGAGCCCCTGAAGGGGCCGCGCCGCCATGCGCTGACCGGCATGGGCAATGGGCGTGGCGCCCTAGTCAATCAACAACCCAAGGAGACGTGCTTTGAGCCTGCCCGACTATCATACACGTTTTCTCTTAGCTACCTCGGTAAGCCAGGATGCGGTGGTGGTCATTACCGAGGGGAAGCTAAGCTACGTCAATCCCGCGGGGGAAAGCCTTTTATCCCGCGACCTTGACGAAATTCGCGAAGCGGAGCCCGACCAATTCCTGGACCCGCCGCCCCCCCGCCTGGGTCAGGGCGACGAGACGGCTTTCATCAGCCGGGTGCGGACCGTCCAGGGTCCCGGAGCCCTGGTGCAGGGTTTGGCTTTCGGCCTGGAGGACGGCACCCAGATGTGGGTGTTCCGGGAAAACATCTCCCTGGCGGAGTTGGGCTCCCTGGCGGCCGGGCTGTTGCACAACCTGGCCGGCCCCCTCAGCGTCATCCGCTCCTCGGCCGAGATGACCAACACCAAGCTGAAAGAGTTGCTGCGCCAAAACGACGGGTTGTCCGAAAGCCTGGGGCAATGGCCCACCGCCCTGAGCCGTAGCGGCGAAAGGATCATTAACCAGGTCGACCAGATCACCGCCACCACCCGCGACCTCATGGCCAAGATGAACGGCGACACCCGCCAACACAAGCAACCTCTTAACCTCAACGAAATACTGCGCACGGAAATCACCTTCCTCAACAACGACCTGGAGATCAAGCACGGGGTGGAGGTGTCCTGGGAACTGGCCCCGGACCTACCGGGCTTCAAGGGCATCTACTCCGACTTTTCCCAGGCCCTACGCAACGTCATCCTCAACGCGGTGGAAGCCACTCAAGGGCAAAAAGAGCGAAAACTGGGCCTGGGCACCCGCTCCAGCCAGGGGTGGGTGGAGGTCTCGGTCAGCGACAACGGCTGCGGCATCGCCCCGGACGTAAGGGCCCACATCTTCGAACCCTTTTTCAGCCATGGAAAGCCGGACACCAAGGCGGCGGGGCTTGGCCTGCACTCGGTGCGTCAGCTTCTTAGCCCCTATGGGGCCCGCTACCACCTTGAAAGCCGTCCGGGCAACACCGTGTTCACAATCAAGCTCCCCCTGCAGGTGCAAGACCAGCCATGAACCGCCAGACTTTCCTGGACGGTTGGGCCTTTTCCCTGCTGGTCACCTTGCTGGCGGCCATGGTCCTGGCCGGCAGCTATCTGTGGCTGCGCGTGGACCTCAAGAACGAGGCCCTGAGCGAGCATCGCCGCCTGGTGGACAACCAGCTCAATCTGTGGCAGGAGCAGCTCTACGACGCCAAATGGGACTCGGTGGCCGACACCAGCGACGACGTGCGCCACCTGGGCTCCTACGACGAGGCTCGGCTCATGGCCGACACCCTGGTGTGGTACGTGTACCCCGACGGCCACTCCATCATCGAGGGCACGGCGGTGATCGGCCTGGACGGGCGAGCGCGGCCCAGCAAGCAGGCGGCGGTGATCAACGACGCCGGGGAGCCCCTGGACCCCGAGCTCTTGGCCCACCTAAAGAAAGAAAAGCCCTGGCTGGAGGACCCCTGGCTGGGCAGCTATCAGTTCGTGATCAAGGCCTTCCAGGACGACCCGGAGCGGGAATCCTTCATCTCGCCGTTCATCCAGGCCCCGGGCAGGTTGGTGTTCGTCATCGCCGCCCCCTGGCGCGACGAGGCGGGCGCGCTCAAAGGCGCGGTGATCCAGCAGCAGGCCATTGGTCAGCTTTTCAACGACGTCATCAAACCGGGGACCCACGGGGTCAGCCTCTGGCTCATGGATGCCAAGGGGACCCTGGGGGTGGCCACCGACCAGACCGCCCGGGAAAGCGCCAAGATCTTTTTGGCCTCCGGGGCCCTGCCCCAGGCCATGGCCAAGGGGCTGAAGGCCGCCCAGGAGGGCAAGTTCGGGGCCGGGGGCAGCCTGGTGCAGGGGCTGGGCCTGGAAACGGCCCACCTGTATTGGCGCACCATGGGGGACAGCTTCATCGTGGCGGTGGTGGAAAACACCGCCGGGCTGGGGGCTCAGGGCCAGCGCACCTTGAACCGCTTCGGGGCCATCGCCCTGATCAGCCTGGTGCTGTTGGCCGCGGCGGGCGGCGCCTACACCCTGCTCTATCTGCGCCGGGAAAACCGCATGCTGGAAAAAGCCGCCCTCAGGCGCTACACCGGAACGGTCAGCCACCGGGTGCGCAACAGCCTTTCGGTGATCCGGGGGGTCAACGAGATGTTCCAGCACAAGCTGCCGGGCGACCAGGGCCCCCTGTCCGCAGGCTTGGTCAACGCCGAAACGGCCATCGAGGACATAGAGGACACGGTCAGGGAGTTGGAACGCCTGAGCCAAGGCCAAGTGGATTTGGTATATGATGGACAGGTGGGCAAGGCGAGCATGTACCGCCTGCATCCCGATAAAAAGCAAGGGGGGCAGGGTTGAGTCTCATATTGATAGTGGACGACGAGCCGGGAGTCCTGCAGACCTTCGGGGACTGGCTGGAATCCGACGGATACGAGGTGGCCTCGGCGGGCAGCGCCGAAGAGGCCATGGCCTGGTTCCGTCAGACCAACCGTTTTCCCGACGCGGCGCTGTTGGACATCAAGCTCCCGGGGGCCAACGGCTTCGAGCTGGCCGATTGGCTGTCCAAGGACTTCGACTTCGACAACGTGATTTTTCTCACCGCCTTTTTCTGGGAAGAGGAGACCCGTCAAGAGTTGGTGGCCCGGCGGCGGCCCTATTTTGAAAAGCCCCTCAAGTTCACCCACGAGGTGCTTCCCTTCCTCAGGCGCTACCTAAGCGAAAACCAGGGATAAGGCTTTGCGAACCAGGCATCAGATATTGCTGGTGGACGACGACGACGACACCCGCCAGATCGTGGCCGAGGCCCTGTCCATGGACAACCACGCGGTGACCGAGGCGGGGCGCGGCGACGCGGCCATCGCCCTGCTGGAGAAACGCGGCTTCAACCTGGTCATCACCGACCTGCGCATGCCCGGAGCCAGCGGCGAGGAGCTTCTGGCCTACGTGGAGGAGCACCTGCCCGGCACCCCGGTGATCATCATCACCGGTTACGGCACGGTGGACGTGGCCGTGGAGGCCATGCAGAGGGGGGCCTTCGACTTTCAGCAAAAGCCCCTGAACCTGGAGCACATGCGCCTGACCGTGCGCCGGGCGCTCAACAAGGCCCAGCTCAACTACGCGGTGGACTACCTGCGCCACGAGCAGCCCTACATCTACCACTTGCAGTCCCTGGTGGCCCAGAGCCCGGCCATGCGCCAGGTGCTGGACAAGGTGGCCAGGGTGGCCGAGGCCGACGTCACGGTGTTACTTACCGGCGAGACCGGCACCGGCAAGAGCCTGTTGGCCGGGGCCATACACGCAAACAGCCCCCGCAAGGAGGCCAACATGGTCACCGTGAACTGCGCGGCGCTCACCGAAACCCTTTTGGAAAGCGAGCTGTTCGGCCACGAAAAGGGCGCCTTCACCGGGGCCCACAAGGCCCGGGCGGGCCGCATCCAGCAGGCCCACGGCGGCACCCTGTTCCTGGACGAGGTGGGCGACATGAGCCCGGCCACCCAGGCCAAGACCCTGAGGGCCATCGAGGACAAGGAAGTGCAGCCCATCGGCGGCTCGCGCTCCATCAAGGTGGATGTGCGCATCATAGCCGCCACCAACCTGGACCTGGAGAAGGCTGTGGCCGAGGGCGCCTTCCGGGAGGACCTTTTCTACCGCCTTTCCGTGGCCCCCATCCACATCCCGCCCCTAAGGCGGCGCAAGCAGGACATCCTGCCCCTGGCCGAGATGTTCCGGAAAAAGTTCTGCAAGGAGACCCGCTGCCTGGAACGCGGCTTCTCCTCCGAGGCGGCCGAGGCCATCCAGGCCTATCACTGGCCGGGCAACATCCGCGAGCTGCGCAACTCGGTGGAGCGGGCGGTGCTGTTCGCCGCGGGCCAGGACATCCGGCCCTCGGACCTGAGCCTGAGGCCGCAGGTGCCGGAAAACGGCGACAACGGCAGCCTGCCCACTCTGGACCTGGCCGAACTGGAGCGTCTGGCCGTCGAGGACGCCCTGCGCAATTGCGACTGGGTGCAGAGCCGGGCCGCGGCCATGCTGGGAATCTCGCCTCGGGCCCTGTCCTATAAGCTGGACAAGCTGGGCATCAGCCACCCTGGCCTGGAAGCCCGCCGCCGCCGCTGATCCGCCATTATTACAATTACGTAATTACGATATCGTAACCATCCCCTTTTCGGGGGTGCCCTCCGCCAGTATTTTCAGCCCCGCTCACCACCGGCCCCGATTAGGCCCTATTTTCAATTAACTGTTTTAATTAATCATTTTCCTAAGCCCTAACTATTTTTTAGCTAATTTATCCTTTTTGGGCCTCTTGGCACCATTCTTGTTTATATAAGAGCCAAACTTAAAAGCAAATTGGTCCTTACGAACCCCTATTCCCCAAAACAGGAGGATGACAATGAAGGCCTGGCAAGAAATCAAGAAGCTGATCACGGACGACTCGGGCATCAGTGCTGTGGAATACGCCCTTTTGTTGGCCCTGATCGGGGCGGCCATCGCCACCGCGGCCTACACCCTGGGCACCACGGTCACCACCAAGATCGAAGCGGCCACCACCGCTCTGAACACCTCCGGCAGCTAGGGCAGGCCGGTGGGGAAAAGGCCGAACTTATGTTGGCGCGGGCGGAGAGCAGTGCAATATCCCAGTTGAGCGGACCCAGCTGGGGCCTGCTCCCCGCCTGCCTTTTTTTGCCCTGGCTGGCCCCTCATATGGGGGCCGGCCAGGGCAATCTTCTGGTGATGGCCCTGTTCGGCCTGATCATGGCCAGCTACGACCTGACCAGCCTGCGCATCCCCAACGCGCTCAACGCCCTGGCCGCCTGCTGTGGCCTGGCACTGGCCCTCATGGCCGGGGGATGGTCCGCCCTGCCCCCGGCTCTGGGAGGCGGCCTGGTGGCCTTCGGGCTCATGGCCATTTTCTTTTTCCTGGGCGCGGTGGGCGCGGGCGACGTCAAGGCCCTGGCCGCCCTGGGAATTTTCGTGGGGCCCTGGGGCGCGGTGGAACTATTTCTGTGCACCGTGCTCTGCGGCGGGGCCTTGGCCGTGCTTAGGGTCCTGGTGGCTCGAGGCCCCGGCGGCCTCCGCCAAGGATGGGCCGCGGCCAAGGGCCTGAATATGCCTTACGGCCTAGCTATCTGCGCCGGAGCCCTCTGGCTGGCCCTGTCCAGGGGAGTGTCGTGATGAAGCTGTTCAGGCAAATGCTTTCGGAACGCGCCTCGGTGGCCGTGGAGTTCGCGCTGTTTCTACCGGTGTTCTTGCTGCTGGTTTTCGCGGTGGTGGAGTTGGGCTCGGCCTGGTACGCCAAGCAGATGCTGGTCAACGCCAGCCGCGACGGCGCCCGCATGGCCAGCCTCTTGAACCCCGGCGACATCACCGACACCGACGTGGAAACCCACGTGCAGACCCTGCTCACCCAGGCCGGGTTCCCCGGGAGCTTTACCGTCACCTCCACCGGAGCCGATTACACCTCCGGCGCCCTGGTCTCGGTGCAGGTGGACAGCACCTATCAACTGCCCATGCTGGGGGCTCTGATCCCCGCGTCCCTCAGCGAAGTCAATTTGAGCGCCACTACGGTGATGCGCCATGAGTGAGGTCCGCCATGTCTCGTAAAGGTCCGCTGATTTTTCTGGTCTTGGCCGTGCTTTTGGCCGGGGCCGCCGCCTGGGGGGCCCATTACTGGGTCAAGGCCCAGAGCGCCGGCCGGTCAGGCCAAAAGCTGCAATTGGCTCCGGTGGTGGTGGCCGCGCGGGTGCTGCCCGCCGGGCAACAACTTTCGGCCCAGGACGTAAGCGTCCAGGCCTGGCCGGCGAACGCCCTGCCGCCGGGGCGCTTCGCCCAGCCCAAGCAGGTGCTGGGCCGGGTGCTCAAGGGCCCCATGGTCATGGGCGAGGTGGTGCTGGCGGCCAAGCTGGCCCCCCAGGGCGCGGCGGGCGGTCTCTCGGCGGTGGTGCCGCCGGGATTCCGGGCCATGACCGTAAAGGTGGATGAGGTCATCGGGGTGGGCGGCTTCGTGCAACCCGGCGACAAGGTGGACGTGCTGGTCACCCTGGCCGGGGGCGCCTTCCGCAACGACCCGGTGAGCCGCACCGTCTTGGAAGACATCAACGTGCTCACCGTGGGCGAAAAGATTCAGCGCGACGACAAGGGTCGCGGCCGCACCAACAAGGTCAAGGTGGTCACCCTGCAGCTCAAGCCGGAGCAGGCCGAGCGCCTGGCCCTGGCTTCCAACGAGGGACGGGTGGTGCTGGCTCTGCGCAACCAGTCGGACCGCGAGCCCAACCAGGGCAACGGAGTGAGCCTGTCGGGCCTGGTGCCCCGGGCCGCTCCCAAGGCCCCGGCCGTGGCGGCCGGCCCCGAGCAACCCCAAGGCACGGTGGTGGAAGTTCTCAAGGGGGTCAAGCTCAGCCGTCAGATTCTATAAAGGAGGTCAGGACTGTGTCTGCCCAGGTCCGCTTGTCATATATGTTCCTGGCCTTGTTGTTGGCCGGGTGTTTCGCCTTGGCCGCAGGAAGCGCCACGGCGGCCGAGCCTCGGCGGGAGGTGCTCAAGTTGGGCCATTCCCGCCTGCTCAAGCTGCCGGTGCCCGCCGGGCGGGTGAGCGTGGGCCGGGCCCAGGTGGCCGACGTGGTCATGGTCACCCCCCGCCAGCTCTACCTCAACGCCCTGGGTGTGGGCACCACCAACGTCAGCCTATGGGACCAGCAGGACCGCCTCCTGGAGGTATTCGAGGTGGTGGTGATCCGCGACCTCACCAGCCTCAAGGAGCAGCTATACCAGATCCTGCCCAACGAGCCGGTGGAGGTGCGCGGCCTGGCCGGGTCGGTGGTGCTCTCGGGCCAAGTGTCTTCCCTGGAAGCAAAGAAGCGCGCCGAGGCCCTCACCGAGGCCTACGCCCCCAAGCAGACCACCAGCCTCCTGGAGGTAGGCGGTAACCAGCAGGTCCAGTTGCAGGTGCGCTTCGCCGAGGTGAGCCGCAAGGTGACCAAGCGCATGAACATCAACCTGCGCATCTTGAACCCGCTCACCGGCGACTTCCTCTACACCATGTTGGGAAGCCTCATCACCCCCCAGACCGACGGCACCACGCTCCTGTCGGACAAGGTGAACGCCATGGGCGGCTTCCACTCGGGCCAGACCCAGATCTCGGCCTTTTTGGACATACTCAAGGAAAACGGCCTGGCCAAGATCTTGGCCGAGCCCAACCTGGTGGCGGCCAGCGGCCAACAGGCCGACTTCCTGGCCGGCGGCGAGTTCCCCATCCCGGTGCCCCAGCGCGAGAACATCACCATCACCTACAAGAAGTTCGGCGTGCAGCTGGGCTTCTTGCCCGAGGTGCGCCCCGGCAAGCGCATCCGCCTTACCGTGGCCCCGGAGGTCAGCGAGTTGGACTGGTCCACCGCCGTGGTGGTGCAAGGCTTCACCGTGCCGGGTCTGACCACCCGTAAGGCCAAGACCCAGTTGGAGCTGGCCGACGGCCAAAGCTTCGCCATCGCCGGGCTGTTCCGCGACGACATCACCCAGTCGGTGAGCAAGTTCCCGGTGCTGGGCGACCTGCCCATCCTGGGGGCCTTGTTCCGCAGCACCGAGTTCAAGAAGAACAAGACCGAACTGCTCATCGTGGTAACTCCGCGCATCGTGCGGCCGGGCCAGGAGCGCCTGGGGCCCAACCCGGTAACCACTTTCAGCGATCCGGACGATTTCGCATTTTTCATGCTGGGCAAGCTGGCCACCCCCAAGGCGGCCAGCCCCCAGGGTCCGCCACTTTCCCCTCAGGAGTTGGAGGGCCGATTTGGACACGACTTGGCTTGGTAAGCTTGGCAGGCTGCTCAAGGGGGAGCGGGCCGGCGTAGCCACCGTGGCTGCCATCATGCTCACGGTAATGGTGGGCATGGTAGGGGCGGTGGTGGATCTGGGGCTCCTGTACGCCACCAAGAACGAGCTGCAAAACGCGGCCGACGCCGCCGCCCTGGCCGGGGCGACCACCCTGGTCACCTATGACCAGGACCGTAATATAACCGCCCAGCCCGACGTGGCCATAACCACGGCCCAGCAAGTGGCCCTGGCCAACCAGGCCATGGGGGTCAACCTGCAACTGCGCCTGGAGGACATCACCCTGGGGCTGTGGGTGGAGCCGGACAAGGACTTCGACCCCGACCACATCGGCCCCAGCAGTGACCCCAACTACCTTAGCGCCTGCCGGGTGGTGGTCAGGCGCGACAACCTCGCCAACTCGCCGGTAAACACCATTTTCGCCGGCGCGGTTGGCTTCAGCGTGGTCAACGTCACCGCGCTGTCCACCGCCCATTTGGGTTATGCCGGTTCGGTGGGCGACGGCATGGTGGACCTTCCCATCGCGGTCAAGGAAGAAGCCCTCAATCCGGGCAACGGCCCCATCTGCGGCAGCGCCCTCACCTTCCGCAACGAGAGCAGCGAAAACGGCGAATGGACCACCTTCTTCACCGCGCCGTCCAACGACGTGGCGGTGGATAGATATGTTACGGGAGAATTGACCGTGCCCGCCCTGGAGGTGGGAGACACGGTGAACGTCACCAACGGTACCCTGAGCCAGAACACCTTCAACGACCTTACTGATCGTTTTCAGGCTAACGGTACGGACCTGGACGGTGACGGGAACGCCGACGCCTGGCAGGTACTGCTTCCGGTGATCTCCGAGGGCGGCGGTGGCGCCAGCACCGCCAGCATCGCGGGCTTCGCCCACATGATAATCACCGAAGTGCGCGACGCTCCCTACAAGGAAATCACCGCCGTGTTGCAGTGTGGCCTGGTGGTGCCCAACAGCACCACCGGCGGCGGCAACTTCGGCAGCAGGGCGACCACGCCCAAGCTGGTGGAATAAGAAAGAGGACCCATGCGGCCTGCCCAAGCCCATAGCCCCCAGCGATTCCCCAGCCTGGCCCGCCTGTGGCACGGCCAAAGCGGGGCCATGGCGGCCTTGGCGGCATTCATGCTCACCGCCCTGGTGGGCCTCACCGGCGCGGCGGTGGATATGGGCCTGCTCTACTCCACCAAGGGCGAGCTGCAAAACGCGGCCGACGCCGCCGCCCTGGCCGGGGCGGCCACCATGGTTTCCTTCGGCGAGAACGGCGAAATCTCGGTGCAGCCCATCTCCGCCGTGACCACCGCCCAGCAGGTGTCGCTTGCCAACCAAGCCCACGGGGTAAACCTGTCCCTGCGCGCCGATGACGCGGTGATCGGCTATTGGGACACCGCCGCGGAAGCCTTCGATCCCGGCCTTACCGGCAGCAGCGACCCCAACGACATTACCGGTTTCCGGGCCACGGTGCGCCGCGACGAACTGGCCAACGGGCCGGTCAACACCTTTTTCGCCGGGCTGGTTGGTTTTAGCTCGGTGGGGCTCCAGGCCACCTCCACCGCCTTCCTGGGCTGGGCGGGCCTGGCCGACGCCGCGGCGGTGAATTTGCCCCTGGCCATCCACGCCTCGGCCCTTACCGAAGCAGGCAGCCCCAACTGCGGAGCCGAACTGCTGTTCAACAACGAAAACGACGAAACCGCCGAGTGGACCAGCTTCTTCACCTGGCCCACCAACGACGTGACCGTGCGCAACTACGTGGACGGCGGGCTAACCACCCCTGAATTGAAGGTGGGCGACAGCCTGAACGTGATCAACGGTAATCTAAGCACCGCCACCATGACCGCTTTGGCGGACCGTTTCCAATCGCAAGGCACAGACACCGACGGCGACGGAGCGGCCGACTACTGGGAGGTGCTGGTGCCGGTGGTGGAGCCGGGCAGCACCTCAACCGTGTCCACGGTGAAGGGTTTCGCCCATTTGGTGATGACCGAGGCCGACTCGAGCAAGGTGAGCTTTTACCTGCAGTGCGATCGCGCGCTGATCGGCAGCAACAGCGGGGGAGGAAACTACGGCACCAGAGCCACGGTGCCAAGTTTGATTCAGTAGGAGAAGGTCCGTGAGCAATAACGATCCCCAGATTTTGGCATATCACCTCACCCGCCAGGGAGGCGAACGCCTGCGCCAATTGGTGGCGGGCGCGCCCCAGGCCAAACTCCTCGGTATGGAATCGGCGGTGGAGGAGTTCGAGCGCAAGGCCCTGCAACTGCAACCAGAGGTGCTCTTGGTGGAGTTCGACCCCGAGGAGGCGGGCCTGAGCGAGCTGTTGGCCCGCCTGCGCCGGGGGGCGCACCGAGCCTCCCTGGTGGCCTGGTCCCACAACCTCAGCTCCGAGTCGATCCTTTTGGCCATGCGCCTGGGGGTGCGCGAGTATCTGCCCAGCCAGGCCGACGGGCCCGCCTTTGCCGATGCCCTGCAACGGCTGATGGCTTCCAGCGCGCCCAGCGACCAGCAGGGCACCCTGCTGGGAGTGATGGGGGTAAAGGGCGGGGTGGGGGCCAGCTCCCTGGCGCTCAGCCTGGCCTGGGTGGCCAGCCAGAGCATGGGAGCGCGGGTGGCCCTGGTGGACCTGGACCTGGCTGGCGGCGACCTGGCCGCCCTGCTGGACATAGAGCCCACCCGCAGCATGCTGCACGTGGTGGAGGAGTTCGAGCGCCTGGACAGCCTGCTCATGGACAGCCTGATGGTGGACGTCGCGCCGGGCCTGCGCCTTTTGGCCTCGCCGGGGGACGCGGTGGCCGCCGAGGAGATCAAGGGCCCCCACGTGGAGCGGTCCCTGGAGCTGGCCTTGAGCGAGCACGCCCTGGTGGTGGCCGATCTTCCGTCGCGGGTGGACGAGGCCAGCCTGGCCGCCCTGGACAAGGCCAAGCTGCTCTTGCTGGTCACCGAGCCCACCGTGCTGGGGCTCAAGGCCGCCCGCAGGGCCATGGAACTTTGCCACAACCTGGGCCGGGAAAAGGACGATGTGGCCCTGGTGATCAACCGCCACGGGGCCAAACAGTGCCTGTCCGCCAAGGAGGTGGCCCGGGTGCTCAAGCTCGACCCTCTGGCCGTGCTGCCCAACGAAAGCCCGGTGCTCATGGCCGCGGCCAACGCGGGCAGGCCGCCGGTGCGCGACTGGCCTCGCTCCAAGTGGAGCAAGTCGGTGGCCGCCCTGGCCAAGGAGCTGTTCAGCGGCAACGGAGACGGCAAATGAGCCTCAGGGCGAGATTGGGAGGGGCGTCCCCCGCCGCTCAACTGCGCGGCGACAGCGGGCGCGACATCCAGCGGGACATGGCCCTGCAGGAGATGAAGGCCCGCATCCACTACAAGGTCATCGAGTCCCTGGACCTGTCGGTGCTCACCAGCACCCAGGACGGCCAGGCAAACGCGGAGTTGGAGGAGGCCATCCGCATGGTTGTGGAGGCCGAGCCGGAGCCCATGACCCTGCCCGAGCGCGAGGCCCTGGCCAAGGAGATAAAAAACGAGGTCATGGGCCTGGGCCCCCTGGAGCCTCTGTTGGCCGACGACAGCATCACCGAGATTTTGGTCAACGGCTACAGCAAGGTCTACGTGGAGCGGGGAGGCCGTTTGGAGCGCATCCCGGTGCGCTTCCGCAACGACGAGCACCTGCTCAAGATCATCGACAAGATCGCCAGCGGGGTGGGCCGGCGCATCGACGAGTCCAGCCCCATGGTGGACGCCCGTCTGGCCGACGGCAGCCGCGTCAACGCGGTGATCCCTCCCCTGGCCCTTGACGGCCCGGCGCTCTCCATACGTAAGTTCGCCCGGGACCCCCTCAAGGTGGACGACCTGGTGCGCTTGGGCTCCTTCAGCGCCCAGACCGCCAAGTTTTTGGAGGCCTCGGTCAAGGCCAAGCTGAACATGCTCATCTCCGGCGGCACCGGCACCGGCAAGACCACCCTGCTCAATGTGCTCAGTTCCTTCATCCCCCACCGCGATCGCATCGTGACCATAGAGGACTCGGCCGAGCTGCAAATGCAGCAGGAGCACGTGGTGCGCCTGGAGACCCGCCCGCCCAACATCGAGGGCCTGGGCGAGGTGGCCATGCGCGACCTGGTCAAGAACGCCCTGCGCATGCGGCCCGACCGCATCGTGGTGGGCGAGGTGCGCGGCGGCGAGGCCCTGGACATGATGCAGGCCATGAACACCGGCCACGACGGCAGCCTGACCACGGTGCACGCCAACAGCGCCCGCGACGCCATCAGCCGTCTGGAGACCATGATCTCCATGGCCGGGCTGGAAATACCCGACAAGGCCATCCGCCAGCAGATCGCCAGCGCCATACAGATCGTCATCCAGGTGAGCCGCCTGGCCGACGGCTCCCGGCGGGTGACCAGCGTGCAGGAGCTGACCGGCATGGAGGGCGACACCCTGACCATGCAGGAGATCTTCCGCTTCCAGCAGACCGGCGTGGACGAGCGCGGCCGGGTGGTGGGCCATTTCGGGCCCACCGGCATTCGGCCCCGTTGGAGCGACCGCATCGCCGCCTACGGCATCGACCTGGAGGCCGACCTGTTCGGCGGCGGCGACCCGTTAAGGGGCGGGCTATGATCTGGGGACTCACCGCGCTTATCTTCCTGGCCCTGCTGGGGGCGGCCTGGGCGCTCTACAACCTGCTGTTCGCCGGGCAGGCGGCCCGGGCGGCGGCCATCGAGCGACGCCTTTCCACCCTGGCCCCCGGCGACGCGGTAATGGAGCAGGCCATACAGAGCTATTTCCGCGACCGCTCCTACTCCACCATCCCCTACCTCAACCGCCTGCTGGGGCATTTGCCCAACATCTCCGACCTGGAGTTGCTCATCCACCAGGCGGGCTCGCCCTGCAACTTGGGCACCCTGGTCCTGATGAGCGGGGTGTTGGCCAGCCTTGGCTTTTTGGGGGGGCTGCTGGAGAGCGGCCTGACCACGGGCCTTATCCTGGCCGTGGGCTGCGGGGTGCTACCCCTGATGTGGCTGCGCTTTTTGCGCAAGCGCCGCTTGGCCGCCTTTGAGGAGCAGTTCGTGGAGGCGGTGGACCTGATGGCCAGGGCGCTCAGGGCCGGGCACTCCTTTGGCTCGGGGCTAAAGATGGCCTCCCAGGAGCTGGAGGACCCGGTGGCCGAGGAGTTGGCCCGCACCTTTGAGGACTACTCCTTCGGCAAGGGCCTGGACGACGCCCTGAGGGACCTCACCCGGCGGGTTGGTTTACAGGACGTCAAGTTCTTCGCCACCGCCGTGGCCTTGCAGCGGGAGATCGGCGGAAACCTCACCGAGATTCTGGACAACATCGGCCACATCACCAGGGCCCGCTTCGCCCTGCTGCGCCAGGTGAAGGCCCTTTCGGCCGAGGGGCGCATCAGCGCCTACATCCTGTGCCTCATGGCTCCGGGTCTTTTGGGGGCCCTGTGGTTCCTTAGCCCCAACTACCTGGGCATTTTGTTCGAGCACCCCATGGGCAAAACCTTGCTGATGGTGGGCGGCTGTTTTCAGGGGCTGGGCATTTTGGTCATCCGCAAACTCATCAACCTGAAGGTGTGAGATGAATATCCTAAACGCCCTTGGCGCCGACTCATCTCTGTGGCTGATCGGCCTGGCCTTCGGCCTGGCGGTGTTGCTGGCCGCGGTGGCCCTGGCCTCCCTCCTGGTGAAGCGGGATAAAAGCCTGCAACGCCGCCTGCGGCAACTTGGCGGCCAGACGGCCGTGTCCGGCGATGGCGAAAAGCCCCTGAACGAGCGGATAAAAAAGTTTGTGTTCCGGCTACTCAACCATCTGGCCAAGCCGGCCAAGCCCCGCCAAAACTGGCAGGAGAACGACCTCAGGGCCAAGCTTCTGCAAGGCGGTTTCTACTCCCCCACCGCGGTGAACACTTTCCTGGGCATCAAGGTGGCCATGCTCATCATCTACCCCCTCTTATTGCTCCTCAGCCCTATCCCCGGCCGCCTGACCACCCTGCAACTGATCCTGGCCGTGGTGGGCTCGGCCACCCTGGGCTTCTTTTTGCCCCAGTTCATTCTGGAACGGCGCATCCGCGCCCGGCGCAAGGCCATCAGCCGGGAGTTGCCCGACGTGCTGGACCTGTTGGTCATCTCGGTGGAGGCGGGCCTGGGCCTGGACCAGGCCATCAGTCGGGTGTCCCAGGAGGTGAAGGTATCCTGCCCGGTGCTGGGCGGGGAGTTCACCCTGGTTTCCTTGGAGCTCAGGGCGGGCATCCCCCGCCAGATGGCGCTCAAGAACCTGGCCCACCGCTGCGGGGTGGATGGCGTGGGCGGTCTGGTGACCATGCTCATCCAGGCCGACCGTTTCGGGGTCAGCGTGGGGCGCTCGCTTCGGGTTCACTCGGACTCGGTGCGCACCCAGCGGCGCCAGCAGGCGGAGGAGGCCGCGGCCAAGATACCCCTCAAGCTGCTGTTCCCGGTTTTGTTCATGATATTCCCCGCCATCATGGTGGTCATGGCCGGCCCGGCGGTTATCCGCGTCAGCCAGAACCTGATGCACTAAGGAGAGGCTAGACCATGCCTAAACGACAACCGGTTTTATTCGCGGCGGCCCTGCTGGCCGGTCTGGGCCTGATCCTGTTGGGCGGCTGCGCCGGCAGCCAGCAAAACAACGCACGCTGGCTGCAACGCGGCGAGGCCGAGGCCCTGCTGGCGGCCCATTCGGCCACGCCGGAAAAAAATCCCGACCCCGACCGCATTCCCGCCACGGCAAGCGAAATGGAGGCCCAAGGCGACATCATGGCCTCCCAGGGCTCCATCTACAACGCCATGAACAACTATCGCCTGGCCCTGAAGGAGGCCAAGGGCCCCAGCCGCCAGCGCCTGGAAGGCAAGTTGGCCGGGCTGGACCTGCGCATGGGCCGCTACGAAGACGCCCAAAAGACCTTCGCCCGCCTCTGCGCCCTGCAGCCGGGCAACGCAGTGTTCTGGCAGGGCCAGGGCCTGTGCCAGATGGGCCTGGGCGATCTGGCCGGGGCGGAAAAATCCCTGACCCGCGCGGTGAGCCTGGACCCCTCCCTGTGGCGGGCCCAAAACCTCTTGGGCGTGATCCACAACCGCCGGAGCCAGCCCCGCCAGGCCATGAACGCCTTCCGCGCCGCCTTGCAATCGCGCCCCAACAACCCGGCCCTGTACAACAACCTGGCCCTGGCCCAGGCCATGGCCGGGGACCTGCGCGGCTCCGAGGCCAGCCTGCGCCGGGCCTTGGCCCTGGACCCGGAGCACAGCTTGTCGGCCAACAACCTGGGGCTCTTGCTGGCCCGCCAGGGGCGCGAAGACGAGGCCTTCCAGGTCTTCGCCCGCTCCCAGGGCGTGGCCAAGGCCCACAACAACATGGGGGTGATCCTGGCCTGGCAGGGACGCACCATACAGGCCCAGCAGCAGTTCCGTATGGCGGTGCAGACGCTGCCCCGCTACTACCCCCTGGCCAACCGACACCTCCAACAGCTTGGGGTGCAAAAGGCCCAGCCGGTTAGCCGCCTGGCGTCCCAGCCCATGACCCCCCTGTCCGAACGCGCCTACACCCAAAAGGCGGTCCCCCGCCCATCCAATAGCTATGCTCAGGCCAAGCCCGCGCCCAAAGCGGTGGCCAAGGCCAAGCCGGTGGCCGCCCCTAGTAGCCTAAAGGCGGCTCCCCAGGCGACCGCCCCGGCGGCCATGCAGGCAGCCAAGCCATCCGTCCAGCGGCCCCAGGGCGCCAAGCCGGTGGCCCTGGCCAAGCCCAAGCCCCAGGCCAAGCCCGCGCCCTTGAGCAAACAGCAGCGCATGGCCCAGCAAGCCGCCGAGGCCAAGGCCGAGGCCAAGGCCAAGGCTGAGGCTCAAGCCAAAGCTCAAGCCGAAGCGCAGGCCAAGGCCAAAAAGGCTGAAGCCGAGGCTAAGGCTAAGGCTAAGGCTCAAGCCGCCAAGACAGCGCCCGAGAGCCAGGCCCCGCCCGCAGCGGCTCCGGTCAAGCCGACGGCCAACGCCGTGGTTAGCGCGGCCAAACCCACCGCTCCGGCCAAGACGGACGGCAAGGCCCAGGGCCTGTGGATGCGGGCCGACGGCTCGTTGAGCTACGGCCCCATGCCCGAGGGCGGCAAGCCCTTCGGCGTGGTCTACGGATCTGCTGACTGATGAAATGAGAGCCCCCCGTAGCGGACCCCAAGGCGCATGGGCCCGCTACGGGGAGCGTTGGAGGGCTTTTTAGAACTCGGCCCGCAAGCCGATGAACCCGCTGAGGCCCAGGGTGCTGTAGTCGGCGATCTCCACGTAATCCTCGTCGAACAGGTTGACCACGTTGCCGTAGACGCTGAGCCACTTGGTGAGCTTGTAGGTGGCCGCGGCGTTCACGGTGATGTAGGAGTCCACCTCGCCGGTGTTGGCCGCGTCGGTGTAGCGGTCACCCACGTACAATCCCCACACCCGAATATTCAGGCGGTCCCCGAACAGGGGCAGGCGCACGCCCAGGGTGCCCTTGTCGCGGGGGTTGTAGGCCAGGTCCTTGTCGGTGCTCTGATCCTGGGCGTCGGTGTAGGTCCAGGAGAAGTCCACCGCCAGCCAGGACAGCAGGTGGGCCTTGGCGTAGAACTCCAGGCCCTGGCTCTTTACCTCGTCCAGGTTCTGGTAGGTCCAGGTGTTCATGTCGAAGGTTATCAGGTCGTCGGTCTGGATGTTGAAGTAGGTCAGGCCCAGCTCGATGCGCTTGTTCCACAACAGTTGCACCACGCCCAGGTCCCAGCCCTTGCTCTTCTCCGGGTCCAGGTCCTTGTCGCCGTAGGGGCTGTAGAGCTGATACAGGCTGGGGGCCTTGAAGCCGGTGCCGTAGGTGCCCTTGAAGGTGGTGCCGGTGGCCGCCAGGCTGTAGGAGGCGCCCACCCGCCAGGTGGTGTGGCCGCCGAAGTCGTCGTGGTGGTCGTTGCGCACGCCGCCCAGGAGGTAGAGCCCCTCCAGCACCTTGAGCTGGTCTTGCAGGTAGAAGCTAAGGGTGTCCACGCTCTGCTGGCCCAGGCTGTCCCAGGTGGTGCTGTACTCGCCCTGCTCCTGCTGCCAGTTCACCCCCAGGGTGACGGTGTTGATGTCCTTGTAGAGCAGGTTGTGCCGCCACTGGGCGGTGGTCAGGTAGGACTTGTAGGTGGAGTCGTCGCTGTAGTCGTGGTCCACCGAGCCGTAGGAGAAAGTCAGCTTGTGGTTCCACCAGGCAAGGGGCGAGTTGGTCAGGCCCACGATGCCGGTGTAGGACTCGGTCTTCACGTTGTCGGCGGTGTCGGCGTACTTGCCGTTCACGTAGCCGTCGTAGTCCGTGTCGGCCTTGTTGTAGTAGCCGATGAAAAAGACCTCGGTGTTGTCGTTGACGTCAAAGCCGAAGCGCCCGTTGAGCTGATAGGCGCTGTAGGGGTCGTCCTCGCTGCCGTCTTTCACCTTGGACACGCCGTCGGTGCTGATGCCGCCGCCGGAGAGCATGAAGTTGAAGCGGTCTATCTTGCCCTGGGTGCCGGCGGTGCCCTGCCAGGTGCCGTAGGAGCCGTACCCGGCCGAGGCCCAGCCGCTGGGCGCACCCTGGCCGCGCTTGGTGATTATGTTGACCACGCCGGCCATGGCGTCGGAGCCGTAAAGGGTGGACTGGGGACCCTGCACCACCTCGATCTGGGAGATGCCGCCGGTGAGCAGGTTGGCCATGTCCATGGACCCGCTGGTGCTGATGGGATCGCCCAGGCGCACCCCGTCCAGCATGAGCATGGTCTGCCCGGCCTGAGTGCCGCGCATGGTGAGGCTGGAAACTCCGCCGAAGGGCCCGTTGCTGCGAATGTACACGCCGGGCACGTCGCGCAGGGCGTCCATCAGGCTCCACTGGGCCTTTTCCTTGATCTCCTGGTCGGTCACCACAAAGGTGGTGGAGGGGACTTTGTTGATGTCTTCCTCGGTCATGGTGGCGGTGACCACCATCTCGCCTTGGTGCACCGCCTTGGCCTTGCCTTTTTCCTCGGCGGCGGTTTCCGCGGCCCAAACAGGTACGGCCTGAGCGGCCATCAGGGCCAGCCCGGCCAAAATAACCAGCGACTTCCTCATTAAATTCCTCCCTCGAGGTTGCGGAGCTGGATGGGTCTTCCGGCTTGGGGCTTCCTACCGGCCCGCCTTCCCATCGCGCCTCGCGCGACAGTGGCTGGTTTGGGCTTTCGTTCCCCTCACGGCTGCGGGGCAGCGGGCGAGTCTCACGCCACTTCCACGCATCCAGTCCGATATGCCGGGAGGCGTCTGCCTCCCACTTTGCCCCGGTAGCCATCCGGGGCTGACCATAAAAAAACCCCCGTTCCTTGCGGAACGGGGGGACTGCACCCAGTTTGCTTGATCTCCCCAGCCGAAGCCGGGCGGCCCATGATGGCCGCCAACACCGATCGCCGCCGGTATGGACTTCGGTGGAAACGGTAGGTCTTCTGGCTCCCGGATCATCCTCGGGCCGCGCCTTCCCACCGTCCTCATGAACGGCAGTGACTTGTGGCAGCCTTTGTCCCCGGTTACAGCGGCGGGACCGCGACGGTATCGCACCGTCTTCCCTATTAAGCCTCGCGGCGCCGTTTCCTCTATGTTGCCTTATCTCCTACGCCAGAGTTCCCGCCTCGTCAAGCTTATTCTCGGGCCGCCACCGGATCGAGCAAACCTTCCAGGTTCAGGTGCTGCTCCAACAGGTCGGCCAGCAGATCGAACTGCTTCTCGCGAAAGACGGCGTAATCATCGGCCTGTTCCGGGGCCGCGCCCCCCCTGGCCCAGGCCAGCAGTGATGCGCGCAAATCGTCGTTGTCCAGCACCCCGTGCAAATAGGTGCCCACCACCCGGCCGTCCGGGCTCACCTGCCCCTCGTCCTGGTCGGCTCCCTGCCCTAGCACCTGGGTCAGGCGGAAGGCGGGGCGGCCGGTCCCCCGGGCCTGGGTGCGGCCCATGTGGATTTCGTAGCCGGTGACCTCGCCATCCACCGCAAAGGGCAGCCCCTCTCCACAGGCGGCCCGCACCCGGGTGGTGGTCTTGTCCCCGGCCATGACCGTGGACACGGGCAGCAGCCCCAGGCCCTGTTCCGCGCCGGGCGGCCCCTCCACCCCCTGGGGATCGGCGATCTCCCGGCCCAGAAGCTGGTAGCCGCCGCACAGGCCCAGCACCTTGCCTCCCAGCTTGTGGAAGGCTTTGACCGCCTCGAACAGCCCGCTGTGGTGCAGGCGCTTGAGCGCGGCCAGGGTGTTCTTGGTGCCCGGCAAAACAAGGAGGTCCAGCCCGGCCAGCTCCTCGGGGCGCTCCAGCCAGGAAAGCTCCACCCCCTCGGCGGCAGCCAAGGCGTCGAAATCGGTGTAATTACTGATGTGGCTCAGGCGGACCACTCCCACCCTCACCGAACCGGCCCGCCCGTGCAACTCGCCCCGCTCCAGGGCCACCCCGTCCTCCTGGGGCAACAGGATGTGCTCGAAGCGCGGCACCAGGCCCAAGACCGGCACCCCGCCCTTGTTGGCGATGTATTCCATTCCGTCGCTGAACAGGGAGGCGTCGCCGCGGAACTTGTTGATGATCACCCCGGCCATCATCTTGCGTTCGGAGGGAGTCATCAGCCTGAGGGTGCCCAGCACCTGGGCGAAGACCCCGCCGGTGTCGATGTCCGCCGCCAAGATCACCTTGGCCCCGGCCCGGCGGGCCATGGGCAAGTTCACCAGGTCGTGGCGCTTCAGGTTCACCTCGGCGCAGGAGCCCGCGCCCTCCAGGATCACCATCTGGTGCCTGGCGTTCAGGCGGCGGAAAGCGGCCATGACCGTCCTGGTGAGGCGCGGCTTGAGTTTGTAATAGTCGATCCCGGCCATGTTGCCCAGAGGGCGGCCCATGAGCACTATCTGAGCGGATGCCTCCCCGCCGGGCTTGATCAGGATGGGGTTCATGTCCACCGAGGGCTCCAGGCCCGCGGCCTGGGCCTGGGCCACCTGGGCCCGGCCGATCTCGTGGCCCTGGGGGGTGATGCCCGAGTTCAGGGCCATGTTCTGGGCCTTGAAGGGGGCCACGTCGATGCCCCGGCGCTTGAACACCCGGCACAGGCCCATGACCAGGACACTCTTGCCCACGTGGCTGCCGGTGCCGGCCACCATGATGGGGCGGTATTTTAGAGTTGGCTTCATGCCGGCGCAGGCGATCGGATCATCACCGTCCCTGGGAATCGGGCGAACCGAGCTTCAACTCGATCAGTTCCCCCTTGTCCAGGTCGTAGCGTTTTTGCAGGGCCTTGGGGTCCAGGCCGAGGAGCAGCCAGCCCAGGCTCTTGTTCTGGTAGTTCAAGGTAAAGGCCACCAGCAACTCACCCCAGCTTCCCTTTTGGTCCTGGTTCTGGTGAAAAACGTGCAGCACCCGGTGGCCGGCCTCGCGGCTGCCCTCGAAGGATATGTGGCCGTAGCTGGCCCCCGCCTTTTGAGCCTCTCCCCCCCTGGGGTAGTAGGAGTCCAGCACCTTCTTTTCGTTGTCCAGCACCACCACCCCGGTGTAGGGCAGGGCCCCGTCGCCGGCGGCGGCGAAGAAGCGGCGCAACATCTCTTGACCCCGGTCCAGCTTGCCCTGGGCCAGGTCCTCGGCCAACAGGGAGCCCAGCAGCTGGCGGTCGCGCACCAGTTTTTCGCGGAACTCGCTGTGCAGGGCCGTTTCCTGGCGCATACTGCTGGAAAGGTATGGATAGGCTATCAGGCTCCCGGCGCAAAGGATCAGGGCGACCAGGGCGGCGATGAGCCAGCCGCGCAAATGGCGGATGTTGTGTTTGAGGCGCTCCACCGCGGTAACGTCGCGCCCCACCAGCAGCATGCCCCTGAATTCCTGCTGGGCGTCGTGCAGGGCGCTCAGGCTCAGGGACACGTAGCGGGGGCCCTGCTGGGGATGGCGGCAGCAGACCACCTGCTCGTGACAGGTTTGACCGCCCCGGACCCCTCCGGCCAGCTCGCGCACCTGCTGCCCCTCCTCAAAAAGCTCCTCCACCGGCCGGTGGCCCATCTGGCGCCAATCCCGGCCGTAGAGTTCGCAGGCCGCCCGGTTCAGGGCGGTCACCTTGCCGGTATGATCGGTGAGCACCACCGCGTCGGGCAGCATGTCGCAGAATTCCTTGAGCCCGAAAAGCTGGTTGCTGGCGGCGTCCAGGCGCTGGGCCAAGACTTGAGCCATGTTTTTACCCAGCTGGGGGAACTCCTGCAAAAAACGCCCTATGTCCTGGCGGGGCACGCACAGGGCCTTGCCCTGAAGACGGGCCCGAATGGTGGCGGTGCGCTTGTCCCCCATCAGGAAGGACATCTCGCCGAACACCGCGCCGGGCTCGGCCAGAATGGCGATCACCTGGTCGCCCTTTAGCACGTCCAGCTCGCCCTCCACCAAAACGTAGAGGTCCTGGGACTCATCACCCTCCAGGAAAAGGGTCTGCCCCTGGTGGAAGGAGATTAGGTAACGCCCCAGCCTGGGGTCGCTTTCGTACGCCTCGATCATGCCACGCTCTTTCGCCTCGGCAAGGGGCCGGGGCATCCGAAAAACAGGAACGCGGGGCTCAGGCCGCCGTTATCTGCTTAGCTTAACTCCGGGAGCAGCCCAAGACAAGGCCGGTGCGGCCAAGGCGGGCATGGGCATAAAAGTGGGCGGGCCCGTCACTCCAAAAGAGGAGCCGAGCCCGCCCGATGGGAGAGGTAGGCCTATTGACCGTAGAAGTCGCTGAACACCTTGGGCGCCTTGCGCGGCGGGGCCTTGGGATTTTCGGCGGGCACGCCCAGGGGGATGATGCCCGCCACATCCAGGCCCTCGGGCGAGCCCAGGGCCTGGGCCATTTTCAGGGGGTCGAAGAAGGTGAGCCACAGGCTGCCCAGCCCCTGCCCGGTGGCGGCAAGCATGAGGTTTTGCACCGCCGCCGCCGCCGCCGCCATGGCCCCGCGGCTCTGGTTGAAAAAGGAGCCCAGACCCGCCTTCTTGGGGTCGAAGAGCACGGCCACGTAAACCGGGGCCTGGTCCAGGAAGTCGAAGCTGTATTTGCCCACCCAGCCGGGGCCGCCGCCGTCGATGACCGCCTGTTTGGTGGCCTGGCACAGCTGTTTGACCTTGGCCTTGGCCTCGGCGCCGCGGATGACCACGAAGGACCAGGGCTGTTGGTGCAGGGGGCTGGGGGCCCACACCGCCGCCTCAATGAGGGAGTTGACCTGCTCGTCGCTCACCGGCGTGGACTCGAAGGCCCGCACGCTGCGCCGTAGTTGGATTGCTTGCAATAATTCCATGGCTTGTCTCCCGGTGCGCCGTTTCTCAGGCGGTTTTTTCCTTTTCCTGGCGGCGGCGCTCCTCGTCGCGGATCTCGCGCCTGAGCAGCTTGCCCACCTTGGATTTGGGCAGCATATCACGGAACTCTATGTAGGAAGGCACCTTGTAACCGGCCAGGCGGTCGCGGCAGAAGCGGATAAGCTCGGTGGCCCCCACCCCCTTGGCGTCCTCCTTCATCACCACGATGGCCTTGATGCGCTCGCCCACTTTGGGGTCGGGCACCCCCACCACGCAGGCCCCCACCACCACGGGGTGGTCCTGGAGCACCGCCTCGATCTCCGAGGCGCTGACCCGGTAGCCCTTGTGCTTGAGAATGTCGGCCGAGCGCTCCACGTAGTAGATCTGGCCGTCCTCGCCCTGCTTCACGAAGTCTCCGGTGCGGTAGTAGATCTCGCCCCTGAGGGCCACGAAGGCGGCGGCGGTCTCCTCGGGCTTGTTGAGATACTCCTTCATGGCGTGGTCGCTGGTTACCAACAGCTCGCCCAATTCGCCGGGGGTGGAGATCTCCAGGGTGTCGGGCTCCACCAGCAGCACCCGGCGGCTGGTAAGCGGCACCCCGATGCTCATTTGAGGCGGCTCCCCGGCGTCGATGCGGCTGTAGGTCACATGGCCCGCCTCGGTGGAGCCGTAGACCTGGTAGATGGGCGAGCCCACCCGCTCCTTCCAGCGGGCCAGCACCTCCCGGGGCAGCACGTCACCGCCGCAGTAGCAGTAGGTCAGGGAGCTGATGTCGTAGAAATGCTGGCGGTCGTTTTCCAGAATCATGCGGTACAGGGCGGGCACCCCCAGCATCCAGCGCACCTTGTAGCGCTGGATGGCGTCCAGGATGGCGTCCACGTGGGGCTGGGGCATGAGCACCGTGGTGTTGCCCTGGTTCAGCCCCAGGGCCATCAGCAGGCCCAGGGCCATGATGTGGAACAGGGGGTTGATGGCGATGTAGGTGTCCCGGCCCGGCCTGACGTGGCCCTCCAGAACGTCGTGCATCACGTCGGCCACGTAGGAGCAGTGGCCCCAGTGGTTGCCCGGCACTCCCTTGGGGAAGCCGGTGGTACCGCCGGTGTAGAGAATGTAGGAGAGGTCTTTCACCGGGTCCAGCTCCACCGCCGGGGGGCGGGGCGGGGCGGCCAGGATTTTCTTGAACCACACCGTCTCCGGCCCGCCCTTCACCGTGCCGGTGGGGGCCTTGTCGAACATGGCGGCCACCAAACGCTTAAATGGCGATACCATATCCAGCAGGCTGGTGACGATAACCAGCTCCAGGCCGCTGCCCTCCAGGATTTCGGCCACGTAGCCGTAGTTGGTGTCGTGGCAGATGATGGCCTTGGCCTTGGAGTCCGCCACCATGTAGGCGATCTCGTGGCTGGTGTAGATGGGCGAGACCAGCACCACCACCGCCCCGATCTTCTGGGTAGCCAGCCAGGCGATGACCAGTTGGGGGCTGTTGCTGAGGTAGAGCAGCACCCGGTCGCCCCGGCCGATGCCCCGCTGGGCCAGGCCCGTGGCGAAGCGATCCACCATGTCTTTCAGCTTGGCGTAGGTAAAGCGCTGTCCCAGGAAGATGAGCGCCGCGTTGTGGGGGAACTTGGCCGCGGCCTGCTCGAAGCGGGTGTAGGTGAATTCCGGTTGGATTGACATAACTTAGGCCCCGAAATAGGCCGACTTGACGTCGGGGTTGTTCATCAAATCGTCCTTGTCCCCTTCGACCACCGCCGAGCCGTTTTCCAGGATGTAGCCGTAGTCGATGATGGGCATGATGGGCCGTGCGTACTGCTCGGCCACGATGATGGCCACTCCCCGCTCCTCGGCGATCTCCTTGATGGACTTGGCCAGCCAGTACTGGATGGCCGGGGACAGGCCCAGGAGAGGCTCGTCCAACAAGAGCAACTTGGGCTGGGCCATCAGGGCCCGGCCTATGGCCAGCATCTGCTGCTCGCCGCCGGATAGGAAGCCGCCCAGGCGGCGCACGATCTTGGTCAGCGGCGGGAAGATCTTGAACACGTATTCCAGGGTCTCGGCGGCCTGGTCCGGGTTGGCCAGATAGCCGCCGATCTTCAGGTTCTCCAACACCGAGCTTTCCGGGAAGATGCGCCGCCGCTCGGGGCAGAGGATGATGCCCGCCTTGGCCCGCTTGGAGGGCTTGTCGTGGCTGATGTCCCGGCCCTTGTAGTTGATGCGCCCCCTCAGGGTGATACGCTCGCCGCCGGCCATCTGCTCTTTTTTGGCGATGTCATCCATGATGCCGCTCAGGGTGTACATCAGGGTGGACTTGCCCGCGCTGTTGGCCCCGAACACGCCCACGATCTGGTTGTCACCGCAGGCCAGGCTCACGTTGTTTAAGGCCAGCATGTTTTCGTAGAAGACCATCAGGCCCAGAGCCTCAAACATAGCTGAAGACCTCCTCGGAGCCGAAGTAGGCTTCCTTCACCTGCTTGTCCGCCATGACCTCCACCGGCACCCCCTCGGCGATCTTGGCCCCGAAGTTCAAGACCATCACCCGGTTGGCCAAGCGGAACAGCTCGCGCAAACGGTGCTCCACCATGATCAGGGTGATGCCCTCCATCTGGAGCTTTTCCATCAGCGGCACCATGGAGGCCATCTCACTCATGGACAGGCCGGAAAACACCTCGTCGCAGATGATGATCTCGGGTCTCAGCGCCAGGCAGCGGGCCAGCTCCAGCCGCTTCAGGTAGCCGGTGGGCAGGCTGGAGGCGGTCTTGTAGGGCACGTAGGATTCGCGCTCAAAGCCGATCTCCTCCAGGATGTCCACGGCCACGGTGTCCCGGGAGCCCATGCGCCCCCCGCCCCGCCAGCCTCCGGTGCGCCTGGCCCGTGGGCTGAACAGGGGCACGATGAGGTTCTTGTAGGCGGGCAGGCTGTAGTAGGGGCGCATCACCTGGAAGGTGCGGGTTAGCCCCCGGTCGGCGATTTTGTGAGGGGCCGTACCCACCAAATCCTTGCCCTTGTAGAGCACCTGGCCGCTGTCGGCCTTGACGAACCCGGTGATCACGTTGACCAGGGTGGTCTTGCCGCTGCCGTTGGGGCCGATCACCCCCAGGATGTTGCCGGGCATCAGGTTGAAGCTAACCTCGGTGAGGGCCTTGACCCCGCCGAAGGTCTTGTTCACGTCGCGCACGCTCAGGATGGGCTCGCCCGCCATGCTATATCTCCACCCAGTGCTCGAATTGGTTGTACTTGCGGGCCCCGTAGCTCATGAGCCCCTCGCTCTTGAACACGATGAAGGCCATGAGGATCAGGGCGTAGACCGCGATGCGAAGAGTGCCGAAGTCCCGGAGCAGTTCGGAGATGGGCACCAGGATCAGGCAGCCGATCACCGGCCCGGCCAGGGTGCCGCCCCCGCCCACCACCGTGGCCGCGATGGGGATGATGGAGAAGTCCAGGGCGAACTGGCTGATGCCCGCCCACATGTAGATGTGAGCCAAACAGGCACCGCCCAGGCAGCCCAGGGAAGAGGCGATGAACACCCCCAGGGCCTTGTACCGAGTGATGTCTATGCCGCTGGCCTTGACCGACTGGTCGTTGTCCTTGACTCCCCGGAACACCAGGCCCACGTCCTCGTTGACCAGTCGCCTTAGGGCGAACAGGGCCAAGAGGAGGCAGATGATGAGCACGTACATCTCGCTCCACTTGTTGGGGAAGCCGTCCAGGCCCATGATGCCGTCGGTGCCGCCGAAGATGTCGAAGGCCTCGATGAGCCGCGCGGCCAGCAGGGGAAACATCAGGCTGACGATGGCGAAGTAGACTCCCCTGAGCGGCAGGCAGGGCCAGAGCAGCACGGTGCACACCATGCCTCCCAAGACCGTGGCCAGGGGGATGGTGGCCCACAGGGGCAGGCCCATCTCGGTGTTCAAAAGGGCCGAGATGTAGGCCCCCACCCCGATGTAGAGCGCCCCGCCCAGGCTGACCAGCCCCACGTAATGGGCCAGGAAGTCGAAGCCGATGGCCAGCAGGGAGTAGATGCAGATGATGGTGAGCACCTTCTGCCAATAAGGCGCCGGCCACAGCACCAGGGGCATGACCATCAGGCCCGCGATCAACAGCAGGCGCGGGCCCAGCAAAAAGGCCATCTCCCGCCAGGAGGCCACGGCGTATACCCCGTCGGAGCGCACCTTGACCCCGCGGTCCAGGCGTTCCTTGCGTCTTGATTCATGTGCCTTGGCCATGGGCTAGACCCTCTCTTCCAGCTCTTTTTGTTTGCCGAACAGGCCCGAGGGCCGAAGTATCAGGGTGAGGATGATGGCCAGGATGGCCACAACCACCTGGAAGTGGGCCCCCAGGTAGGCCGTGGTGAGGATCTGGGCGAAGCCGATCACGAACGCGGCCAGGATGGCCCCGGTCCAGGAGCCCAGCCCGCCCACGATGCACACGGCCACGGCCATGATGAGCACGTGGTAGCCCGCCTCCACCACGATGCTGCCCAGGGGCAGCAGGATAAGGGCGGCCACCGCCGCGCTGAGCGAGCCCAGGGCCATGGAGGCCACGGCCATGCGGTCGCTGTCGATGCCCAGGGTCAGGGCGGCCCGCTCGTCCTGGGCCATGCCCTTGAGCGCCAGGCCCAGGCGGGTGTGATTGACGAAGAAGTAGAGCAGCCCCACCAACAGCGCTCCCAGCACCACCACCAGGATGCGCTGGAAGTCCACCGACACCCCGGCGATGTCCACGCTGCCCTCCAAGAAGGCGGGCAGGGTGAAGGTGCCGCCCTTTAGCCCGCCCCAGCGCAGGCCTTCCAGGATGGCCAGGCCGATGGCGTAGGAGGCGATGATCTCGCTGATGGACATGCCCCGGATGCGCACCAGGATGAGCTGGTACATGGCCCCGCCCACCACGGCCACCAGGCCCAGGGCCAGGGCGATGGCCAGGATGTAGGGCAGGCCCAGGCGGTTGAGCAACAGCCAGCAGATGTAACCGGCCAGCACGTACAGGGCGCCGTGGGCGAAGTTGGGCAGGCGGCTGACTCCGTAGACCAGGGTGAAGCCCAAGGCCATGAGGGCCAGGGTGGCGCTGTTGATCACCCCGTAGATAAGTATGTCCATCTTTAACTTATGCCCTTGGTTGGAGCGCACCGGCCCGGTCTGGCGGACCGGTGCGCCGTGGTTCAAAGGGTGCGGGCGACGGTTACTTGCCCTGCTTCATCCAAGGAGGCAGCAGGATCTTGCCGGTGGCGATCTTGGGCGGGAACACCACCACCCGCTTGCCGGCCTGCCACTGGAACACGGTGCCCACCGCGCCTTCCTTGGGGTCCAGGCTGGGTATGATCTGGTTGGTCTTGGGATCGAAACGGATGCGGCCGTACACGCCCATCAGGTCGGTCTTCTTGAGAGCGTCGGCCACCTTGTCGGAGTTGAGGGTGCCCGCCCGCTCGATGGCGTCCTTGAGCACGTAGACCGCCATGTAGCTGGAGGAGGTGCCGTAGCCCTCGGGCTCCATGCCGTACTTCTTCTGGTAGGCGTTTACGAACTTCATGGTCCAGGGCGTGGCCTCGCTGGGGGCGTTGCCCGCGTTGACCACGTTGGCCAGGCAGTACTCGCCCTTGCCGTCGGTGGCCTTCCAGAAGCCCGGCTGCTCGGCCGCGGCGATGATGGTGCCGAAGGGCAGGGCCGGGACCTTCATGTCGTACCACTGCTTGAGCAGAATGGCGCTCTCGGGCATGTCCATCCAGATGATGATGACCTGGGCGCCGTTCTTCTTGGCCTCCAACAGGCCCATGGAGAAGTCGGTGGTGCCGGTGGGGTAGACCACCGGATCGGCCAGGACCTTCCAGCCCTTCTTGCTCATCACCTTCTTGAGGATGCCGCCGCCCGCCCGGGCATGAGCCACGTCCTGCACCATGATGAACAGCTTATCCAGCTTGAACTGCTTGCCGATGTCCTCCAGGCAGGGCACCAGCTCGCCCAGGACCATCCACTTGGCCTCGCCGGAGATGCGGAACAGGTACTTGAACTTCTCCGGGTTCTTGCCCACCATGGCGTGGTACTTGGGGGTCAGGGCCCCGGTGGTGAGGATGGAGATCATCTTGTGCTTGGACAGCAGGGCCATGGCCGCCAGGGCCGCCTCGGAGCGCACCGGGCCGCCCACGATGAAGTTGGCGTGTTTTTCCAGGATGAGCTTTTCCACCCCCATGAGGGCCTCGCTCACCGGCACGCCGGGCTCCAGGTCACGGGTGTCGATGACCTCCACCTTGAGGGGGCGCATTTCTTTGCCCACCTTGACCCCGCCGGCGGCGTTGATCTCCTCAACCGCCAGGTTGATGGCCCGCTCGGCGTCCCAGCCATAAAGGAAGGCCGTGGACAGCGGGCACCCCAGCACGATCGGTTCAGCCGCCAGGGCCGCGCCGGCCGGCAGCAACAAAGCCAGCATCGCTGCCAGCGCCATAAACGTCCTAAACTTCTTTTTCATGCTCCCACCCTCGTTTTGGTTCTGGCGAAGACCGCTTCTCGTCCCCGGACGGCGACGCCTCTTGTTGGCGCAACAAGTTGGTCAAAGCCGCCGGAGTGATTCCCAGGATGCGGCTGGCTTGTTCTATGTCGCCCTTGGTGTGGGCCAGCACTTTTCGGATATGTCTTTGGCGAGCGTCTTGTAGGGTTCGGGTGTTTTTCATGCCCGTTCACCAAATATTGAAAATTTTTCACACTGGCGTTGATTGCAAGGCCCATGCCGCCGACGGCGCGAGGCGCAATACATCCCTCAACTCACCGGCATCACGCCCAAAGACGCCGGCGGCCGCGGCAGGGGCGCGGGGCCCGAAAGCGGCCGGAAGTAAAGCTTCTTGCTAGCGTCCTGGAAAAGGGCTTTCCAGTGGATAGGGGTTGGGGGGCCTAGACCGGGCGCTTGAGGCCGTAGCGGGCCATGCGCTTGCGCAGGGTGGGCCGGGACACCCCCAGGGAGCGGGCGGCTGCGGAGATGTTCCACTCGGTCTGGTCCAGGGTGGAGGCGATGTGCTCCTGCTCCATCTCGTCCAGGCTGCGCAGGTCCATTTCGCCGGAGGCTCCGGCCCCGGCGGCGTCCAGGGCCGCGTCCACCGCGTCGGCCAGGAGCACCGCGCCCCGGGAATCCAGGGCCGCCTTGGTCAGCACGTTCCTGAGCTCGCGCACGTTGCCCGGCCAGGGGTGCTCCCTGAGGCGGTCCATGGCCGCCTCCTCCACCCTGGTCACCCGGGTGTTGAGCTCCTGGTTGATCTGGAACAGGAAGAACTGCACCAAGTCCGGCAGGTCGGCCAGGCGCCGCCGCAGGGGCGGCACCTTGATGCTCACCACCTTGAGGCGGAACATCAAATCCTGGCGGAAGCTCTTGGCCTGGACCATGGCCTCCAAGTCCTGGTTGGTGGCCGCGATGATGCGGGCCTGGGAGCGGTGCACCTGGTTGCTGCCCACCGGGGTGAACTCGCGGTATTCCAGAAACCTGAGCAGCTTGGCCTGTAGGGCCAGGGGCAGGTCTCCCACCTCGTCGAAAAAGATGGTGCCCCGCCCGGCCAGCTCCAGGCGGCCCTTCTTGGTCTCCACCGCCCCGGTGAAGGCCCCCCGGGCATGGCCGAACAGCTCCGACTCCAACAGGTTGTCCACCAGGGTGGTGCAGTCCACGGTGACGAAGGGCTCCTCGCGGTTGGGCGAGGAATCGTGGATGACCCGGGCGATCAGCTCCTTGCCGCAGCCGGTCTCGCCCATGACCAGCACTGAGGCCTGGTTGCGCGATAAGAGGCCGATGGTCTTGTAGATGGCGTGCATGGTGGGGGTGTCGCCGATGATGCGGTTGCGGGGGTCGGGCGGCTGGTCGTGGCCCACCACCGGGCGGCTGTCCCGGGTGGCCAGGGCGATGTGCATGGCCTTGTCTATGGCCCGGTCCAGCTCGTGCACCTTGATGGGCTTGCGTAGGTAGTCGTAGGCCCCCAGGCGCATGGCCTCGATGGTGGTCTCCATGTCGTGGAAGGCGGTGATGACGATCACCTTGACCTCCGGGTCCTGGCGGGTGATGCGTGGCAGCATCTCCAGGCCCGAGATGTCCGGCAGGCGCACATCCAGGATGATCACCTGGGGCGATATCTCCCGCCACAGCCTGAGGCCCTCTTCACCGGTGGCCGCGCTCTGCACCCGGCAGCCCTTTTCCTGCAGAAACATCTCCAGGGATTCGCGCAGGGCGTGATCGTCCTCGATGAGCAGAATGTCGTTCAGTTTGTCCAAGGCAGCCTCAACATGAAAGTGGCCCCCAGGCCGGGGCGGCTTTTGACCAAGACCTTGCCGCCGTGGGCCTCCACCACCCGTTTGACGTTGCTCAGCCCCAGGCCGGTGCCGTGGGCCTTGTTGGTGGCAAAGGGGGCGAAAAGGTTCTCCTTGAGCCTGGGGTCTATGCCCGGCCCGTTGTCGTGCACCCCCAGCTCGGCCCAATCCCCCTCGCCGTCAGTGACCGGGCGGGTCCACACGGTGATGCGCCCGCCCTGCTCCACCGAGTCGATGGCGTTGAGCAGAAGGTTGAGCAGCGCCTGCTCTATCTTGTCCGGGTCCACCTCCGCCGGGGGCATTCCCGGGGCGTGGCGCTGGTAGAGCCTTATGCCCTGGGCGTGCATCTTTCCGGCCAACAGGTCCAGGCAGTCCCGGGTCACCTGGGGCAGGTGGGCCGGACGGCAGTTCAGGCTGAGCGGCCGGGCCAGGTCCAAAAGCTGGCGCAGGATGTCTTCCAGGCGGGTCAGCTCGCGCACCGTAAGCTCCAGGCGGCGGCGGTCGAAGCCGTCCAGGTCCAGCTTTTGGTTGAGGATCAGCATGTTGAGGGTGCAGGTGGACAGGGGGTTGCGTATCTCGTGGGACAGGGAGGCGGCCACGTTGCCCACGTAGGCCATGCGCTCGTGCTCGCGGATGGTGGCTTCCATGGCCACCCTCTGGCTTATGTCCCGGCACACCCCGATGGTCACCGGCCCCTGGCCCAGGTCCACCACCCGGTATTTGATCTCCGTGGCCGCATCCTGGGCCGGGCAACCGGCCCGGTCGTACTCCAGCTGGCCCCCGCCGGATCGCTTGGCCATGGACTCCCACAAGGCGCCCATGACCAGGGGCCGGTCGTCGGCGGCCACGAAATCCGAAAAGCGCCTGCTCAACACCCCGTCCAGGTCGGCCCCGTGCATCTGGCAAAAGGCCTGGTTGGCAAATACGATGCGCTCCCCCTGCACGATGAAGTAGCCGTCGTTGATCTCGTTGACCAGGGCCTTGTAGCGCCGCTCGCTCTCGGCCAACTCGGCGGTGCGGGCGTGCACCTGGCGCTCCAGTTGGTGGGCATGCTGGCGCAGATAGCGCTCGTGCATGCCCTGGAAGCAGTCGGAAAAACGGTGGATGGTGTAGGCCAGGCAGGAGTTTATGCGCGGCAGGCAACCCGGCAACAGATAGGCCAGCTCGCCCTGGCAGAGCCGGGTGACCACCAATTCCCGGAACAATTCAAAGGCCTTCTGCACGTCGGACAAGGGAAAGCCAGCGTGCAGGCGCTTTTCGGTGATAAAGTCGATGAAGCGGTCGATGCGCTCCAGGTTGCCGGTTTCCAGGGCCTCCCAGTTGGCCCGGAAGGCCTCGGTCACCGTGAGGTACAGCTCGGCGGTGGGGCGGCGGCGGTAGGAGGGCGACATCAAGGTGAGGCGCTCCACCCATTGGTCGATGATCTCGCCCTGATGGGCCGGCAGCCACCGCATGAAGCGGGCGTAGGCGTCCTCAGGCCGAGTGGGCGGGGCCAGGAGCTGCGGCTGGCTGAGTGCGGGCATAAACTCCCAGGCAAACGGGGATAACGGCCAAGGCTCCCCCACCGGCGCGGGGCCGCCGGAGAGGATAGCTGGTTTTTACCGGGTCCATCACGCGTAGCGGCCCGGCCTAGCGGGGCTGGGCTACAGCTCGCGGGTTTGTTTTGCCTTGGGAGCGGCGGTGCGGTTGATTCTGGATGGATTGACCGGCTGGTGCTGGCGCGCCGCCGTCGCTTGCACCTTTGTAGCATACCCCGACGGCCAGGGACAAGGCGAGTGGAGGAAGCCGGACTTTAGAGCCAACCTCTTTCGCCGTGAGCCACCAACCAGCGGCCCACGCATTCCTCCCACAGCCTGCCCGCCTCCAGCTCCCGGCCAACCGCCCGGCGCAGTCCTAGCATCTCGGCCTCGCCCAGACGGGCGAACAGCTCGGGGCAGAAGAAATTGAGGCAGATGCCGTAGCGAGCCAAAAGGCCGCAGCCCAGGTCGCCGTTGAATAGGCAGTCCTGGGGGTGGCTGCGGGTGACGGGCGGCTCCATCCCCAGGGACAGGTTGGCCAACAGCAATAGTGGGTAGTACCAGTCCTCGGCCCCCTCGAAGCAGCAACTGGCCCCGCCGTCTTGCCCGGCGCACACCGCGCAGGCGTCAAAGGCCAGCTTGGAGCGCATAAGGCCATGGCTTCGCAGGATTTCCTGGAAATACTCGGACAGCAGGCGCGCCTGGTCGGCGTCGGCGGCCAGCTGTGGACCGTAGGCCTCTAATAAGGCTCTGGCCTTGGCCAGGGCCGCCAGGGCCGCCGCCCCGGCGGGCGCGGTCCCGGAAATATTTCGTTCGCTCAAATAATGCGCCAGTGCTGGTACTGGGAGAGGGATTTCTCGTATTCCTTCAAAAAAGCGCGGATGCCCACCGTCTCCACCAGGGCGGTGCTGTCAAGCTGGGCGTTAACCGCGTAGGCGTGGCCGTTGATGCGGAAGAAGAAGGCCGAGTGGTTTATGTAGCGCCGGTTGCTGTAGGTGATGATGCCCGCCTCTTGGAGCACCTCCTCGGCGGTGGCCTTGCGGAAGCTGAGGCCGCGCACCCCCCGGAGCAGCTTTAGCTTGTCTATGCGCCCGCGCAACTCGTCGCAGCGGCTGCGGGCCACCAGGACCTCCGCGGGGGGAGGCGGAACTTCGCTGTAGATGTAGGCGTTGATCACCGCGGTGGGGAAACAACCATAGGGTGATACCTGGGTAGAGAATTTTCGCCGCATCACCAAAAAGCCCAGGCCGCGGCCAAGCTTGTTCCGCCTGGGAGGACAAGGCGGCTCCCCACCCTCTGACGGCAACCTCTCGGCCGGCAAAAACGTTGTTAAGCACATGACGTGGGTTTCGGCGGGTAGCTAGGAGCCCCCGCCTGACCTGGGCGTCGCTGTTTTTACCCGAAGACTAAGCCATGATACCCGATAAGCTCCCCACAATCACCAGCCTGTTTTGGCTTGCGCGGCCCCCTGGGAGTAGACTTTACAGGCAGGCGCCAAGGCGATCCCTGGACCTTGGCGACCGTTGGCGAACCCGAACCGGCCATGGCCCCACCGGCCGACACCCACCCAGGGAAGGACGAGGTTATCAGCAGCCATGAACCGCCAACCCCAACCCGCCATAACCTGGCGAGAAGACATGATTCCCCAGGACGTGACCCTTATCGAGCGCTTCGCGTCGGCCAGCGGTTTCTTCCGCCCCGACGAAGTGCTGCTTGCCGCCGATTTCGCCGCCGAGCATTTGAGCAAGGGCCCGGAAAGCGGCTACAACTTCATCTTCGCCCAGGAAGGGGACCAGACCCTAGGCTATGCCTGCTACGGCCACATCCCGGGCACCCTGCACTCCTGGAGCCTTTACTGGATCATCGTGAACCAAAGCACCCGCAGCCGGGGCCTGGGCAGCCGACTTTTGGCCCAGGTGGAGCAGCGGGTGGCCGCCGCCGGGGGCGAGCGGCTCTATATAGAGACCTCCTCCCAGCCAATGTACCACCCCACCCGGCGCTTTTATCAGAGCCGGGGCTACACTTTGCTCACCGTGCTGGAGGATTTTTACGCTCGCGGTGACGGCAAGGTGGTCTACGCCAAGACCATGCCGGACCTGGCCAAGGGTTAAGCGCCCGCGGGCGGCCTCAAGGCGGCCAGGTCGGCGGTGATCTTGGCCCGGTAGTGCTCCACCCGCTGGGGGCTGGCCATGATCATGTCCAACTGCCGGGTGTGCATTATCAAGTAGCCCAGGGCCTTTACCATGGCCAGGCACTCGGGGGCGGGCACCTCCTCGGCCCGGGCCAAGAGGGCGTCGCCCTTGATGCCCACCGCCATGCCCAACCCGGCCAGGAACTCTTCCAAAAAGGCCAGCCGCGCCCGGCGCCGGGCGGGGTCGGCCGCCCCGCCCCGGAAACAGAAGCTCACCAGATTGTCCGCCGCCAGGGGAGTGACCATGGCCTCCAGGGAGGAGAAGTGGAAGCCCACCCTGGATTGCAAGTTGAGGAATTCCTTGGTGATAAGAAAGTAGTTGCGCTCGGCGAGGCTGCTTTTCACCCCCGTGGCCAGGGCCGGGTTGGCCGTGGCCTGGAACATCACCGAGGCCATGCCCTTGGCGTCCAGGGGCGGCGGCCCCTGCCAGGGGATCTCCAACAGGCCCTCCCAAAAGGCGTGGAAGGGCGCGCACAGGATGTCCTCGGGGCGCACGTACTTGCCGCTCAGGGGACGGCGCACCCCGTCGTCCAGGTCGATGATCCACCACTGCATGGGCGCGTGATAGTAGAGCTGGCGGGCGGCGTTGAGGGGAAAGTGCTCCTGGGCCGCATGGGAAAACATCTCCTCCACCGCCTTCTGGTGGCAGAAGCGGGTGAGGTCGTGCAGGGTGCGGCAGGCCTGGGGGGTGAAGCCTGGGTCCTCTGGGTCCAGCAGGTTCAGCGGGGCCGCCTGGGCGATGACCTGGGTCAGGGCCCGGCGCACCGGGGTGTCGGGCAGGCCCTTATCCACGGCCGGGCGTCCGGGCAGGGGCAGACGACCGGCGTACACCGCCCGGCCGCCCGCGTCCACCGTGACCTCCTGGCCCGGAGCCAGCTCCCGGCCCCCCGGCCCCACCCCCAACAGGGCGGGCACCCCGAACTCCCGGGCCACGCTGGCCAGGTGCCCCGCCGCTCCGCCCTTGACCCCCACCAGGGCCGCCGCCCGGCCCAGCAAGGGGGCCCAGCGGGGCAAAGGCTGCTCCACGGCCAGCACCTCGCCCTCCTGGAAAGAAACCGCGTCGCCGCCGGTCTGCACCCAGCGCACCTTGCCCGCCGCCGCGCCGGGGCTGGCGGTGACACCGCCCCGCAAGATCAGCTGCTCCTCGGCTCCGCTGACCACGGCCCCGCTATCCTCCGCCCCGCCCGAGGGCAAGGGCCGGCATTGCAGGATGAACAGCTTGCCCCCCTGATCCAGGGCCCACTCCACGTCCTGGGGCCCGTGGAAGTAATCTTGCAGCTTCAGGGCCGCCCGGGCCAGCTCCAGGGCCTGGGCCCGGCTCAGGCTGGGCTCCTGCCTGAGCTCCGGTCCCACCAGGGTGGGCAACACCCCCTCCACCGGGTCGCAAACGTAGCGCCGCTCCTTGGCCGCCACCAGGGACTCGGCCAAGCGCAGCGGCGGGCCGGGGCTCACCCGGAACTGGTCGCAGTCCCAGGTGCCGTCCACCACCGCCTTGGGCAGGCCCCAGCAGGAGCTGATCAGCACTCCCGGGGTCGCCGGGTCCAAGGGGTCGGCGGTGTAGGCCACCCCCCCGGCCCGGGCCGGGATCATGGCCAGGCAGCCCACGGCCATGGCCGCGTCCTCGTCGCGCAGGCCCATGTGGCGGCGGTAGCTCACCGCCGGGGGGCTGTACAGGCTGGCGATCACCCCCAGATATGCCTCTTCCCAGCGGGAGGGCTCCACGTTGAGCTCGCTGGTGAACTGCCCGGCAAAGGAGGCTCCCGGCGCGTCCTCGCCCTGGGCGCTGGAGCGCAGGGCCAGGCGCAGGGGCTCCGGCCCGGCCGGGGCCAGGGCGGCCAGGCCCTCATTCACCGCCTGGGCCAGCTCGGCGGGTATCTCGGCCCGCGTGAACAGGCCTTGGATCTGGGAGCAGGTGGCCAACAGGCTGTCCATGCGCTCCAAGTCGGCGATCTGCAACAGGCGGGCGATCTCCTCGGCCAGGTCATTGTGTTTCACCACCAGGGCGTAGGCCCGGGTGGTGATGACCATCCCCGGCGGCACGGCCAGGCCCAATTCGGCGGCCACCCGGCCCAGCACGGCCATCTTGGGGCCGGACAGGGCCTCGCCGCCGGTGGCCGCCCGCTCCAGGGGAAGCACCAGGGGGCCCTCGGTGGGCGCGGGCGCGGAGCCCAGGGCGGCTTCCACCGAGGCCTGCACCGCCTTGAAGCTCTCGCGCAGGCCTGGGTAGCGGTCCGGGGCCAGGGCCTCCAGGTTCTGGATCATGCGGAAGACGTTGACCGCCGTGGCCGTGGCCCGGCCCCTCACAAAGGCCATGGTGGGGCTGTAGTCCCCGGTCTGGGCCTGCTCCAACTCGGCCAGGGCTTCCAGGGCGCGCTGGTTGGCGGACAGAAGATCGCGGAAACAGCGGTAGCGCGCCGCGAACTCGGCCCGCAGGCGCTCCACCTCTTCATCACCCGGCGGCAGGGGTCCCTGGGCGAAAAGGCGGCGGAAGTGCTCAACCAGGTTCACGGGATCACCGGCGCGGCCTTAGCTCTGGTCGGGCGGTGGGGAGCCGGTCAGTTCGCCGACCACCTTGCGCCGGTCAAAGGCCTCCATGATGCGTTCGATGAGCTCGTCGAGCTTCACCGGCTTGATGAGATAATCGAAGGCCTCCAGGGCCAGGCCCTCCACCCCGGACTCCACCGAGGCGTGGCCTGTGAGCAGGATCACCTCCACCTCGGGGTAATGCTGTTTGATATGGCGCAGGGCCTCGATGCCGTTCATGCCCGGCATCTTCACGTCCAGCACCACCACGTCGGCTTTGTGCACCTTGAGGTGCTCCAGGGCGGCCTCGCCGCTGGTCACTCCCGCGGCGTCCACCGAGCGCCGTTGCAGGCGCCGCACCAGGGACTCCAGAAAGTCCCTCTCGTCGTCCACCACCAATACCTTGAATGGGCTCATTTCTCTCTCCGCTCCCATGGTTCACGGCGTGTCGGGCGGCGAATTGGGCAGGCGCACCACGAAGGTAGCCCCCTGCCCCGGATGGTTCTCCAACTCCAGAGAGCCGCCCAGGCGCTGCGTTATGGAGTGGCTGATGGAAAGCCCCAGGCCGGTCCCCTGGCCGGGATCCTTGGTGGTGAAGAAAGGATCGAAGATGCGGCCGGCAAGATCGGCCGGCACTCCGGGACCGCTGTCGTTTACCTTTACCGTCAGCCAGGAACCGTCGGCCCGGCTCGTGACTCTTACCCGTCCCCCCTGGCCCACCGCGTCCAGGGCGTTGTCCATGAGGTTCAAAAAGACCTGCTGCAACTGGGCCCGGTCGCTCTTGATCACCGGCAGGTTGGGGCTGAGGTCCAGCTGCACCTTGACGTTGTTGAACAGGGCCTCCTTCTCGATGAAGGAGTAGGACTCGCGCAGGACGTCGTTGATGTCGATGCCCTCCAAATGGGGCTCCATGCGCCGGGCGAACTTGAGCATGCGGTGGGTGACTTCCCTGGCCCGCTCCACCTGGTTCTGGATGCGCTCCAGGTTTTCCCCCACCACCTCGCCCTCTTCCAGCTTGGCCAACTCGCTGGGCACCAGGATGTCCTGCACCTCCCCGGCCAGCTCGCTTATGGCGGCCAGGGGGTTGTTTATCTCGTGGGCCACCCCGGCGGCCATGCGCCCCAGGGAGACCAGGCGGGCGGAGTGGGCCAGCTGGGCGTCGATGGCCGCCCGCTCCTCGTCGTTGCGCTGGAGCTGACGGATGAACAGGCGCACCAGGATGAACACCGCCACCACCACGAACAGGCTGGCCAGGGCCAACACGGCCAGCTCCACGTTGCGGGCCAGGTTAAGGGGCCCCAGTATCTCCTTGGGGTCCTGGTCTATGACCAACAGCCACTTGCCGCCGCATATCCAGGAGAAGGCGGTGAGTACCTGGCGTCCGTCGGCGGTGGTGCGCTCCACCACCGAGCTGCCCGGAGCCACCGAGCCTAACTCCACCGGGGCGGGGTCCAGAACCTTGCCGCCCAGGCGCGAGGGCGTCTGCAAGCGGCCCTGGCGATCCAGGATGTAGGCGTCACCGGACTTGCCCACCTGGGCGGTGCGCACCAGGCGGTTGAACACGTCCGAGTCGATGGTGGCCCTGAGCACCCAGCTGTCTGAGCCGTTCTCGTGCTTCGCCGCGATGACGAAGTGGGGCACTTGGCGGTAGCCCAGGAACACGTCGCTGGTGTAGACCCCCTTTTGCATGGCCTGCTGGAACCAGGGGGCGTCGAGGTATTTTTGCTCCTTGAGCAGATATGGCCCCACGTAGGCCCGGTGGCGGCCCTCCTTGTCGATGATGCCCAGGTCCACGAAGCTCCAGGAGCGGCGGTTCATGATGGACAGCAGATTGGCCAGCTCGCTCTCGTTGCTCAGCTGGGTCAGGCGCGCCCCATGGGCCAGCACCTCCAACAGGGCGGTGCGCTCGGCCAGGAAAAGCTCGATGGCCGAGGCCCGGTTGAGCGCCCGGATGCGCAGCTCCTCTTTGAGGGCCTGGGTGTTGGCGTAGTTGTAGTAGTAGTACAGGCTGAACCCCAAGCCGTTTAGGGGCAACAGGGCCACCAGCAGGGCCACGATGGTCATGCGGCGCGAAAGGTTGGCATAGGGACGGGTCATTGCGGCTCCCCCTCCCCCCCGTTGGCTGCCAGGTTGTAGTTTTTGGCGGCATAGGCCTGGGCCAGCCAATCGACCATGGGCCTGCCGCTCATGAGCATGTCCATCTGCCGGGTGAACAGGATCAGCCGACCCAACTCCTCCAGCAGCCCCAGCATCATCTCGGGGGGGTACTTCTTGATGAAGGCGCTCACCTGATCGCCGGTGCGCTCCACCGAAAAGCCCATGTCGGTCAGCAGGCGCTCGATGAGTTCGGCCCGAAGCTGCCGACGGTCCTCGGTGGCCGCCCCGCCGTGGAAGCGGAAGCTGATGTAGTTGTCGTTCTGCTGGTTGCCGCAGAAGCTGTCCAGGGCGGTGAAGTGGTAGCCCACCCGGCAGTTGAAATTCAAATACTCGGCGCTGACGATGGCGTAGGCCCGCTGGCCCATTTCGCGTATCTGGCCGTCCTTGGGCGGGGTGAGCAGCGAGGCGCTGAACACCGAGGCCAAGCCCTTGAGGCTCACCGGGCGGGGCCGGTTCCAGTCCACCGCCGGGTCCAAAAGGCCTTTGATGAGGGCCGCGCCGGGGATGGAGACGATCTGCTCCGGCTTCAAGATCGTCCCCGCGCCCGGGGCCAGGCCGTCGCCCAGGTCGATGAACCACAGCTCAAAGGGCAGCACCGCCTCCAGGCGCAAGGCCCCTCCGCCGGGATCGCGCCCCACCTCGTCGCCCAGGCGGAACATCTCCTTGAACGACATCTCGTGGACATAGCGGATGATGTCGTGGAAGGTGGCGCAGCGGGCCGGGATGAAGCGCGGCGAATGGGGATCGGTGAGGTTGAGCTTGGTGATCAGCCCTGCGGCCTGGTGCCAGTAGGGGGCCGGGACCGAGCGGGGGCGGCACAGGGCGGTGGAGGGCTCGGGGCCGGTCAGCTCGGCCACCCTGCCGGGGTAGACCCGGCGGCCTCCCGCGTCCACGGTTATCTCCTGGCCGTTGGTGATGAGCTTGGTGGCCTCGCCGATGCCCACCAGGGCGGGCACCCCCATCTCCCGGGCCAGGGAGGCCAGGTGCCCGGCCACCCCGCCCACGTCGGTGACCAGGGCCGCCGCCCGGGGCAGGGCCGCGGCCAGGGCCGGGGAGGAGCTCCTGGCCACCAAGACCCCGCCGTCGGGAAAATTCTTTAGCTCCGACTCCCGGCCCACCACGAAGGCGGGCCCGGCCCCGGCTCCCGGCCGGGCGGTATGCCCGCCGGCCAGCAGGGGCTCCACCTCGGGCGCGGCGGCCTCGCCGCAGCGGGCGGCCAACACCTGCAGGGGCCGCGACTGGAGGATCACCAGGCGGCCGTGGCCGGTTAGGGCCCACTCCACGTCCTGAGGACAGGCGAAGCGCTCCTCCAGCTCCAAGCCCAGTCGGGCCAGCTCCAGGGCCTGTCCCTCGCTGAGCGGCGGTTCTTCCCTCCCCGCCGCGTCCAGGCTGCTCTTGCTAAGGCCCTCGGCATCCAGACCCAGGCTCTCGCCCTGGCCGCCGGGGGCGTAGTCCAACAACAACGGGGGATGCCTGCGCTCCAGGCGGTAGAGGTCCGGGTCCACCGAGCCATCCACCAGGCTCTGGCCCAGGCCGCGCACCGCGCTTATCAGCAGCGGCCCCTTGCCCCCGCCCAGGGGATCGGTGGTGTACATCACCCCGCTGGCCTTGGGCTCCACCATGGCCTGCACCAACACCGCCATCTCGGCGTCCTGGTCCAACAGGCCCCGGCGTCGGCGGTAGACCACCGCTTCGGGGGCGTACAGGGCGGCCACCACCGCCCGGTAGGCCGAGGCCGCCTGGTCGGGCGGCACCCCCAGCAGGCTGCGGTAAAGCCCGGCGAAAGAGCTTTGGGTGTCCTCGCCTACCGCGCTGGAGCGCAGGGAGATGAGCCCCCTGGCCCCCAGTTGGGCCAAGCGCTGGCCCGCCTCGCTCAGCTCTTTTTCCAGCTCCGGCGGCAGGGGCGCGTCCAAGATTTTCTGTTGCAGCAGGCGGCTGAAGTCCTCCACCTCGCTCAGGGAGGAGCCCTCCAGGATCATCACCGCCTGGCGCAGTTGGCCCCCCAGGCCGCTGAACTCCATGAAGCGGCGGAAGGCCTCGGTGGTGACCACGAAGCCCTCGGGCACCGGCAGCCCGGCCCGGGAAAGCTCGGCCAGGTTGGAGGCCTTGCTGCCCGCCAGGTGGGCCTCGCCGGGCTCCAGGTTGTCCAGGGGAAGCACCAGCACCCCGGAGCGCGACCCACCGCCCTCCTCCAAAATCTGGTCGATTTCCGCCCGGATGCGGTGGAAAGCCTCCTCGAGCAGGGGGTAGCGGCCCGCGGAGATGTGGTTGAGGTGGCGGATCATCTTGTAGACCTTGGCGCTGGCCGCTATGTAGCGGCTGCGCAGGAAATCCAGCCCCACCTGGCCGCCCTGGGCCAGTTGCTGCTCTATCTCGGCGATGATGGCCAGCACCTCGTTGTTGGCCCTGAGCAAATACTTGAACTCACGGAACCTCAGCTTGAGGTCCTTGTGGGCTCGGCTGCCTCCGCCCCCGTTGCCGTTGCGCAGGCGGTGCAATATTTTGCCTAGGCGTTTGACCATTTGCCTTAATTCCCGATACTTATGACTCGCGCCGGGACTGGTTGGGGTTTTGCCCCAGCACTCCGAAGAGATTCACCGGCCTCCAGGGCTGCTGGGTGGCCTCCTCCACCGTCACCTTCACCTTGGGGGCCCAGCGCCTGAAGGCCAGGCGGGTGCCCAGGATGGTGAGGATCACCGGCGGCAAAAATGCCTGCAAGAAGCGCCAGGCCACCACTTCCATCTCGAAATGGGCGTACCAGATGGCGAAGGTGAGCTCGCTCAAGAGCAGGATGTCCATTACCGCTAGTATAAGGCCTCGCCGAAAATCCATGTCCGCTCCTTATGGCACTAGGCCCGCATATTTCATCAAGGAGGCCTTCCCTGCCCCTCTCCCGGACCGGGGCCCCGGAGAGAGGCGGGGAAGCCCGAGGGGTTATTTTTTGCGCAGGTCCTGCTTGCTGACGTTCATGACCTTGATGGCCACGTTCTTGCCTTTTTCCACGAAGAAGGCCACCCGGATGATGTTGCCCACCTCCGGGGCCAGGCCCACCTTGGCCTTGGAAATATCGAATACGGCCTTGTCGCCCTTGAGGGGGTTGAGCTTGGGCTGGCTGTTGGCCAGCACCAGGGTTTTGCCGCCGTCTTGCACGGCCAGGCAGTCGCCCTGGTAGACATGGGACTCTTCGGCCTTGTTGAGGCAGCCGGTGCTCAGAGCCAGGGCCGCGAGCAGGATGCCGAGCAGTAGTATTTTTTTCATCATACGCCTCCCTGGACCTAGGCCTTGGCCCCGTTTGAGGCCGCCTTCTTTTCACGCAGCTCGTTGGCCGCACCCCGGAACATGATGACCATGATGTAGATGCAGATGACGGTGATGGCCCCCAGGATGATGACCGTCGCCGCGGTGGTGATGCCGTACTGCTTGAGGATGATGGAGATCATGCAGGCCAGAACCGCACAGCCGAAGACCACCCGGATGCCGTAGCCCTGGGCGTACTTGGTGGCCACGGTGCCGATCTGGGCGCCGATGGCCGCGCCGCAGAGCATTACGAACACCGCCACCAACTCGATGCGGCCCTTGAGGCTATAGGTGAAGGCGCCGTACAGGCCGGAGATCATAACCTCGAACAGGTCGGTGCCCACGGCCACATGGGTGGGGGCGCCGATAAAGTAGATCAGGGCGGGCATGCGCAGCAGGCCGCCGCCGATGCCCAGGAAGCCGGCCAGCACGCCGGTGACGAAGCTGACCGCGATGGGCAGCCAAACGGAGCAGGTGATATTGGCCACCCGGAAGTGCATCATGGGCGGGAGGTTGATCTTGTGCAGAGCCGGGGCCCAGTTCACCCCGCCGGTGGCTCCGGTGTGGCTGGGGTCGTCGCTCTTGTTGCGGTTTTTCACCGCCTTGTAGTAGTCGAAGAACACCATGAAGGCGATGAGGGCCAAAAACACCACGTAGACCCAGCGCACCACCGGGCCGATGCGGCCGATGCGCTCCAGGGCCATGACGATCTGGGCTCCCAACTCGATGCCGGCCATGGTGCCGATGAGCATGATGAAGCCCAGGCGGTAGTCCACGTTGCCGAATTTGCTGTGGCGCATGGTGGAGATCATCGACTTGCCCGCTATATGGGCGATGTCGGTGCCGATGGCGAAGGCCATGGGGAAGCCCAGGATGTTCAGGCCGGGGGTGACCATCCAGGCACCGCCCATGCCGAAGAACCCGCCGATAACCCCCACCGAGTAACCGATCAACACCAGGCCGGGCCAGAAGATGTCCACCCCCGCGATGGGCATATGCATGTATAGCCAATCCATGATAGTCGCTCCTTGTGCGCGGGTTGCCTAGTGTTCCACGTGACCGGCGCTTTTACCCAGGTCCAGGCCCACGTGGCTCATGATCAAGTCCATGAGCAGGCCCAGGGACACGCCCAGGGCGGAGGTGATCACCACCGCCCAGGTGGCGAAGATCCACATGTCCTGGTTGTAAAGCGTAGCCAGATAGAAGTTGAAGCCGCTCAGGGCCCTGGTGTCGGCCACCACCACCAACTCGGTAGCCGCGCCTCCCCCAGCCCAGGCCCAGGCGGGCAACAGGCACGACAGGGCGGTGACCAGACTTCCCACCGCGAGTTTTTTAACCATATCCCTTCTCCCTCACTAAGTTTTTGCCCTTTAGTCCGTTTTGGCCCCGCCGGACCCCGTGGGCCGGGCAGAACTTTTTGCTCATGGTTAACAGTTAAAGCCATGCACAGGATTGGGGTAAATGAGGTGGACACCTCATAGAGAGCGCTGCTAGGCACTAAAAGTGAGGGGGGAAATACCCTGCCTATAGGGTGAAGATACCGCCCGCCAGGGGGACTCATCCCAGTCCGGACGGCGGCCTGGAATGGAGTCCGGGCAATAAACCTATTTAATTTATACTAGTTAACTACTATTAGCGTCTTGGCGGGAAATTGCGGCATGGAATTGTTGGGTCTCGGGCTTGCGCCCTCTACGCCAACCTACACGATCTTTTAGATTCCTTCGTCCAACCGCCCGCCTGCGGCACAGCCAGGCGGCGGCAGGCAAGGCGCCGACGAGCGACAAACGGAGCGGTAGCCAGGCCTACAGCGAGTTTGGAGCGATGCCGGCAACGCAGCATCCCGCCGCCTGGCGAAGCCGCCTTAGCGCCCCCAGGTGTCGGGGTCTACCAGACCGGTAGCCAAGGCGTACTTGACCAGGCCGATGACATCGCGGCGGCCCAGCTTGGACATGATCTTGGCGCGGTGGTTGTCCACCGTCTTGGGGCTAAGGAAGAGCTTTTCGGCGATCTGCTTGTTGGAGAAGCCCTCCACCACCAGGGATAGGATCTGGCGCTCGCGGTCGGTAAGGGACTCGCCGCCGCCGCCGGCCGGCTCGGTCGGGCTGGGCAGCTTGACGAACTCATCCACGATGTGACCGGCCACCGGGGAGTCCAAATAGCTGTCACCGGCCAACACCGCCTGCACTGCGTCCAGGAGCTTTTCCCCGGCCGAGTCCTTGAGCACGTAGCCCCGAGCTCCGGCCTTGAGCGCCTCCATGATGAAGGTCTTGCGCGAGTGAACGCTGAGTATCACCACCCGGATATCGGGGAACTCCTTGGTCAGTTCCCTGGTCATGTCGATGCCGTTCATCTCGGGCATGGTGATGTCGGTGACGACCACGTCAGGCCGGAGTTTGCTGATCAGGGCCAGGCCTTCCAGGCCGTTGGCCGCCTCGCCCACCACCTCCAGGGCGGGGTTTGACGCCAACACCTGTTTGATGCCCTCGCGCACGATGCCGTGATCGTCGCAAATCACCACGCTATGCTTTTGGCTCATGCCTGACCTCCGGGTTGCACCTCGGCCACCAAAACGGTGCCCTGGGTGGAGGTCTTTATGGTAAGCCGACCGCCCACCAGGTTCAAGCGCTCATGCATGCCCAAAAGCCCCAAACGGCTTCCCCCGCCCTGTTCCAGGATCTGCTCCACATCGAATCCCCGCCCGAAGTCACGCACCTCGGCCCGGATCAGGCCGTCGCGGGCGCTCAGGCTCACCTCGGCCTTGGTGCTCTGGGAGTGCTTGATGACGTTGGTGAGCGCCTCCTGCACGAAGCGGAACAGGGTGGTCTTCACCGCCGGGCCCAGGGCCCGATCGTCGATCTTTTCCAGATGAGAGGTAATCGAAAGCACCCCGTCCTCGGACAGGCTCTCGCACAGGTCGGTGAGGGCGGCGGTTAGTCCGAAGTTGTCCAGGATGGCCGGGCGCAGGCGATAGGCCAATGAGCGGCTGCGGTCCATGACCTCCTGGGTGAGGCGGATGAGCCGGTCCAGGTCGGGCCGCACCTTCTCGTGATTGCGGGCCAGGGTTTGCAGGCCGATCTTCAGCGCCGAGAGCACCTGGCCCATCTCGTCGTGCAGGTCCAGGGCCAGGCGCTTGCGCTCCTCCTCCTGGGCGTTGATTAGCTGGCCGGACAGCTCGCGCACCCGGCGCTCGGCCAACACCTGCTGGGTGACGTCGCGGGCCACCCCCCGGCGGCCCAGGCTGCGGCCTCGGGCGTCGCTGAGCCCCCGGGAGTGGAGGGAGAGCCAGCGCACCCGGCCGTCGGCGGTCTGGTGCCTGAGCGCCAGGATGCTCATGGGCTCGTCCTGCTCGGTGCGGGCCTTTTGCTGGTCGTACTTGGGCCGGTCCTGGGGCAGCACGAACTCCCGCTGGGTGCGCCCCAGCATCTCGCCCGGCTGATAGCCCAAGACCCCTTCCACCGCCCGGCTGACAAAAGTGTAGCGCCCGTCCTGGTCCAACTCGAACACCACATCGGGCAGGTCCTGCACCAGGCTGAGGTAGCGCTGGGTGGAAACCTCCAGGTCGGCGGTGCGCTCGGCCACCAGGGCCTCCAGGTGGCGGGCCTCGCCCTTGATGCTCACCAGGCGGCGCTCCTGGGCCCGGTAGCGGGTGAACAACAGGCCGCCCAGGAAGATGAGGCAGCACAACAGCAGGGCCAGGAACAGGAAGATGCTGCGGAACATGGCCCGGTTGGGGGCCATGGCCGTCTGGTAGTCGTGCATGACCACCACGCTCCAGCCCGAGGCGGCCACCAAGGCCACCGCCGCGAAGACCTGTTCGCCGCTGCCGGGCAGGCTGGCCACCCCGGCCCAGTGGCGCTGCTTGGGGTTCAGATGCCGCCGCACCAGGGAGGCCATGTCCTCCAGGGCCCCGGCGGGCAGCTCGGCCTTGGCCAGACCGGCGGCCACCACCCGGCCCTCCTGGTCGAACAAGAAGTAGGTGCGCCCCGGCCGGGCGGCCAACTGGCTGAAGAAGTTTTTCCAGAAGGCGGGAGGCTGGGTCACCCCCAGGTAGGCGGCGGTCTTGCCGTCGATGCCGATCACCGGCACCGAGAGCACCAGGCAGGGCCCCACCGGGCCGCAGCGTCCCGGCTCCAGGCCCGAAACCCAGGGCGCGGGGGGCAGCACCCCCACCGGGGGCAGCTTCACTTCCCCGCCCACCTGGGGCACCCGGGCCATGTACAGGCCCTCTGGGTCCACCAAAAAGGCCGAGTTGGTCTGGGGTCCCATGGCCAGCACCGGCTGCAGGAAAGAGGCCAGGGCCGCGGGGTCATTGCCAACCAGGGCCCGGCGCAGGCGGTCACGGGAGGCGATGACTCCCAGCAGGTTCAGCAGGCCCTCCTGCTGCTCGGAGATGAAGCGCGAGGCGGTCTCGGCCTGGACCAGGTTGGCTTCCAGGTTTTCGCTGAGAGCCTGGTCCTTGATGGTCCCGAACACGGCCAGGGAGTACACCGCGCCCAACAGGATCACCGCGAGCAGAGCGCCGTAGCCCACCCATTGGCTGCGCCGCGCCGAGCTTCCGGAAAATTTGCTGCCTGACAAAACGCAACCTCCCGCGCGGGGCCGGGGGAGATGCGCCCCACGCCGCCCCAATATATAACGCGGCGGCCCCTTTCCCAAGTTTATTGCTGAAGCGCTGGCGGGCTCAGGCGCTTTGGCCCGCACCCAGCTTTTTGCGGTACAGGGCGTAGTAGGCCACCGGCACCACCAGCAGGCTGAAGGCGGTGGAGGCCGCCAGGCCGAAGATGAGGGCCCAGGCCAGGCCCGAGAAGATGGGGTCCAGGGTGATGGGCCAGGCCCCCAGGGCGGTGGTGGCGGCGGTGAGCACGATGGGCCTGAAACGCACCGCCCCGCTGGCCAGGACGGCCTCCTGGAAGGTTAGCCCCTCGTCCAGCTGGTTGTGCACAAACTCGATCAGGACCACCGAGTTGCGGATGACGATGCCGCCCAGGGCGATCATGCCGATCATGCTGGTGGCGGTGAAGAAGATGGGGTTGGGCAGGCCGGCCACCTGGCCCGCGCCCACCAGGTTCAACAGCCAGAAGCCGGGCATGATGCCCAGCAGGGTGAGCGGTATGGCCACCATCAGCAGCGGGGGCACCAAGAAGCTGCCGGTCTGCACCACCAGCAGGATGAAGATGCCCACCAGGGCCGCGCCAAAGGCCAGGCCCAGGTCGCGGAAGACTCTGAGGGTGATGTGCCATTCGCCCTCGCCGTCCCAGGACACCTCCACCCCGGACGGCAGTTTCTGCTCGGCCAGCCTGGCCTCCATGTCCATGATGGCCGTGGCCGGGGAGCGCCCGGCCAGCTCGGAATAGACCAGCACCACCGGCCTGAGGTCCTTGTGCATCACCGGCTGTTCGCTGTCCATCCGCTGGAAGCTGCCCAGCTCGCCCAGGGGCACGCTGCCTCCCTGAGCCGTGGCCAGGGGAAGCTGGCTCAGATCCTCCGGGCTGGAGCGGGCCAGGCGGGGCAGGATGAGGCGCACCGGCAGGGGCTGGCGCTCGTGGTCCAGGTGCACCGCAGCGGGCTGGGCCCCGCCCAGGGCCAGGCGCAGGGTCTCAATGATGCGCCCGGTGCTCACCCCGTGCAGGCCCGCCTTTTCCTTGTCCACCACGAAGTCCCAGCGGGGCCGCACCTCCTCGCTGGAGTCGTCGATGTCCACCACCAACTCCTCGGCCCCCATGACCTGGCGCACCATGGCCGCCCCCTTGATCAGGTCGGCGTAGGGGGTGCCGGGGCGGCCGTAGACCTCGGCCACCACCGTGGCCAGCACCGGCGGGCCTGGCGGCAGCTCCACCAGCTTGAGGTTCACCCCGTGGCGCTTGGCCAGGTCCGTGAGGTCACTGCGCAGGCGCAGCATGATCTCGTGGCTCTGCTGCTCGCGCTTTTCCTTGGGCACCAGGTTCACCCGGATGTCGGCCACGTTGCCCCCGCGCCGCAGGTAGTAGTTGCGCACCATGCCGTTGAAGTCCATGGGCGAGGCCGAGCCCACCGTGGAGGTGAAGTCGATCACCTCGGGCACCCCGGCCAGGTAGTCCTCGAAGGCCCTTACCGCCCGGTCGGTGGACTCCAGGGTGGTGCCCTCGGGCAGGTCCAGCACCAGCTGGAACTCGTTCTTGTTGTCAAAGGGCAGCATCTTCACCGGCACCAGGCGCAGGGCCACCAGGGACACCGAGACGATCAGCGCCGCCACGATGGCCAGACCCAGGGCCCAGCGCAAAGAGCGGTGCTCCAGGAACGGGCGCACCACCGCCCCGTAAGAGCGCCGCAGGAGCGGGGAGGTCGTCTCCTCGGGCGGCTTGGGCTCATCCCCGGCCTGGCCCTTGGCGGGGGCCAGGCGCCTGAGCAGGCGGTAGCTGAGCCAGGGCACCACGGTCAGGGCCCACAGGGTGCTGAAGGTCACGGTCAGCGGCACGTTGGCGGCCATGGGGGCCATGTAGGGGCCCATCATGCCGGTGATGAAAAACATGGGCGCGAAGCTGACGATGATGGCCAGGGTGGACATGATCACCGGGGGCATCACCTCGTTGACCGCCACCAGGGTGGCGTCCAGGGGGTTGCGCTTGCCCATGCGGATGTGGCGCTGGATGTTGTCCACGTTGGTGATGGGGTCGTCCACCACCAGGCCCAGGGAGAGGATCAGGGCGAACATGGTCACCCGGTTGATGGTGTAGCCGAACAGGTAGTTGACGAACAGGGCCATGGCGAACGACAGGGGCACCGCGATGGCCACGATGAGCGCCTCGCGCCAGCCCAGGGTGAAGGCCAACAGGGCCACCACGGTGAGCACCGCGAAGAACAGCGAGTTCATCAGCTCGTCGCTCTTGGTCTGGGCGGTCTGGCCGTAGTTGCGGGTCACGGTGAGCCCCACCCCGGCGGGCAGTATCTTTTGCTTTAGCCCCTCGGCCCGCTCCAGGATCTCCTGGGCCACGCCGACCGCGTTGGTGCCCCGCTTTTTGGCCAGGGCGATGGTTACCGCGTTCTGGGGCGGCTGGTCGGCCGGGCGGCCCTGGTCCTTCAGCCACAGACGTCCGAAGCCGATGCGGCTGTAGGTTTCGGCCTCGGCCGGGCCGTCGATGATCTTGGCCACGTCGCGCAGGTACACCGGGCGTCCCTGGTGCACCCCCACCACCAGCTCGCCCACCTGGCGGGGGCTGGTGAGGAAGGAGTCGCTGGTGAGCTCATAGCTCTGCCCCGCCTGGTCGAAGCTCCCGGCCAGGGCCGCGGCGTCGGCCCCGCTCAAGGCCTGTTGCACCGCCAGGGCGGTGAGCCCGTGGGCGGCCAGGGATTGGGGCAACAGCTCCACCCGTAGCTGGCGGGGCCGCCCGCCCACGATGCCGGTGCGGGAGATGTCGGGCACCTGGGACAGGTAGAAGAGCATCTCCTCGGCCATGCGCCGTAGCTCGTAGTCGGAGTAGCGGGCCGAATGCAGGGTGAGGGTGACGATGGGTACGTCGTCGATCTCCACCGGCTTGACCACCCAGCCGGTGACCAGGGGAGGCACGGTGTCGATGTTCATGGCGATCTTGTTGTAGAGCTTGACCAGGGAGCGCTCCCGGTCCTGGCCCACGAAGAAGCGCACCGTGACCACCGCTTGGCCCCGGCGGGACTGGGAGTAGACGTGCTCCACCCCGTCGATCTGCCATAACAGGCGCTCCAGGGGGGTGGTGACCAGGCGCTCCACCTCGGCGGCGGAGGCCCCCGGCGCGCTGACCATGACGTCGGCCAGGGGCACCACGATCTGGGGCTCCTCCTCGCGGGGAGTGAGCATCACCGCCGCCGCGCCCAGGGCCACGGCCAGGATCATCAGCAGGACCGAGAGATGCCCGGTGACGAACGGCCGCACCAGCCGGGCCATGAGGCCCAGGCGGGGCTGATCATTTTCAGGCAGGTTAGCGGCCATGGCCCTCTGCCGGTATCAGCAGCTCCTCGCCGCCCCCCAGTCCGGAAAGCACCTCCACCGTGTCGCCTTGGCTCCGGCCGGTGGTGACCATGACCCGCTGCCAGGCGCCTTCCTGCTTGATGGTGACCATCTCCAGTTGGCCCACCATCTGGATGGCCTTGGCCGGGATCAAGACCGCCGGGCGGCTGCCCACCGGGATGAGCAGGCGACCGTACATGCCCGCGAACAGCTCGGGGGCGTGGGGCAGGTTCGCCTTCACCAAAAAACTGCGGGTGGCCGGGTCGGCCGAAGGCACGATCTGCTCCACCTTGGCGGCGAACTGCTTGCCCTGGGCGGGCAGTTCCACGGTGAGCTCCTGGCCCGGCCGCACCCGGCCCACCAGGCGCTCGGGCACCAGGGCCTCCAGGCGCAGGCCCCGGCCCGCCTCCATGAGCAGCAGGGGCCGTCCGGGCAGGGCCAGGTCTCCCGGCTCGGCCAGGCGCTGGAGCACCCTGCCCGCCACCGGGGCGCTGACCCTGGTGTAGCCCAGGGCCAGGGAGGCCTGCTCCACCTGGCGCTTGGCCTGGGCCTCCTGGGCCAAAGCTCTATCCAGGCCCTCGGTGGCCTGCTCCATCTGGCGTTGGGTGGCCGCCTTACCTTCAAGTAAACGCTTTATCCTTTGGTGCTCGGAGCGGGTCCGCTGCACCACCGCCCTGGTTTCGGCCAGCCCCTGGCGGGCCTGCTCCAACCTGGCCCGGTACTCCCGGCCGTCCAAAACCACCAACTCCTGGTTTTCCTTTACTATCTGGCCAGGCTCCGCCTTGAGCGACAGGATGCGCCCCGGCACCCGGGCCTCCACCCTGATCTCGCTCACCGGGCGCAGGGTGCCCACGGCCTGGTAGTTCATCGGCAGTTCCACCCGCTTGGCCTTGACCAACTCGCCCTTGGGCGCGGCCTGGGGCTGGGCCGCCACCCGCCCCGGCGCGATCTTGCCGAAGTCCAAGAAGCCGCCGGTGTAGAGGATCAGGGCCGCCAGGGCCAGGCAACCGGCGATAACAGTCAGTAGCTTCAGACTCTTAGCGCGCATGGCGAACTTCCTCCCGGCGGGCCCACAAGCCCAGGGAGCGGGCGATGTCGGCGGTGGCCTTGGCCTTGTCGTAGCGGGCGGCGGCGGCCCTTTGGCGGGCCCTGGTAAGGTCCAACTCGGCTTCCAGATAGCGGGTGACCGTGGCCGCCCCGCCGTCGAACTGGCGCTGCACCAGGGTCAACGACTGATCGGCGCTGGCCAGGCTGGCCTGGCTCACCCGGCAGCGGGCCTGGGCGGCGGTAAGGTTCAAGTAAGCGCTTTTAACTTCCAGCTGCACCTGGCGGGTGGTCTTGCGGTCCGCGGCCAGCATGCGCTCCAGACCGGCGGCGGCGGCCCGCACCTGGGCGTCGGTGCTCAGTCCGGTGAACAGGTCCCAGTTGAGCACCAAGCCCGCAATCCAGTTGGTGTTTTCGCTCTCGAACTGACCGGGGGTGGGGGCGTCCAGGTACACCTTGCCCTGGGCGTCCAGGCTGGGCAGATAGCCCGCCCGGGCCTGGTCCACGGCCATGGCCGCCCGCTCCACTTGGCGGCGGGCCATTTTCAGCTCGGGCCGCAGTTCCAGGGCCAGGGCCAGGCCGTCGCGGTAGGCGGCCGGGGTCTTGGCCTGGGGCGCGTCGCCCTGCTCCAGGGCGAACTGGGAGTCCGGGTCGGCCCCCATGAGGTTGGCCAGGGCGGCCAAGGCCAGGCGGTGCTGGTTTTCGGCCCGCACCCGGTCCTCCTGGGCCTGGGCCAGACGCACTTCCAGGGAGAGCACGTCCGCCTTGAGCGCCCCGCCCGCCTCGTAGCGCAGGCGCATGGAGCGCAGCTGGGCCTCCACCGTCTTTTGGCTCTGCGCGGCTATGTCCGCGAAATCACGGGCAGCCAGGCCATTGTAAAAGGCCTGGATCACCGAGGCCACCAGGGCGTTTTCCACGCTCTGACGGTCCAGGCGGCTGATCTCCAGGCCGGTGGCGGCCATGCGGCGGCGCAAGAGGTCACGCCCGCCCCGGTAGAGGTTCCATTGGGCCTGGAGCCCGGCCTCGAAGTTCTGGAAGGTGCCGGGCTGATTGAAGTTTACGTTGTTGCCCAGGGTGCGCTGGTCGATGGTGGAAAACAGGTAGGCGCTGGGCGCGTCGCCCCGCTGGTAGGCGCCCTGGGCCCGGAGCACCGGCCAGAAGGCGGCCAGGGCCTGGTCCACCAGGGCCTCGGACTGGCGGATGCGGGCCAGGGCCATGTCCTGGTCCGGGCTGTGGGCCAGGGCCAGGCCCACCGCCTGGCGCAGGCTGAGCCGGTCCGGGACCTTGGCCTCGGGCAGGGCGCTGGGCTTGTCCTTGGCACCGGCCGTGGGCGCGGCGGCGCGCTGGGCCTTTATGGCCTCGTAGCTCTTGGGCTGGGCCGTGGCGCAGCCCAGGGCCAGGGTCAGCGACGCCGCCAAGGCGGCGGCCCACCAGGCCGTGGGGCGAATTTTGCGGGACAGGCGAGAAAACATTGACCGCCTAACAATTATTGAAATATTAAGGAGCAACGGCACTCTACTATTGTGCGCAAATAGTTGGCGGGTTTCAACAAGGGCCTAGCCCCCAAGGGGCGGAACCGGGCGATTTCCGCCTTATTTTCTTGTGTGAAATTCTCCTTTGGAGTAAGCTTCTTTGTCAATCAGTCAACTACTATAGCTTATTTCGATGATGGTTGAAGCCAGGGGCGGCCAAGAGCCAACAGCTTGAGAGAAAAAACCCCTGGTTTTTGTGCGCGTTCTCACAAAAGCCTTTCCGCTCCAGGGCCTGATGCGCGGCCCGTTGGGGGGCGAAAAGGATCAAACCAGCAACGAGGGAGACCGGCCAGATGATCATAGAAGCCTTGGCACTGGGTGGATTGGGATGCCTGGCGGCCATGGGTTTGGGCGTAGCGGCCAAGATGTTCTACGTGGAAGTAGACCCTCTGGTGGCCGCCATTGAGGAGGCTCTGCCCGGGGCCAACTGCGGAGGCTGCGGCTATGCCGGTTGCGCCACCGCCGCCGGGCAGATCGCCAGGGGCAACATGGCCCCCAACGGCTGCGTAGGCGGCGGTCCCTCGGTGGCCGTGGCCGTGGCCGCCATCCTGGGGGTCAGCGTCTCGGAAACCGAACCCCAGATCGCCCAGGTGGGCTGCCGCTATCCCCTGCAACGGGCCGACCTCAAGTACCGCTACAGCGGCGCGGCCGACTGCCGGGCGGCCATCCTTTTGGCCGGCGGCCCCAAGGAATGCCCGGTGGGCTGCATCGGCCTGGGCTCCTGCGTGCAGGCCTGCCCCTTCGACGCCCTGAGCATAGGCCCCGACGGCCTGCCGGTGGTGGACGAATACCGCTGCACCGGCTGCGGCACCTGCGAGCGCACCTGCCCGGTGGGCATCATGGGCCTCACCTCGGTGAGCAACCGCATCATGGACGAAATCACCGTGGAGGATTGCTCGGCCCCCTGCCAGCGCCGCTGTCCCGCGGGCATCGACATCCCCCAGCAGATCAAGCGCACCGCCCAGGGCGACTACGCGGGAGCTCTGGCGGTCATCAAGGAGCGCAACCCCCTGCCGCTCATCTGCGGGCGCATCTGCCCCCACCCCTGCGAGACCGAGTGCCGGCGCAACCTGGCCGACGAGGCGGTGGCCATCAACCCCCTCAAGCGCTTCGTGGCCGACCATGAGCGCGAGAGCGGCCAGCGGGTCATGCCCTACAAGGCCCCGGCCACCGGCAAGAAGGTGGCGGTCATCGGCGGCGGCGTGGAAGGCCTGTCCACCGCCTACTTCCTGGCCCGCCTGGGCCACAGCCCGGTGATCTACGAGGCTCGTGACGCGCTGGGCGGCCTGCTGCGCACCGCCATCCCGCCCGAGCGCCTGCCCCGCGAGGTGCTGGACTGGGAGGTCGAGGGCATCCTGGCCATGGGCGTGGAGGCCAAGACCGGCCAGAGCTTGGGCCGGGACTTCGACCTGGGCTCCTTGTACGCCGAGGGCTTCGACATGGTGGTTTTGGCCACCGGCGGCTGGGACGCGGCGCTCATGCTGGGCGACCCCGCCCACATGAAGCCTGGCATGCCCGGCCTGGAGCTGTTGCTGCCCCTGATGCTCTCCTGGGCCCAAGGCCGCGAGGTTCAGCTGGGCTCGCGGGTGGTGCTGGTGGGCGGCGGCAAGCAGACCCTGGCCGCGGCCCGCGGCTGCCAAAAGCGCGGGGCCAAGGAGATCACCATCCTCTGGCCCGCGGGCGAGGACGCCACCGGCGTGGCCCCCGCGGAGTTGGAGAAGGCCCGGGAAGAGGGCATCAAGATGCGCTTCAAGGCCACGGTCGTCAGCCTGGAGGGCACCGGCGGCCGCTTGACCGGCCTCACCTACCGCCAGCCCGCCAACGGCCAGGCCGCGCGCCAGGAGACCCTGGCCGTGGACACGGTGGTGGCGGCCAGCGGGAGGGTGCCCGGCGCCATCTTCACCCCCACCTCGCCCCGGGACGAGGAAGGCAAGCTCACCGGAGACGCCTGGCGCACGGTGATGCCCTACGCCCCGCCCAGCGGCGGCCAGGGCGGCCTGTTCCAGGCCGAGGAGGCCATCAGCGACTTCCGAGCCGCGGTGGAGGCCATCGGCGCCGGACGCCGGGCGGCGGCCTCGGTGAACCAGCTGCTGGGCGGCGAGGAAGTGGCCCCGCCCGAGGGCATGCTGGCCAAGAGCGCCAAGGTGCTCACCGTGAATCAGGTCTTCAACCTGCTCGAAGCCCCCGCACGCCAGCCCATGCCCGTGGCCGACGAGCTGGCCATATTGAACGGCACCGCCGAGGCCGAGCTGGGCCTGAGCGAACAAGCGGCGCGGGAAGAGGCCAAGCGCTGCCTCAACTGCGGACTGATTTGCTACTACCGCACCAAGTACAACTAGCGGCCCCCCGCGCGGCCGAATAGACCGAGAGCGGATAGAGACATGAAGCAAAAAATTATTGAACGCGCCAAGGCGCTTTTGAGCAGCGGCGAAATCGGTGGTTTCCTGGCCCTCAAGCAGGAGGGGGTGCACATCGCCCCGCACCTGTTCACCGACCCCGCCGAGCTGGACATGCTCTCCCTGGGCGACGGCCAGGGCCTGGGCGACGCCCGCTACCCCCTGGTCAAGCTCCTGTACACCCTGGCCGAACGTTTCCCTCAGGAGAAGTTCGGCGTCATGGTGAGGGGCTGCGACGAGCGGGCCCTGAACCAGCTGCTCAAGGAGGACCGCGCCTGCCCCATGACGGCCGGGCGAGTGATCCCGGTGGGCTTCTCCTGCCCCGAGGAACTGGCCAAGGCCTGCGAATGCGCCAAACCCTGGCCCGACGCCATGGTGGCCGGGGAAAAGATGGAAGGCTTCCCCCCGCCCGAGTCGGACATGGCCGACCTCATGGCCGAGCTCCAGCAGTGGTTCGGCGAGGCGGACCGCTGCCTCAAGTGCCTGGGCTGCAAGAACTCCTGTCCGGTGTGCGTGTGCCACGAGTGCACCCTGGAGGAGGAGGCCATGCTGCCCCAGCGCCAGCTGCCGCCCACGCCCAACTTCCTGTTCACCCGCGCGGTGCACATGGTGGACCGTTGCGTGTACTGCGGCCTATGCGAGGCGGCCTGCCCGGCGGGCATACCCCTGAAGAAACTTTACCGCCTGGTGGCTCAGCTGGTGGGTCAGGGCATCCCCTTGGTGGGAGCGGCCCCCCGGCCCCAGCCCCAACCGGCGGCCCAGCTTTAGCAGACGCTCCTCTAGCCTGAGAGAGACGGGATCATGGATTACAAAAGCACCTTGTCCGTTTGCCCCTATTGCGGCTGCGGGTGCAGTTTTTATCTGGAAACCATCGATGGAAAACTGGTGGGCACCAAGCCCTCGGCCACCAGCCCGGTGAACAACGGCAAGCTGTGCGTCAAGGGCTGGAAGGTGCACGAGTTCGTGCAGAGCCCCCGGCGGCTCACCAACCCCCTGCTGCGCAAGAACGGCGAGTTGGTGGAGGTTTCCTGGGACGAGGCCCTGGACTACGTGGCCGACAAGCTAAAGAAGATCAAGGCCGAGCACGGCCCGGACTCCATCGCCTTTTTGGCCTCGGCCAAGATAACCAACGAGGACAACTACGTCCTGCAAAAGTTCGCCCGCGCGGGGGTCGGCACCAATAACGTCGATCACTGCGCACGCCTCTGACACAGCTCCACGGTGGCCGGTCTGGCCGCCGCCTTCGGCTCCGGAGCAATGACCAACTCCATCGAGGAGCTGGCCGGCGCCGACACCATCTTCGTGATCGGCTCCAACACCACCGCCGCCCACCCCCTGGTGGCCGACCGGCTCTACAGGGCCAAAAAGAACGGGGCCACCATCATCGTGGCCGACCCCCGCAAAATTCAGCTGGCCCTGACCGCCGACCTCTACGTGAGCCAGGCCCTGGGCTCCGACGCCGCCCTGATCAACGGCATCGCCCACATCATCATAAAAGAGGGCTGGCAAAACCAGCAGTTCATCGACGACAACACCGAGGGCTACGAAGACTTCAAGGCCCTGGTGGAGGGCTACACCCCCGAGCGCACCACCGAGCTAACCGGCGTATCCAAGCAAGACCTCTACTTCATCGCCGAAAAATACGCCAAGGCCCCGGCCGGCTCCATCGTCTACTGCATGGGCATCACCCAGCACACCTCCGGCGTTGACAACGTGAAGAGCCTGGCCAACCTGGCCATGCTCACCGGCCAGATCGGCCGGGAGTCCACCGGCGTGAACCCCCTGCGCGGCCAGAACAACGTGCAGGGCGCCTGCGACATGGGCGGTCTGCCCGACGTGTACCCCGGCTACCAAAAGGTGGACGTGCCCGATAATCAGGCCAAGTTCGCCAAGGCCTGGAACGCCGAGCTCAGCCCCAAGGCGGGCCTCAAGATCCCGGACATGCTCACCGGCCTGAACGACGGATCGGTGAAGGTCCTGTTCGTGGTGGGCGAGAACCCCATGATGAGCGACCCGGACCAGCACCACGTGGAACTGGCTCTCAAAAAGGCCGAGCTCTTGGTTGTCCAGGACATCTTCGACCACCAGACCGCCCAGCTGGCCCACGTGGTCTTGCCCGGGGCCTCCTACGCCGAGAAGGACGGCACCTTCAGCAACACCGAGCGCCGGGTGCAGCGCCTGCACAAGGCGGTGGAGCCGGTGGGCGACTCCAAGGCCGACTGGGAGATTACCCAGGAGATCAGCAACCGTTTCGGCTACCCCATGAACTACGCCTCTCCGGCCGAGATCATGGACGAGATAGCCCAGGTGACCCCCCAGTACGGCGGCATCAACTACGAGCGCCTGGAGGGCGAGGGGCTGTTGTGGCCCTGCCCCAACCAGGACCACCCCGGCACCAAGTTCCTGCACGCCGGTGGCAAGTTCGCCCGGGGCAAGGGTCTGTTCCACGCCATCGAGTGGCGCGCCCCGGCCGAGGTGGTGGACGAGGAGTACCCCCTGTGGCTCACCACCGGGCGGGCCCACGTGCACTATCACACCGGCACCATGACCCGCAACTCCCCCTCCCTGCACGCCCTGATGCCTGAAGGCTTCGCCGAGATCAACCCGGTGGAGGCGGACAGGTTGGGGGTCAGCGAGGGCGAGATGCTCCAGCTCACCACCCGGCGCGGCACCATCCAGGCCAAGGCCATGATCACCGAGCGGGTGCGGCCGGGCATGGTCTTCGTGCCCTTCCACTTCATGGAGGCCTGCGCCAACGTGCTCACCAACCCGGCCCTGGACCCGGTGTGCAAGATCCCCGAGTTCAAGGTCTGCGCGGTGAAGCTGGACAAGGCGGCCTAAATGAAGCGCCTGCTGGACCGCTGGTGGTGGCTGCTGGTGCTGGCCGTCCTGGTGGCCGGCTGGACCAGCGGGATATTGCCCCTGCCGGTTTGAGTCTCCAGCCTCTGCGGGGTGCCGGGCGCGAACCCCTGAGACGACCAACCGAATGAAAAACCCCGGCCGGAGCCTAAGCTCCGGCCGGGGTTTTTCATGCTCGCTCCCGGGGCGGGCCGCCCCGAGGCTTTGGCTTACTTCTTCTTCTTCTTCAGCTCGGCCAGCAGGCCCTCCAGGTAGACTTGACGCTCCTTGAACATCTTGATGACCTGGTCGCGGGTCATGACCTTCTCGGGGCTTCCCGAGGCCTTCATCTTGGCCTTGACCTTCTTGTCGGCGAACATCTTGGGGAAGACCTCGGACAGCTTGGCGATCACCGCCGGGGGAGCGCCCTTGGGCAGCACCACGCCGCGGTAGTTCACGCTGGAGTTGTCCACGTCGATGCCCTCTTCCTTGAGGGTGGGCACCTTGGGCAGGAACTCGTGGCGCTCCAGGTCGGCGATGGCCAGGATCTTAAGCCGGTCTTGGTTGCGGAAGGAGTCGGACAGGTTGTTGAAGCCCGCCTTCACCTTGCCCGAGATGACCGACTGCATGGCCGGCACGCCGCCCTTTTCCGGGATGTAGGTCAGCTTGACGCCCGCGGCCTTCATCAGCTGCAAGGCGGCGATGTGGTGGCCCACGTACATGCCCGCGCCGGACAGGGTGATCTTGCCGGGGTTCTGCTTGGCGTAGGCCACAAGGTCCTTGACGCTGTTAAAGGGGCTGTCCTTGGGCACGATAAGCACCGCCGGGTCGGCGCCCCAGTTACCCACCGGCTCAAAAGTGTTGATGTCATACTTGGTGGGATAGACGATGCTCTGGGCGATGAAGTGGGGAACGTTGTAGGTGGCCAGGGTGTAGCCGTCCTTGGAGCCCTTCTCGATGAACCAGTTCCAGCCAACCTGGCCGCCCGCGCCGGGCTTGTTGATGATCACGATGGGCTGTCCCAGGTAATTGTCGTTACTGGCCAGCATGGTCACCAGGCGAGCCTGGAAGTCGGTGGCCCCGCCCGGCGAATAAGTAACGATCATGCTTACAGGTTTGTCCGGATAGTTCTCGGCCATGGCCGGCAAGCCAAAGGCCAGCATCAGGGCGACTGCCAAGGCCACCGCCGCCAAACGAGTCAAGAACCTCTTACCCTTCATACATATCCTCCTGGAGAATTTGGTTGTGGCCGCCGGGCTCGTACGCTGCCCATGTGGCGGCCCGAAACTGCCTCTCTCCTACCTCCCTGCCGGCCGGTCAGATCAACAGGCCGCGCGGGGTTTGCACCTCTAGAAGCACCTTGAACAAAACGAACAGCACGCCGGTGAAGACCACCGCCCCCAGCGCCCAACTGAGGACCTGCTTGGTGGTGAGCCGCTTGAAGCCCATGATGCACACCACCGCCATGAAGAACAGGAAGGAGGCCAGGTAGAAACCCACCACCTCCAACATGGCCAAATAAACAATGATGATCACGAAAAGGCCGCCCACCCTCAGCAGGGGGAAAGGCGCCTGCTTGGCCTGGGGCTTGGGGAACAACAGATGCTGCAAAAGCATAAGGGCCGAAAGAAATCCCATGGCGATGATGATGGTGCGGGGAAACGCCGCCGCCCGGGGCTCTTCTATGTGGCCCAGGGTGGCGTAAAGCACCGCCGAGAGGACGAGACATACCAGACCGACTATGGCATCGCGATTCATGACCCAGCCTCCTTGGCCCGGGCCCGCGCCTTGGCCTTCTTGTACTGGCGCACTTCGCTGAACACACTGTAACCCACCGAGGCGGCGCACAGGGCGATGATAATGAGGTTCAGGGAGCCGGTGAAGAAATAGACCATCACGCCCACGTCGGTGTCGGCTATGAGCTTGCCCTTTAGGAAGTTGTCCTCGGCAATGGCCCCCAAGATTATGCCCAGCACCACCGGAGCGGCCGAAAAGCCCACCTTGCGCCCGATGTACATGATGGTGCCCAGGGCGAACATCACCACGACGTCGTCAAAGCTGTTCTGCACGCTGTAGGTTCCGAAAATCGCCAGCACGGTGACCGCGGCGGCCATTTCCAGGTCCGGCACCTTCATCACGCTATGCGAGTAGCGCGACATCAAGATGCCGAAGACGCACATGGCGATCTGGGCCAGCACCAAAGAGGCAATGAAGGTGTAGGTGACCGCGGCATGCTCGCGGAAAAGGTCCGGCCCCGGGAACAGGCCGTGGATCAAAAGGCCTCCCAAAAGTACCGCTGCGGTGGGCGAGCCGGGCACGCTCAGGGTGAGCAGCGGAATCAGGGACGGCCCCACCATGGCGTTGTTGGCCGATTCGGCCACGGCCACGCCCTCGGGGTTGCCGGTGCCGAAGGATTGGGGGTTTTTGCTGAACTTGCGCACCTGGTCATAGGCGATTAGCCCGGCCACCTGGCCGCCCGCACCGGGGATCACCCCGATGATGGAGCCTACCACCGAACCGATGGACAGGGCCTTGACGTGGCGAAGGTTCTCCTTGATGGTCTTCATCAGGATGCCCTTTTGGGGCTTGAACTCCACATCGCTGGCGACCTTTTGGGAGCTCTCCATGAGCGAAAAGACCTGGGGAATGGCGAAGAGCCCGATAAGGGCTGGCACGATGGCCACGCCGCCGGTGAGCACGTCATGGAACACGAAGCGGGGAGTGGCCAGCATGGGGCTGTAGCCGATCACCGACACCAGCAGGCCGAACATGCCTCCGATCAGCCCCTTGAGCACCGACCCGGAGGTAAGCCCGGCCATGACCGAGATGCCGAACACCGCGATCCAGAACATCTCCGAGGGACCGAACTCCATGGAAATCTCGGCCAGGGGCGGGGTGAAGAATATCATCATGGCCATGCCGAACAGGCCGCCCACCAGCGAGGAGATGAAACAGTAGTAAAGGGCTTTTTGGGCCTGCCCCTGCTTGGCCATGGGATGGCCGTCCAAAAGGGTGGCTATGTTGGCCGGGGCGCCGGGGATGTTTATCAGGATGGCCGAGATGGCCCCGCCGGCCACGGTGGCGGTGTACACCGCGCCCAATAGAACCAGGCCGGTGGCTGGTTCCATGTGAAAGGTAAAGGGAACTAGCAGGGCCACGGCCATGGTGGGGCTGAGCCCCGGCGTGGCTCCCAAGAATAGGCCGCCGATGACTCCCAGCACCAACACCAAAAGGTTGATGGGGGTCAGGGCCTGGGGAAAATATGTTATAAAGTCGACCAAACCTCACCTCTCCAGGCTAACTTTATGGGTTTGCCGCGTTACGGGGCCTGGTTCATTTGTAGCCCAGCATCTCGGGCAGCTTCAGGCGTTGGATCTTGCCCGAGGGCCCTTTGGGCATCTCTTCCAGGATTCTTATCTCCTTGGGGCTCTTGTACTTGCCCAGGTGCTCCAGGCAGTGGGCCCCCAACTCCTCCAATGTGCAGGTGCAATCTGGTTTCAGGGTGACGCACAGAAGAATCTCTTCGCCGTAGTGCTGGTCCGGGATGCCCACCGCCGCCGCGTCCAGCACCGCCGGGTGCTTGTAGGCCGCCTCGTCGATCTCCCGGGGGGCGATGTTCTCACCGCCCTTGATGATCAGCTCCTTGAGCCGCCCGGTCACGAAAACAAAGCCGTCTTCGTCCATGTAGCCCAGATCGCCGGTGTGCAGCCAGCCATCCGGCTCCAGGGTCTTGGCGGTTACTTCGGGATTCTTGTAGTACTCCTTCATCACGTTGTCGCCCTTGATCATGATCTCGCCAATGGTGCCCCGGGGAACCTCCTTCCCGTGCTCGTCGATGATCTTGGCGGTGTTGCCCACGGCGCACCCCGGCGAGCCGTACTTGCGCTCGGCCGGGTCCATGGGGTTGCTGAAGACCGGAGCCGCGGTCTCGGTGAGGCCCATGGTCTCCACGATGCCCACCTTGAACTTTTCCTCGAACTGATGGTGCAGGGAAGGAGGCAGGGCGCTGCTGGCGCTGCGCCCGAAGCGAAGCTGCCCCAGCTGGTAGCCCTGGCCCTCTATCTCGCTGCCGCTTACCAGGTAGGAGATGATGGTGGGCACCACGCTGAACCAGGTGCAGCGGTAGTCGCTGATCAACGGCCAGAACTCGCCCACGCTGAACTTGTTGGGCACCACCACCGTGGAGCCCAGCACCACCGTGGACATCAACGACACCACCAGGGCGTTGATGTGATAGAGCACCAGGGAGCACAGGGCCACGTCGTCCTTGGCCAAGCCGTGGGCCTCGATAACGTACTCCCCGCCGGCACACATGTTCTTGTTGGTGAGGATGACTCCTTTGGGCACACCCGTGGTCCCCGAGGTGTAGAGCAGCAGGGCCGCGTCGTCCTCGGAGACCGGGGGCAGACTCTCGGGTGCGGAACAGGTGTGGGGCAGGATTTCCTCGGCGTTGCGGTCGATGACCATAATCTCTATGGGCCGCTTCACTCCTTGCAGCGCCGCCATCAGGCGCTCTTTCTGTATCTCGGTCACGAACACCATCTTGCAGTCGGAGTGGTCCAGCACGTAGGTGAGCTGGTCCGGCTGGGCCTGCAGGTTCAGCGGGGCCACCACCAGCCCGGCGTACATGGTGCCCACGATTATCTTGGCGCTTTGGATGCTGTTGCCCATCATGAAGGAGACCTTGTCTCCCTTGACCAGGCCCTTGGAATAATAAAAATCGGCCAGCTTGAGGCAGCTTTCCTTGAGCCCGGCGTAGCTGAGGCTCAAGCCCGGCTCCGGCGCGACCAGAAAGGTCTTGTCCGGCTGCTCTGCCGCGTGTTTGTCTACAAAATATCTAATGGTGCGCATTGCTTACCTCGCCCTCCTCGGCGGAGCCCGCAAAACAAAAAACCCGGTGGGAGTTTAACTCCGCACCAGGTTTCGATGTTTAACAACACAAGCGGCCAAACAACGACAGTAGCCGTTAAAACAAGCACGCCCTCCGCAGCCCGGGGGAAAACCCGGGCCTACGCGAGCCGCCTTTTGCCCACGCCTATCTATCATCAGCCACCGCTCCTCAACAGGACACGACGGTTGTCCGCTCGTTTTGCCATGTTTCCATTTCGTCGGCCGCGGCTTTGGCTCCCGGGCATGGGGCCCTCCCCCGGACCCGCCCCGCCTCGGCTCATGGCCGGCTAAAAAACTACTTCCTCGCCAGTCCACCCCCGGACGATCAAGGAAGGGGCCGCCCCCCAAGGAGCGGCCCCTATGCATCAGCTCATGTAGTCGTAGCCCACCTGGAAGGCTTCCCGGTTCTTGTCATGGAACTTGGGAATGATCTCCAGCAGGCTCTCCAGGATAACTTCCTTGTCCATCTCATTTTCCAGCAACTTGGCCATGGCCCCCAGGGCGATGGAGTTGGAGAAGATGGGACGGCCGAAGTTGTCCATGGCCAACTGCTTGGCCGGCAGCTCGCGGTGAGTGCAGGCCAGCTTCTCGTCGATCTCCTCCACGAAGGCGGGATCGAACAGGATAACTCCGCTCTCGGGCACGGTGTCCTTGAAGCGGTTGTAGGCCGCCGAGGACAGGGCCACGAAGAAGTCGGGGTTTTCGCACATGGGGCTGTCGATGGTGTTGGGCGATAGCACCACCTGGGCGCGCACGTAGCCGCCGCGCATTTCGGTGCCGTGGCTCTTGAGCATGGTGACCCTGAGGCCTTCCTTCACCGCGGCCTCGCCCAATACCTGGCCCAGGCGCACCACGCCCTGGCCGCCGAAACCACTGGCCACTATCTCCAGTCTGTCTTTCATAGCGCACCCGTCTTTCTGATCTTGTTCACCGAGGCCCAGACGTGTTCGCTGAATTCGGGCCGGGAGCCGGTGGCGTCGTGCCAGACGCCGGTGGCCCACACGGTGTTTTCGTCAGCCTCTTCCAAGGGCTTGGCCCGCTCCTTGATCCACCGGTAGATGTTCACCTGGTTGCGCGAGCCCAGCTCGCGGGAGGCGAAGTTGGTGGGGCAGGGATAGGGCATGTGCACCAGGGAGAAGCCGGGATTCAGGATGGCCCGCTTCACGCTTTCCACCGCCCGCTGGCCGTCCATGGCCACGTGGCGGGCCAGGAAGGTGGCTCCGGCGCCCTTGAGGATGTGCATGACGTCCATGCCTTCGCTCATCAGGTTGTGCTCGAACATGCCGTAGGGGCTGGAGTCGGTCTTGGCCCCCTGGGGGGTGGTGAAACCGAACTGGCCACCGGTGGACTGGTAGCCCAGGTTGTCGTTGACGATGACGGTCATGTCGCAGTTGGAGCGCGCGGAGTGGATCAGGTGCATCAGGCCGATGCCGAAGGCATCGCCGTCGCCCACCGTGCAGATGATCTTCTTCTCCGGCGGCAGGGCGATCCTCAGGCCCCTGGCGATGGCGTAGACCCGGCCGTGGGTTCCGGCGAAGCCGTCACCCTTCCAGGTGGCGAAGGTCTGGCGCCCGGCGCAGCCGATGGAGGTGCCCCAGATTATGTCGTTTGGCACGAGACCCAGCTCGTCGATGGCCTGAACGACCACCTTGTGGTTGATGCCCAGACCGCAGCCGGAGCAGGCGGTGCTGGGGATCTTGCGGGTCCGCAGGTACTTATCGATAAGGGTGGCGGATGAGTACTGCATTACCACGCCTCCAACTCCCAACCCTTGCGCTCCAGGGGCTGGTTTTTCAGTAGCTTCTCAAAGTTCTCCAGCAGATCGGGGATGGTGGGCAGATCGCCGCAGGTGCCCAGGAAGTGGACCTCGGAGTCCTTGGGCGCGGCCCGCTGCACTTCCCTGACCAGCTGGCCGTCCCAGTTGAGCTCCACCGTAAGGTACTTGGTCTTGCGGGTGAAGTGCTCGTCCGGGAAAGGCCACAGGTTGATGAGCCTCAGAGCCCCTACCTTCATGCCCAGGGAGCGGGCCTTGTCCACCGCAGTGTTCACCACCCGGGAAGGCGTGCCGTAGGAGACCACCACCAGGTCGGGGTCGTCGTCCATGTACTTCTTCTCGTAGAGGTGGTTGAACAGATCGCGGTGGTTGCGCACCTTGTAGATCAGGCGGTAGGCGTGCTTGTGGTGGGCCTCCACCTCCTCGATGTCGTAGCCCTGCTCGGTGGGGGTCCAGTCGGAGCAGAGGCCTCCGGCTCCGGAGCCCATCTGCACCGGCGGGATGTCCAGGTCATCGCTGAAGGGATAGAAGTTGGGCCCGGCGCAGGAACCGCGCGGCCAGGTCCTGAAGCCCATCTCCTTCATCTCGTCTTCGTTTTCCGGGACGGTGATGTCCTCGAAACCATCGGTGATGAGCTGGTCGCCCAGCACGGTGATGGGCATGCGGAAGCGCTCGGCCAGGTAGAAGGCCTCCACCACCATGGCCATGGCCTCCTGGGCCGAGTTGGGGGCCAGGGTGATGCACTCGAAGTTGCCGCCCTGGGTGGGGTAGCGGGTCAGGTAGAACTCTCCCTGGCCCGGCGCGCCGGTGATGCCGCTGACCGGGCCCACGCGGCCAGAGTTGACCACCACCAGGGGCATTTCACAGCCCAAGGCCCAGCCGAAGGGGTCGGCGTAAAGGATGTAACCAGGTCCCGAGGTGGCGGTCATGGCCTTCATGCCGCCCAGTGAGGCCCCGATGCACACGTGCATGGCCCCGCACTCGTCCTCGGCCTGCAAGTACACGCCACCCTCCTGGGGCAGGCGCTTGCTCATGGCCTCGGCCAGCTCGGTGGCCGGTGTGATGGGGTAGCCGCAGAAGAAGCGGCACCCTGCCAGGATGGCGCCCTCGGTGATGGCGAAGTTGCCTGTTTCCAAAAATCTTTTCATCGCATAAACCTCCCGGGGCTACGCGGTTTTTTCGACTACGTCGATGGCGAAGTCGGGGCAGGAGAAGAAGCACTTGAAGCAGCCCACGCACCACTTGGGAGACTTCACCTCCATGGGCCGGTAGCCCTTGAGGTTGAAGCCGTCGGCCGGTCCGAAGGTCTCCACTCCGCACACCTCGGCGCAGTACCCGCACTCCTTGCAGTACTCGGTGTTCAGAATCACTTCGAAGGTGCGCGCGTCGCACTGCAAGCAGCGGCCCGCCTCGGCGGCCACCGCCTTGGCGCTCATCGGCTGCTCCACCTGGTCGAAGTTGTCGCCGCGCTCCCAGACGTGCAAATGAGGCGTCTGTTGGCGGGGCAGGAGCTGACCGGTCAGGGGGCTAAGCTCCACCTCGTCCTCGGGCGCGGCCAACACCTCGCTGATGTCGCCGTTCCCGCCCAGATACTTGTCGATGGCCTCGGCGGCCTTGCGGCCTTGGCCGACGCCGCCGATGATGGAGGCCGGTCCGGTTACCACGTCGCCGCCGGCGAACACGCCCGCCGCGCCGGTGGCTTGGTCCGCCCCCGCCTGGATGCGGTTGCCCGCGGTGTCCACGCCGTCCACGTCCACGAACTCCAGCACCGGGCTCTGGCCGATGGCCAGGATCACGGTGTCGGCCTCTACTTGGGTGGTTACGCCTTCGTTGTAGACCGGGCTGAACTTGCCGCTCTTATCGAACACCGAGGTGCAGGCCCTGAAGGACACGCCGGAGGCCTTGCCCTCGCCCACTACCTCCCTGGGTCCCCAGGAGTTGTTGATGACCACGCCCTCGGCCTCGGCCAGGCTGACCTCCCAGGGGTGGGCTGGCATTTCCTGACGGCTTTCCAGGCAGAAGAGCTGCACCTTGGCGCCCAGACGCTTGGCGGTCAGGGCCACGTCGATGGCCACGTTGCCGCCGCCGACCACCACCACCTTCTTACCCACCGCGGGGGCCTGTTCCAGGGCCACGTCGCGCAGGAACTCCCAGCCCCAGAGCACGCCGTCCTTGTCAGAGCCGGCGAGCTGGATGCGGGCCGAGGAGTTGGCGCCGCTGGCCACGAACACCGCGTCGTAGTCCTTGGTGAGCTGAGCCAGATCGACGTCCTTACCCACCAGGGTGGAGCCCTTGAACTCCACTCCCAGCTCCAGGATGTCCGCCACGTCGCGGTCCAAGCGGGCCTCGGGCAGGCGGTAGCTGGGGATGCCGTAGCGCATCATGCCGCCCGGCTTGGGGAAGGCGTCGAAGATGGTGACCTGGTGTCCCTTGCCGGCCAGATAGTAGGCCGCGGTGAGCCCTGCCGGGCCCGCGCCCACCACCGCCACCTTCTTGCCGCTGGCGGTCGGTTTGGCCTTTTGGCTCTTCCAGGCGTCTCCACCGTGGTCCACCGCCGCGCGCTTTATGGCCCGGATGGCGATGGCGTCGCCAAACTGTTTGTAGGCGCAAACGTCCTCGCAGGGGGCGAAGCAGGCGTCGGCGCATACCACCGGCAGGGGCAGGCGCTCACGCAGCACCGCCACCGCCTGGTCGAAGTTACCGTCCTTCACCGCCCGGATATAGCGGGGAACGTCAACTCCGGCGGGGCATGCGTCGGAACACCGGGGGACCACAAAGTCCTTTCGCGAAACCCGGTAGGTTGTCATCGCATTCTTCCTCCAAAATTACGAATGATGAGGCTTTCTGCTTGGTCTTTGCGCCCTATATAACAAGAAACATGCCAAGGGACTAAGCCTCGGCCAGCCGCAGGGGGCCATCCCACAATTAGCATCTATTTTCAAGGCAATAGAGCATAGGCTCCCCGGCTAGCAAATCCCGAGCAAAGAGGAACCGTTACTGATTGCAACATTTTCGCCGTACGAATTTCCGGACATGTTCGGATTTCCGGACAGAGGACGCGATTCGGAATGGACTAACTGGACTTTTCGGTATCAGCCAGATCGTAGCGGCGGCATTTCTCATAGAGGGTGGAGCGTGAAACTCCCAGCATTTTAGCGGTCTTGGTCATATTCCCCTGGTTCAGGGCCAGGGCGTGCTCCAGCACCCGCTTTTCAAAGCAGGCCACCTGCTCGGCCAAGGGGCTGTCCGGATTTTCGCACACCTGCGGCTCGTCGTAGGGGGCCTTGATTATCTCCCTGGGCAGGTGCTCCAGGTCGACCATGCGGCCTTCGCTTAGGCTAACCGCCCGTTCTATGACGTTTTTCAGCTCGCGCACGTTGCCGGGCCAGGGGTAGTTTTGCAGCGCCTCCATGGCCTGGGGGCTCACCTCGGTTTCCGGGTGGTCCAGGGCCACCAGGAAGTGGCGCACCAATAACGGGATGTCCTCGCCCCGCTGGCTCAGCGGCGGTATCTCCACGGCCATGGTGTTCAGGCGGTAGTACAGGTCGTCGCGGAACTCGCCCCGGCTCATCATTTCCCTGAGGTCGCGGTTGGTGGCCGCCACCAGGCGGAAGTCAACGGCCACCTGCTTCACCCCGCCCAGACGCTCCAGCATCTTGGTCTCCAGCACCCGGAGCAGGGTGGCCTGGGCCTTGGGGCTCAGCTCGCCGATCTCGTCCAGGAACAAGGTGCCCAGGTGGGCCAACTGGATCTGGCCCACCTTGCCCTTGCGGCTGGCCCCGGTGAAGGCCCCGGACTCGTAGCCGAACAGCTCCGACTCCAACAACTCCCGAGGGATGGCCGCGCAGTTGACGCACACGAAGGGTCCGGAAGAACGGGGCGAGGCGCTGTGCACGGCGTGGGCGAACATCTCCTTGCCGGTGCCGGTGGCTCCGGTGATCAATACCGGGGCCTCGGTGCGGGCGTACTTGGCGGCCACGGCCTTGACTCCGGCCAGGACCGGGCTGGAGCCCATAATGCTCTTAAAGCTGTACAGGGGCGAAAGCAGGCGGTTGAGCCCCTTCTTATAGTATTTCACCTCGCTCTCCAGGCCCTGGAGCCGGGAGATGAGGTCGGTCATGGCGGTGTAGTCGCGGAAGATGGTCTGCAGGATCACCCCCACCACCTGGTCCTTTACCCTCAGGGGGATGCGGTTGACCAGCATGGGCATGTCGGTTTTGAGGGAACATCGCTGGGCCAGTTCCGAGCGGCCGGTGGAGAGCACCTGGGGCATGCGGGTGTGGGGGAAATACTTGTCCAGATAGTCGCCCACCGCCGCCTTGGGGTCGGTGCCCAGGAGGTCGCCGTAGACCCGGTTCATGAACACGATGCGGCAGTCGGAGTCGCAGACGATGATGCCCGAGTAGACGTTATCCAGCACCAGGGAGAGGAAGTCCACCAGATCGCCCAGGTCGGCCGCGCCGGAAAGCACCCGCATGGCCGAACCGGCCATGCCCTTGTTGCCGTTGAGCCGGTCAACCGCGCAAAAGCGGTCTTTGCTGTCTTCTTGATTCATTGGCGCGCCTCTGTGCCGAAGCCGGGAGGGCCCGGTTTCCTTGTCTGGGGCATGATGCGGCGAGTCAGGGACAATGTAACAAGGCGGGCGGGGCGATTCAACGCCTTTCGGACGGCAGGGGCGAAAGGTGGCCGGGCGTCGGACCCCAAAAAAACCGGAACCGGCGGCCAGGGGCCACCGGTTCCGGGTCGTGACTCTAGGCGGGAGGGGACCAGCGGTTCACCAGATGGGGAGGCATTTGCCCCTCCAGAACCGCCGCCAGGTTCTTGGCGCACATGAAGCCCACCTCCATGGAGGTCTCCAGGGTGAAGCTTCCCATATGCGGGGTGGATATCACCTGGGGCAGCTTGGCCAGTGGGCTTTCCCCCAGGGGCTCGGTGCAGAACACGTCCAGGGCCGCCCCGCCCAGGTGGCCGTCCTCCAGGCTCTTTTGCAGGTCCGCCTCGTTGATCAGCTCCCCCCGGCCCAGATTGAGCAGGTAGGCTCCCTGGCGCATCATGGCCAGCTGGGGCGCCCCGATCAGGCCGTTGGTCTCCGGGGTGCCCGGCAGGTGCAGGGAAACGAAGTCCGAGGCGGCCAGCAACTCCTCCAGGGAAACCCAGGCGATGCCGTGGCGCTCGGTGAACTCCCGGTCCTGGGTGCGGCCATAGGCCATGAGCTTCATGCCCAGGCACCCCGCCATGGCGGCCACCTCCTTGCCGATCTTGCCCAGGCCCACGATGCCCAGGGCGCGCCCGCCCAATTGACAGCCGGTCACCGGGCCCCAGCCGCCGCCCTTGACCAGGCGGTCGGCGTAGGGGATGCGCCGGGCCAGGGCGAACATCAGCCCGATGGTGAACTCGGCCACCGCCCGGGCGTTGCCGCCGGGCGCGTTGCACACCGCGATGCCCAGTTCATCGGCCTTCTTAAGATCGATGTGGTCCACGCCCACCCCGTGCACCGCCACGACCTTCAGCCGGGGCAGGGCCTCCATCAGCGGACCGTCGATCTTGACCATGCCGGGCACCAGGCCGTCGCAGCCCTCAAAAAACTCCCGCACCGTCTCCGGGCTCACCTTGAAGTCCGGGGGCCGGGTTACCACTTCCCATCCCTTGTCCCTGAGCCATTGGGCCGGCTCCAGGGCGTGGATTCCAAAGGTGGGGCCCAGGGAGCAGATGCGAAAGGCGCCCCCAGCTTGGCCTTCCCGGCGATCTCGTTGTTCATCCTTGATGTTGCTCATGGGTATCCTCATTAAGCGTGCAAAAGGCGGAGCCGCGGCCCCCACCGGAAAAACTATAAGGATGAATGTTCCCCTAAGGCGGGGGATCGTGCAAGAGAATCCGGAGAGTGGGTCCGGGGAGAGCCCCGGACCCACCAGGGATATCAGGCGAGCATTTCCAGGAAGGCTTCCACGCGGGTCTTGAGCTGCTCCACGTCTTCCATGCTGTAGTCGGTCTCCATGCGCAAGACCGGCAGGCCCGTGGCCTCCAGCTTTTTCTCCAGGGGCAAGGCCTCCATCTGGTAGGGCTGGCAGAACTGGAGGCCGTAGTGGATCACTCCCTTGGCCCCGTAGTCGGCGGCCATCTGTTTGACGTGCTCGGTGCGCTCGGGGTTGGGGGTGAACACGGCGCAGTCGATCCGCCAGTAGCGCTCCACGATGGCCTCCATCATGGAGTCCAGGTCATCGCCCTGGGGCTCAACCAGGTTGCGGGTGCCGCGCTCGCCCACGCAGGACTCCTCGCCCACCACCACCGCGCCGGAGCTTTCCACGATCCAAGGCACCTTCCAGTTGGGCACGGCCATGGGACAGCCGGAGAACAGCAGGCGGGGCGTCCCCTTGGGGGCCACGCCCTGGCCCGCCTTGATGCGCTCCTCCAACTCGTCGCAGATCTTGTTCACCGAAGCGGTGAAGCGCACCGGGTCGTCGTAAAAGGAAACCTGGTTGATCAAAAGGGCGTCCAGGCCGGAGATGGGGGCCGGGTCCACGGCGCGCAGCTTGTAGAGCCGGTGCAGGGCCTGGCGCTTGTCGTTGACGATCTTGATGCCCATGGCCAGGCGCTCGGCGGTGATCTCGATGCCGGTGAGTTCCTCCACCGCCTGCTTGAAGCGCTGGTATTCGGCGGCCAGCAGGACGCGGCCCTCCTTGGACTTCACCTGGGGCAAGTCCATTACGTAAAGGTTGGGCACCAGGCCGCCCAGGGTCTCGTAGGACTTTTTCTTGCCGTCGCAGGTGTTCTCGCCCACGATCATGTCGGCCGACTCCATGTAGGGACAGACCTTGCCCAGCTTGAAGCCGAAGGCGCTCTTGATCAGGGCGCAGGTGTTGCGGGGCAATACCTGGTCCACCAGGTCGGTGGCGAAGTCGGCCCCGGTGCACAGGCCCACCAGGGTGGCGTCGGCGGCGCGCACGATCTCCTCGGGCACGAACACGCAGAAGGACCCGATGACCTTCTTGCCCTCGGCTTGGCCGTCCACCAGCTCCTTGATGCGCAGGCCGTGCACCTCGCTCATCACGAAGTTGAAGTATCCCATGCCCTGGGGGCGCTCCTGCTGGGACAGGAAAATCTGGCCGTAGCCGTCGCCCAGCACTTGCAGCAACTGATCGTGGGCGGCCAAGTCCAGGCCCAGCCCTTGCCACATGGCATCGTATTCGCTCGCCATCAATGTCCTCCTAAATGGTGAAGGGCCCCCGAAGGGGCCCGTGGATGCGTCCTAGTATTCCCTGGGCAGCTTATCGAGCTGTGCCTTGGTGAACACCGGGCCGTCCTTGCACACGTACTCCGGGCCCACGTTGCAGCGCCCGCAGATGCCGATGCCGCACTTCATGCGGTTCTCCAGGCTCATCACGATCTGCTCCGGCTGCCAG
>JAHIQI010000070.1 GCA_018902755.1 Pseudomonadota bacterium | reverse complement strand
CCTCTTTCAGAATTTTGACGATCTGAGTTTCGCTGAATCTGCTCCTGCGCATCGTAAAGAGTCCTCCTTGCAGACCTCAGTCTGCCAGAAGTCTCTACTTTGCCGCGGCCCTATTTTAAGGGAGGGTTACACGTGGCCGATATTCTGCGTGCCTATCGGGAGGCCAAGGAAAGTTACGGCCTCACCAAGCACACTATTTGGGACGGCCAAGATGCATCCTTCGCCCACTTTGAAAGACATGACCTGGCCATGTTGGATCACTTCCTGGCTCTTATCCAGAATCGTTGCCCCCAAAGGGTAGGGGGACGTTCCGCCCTGTTGACCGGCAACCACCAGGACGCCGGGCTGTTATGGGACTTCGCCAAGCTCAACTACCGGCTACCGCAGCGGCGGCAGGTAGTCCTAAGCCTGGAGGCGGCCCTGGCCTGGACCGAAAAGGGCATCTTGCCCCGCAACCATGGCAACTATCCCTGGTAAGGCCTTCTGGTCAACTTCTGAAAATCATTAGCGAAGACAATTGGGTTCGTGATGTAGGGCCGGGCGGGGCGGCCGGGCAAAAAAAAGCGGCCCAAAGGGCCGCTGAGGGTAATCGACTTGTGGGGTGGCTAGTGGGACTTGAACCCACGGCCTCCAGGGCCACAACCTGGCGCTCTAACCAAACTGAGCTATAGCCCTGAAATCCACCACTTGTGAACACAACCCGCCTCGTTTGATGTTTGCTCAACTCAATCAACTTTAGCAATTTGCCCCCTATTTTGCCCCCTGAAAATCGGGCTGTGGAGGAAGCCTTGTTCAACTACAGAATAACAAGTTTGTGGTGAAGATGTCCAATGAAAAGACGCTGCAAAACAGGCTTAACATGCTGATATTATGACTATTTAGTGCTTTAAATGTGAGCGGATGCCTTCGTTTCGCCCAACGAAAAAGCAAAAACCCCCAAAGGGGTTTGCGTTTACGATATATAGGGCTCAGAAATTTTTTATTATTTTTTTATGTAAATGCAAGTGGTTATCAAGCGTAAGCAGACAATTACCTGAGAATTAAAATCTAAGGGCATGGTCTACCATGCGTACCGCTGGAGGTTGCCGGGTGGCCTCGGCGTTTCCCTTGGCACACCACTACAGGGAAGTCCTGGGCACTGGCTAAGCGGGGATAGACGGTTGACCGGGGACAGTTAAGTGGATTACTGTGCACAAAATACAGGGCATTGCGATTACCGCTGGGATTCTATTGAGAAATCGCTTCAGCAGACAGGCCGAGAACCCTTCGGAGACCGCCCGGCGAAGGAACTAGGTGCATTGAGAGCGCCAAAAGGCTCAAGACAAAAGGAAACGCGGCGACTGCCGCATAATTCAGGTTAATAAACTTGAGATAATTCGGATGCATATTATCTTCGGATTGCTAGAAATAATGGCGGGTATTTTTATTTGTATTTTCTTCGATAATATTATTATTTTATCGATTGGTGGAGCTTTAATTCTGTTTGGAATATATGCCCTATTCGGCAAGCTGCCAGGCGGTAGAAGTTTATATTAAAAATATATTGTTTTTTATAAAGGAAAACGATGCTAATAAACAAAAATAAATGAGACCACAAATATTATGTATTTCTGTTGTGGTTCCTCCAAACATTAATCGCTCGAACAACGAATAAATCTTATGGCGACCAAAAACAATAATCAATTATAGCATGACGGTTTATTGAATAATTTTGAATCATACCTGATTATCATTTTAGTGAGTACGAATAAACACAAGAGGTAAAGTGCGCAATCATGGGATTTTTCAGAAAAATGTTTGGTGCGGGTCCGCAAGCCCAAAAAGAAAGAAAATTTGCCGAGCTTGATAGAATTTTTTGTCGTTCACCAGAAATCGCTCGCACTATGAAAGCCAGATGGTTAACTAGCAGAGGAAACTATTATGGTGAAAATAATCAGTTTCAATTTGCCAGTGAAGATTTTAAAGAGGCCATTTTAATAAAGCCAGATTATTTTCCAGCATATCTAGGGTTGTCTTTGATATTCAGCTATAATGGTTTAGCTGAAAACAATTTGCAGGACCTTGAATTAGCTATTGGCATCTTGCATAAATTACCACCTCAAGTATCTATTGGGGATAAAATATTCAATAAAGATGATATCCCCGCCATACACTTCCATTTGGCAGCTCTCTATATTGTGTTGGTAAAGATTGGCATTGACTGCGCTGCTGAGGCGAAAAAATACTGTACATTGGCCCTAAATTCTCATAATAGAATGTCGGGTGTAATAGAAAATGACCCAGACTTGGTATTATTTTTGAGACTAGAAGAGGATCAGTTGAGTTCATTAAATGATTTTTTAGGCTTAAAAATAAAAAACAACTCCACTGCTTTCGACGGAAAATTAAAACTAAATGAATTAATGAGTGAGGTCGGACAACATAAGCTGCGTAATGCTGCCAAAACCCAAGACGATGAGAATACTGCCCCATTGCATGTTAGCCAACAAGATAGTGCTTTTAGAGTAACTGTTGACCCCAAAAAATGCGTTGGCGATGAGGCATGTTTGGAGGCGTGCCCCGTGGGCGTATTCAAAATACATGACGGTAAGGCTGTTCCAGTTCATGTTGAGGAGTGCATGGGCTGTGAAAGCTGTATCGTCGCATGCGAAAACGACGCCATCACACTAGAAGAGGTCTAGGGCATCTTACTACTACTACGGAATCTAAACTAACCTTACTTGCCGTTTCTTTTCCAGAAGCCCATTATGCCTGTTTATCGCATCCTTGAGTTTTTTCTTGGCCTTTTTCCTAAGATCATGAACATTTCTAAGAAGTTGATTGATTTGGTAATCAATCTCTACCTCATTCATGCACTGAGGAGTCGGATTGAGCTGAACTAGAAGAAAGCTAACGGAAGGAGGAAACATTATATCGCCTTCCTTAACTTCGAAGACATCTATCTCGAAATTGCATTGCATGATAGGTGGCCCCTATTGGTTAGACAGTTTAGTGACGTTGTTAATGATCTGCCTAATAAAAAATGCCTTTAAGAATTATAAATCTATCGGGACTATACTACAAACTCCATCGTTAAATGCTTGATTAATTTCGGGTGCCATATCGCCTTTTATAAAGAATTTGAATTCATATAAGACTAACAAATATACTATCTCTAAAAATCTTAATTCAGTGGAGGAATGTTCTTTGCAAATTGAGATGAATTCCTTCACAATTTCATTTGTAATTTTACGGCGTGTGGTAAGAGCTTTCACATATAATTCTTCTTTTTTCATGGTTGGGTATTTACTTTTGAAGACGTTTATAGATATTAACTGAGCCTTAGCTATCCCTCTAGCATACTTATATGCTCTTTTATACATTTTCGAAGTTGGCATAGGTGCCTCCATCGTTTGGACAGCTTGGCGGCGTTCTTAAGGTGGATGGCGTTTGTTGTTTTCATGCCGCCGCTTCGGTCACTCCTGCCATGGGCAACATCTACTATGCCATGTCTTGTGTTCTGCCGTCCAGGGCGGAGAGGGGTGCCTTGGCTGTGGGGCTGCTTGGTGGGACACACAGGTCAAGCCGGTATGGGTAATAGCCCACTCCGGGTAGGCGGGAAACTCCTAGGGTCGAGGCGGACATTTAATAACTGTCTGAAATAAAACAGGTAAAAGGAAAATGGGAGGAGGGGAGAAAAAATTATTTGGGAGCCCTTGACAAGTGGAAGATTGTAGTTACAATATATAAAGTAAAGGTTTTTCAAAAAGAATAACAAAACTGGTAACCAGTTGAAATAAAAGAGAATTTAGTTAGCGCTTCTGTCGTTACTCTATTAGTATCCCCACCATTGTAAATCTTACGCTCCTATTGCTGCTCAGAATCAGCGTAATGCAGCAAAGGCGCACTTCTATGTCAGGGCATTGAAGGAGGAATATCTATGCCTAGATATGAGTTCGATCCAGAGCCGATAGGCAGGTTGCTTGATTTGCGGGCGTTAAGCCTTGCCTCTATGCGTAAACTAATTGGGGTTAGCCCAGGAAGTGTTAAGAGCTGGTTGAAAGGAGAAAGCATGCCCAGCCTTAAAAGTTTACTAAATATGATGAACTGGTATGGAGTTAAACCAGATTTTATTTAAGGAGGTTGAAGAAAATGACTGACATCTAAACATCTAGTGATTAACAGACCTAGTCTTATCAAAATCGTAATCAGTGGAACATTATAAGTTATTGAGAATAGATAACATTGGCTCTTAGTCTGAAAACCTCATAAAGAGGAATTCTTATGAATAAAGAGTCACAAAGTCTTGGCCAACAAGATGTATCATCGGAAAATACCGCTGTTGAAGAACAGAGCAATATTACAAATGAGATCGATGTTAAATTTCTTCGCAAATGTCTAGGCAGTAACCAAAGAGGTGATGCCAAGCTGTTTGCTAAGTTGTTTAAGGACAGATTCATTTTCGATCACTCGGAAGGCCGGTGGTACTGGTTTGATTCCGAAAGCCATGTATGGGTACAGGACAACAAAAACTATGCCCTCGCGGCTCTAGATAAAATTGTAAGAGTCTACTTGAATGCCAGCTTTGTTGTAGCCAAAGAGGCAGCTGAGATGGGCGTAGATAGCACTGATGGAACTGATGATTCTGCTTTTTTTAGAAAGAGAGTCAACCAACTGAATACGACACAGCGCCGCAAGGCAGTTCTTGAACTAGCTGCTGCTGGTAGCGATGGGCTGGGAATCACTGGCGATGAATGGAATTCAGACCTCCGCTTCTTGCCGGTGAAAAACGGTGTAATTGAATTGATGCCTGATGAGCCATACTTTCGCCCTGGCAAGCCAACAGACATGTTGAAGGCACAGATACCCACCGCCTGGCCCGAAGATGGATTTAATGCCAGGGCTCCTGAATGGGAGAAGTTTCTATTTGCCATTTTTAATAGTGACATGGATGTTGTCGCTTACCTCCAGCGTTTCATTGGCTATGCCCTAAGCGGGCTATGCAATGAAGACGTATTTGTAATATTCCAAGGCCAAGGACGCAATGGTAAATCCACACTGCTTGGGATAGTTGAGAAGGTCTTTGGTGAGCTAGTTTGCCCTATAAGGGCTGAGTTGCTTATTAAATCCGATTTCAGTGGTAGTAGCGCAGGCCCCAGAGCTGACTTAATACACCTTCGCAACAAGCGATTGGCTTTTGCATCTGAAACAGGAGAAAACATGAAGCTTAATGAAGGCATTGTCAAGCAGCTTACGGGTGGTGACACTATAGTTGCGCGGCCTCCTTATGGTAAACGAGAAATCACATTCCAGCCAACCCACACTGTTATTCTACAGACCAATTATCTGCCCATTATTGGAACGGGCAGCTATGCCATGTGGCAGAGGGTTCACGTGGTCAATTTCCCCTTGTCATTTGGAAGGGAGCCGAAAGGCAAAAATGAAAGGCAGGCTGATCCTTACTTGGATAGTCGCTTAGCGGCAGAAGCACCAGGGATATTGGCTTGGGCCATTAAGGGCTATTACGAGTACAGGAATAAGGGCCTGAAGCCGCCTAAAGCAGTGCGACTGTCAACTAAGCAATACCAGCGCGAGCAGGATGTAGTCGGGCAGTTTGTCGCGGCTTGTTGTGACCTAAAGCCAGGGGCTCAAACGGCTGCTAAGGATGTTTATGAGGCATACCATGGGTGGGCTGGTGAGAATGATGCAGAGCCAATGAGCCAGGCCATGTTCGGGAGTAGCATCAAACGGCTGGAGGCCATTGAAGCCAAGAGAGTATCTTCTGGGATGGTTTACAAGGGGCTGGCCCTCAGGGATGCTGCCTTGGCCTGAGGCTGGCAGTGTAGGGTGAAGGGTCGTGTAGGGTCCAGAGGAAGTGTCTCTACTTTTTGATTTTGCTGCTGGTATTTTTCTGTACCCTACATTACCCTACATCCCTACACAAGAAAACAATAGTAAAAACAATATGATATGGGCTGGACTTGGGCTGCCCTTGGTGGCCCTGAGGCCCAGATGGCCAAATGCATTAATTAACGCAACCTCTTTTTCCATAACATTTCGACAAAAAGGAGCATGAACATGGGCGGCTATGGCTCAGGCCAGTACCAAACCACAAACCGAAAAACCATAACTGAGGAATGCCTTGTTCTGGACATAAACGCACTCGCCCACGCTGGGGCTTTCAAACAAAGCTGCGCTGGTATGATTAATTGGACCATTCTAAGCACCGAAGAAGTGGTTCTAGAAATGCAACTCAGCACTTACGACATCCAGCCAATGACAGAACCAAGGAGTCGTGGAATATCACTGTGGAGCACAGGCAGAGGCAGCCGAGCAAACAAACCGTCGGGCAAGCTATCCATTCCTGTCACCACAGTACGCCCCTACTTTGGCGGGGAGCGGTTTTACTTTACCTGCCCCTCGGACGACTGTGGCAGACGGGCCTCTAAGCTCTACCTGCCGCCCAACGAAAGCCGCTTTGCTTGCCGCCATTGCCATAACCTGGGCTACCAGAGCCAACGTTTAAGTAAAAAACACAGGATTATTATTCAAGAATCGATCAAACAATATCTGGCTAGGCGGGGATTGCAGTTGGCTGGCTGCGCATCCGCCCAAATATAGGGGATTTAGGTGCGTGGTGAAAGCCCCAAAAAACTATCTCAGGCTTGTTTGAGGCCATTCAAGAATGATAGAGTTCAGATGTGTAAGTTGGAGTGTGCTTAGGTCTAACTAGAAGCCTCGGGGGCCTTATGGACTCCCCGCACCCTGGCAAACTGATTTTGAAGGCATAAAATTAGGCCCATAACGGTGGCCTCGCCGGTGTAGGTTCAAGCAAATAAATTGTATAATTTTTGTGCTTGCCTGACAAGAGCCATTTTGTGTAGCTTCTTCAAAAGGCGTTATTAAAATCTTACCTATTAACATCATTTTGATTTTTTCGTTTTTTGGGGTTTTTACAGTTATGGAAAACCTATTTAACTCCGCATTAATATGGTTAAAGGGAAACCCAGCATATGCAACATGGGCTGCGGGTGTTGGAACTTTAATTTTGGCTATGGTAGGCATTTTTGTTATATTCTGGAATGATTACTGGAAAAAACGTTTCATTAAACCAGATTTGCGCGCAGAGTGGAATGTTGACAGAGGTAGTTTTAGAGATGAGACATTCCAAGAAAACATTAAGTTTAACTTCCTTCTGATAATTCATAATTATGGTTCTCTAACGGCTAAAAATGCGTTTGCAAGAGTTGAAAAATTGGTTTTTGTTCAACCAGCTGTTATAAAAGATGGCATGAAAAATATTTGGTATCATCCCACCCCGCTAAACTGGAGTGGTCAATACCACGGGGCGCCTGTGGACATATACAGGGATACCACTTTTTTCTTAGATTTTATTTTATCCTTCGATGAGAGGACCCTTATTAATGAATGCAATACTATACCTAATGATGTAGTTAATTATTTAGTAAATTTAGACCCAAACCGCAAAGATTACTTTTGGCAAATATGGTTGAATACCAGGGGGGCTGTTAGCGCTCCTGTTCATTTTTATTGTTATGGTGAAGTAGAAATATACTTTCATCTCGCCTGTGATGATGCCCCTACAAAGAAGTACGTAGCAACAATTAACTGGAACCGTCCAACGCCCATTCCCAGCGTATCCCTAAAAAAATTGTAGGATACTATTTGTCTTTTTTCGGTGAGCCCTGGCCCGCTCCCAACACACCACCCACCACGCGGGCCGAGTAAGTTGACCCTCATCTTTGTTATTGTGTCCTTGGCTAATATGGAATAATACTTGAAGCCTCAGAAATGCTGCTTTGCAACACGTGCGAATACCTCTCTGTGGTCTGAATTCTTCTGTGGCCCAAGAGATACATCAGTGTTCTAAGATCACCGCCGTTTGCAAGGAAATGGCTTGCGAATGTATGGCGTAGGTCATGCAGGCGAATCTTTACCTTGCGGTCTGCTAACAGCCCTTGCTTTGCTAATCGTCTTGCTGTTTGGCGTAGCTTTCTTCTCAGCCAGTTGTGAGAGTGTGACATTGGAAACAGCAGCCCTTCTTTGTGAATTGATTTTTGGGCCTGGATAATCTCAAAGGCAGTTTGGCTCAATGGCAGGTATCTGTAGCGGTCACTTGTCCCGGTGCTCGTTTTGAAATTAGTCACCCGAAGCTTTCGCGGGCTCTTAAGCAGATCATGCTCGGTGAGCGCTAGCAGTTCACCTTTCCGCATTCCCAACCGCACAAGAGTCCCAAAGTAGGGCTTGAATTCTGCATCGCAGTTATCCTCAAACATCTTGATTTCATCCAACTCCAAGATCACTGCATCGGCGTTGGAGTCAGTTTCCTTGAGGGCCTTTATTCCCGAACATGGATTTTTGGTAATAAGGCCCAACTCTTGGCAGTAGGCAAAGAAACGACGCAACTTTGAGACTTCGTTGTTTATGGTGCATCTGGTGATGGCCTTGTCACCCTTTTTATCACCGGCCCGAAGCGTCCGGTACAGGAGCACGTTTTCCTTAGTAGCAGCCGCTTGAATGGTGGTGGGGGTTAGGTGGCAGGCAAAGTGATTTAGAGCTTCCCTGTGCCTCCTGACGCTTCCAGGCTGCAATTCGACAGCTATTTGGGCAAGGAATTGTTCCGTGAGCGGCTCCCAGCGCTTTTCCGTGCGGGTTTTCGGGCTAGTTCTTTTGTTCGCAGGACGTGGCGGGTTTTTCTCAATGGGACTGGGGAGCCGACCATCCTTAATTGCCTCTCGCAAGGCTTCCGCCTCCCAGCGGCGCTTGAAAGTCCTTCTTTGCCTTTTGCCTTGTTCATCCATCCAGCGGGTAGAGTAGGTAGTAGCGTTGAGTTTACTATTTGCCTCGACCCAGACCCTAGAAATAGGCATGACCTGCCCTTTCTAGGCAAGCCATGTTCACCAGTTGCCCCCTAAATTGCCCCCTATTTTTGCATAGGAGGTAATTGGGGCACCAAAATTTCCAGCTATATAAATTAGATAGGAAGATTTGGGGTGGCTAGTGGGACTTGAACCCACGGCCTCCAGGGCCACAACCTGGCGCTCTAACCAAACTGAGCTATAGCCACCACATACACCCCGGATGTGACAACCCGGTGAGTAGGTGCGATTTATAACAGAGCCCTGGTGTGCTGGCAAGTGTTTTCACCTGACCGGCTATTCAGGGCGGGCAATGTTTTTGCCAGCCTGACCGGTAACTTGACACCTAGCTACCCCGGCAATAGGATTAGGGGGTCCCGGGGCCGTCCACCATGACGGCCCACGTTGCTTGACCTGGTCGGGCCATAGGGAGAACAAAGATTGCAACTAATCGACATATTTAAAAACCGCACCCGCCACCCTTTCCGTCCGCGCACCTCTGATATCGTGCAGCGGGTCTTCGCGGATTTCCGCGATTACCAGGCCGAGGGCGAAAACCTGATACTGGGCGAGGGGCACCTGGCTGAGCGTCGAATATACGTGGTGGGCCAACAAAAACCCAAGCCTGAAAAATTCCGATCGGCCAAGGACGTGGGCAAGCTCAACTGGGGCATGCTTACCGCGGACGAGCATTCCCAGGTGCTGAACCTGCTGCGCAAGCTGACCGAGAGCGGGCCCCATGAGGACGCGGTGCTGTTGTCCATCGTGGACACCTACGGCGCGGACATCTCCATGGAATCGGCCAGGCACTTGCAGGCCTTCTTCATCGCCCACCTCATCCGGGCCTACATCAACGTGCCCATCCGCACTATCAGCATCGTGCTGGGCGAGGGCGGCTCGGGCGGGGCCATGGCCCTGCAGGCGGCCGACCGCCGGGCCGCGGTGGAAGACGCCATGTACGCCACCGCCCCGCCGGAGTCGGTGGCGGCCATCATCTTCCGTGACCCGGCCCGCATCGACGACGCCCTGGCGGTAAGCAAGTCCACCGCCAAGCACCTCAAGCACTTCAAGGTGGTGGACACCATAATTCCCCAGACCAAGAGCGTGATGGACGCCGACGGCCTGGCCGAAAACATCGGGCTCTACCTGGAAAAGACCATCAAGGACCTGATGCGCCGCCGCCTGGACAAGCTCATGGAAAAGCGCCTGGAGACCGCCGAGGAGTTGGGGGTCATCGACCGGGGCAAGTTCTTCGAGATCAAGCGCTTCATCGAGCGGCCGCTGAAGCACCTGTACAAGCCGCCGGCCCAGCTCAAGATCATCAGCGACCCCAGCGGAGCCACCATCCACCTGGACGACTCCTATGGCGACGGCACCCTGGTGGAGCCGGGCCAGCCCCTGGTGCGTTGCGGCCAGGAGGTGGAAGGCGCCAAGGGCGACGGCTGCGGAACCCTGATCCCTCTGGAAGACTACATGAAGAACTTCCAGATCTGCCCCAACTGCGGCAAGCGCCATGTCTTGGACGCGGCGGGCTGGATCAGCGCGCTGGCCGATCCGGGCAGCTTTCATGAGCTGTTCCGCAACATGACCGTGTTCGACCTTCTGCCCGAAGAGGACTTGCACGGCTATTACCGCGAGTTCCTGGACAAGCAGAAGAAGCGCAGCTCCTTCAACGAATCCCTGGTCACCGCCCACGCCACCATCCACGGCTATCCCGCGGTGCTGGCGCTGAGCGACTTCGCCTTCGCGGGCGGCTCCATGGGCGTGGTGTTCGGCGAAAAGTTCCGCCTGGCCGTGGAATACTCCCGCCGCAAGGGCTGGCCCCTGATCAGCGTGTGCTGTTCCGGAGGCGCGCGGCTCTACGAGGGCATCGTGGCCCTGATGCAGATGTACAAGACCGTGGCCTCCCTGGAGCGCCTCAAGCGCTCGGGAGTGCCTTACATCTCCATATTAGCCGACCCGGCCACCGGCGGGGCCATCGCCTCCTACGCCGCCCTGGGCGACGTATGCCTGGCCGAGCCCGGAGCCCTGGTCATCTTCACCGGGCCCAGGGTGATGAAGGCGCGCGGCTTCGAGGTGCAGGAGGAGGCGGTGCGTTCGGAAGGCCTTGTGCAGACTTCGGGCGAGACCTATCGCCAGGAGGACTACTACGGTGACATCCGGGGCATCCAGGAAGTGGTGCCCAGGGATGGGATGCGGCGCGCCGTGGCCCGCTACCTGGAGTTCTACGCCAGGGTGCGCACCGGCGAGACCAAGAAAAAGGGCGTGCGCCCCTACCGCCGCAGGCCGCAAAACAGTCTGGATAACAGCGACTAGCCTGATTGAGGGGGGAATGCATGCCCGCTGATCCCAACGAGAACCAGCTATTCCGCTGGGCGGACGATATGCCCCCCCAGCTCTGGGATGATCTGGCGGCTCGCCCCCCCGCCGAAGCGGCCCAAGCCACCGGGGCCGTGTGGGACGGCCAAGGCTACACCATCGACATGCTGGGGCGGGAGCACCGTTTGGAGCCCAAGACCCGGCGGGTGTTTCTTACCGCCGATCCGGAGCACCGGCTGTCCTATCAGACCGGCCTGGTGCTCATCAGCACCCTGATCCGCAGCCTGGGGGTGCCCCCGGCCGGGCGCATGGTGACCCCTCAGGAGCTTCCCGGCGGAACCCAGTTTTTCCATGGCCCTCACGCCATCAACAACCGTCCCCTGGCCGAGCGCTTCGGCCACGATCCCGCCGCCCTTTTGGAGTCGGCCCTGGCCCTGGGCGGCGAGGCCTTCGAGGCCGGCGACCAGGGAGTGCGCCTGCCGGGCCTGCCCATGATTCCCCTCTACGCCCTCATCTGGGAGGGTGACGATGAGTTCAGCCCCCGCGCGGTGGTGGGCATGGACGCCAACGCCCACTACCATCTGGCCCTGGACGGCATCTGGGCGCTGAGCAACCTCATGGTCTTTCGCCTGTTAAAAGAAGGTCCCGTATGAACCAAGGCACCGGCGCCTGCGGCATTAACTGCATGGTCTGCGGACTCATGCGCCAGGGCAAGTGCAGCCCCTGCGGGGCGGGCACCGAGCCCCAGGCCCAGGCCAAACTGGCCGCCCAGTTGAGCTTGATGGGATCGGTGTGCCCCATCTTGCAGTGTGCGGTGGACAAGAAGGTGGACTACTGCTCCGCCTCCTGCGAGGTCTACCCCTGCCGCCATTTCATGTCCGGGCCTTATCCCCTCAGCTCGGCCTATTTGGAGATGCAGGTGCGCCGCCGTGGCCAGAACAAGGGCGCCCCCTCCCTGGACCGGACGCCGGGCAGCGGGCATAAAAGCCGCCTGCACTGAGGCTCCGGCTTGGCAGAGCCGCCCGGCTGTGCTAAGTTTCCGCCAACCTTTCTCATGCCCTCGTAGCTCAGTAGGATAGAGCAACGGCCTCCTAAGCCGTAGGCCGCCCGTTCGAATCGGGCCGGGGGCACCAAAGATATCAAGGGGTTAGAGAGTCAAAACACTCTCTGCCCCCTTTTTTATTGGTATTACATCTTATATTTACTGTTATTTCAATATGATGCAGTTTATTAATGTCCTAAAAAACCCATGTACAGTCATATTACAAAATTACATTCATAAAGTGTGATACAATCGCTCCGTGGACCGGGTGTTTTCCGTGTATTGAGGGGATAGGGAAATGGGTAAGATAAAACAGAAAAAAATGGAAGTAGTCTCCAAGATAAGGGATGGTGAAGTAGTCTTATATAAAAGGGTAGGTAGTAGTAAGATTCAGGGTAGGTTTAGGGATAAAGATAATAAATGGGTATTGTTCTCTACTAAAACCACAAAAATAAATGAAGCTACTGAAATAGCTGGTGCCAAGTATGATGAATACCAGTTTGAAAGGGAATTTAAAAAAAAATATAACATACCTGATAAACCAATAAAGACGTTTACGGAAGTAGCAGATGAGTTAATAAAAGAAATGAAATCAACTATTAGATTGAAATATAGAGATAGGATACTAAAAGGTGTTAAGTTAAGAAGTATAAGGGTGTCTTTGAATGATTATATCTCTATGTTGGATAATTGGTATAAACCATATTTCAAAGATACGCCTATAACTGAGATAACCAGAATAGAAACTAAGTCTTACTATAATCACCTAAAAACAAAAATGGGTAAAATACCGTCCAAATCTACCGTATCCCATCACAATGCATGTCTAAACAAATTGATGAAGTTTGCTGCTAACAAAGGATATATCAGTTGGAGTGATATACCAAGGCTAGACAATGAAGGGTATCAAAGTAGTGCTAGGCCGCATTTTGATAAAACAGAATGGAAAAGACTTGTTGCTATGCTACCTAAATGGTGTAATCAGACTGAAATAGAAGTTACGCAAGGATTGAAAGGGGGTAAAACAGCTACATTTAACAAACCGCTTGATGAACATGCTATTCAAATACGTAAAATGTTAAGAGAGTTTGTTTTGATATGTGCCAATAGTGGTTTAAGGCCATTCATTGAAACAAATGGGTTGAAATGGAAACATCTAACTATGATTGAAAACAAAAAAGATAAAAGTATATTCATAAGGTTTATGGTGAAAGGTAAAGATAAGTCAGGATATGCTATAGGGACAATGGGCATAGAAACATATTTGAAAAGGATAAGGGATAACGATAAGGAGTTAAAAGGTAAACCTCTGAAAGAGTTATTTAAGATTGATAGATATGTATTTCAACTGCCAGATGGAACATTACCTGGTAAATATGGATTAATAAAGCCATTTAAAAAGTTCTTAATACATTGTAGCTTGTTGAATGATATAGATGGTAATGTAAGAACTTTATACTCATTAAGGCACACATATGCAATATTCAGACTTTATCAGGGGGTAGACGTATATTTACTTTCCCGTAATATGAGAACAAGTGTTGAAATGATACAAAAGTTCTATGGAAAAATAGATGTTGTGATAAAAGCTGGGGAACTGGCCGATAAGTCATTTAGTGATGAAGTAGTGGAGAAGTTGAAAAAAGGTGTTGACAGTCATTTAGAAAATCTGGTCAAATAAACGCCTCTATAATTAGATATCTTTTTACCACTGGAGGTAATGACAATGGCAGAGAAAATCCTGACTCCTAGACAAGAGAAACAAATAGAGAGATACCTTGAGGAAGGTAAGACCCCCATTGAGGTTGCCACTCTAATAAAGGTAAAAACAGATGTTGTCAAAAGATTTATGGAAAGACTGATTTTGAAAAGGGAACATCCTGAATGGTATCAAAAGGGGGTAAGGAGTAGCCAACCAAAAGTGGACAGTTTGGGGGCCTTGAAACTCACTAAATCATTTTTAAAGGCCATTGGGTATGATTTCAAGGCTGGTGATGTGTTTGATTGGGAACATGACAGTGATAACAAGAAAATTACTATTAACCTTGTTCCTGTGAAAGATTAGGTCAATCAACACAGGTAGTATCTGGTAATGGTTTGTCAGTCCTTTCCGGATACTACCTGTTTAGTGCTTGTGAGGGGCTGAAAGATTGTTTGATTGGTTTTATACATATATCCTAAACAATAAGATAACAGTTGATATAAGTCAGGACTGGACATATTGGATTATGCCCAGTCTTACTTTTATTGCTATACTTGTAGCTATATTCAAAGAAACTATTGTGTCATGGGTTTATAAGCCAAAACTTGAAGTTAATTATAAGCCAGAAACACCATACATTACATTTAAATTATTTGAAGGCATTGCCGCATATTATTTTAATTTGCAAATAATAAACACCAAACGAAAACCATGTAAAGAGTGTTTCGTTGAAATTAGTGAAATATATATAGATGAAGATGGCAAGTATAATAAAGTGCCTTACTTTATCCCTGGCTCATTGAAATGGTTAACAACTTGTGATCAAAAAACAGATATATATAAAGGTCAAAAAAAATATATCAATATTGGATTTATTATAGAAAAAAATTGGATAGAACATAGAGATTACTTTGAAACAGAAAATGCTTTTATAATAAACTTTTGGGATAGAAGTATAGATAATGGAATTAATTATTTTGGTAAAAAAGGTGATAATGTGTTTTTGGATGATAAAAATGATAATAATGTGGATTATGATGAACAAAAAACTGTTAATAGGCTTAGTAAAAGCATGACAGGTAAATATAGGTTTGTGACTACTGTATATAGCACTAATTCCAATCCAAAAGAAGATTATTGGGAAATAACTTGGAGTGGTAATTTTATTACTTCTGCAGATAAAATACAAAATGAGGTAGTTATCAGTCAATTGGTATGCGGCTAAAACTAAAATAAAATATCTATTAAAAAGTAAAAAAGTTAACTTGTTTTAAGGAAAGGTGCAAGTTATGTGGTATAAAATAATGATATGTCTATTCGTGATACCATTAGTATTGCTTGGTATGATGTCTACTGGTTATGCGGGAAAAACATTTATGGTGTATTATAATGATAATATAATAAATGATAATAGTGAAATAAACGTAAAGGTAAAAGCTATAGTTGTAAAACAATTAGAAAAAATAAATGACGTTGACACACTACCTATTAGTTCAACCAAAAGTTATGGTATACCATATCATATGTATTCTTATTATTTACATTTTAGTGGAATAATTACTAGCAATAATAATAAGACGGTATCAATGGTTATTAGTTGTGGTCAGGAATTACCTAGATGGAGAAGATGTGACCCGTGTGATTGGGAGCCAAATAAATGTATAAAAGGCGGTTTTCCTCGTAGTATATACTGTTTTTCAAATAATTATATAAAAACTGGTGTGAATTCAAAAAAAGTAATTGAAACACTAATTACGGTGTTTGATAAAAATTATTTAGAAAAAGAAAGGCAAAAAATTAAAAAAAACAAAGAAGACTGGGATAAACTGGATGAAAAAACTAAAAAGAGAATAAGGGAGGAAGCCGAAAAGAGAAGTGTAAGATAAATTGATATTTAACATAAAATATCAATTAAAATTGAATAGGATAGGGCTAAAATAGTTAAAATAGTGAGGTATCCATGAAAAAGATATCAATATATATAATAGTTGTGCTGTCTGTAATTTTTGTAAGACAAGAAACTTTGGCTAAAAAAATATGTTCTATTTATATACCAGACACAAATATTGACGAATTATATAATGAGATGGTTTACCATATGAAAAATGAAATAAGAAATATAAGTGATGTTGATTTGGTTTTCAATAAAAACGAAGCAAAGTATGTAATTAACTGTAGACTATATAGAATGCCTGGGCATATAAACCCAATATTTATGGGATGTGTAATTTCAGAAGAAAATATTGATTATATAATATTTAGGACCATAGTTCTCAACTCAAAAGGGTTCAAAGACAACAAAGAACTCAAAAAATCACCTGAAAAAGTATTTGAATTCATGTATATCAAGGTAATATTAGGTAAAGATATAAAAAATGTAACTAAACAATACATAAATGGATTGAATCACAATTTATTTGAAGCAATAAGAAAACAACGGTCTAAAAGAAGAAACAGATAGTTGTAATTCTACAGAAAAATAATAAAAAGGCTTGTAAATGGCCTGAAATGATTGGTAGATCGGACCATATAACATCTATATGGAGGTCTACCAATGGTCAAAACAGTAGGATATGTGAGGGTGTCAGGTCTAGGTCAAGAGAAGGGTGATGGTATCCTGAGACAGACACAGGCCATAGAAACCTACTCTATAGGTCATAATCTCCACTGTGAAAGGTTTTTCTCTGATATAGGGGTGTCAGGCACCCTATACGAGAGAAAGGGACTGACAGACCTTTTAGAACACATAAGTTCAAACCCCGATATATCAACAATCCTAGTTGAATCATCTGACAGACTCGCTCGTAAAATTCTAGTTCAAGAATTACTCATTCAACAGTGTCAAGAGTTGGGTATCCAGGTCATATCAACCAAAGAGGGTGATTTGACAGAATCTAAGGATGAAACTAGGATACTTCAACGTCAAATCTATGGTGTATTTTCAGAATATGAAAAGAACCGTCTTGTTAGGAGACTTAGAACTGCACGTAAGAGGATTAGACAAGAAAAGGGGAAGTGTGAGGGTAGACCTGGATATCTGGACAATAACCCTCAATTGGTGTCAGAGGTTAAGAAACTATACAGGAAACCAAAGAAGGCTCCCCGTAGGTCTTATAGGGAGATAGCCGATATCCTCAATTCTAAAGGATATAAAACCATCCAGGGAAAAACTATAACAAGTCATACTGTAGGAAATATCCTTTACTCACTCAGGAATAACTGAGGTTTCAATACTCAAATATAGTATTACATAAATATAATATAGATAAAAATAAATTGGAGGTAATAAAATGCCACGTAGACCAGATGAAAATAATAGACAAATACATAAGACTACTTTTAATCTACCTTATTTAGTTTGGATAGAACTGAAATTACATAGTATTGATAAAGGTTTATACCTATCAGAGTTGGTGAACAGTATATTTGAAGAATGGTTGAATGAAAATAATCCACAATGATTGTAAGGGAGTAATTATGAGATTTGTGTCTAGTATCTTTACTGTAATTACTTTATTGATTATAACTTTGTATCCTTGTATGTCTTCTGCAAAGACAGCAATTGTGTGTAATTTTGAAAAGTCATCATATTTTGATGAAAAAAATGAAAATATTGAGATAAAAGTAGAAGATGATAAACAGCAATTCGGAATTAAAGCGTTCAGGGCTCTCCCAAAATGGAGCGTGTCCTACCTCGGGATAACGGGAAATTTGGGCATGGGGGATTTTTGACTTATGATATTCAGCCATTTCCATCAAGACGAGTGAGTCGTTTTCACCTTGAGTAAGCAATACTGGTTTTCTGATCGTGGCGAGGATGTCATCGTTTTCAATGCTACGGCTGAACAACCCGACACGCACATAAGGGGGCACAATGGTGTTGTAACCCAGGAAGAAATAGAAGTCTTCCATGGTGGGCTCCTTATGGAACCATAGACGTATGAATTTCTGTAGGGTGGCGGCGCTTTCTTCCGCATTGTCAGAGAACAATCCTTCAGCCAAGGCGATAAAATCTTGCCCCAGAAAAGGGAAAACCGGCTCGCCAAGTTTGGAGACGCCACCGACAAAGTTGAGCCCACCTATGTGTTCTTCCCCATAATGACGTAGGTAGTCACAAAGGATTTCACCGCCATACGACCAACCGATCAATATAGGCTGGTCTAATCCGAGCTCGGTTATGACGGCTTGAACATCATCTGCCCAAAGCTTTGTGTCACCATATGCGTCTTTAGGCTTTTCGGAAAGGCCGTGCCCGCGGATATCCATGGCGACTAGGCGAAAATCATCCGCCAGGTCCGACTCCATTTGCTTTTTCCAGCAATGGGTGCATTGAGATAATCCGTGAAGAAACAGTATCGGCTTGCCTTTTGGGTTGCCTGTCTCCACAACGTGGAGTTTAATACCGCCGCCGCCGGTAACAGTTTGCGATTTCATCGTGCGTCCCTCCTATATGCACAAAGACCCATAACCTGATTAAGCCGAAATTCATGGGCAAGCGCCGCAGCATTGCTGGTCACGCCGGTTTCCAAACACCAACGTTTAGTCACGCGCTTACAGACGGCTTGGTTTACAAAGTACGGATAGACCCCATTTATTTTCTAACCGCGCCTTGAACTGACGGGCTGGAGGCAGGCAGGCCTTCGGCGTATCAAAGTAAGCGCCACCATTTTTATATTAAATGGTCAGTGCACGGGTAAATCCCTCTAAAGGGTGAAAAGGGCTTCACCTTAAAGGGTGATGCGGCAGTCGCCAGCTTTATGCTAGGTTGATTGTCCATTGGATTGAGTTGGCGGATTAGCCTACGCGGCGGCTTGGGTCAGCGGCCTGGGGTCTTCGGCGTTGCCCTATGAGCGGCCCATGCCATTTAGCTGAAAAACAACCAATAGGCTGCCTTCCATTGAATAGCATGCCTGAAAATCTTTCCCCAAGCCCTGCGGGTAACGACTCCGTGGAGCGTGAGCACGGTATACTCATCTCCCTTTTAGTCGCCAACAAGGAAAAGCTTCTGGAAGAATTACGCCGGCGGCTGGCGGCGCGCTTGCCGTCTGAATACTATTCGATGATTCTGTTCAACCCCAAGGGCCGCCAGCGCACCAGGAAATATTTCGATGCCTTTTTCCGGGCCCTCAGCGGGGATCTGGCCTCGTTCATCAAGGACCAGGAGTTGATTGGCTATAAAAGGGCTATCGAGGGATACCCCCTGGAAGGCGTTCTGGGCTTTACCCTCAGCTTCAAAAGCGTTCTTTGGGATTTCATTGGCCAGCACAACCGGAACGCCGCCGAAGACAAGCAGCGCGTATCGGTCGATGAGGTCTTTTACCTGCACAGCATCCTGGACCAGTCTTATTATTCCTTGAGCCGATCCTTCATAATCACCCGGGATGAAATCATCAACAAGCGGCGCAAGCAACTGCACGAACTGCACGTTTTTGCCGGTGAGGTTGTCTCCATCTTCAATGAGCAGTTGCTTTGGGATCCGGTGATGCGGGGCATCGAAAGCCTCTTCGGTCTCCAGGTCCAGGTGATACTGGAGGCCCGTGACCCCGATTCCCTGGTAGCCCCGGAGGCGCCCAATATCCTGGGATCGCCGCTTGAAACGCACACTGCTCAAGATTTGATAGCATTGGTGCGGGAAAAGAACCTGGCTTTCGCGGCTACGGAGCCAAAGACCTTTATCTCTTTCGCGGACAGGGCCAACCAAGAAGATTATTTATGCGTATGCCTTCCGTTGCCCACCCACTCCCGCCAAGGCAAGGTACTCTTGCTGTTGCATGATGAGGGCAAGCCGTTCACCTTTGATCGCTTTGACCGAAACCTTTTATCCCAGTTCGTCTATTTCACTGGATCGGTCTTGGTCAACTGCAGCATGGTCTCGGAGTTGGCCGAAAAGCGCGAATACCTGTCCAGCCTTACATCCACCCTGTTTACGATTCAAGAGAACGAACGCAAGCGCATCGCGGCCGACATACACGACGTTCTCACACAAGCCCTTAGCGGAATCGGTTTTAAGCTTATCCTGTGCCAGGAGCTTTTAGACAAACAACCCCAGCGTCTAGCTGATGAACTGATCCGCCTGGTGCAAAACGTCAACGAGGCCCTGCGGCACTCGCGGCATATTGTGAGCAATCTGAGGCCTACCATCCTGGACAATTTGGGAATCGTGGCCGCTCTGAATAAAACCGTGAACGATTTTGAGGAAAGCTCCGGTGTGGATATAGAGTTCCACTCTCCACCCCACATCGACCTGCCCCCCGGCGCGGACATATCCATTTTTCGCATCCTGCAAGAGTCGCTGCACAACATCATGAAGCACGCCCGGGCCAGCCAGGTTCGGGTGGATATTACCGTGCGACCGGATCGAAAATTGGAAATTATCATCGACGACGACGGCGATGGCTTTGACCTCGGTCAACGGGTCAATGGACTGGGACTGATGTTGATGAGGGAACGCGCGGTTAATTTGGGAGGCAAAATGCACCTGAAGTCATCGCCCGGCAACGGAACCATATTAAAAATTGTCCTTCCCATGGGCGGAGACAAACGTAATGTTCCCGATTAGAGTATTGGTCGTCGATGACCACAGCATTGTACGCGAAGGGTTAAAAGCCCTGCTGGAATTGGAGGCCGACATCTGCGTGGTGGATGAGTCCAACAACGCCATGGATGCGGTGAGCAAGGTGGAGAGGTGCTCCCCGGACTTGGTGCTGATGGATCTAAAAATGCCCGGTCTTTCGGGGATAGAAGGTTGTCGCCTTATCAAGAAAAACAACCCACACATCAAAGTTGTGCTGTTGACCAACTACGAAGACAAAGAATTCGTTCACGAAGCCCTCAAGGCCCAGGCTGATGGATACGTGCTCAAGAACGTGAAAAAAGGCGACCTGGCCATGATAATCAAGACCACCATGCAGGGCGGAGCCTATCTGGACCCCATGGTAACCCGCAAGGCGTTGGACAGCCTTGCCGCTTATGATGACGATGCCTCACCCCCCATCGAGCAGTCCAAGCTGACGCAACGCGAGCTACAGATTCTCCTGGAGGTTGTAGCTGGTGCGAGCAATAAAGAGATAGCCCTTCACAGCAACCTCTCCCTTGACACGGTCAAGAGCCACTTGAAAAATATCTACGCCAAACTGGGAGTGCGCAGTCGCTCCCAAGCCATCATGGTGGCCATCGAACAAAAGCTAATCAGTATGCCGGTGTGACGGCCCAAGGCTCCCCGCCACCAACCCGGAGAACGAGCCCCAGGACTTTATCTGGCTGGTCCAGACGGTGCAGGAAGCGAAAGCCCCCCCTGTGCCTAGACAACTCCAGCCGGACAGCCCCCAACTCGGTAATGACCGAGGCCCTATGCGGTTCACCCCGAATTAGATTTGGCCAATAGGTGAGGATTTGGCCTTTTGCATAAAGCCGCATCGGAGATGATGCCCACCTTGCGGCATACCTCGGCGACCCGGGTGTCGGCCTAAGCCTGGTGAAGGGCGAAAGTTATCCATTCGTCGGTGAATTTGGATCACTTCAAGGCAAGATTCATTCTTTGAGGAAGGCCACTATGCCGGAAACCTTAAGTGTAGATCGGTACCGATGAGCGGGGAAACTCACCAGACTAGGCGGTGTTGCATAGAATCATATACATGTAGATAATTCTATACAGCACATTAGCCTAGTATTTCAGGGCTGTTATCTCCCACGTGATGAAGTTATATAAAATCTTATTCAGATTATGACCTGCCTCCCCGAAGCCTCTTTTTAGCCGCATCCCAATTTACGCAACAAAAACAGGTAACTCCCCGCGAAAGCTTTCGCGGAGGGGGTTGGCATAAATCTTGGATTGTAAGGGTGGACAGAACGGGTCCGTTTGGTGGCGGACCAAGGGTAGCCGGATTTTGCGAGTTGAACCGGCCTAGGGTTGGCAGGCTACCAAGGGGCGATGGGCAAAGTAAAAATTTTTTATATGCGGGGGGTGCCCACCGTCTTGAACGTAGCCTGCCCGCCCCCTCGGGCCGCAAAAGATGCAACAGGAGTACTCAAGTGGAAAAGATGCTTGACGGCAAAGTTTGCCTGATTACCGGCTCCGGCAGGGGGATCGGCCGCGAGGCGGCGCTCATGTTCGGTGCCGAAGGCGGCAAGCTGGTGGTTTCGGACCTGGACCGGGAGCCCGCCGAGGAGGTGGTCGCCACCATAAAGTCCCAGGGCGGCCAGGCCGTGGCCTACGTGGGCGACGTCACCGATCCCGGCTTTGCCGAGGGCTTCATCAACACCGCCCTGGACAAATTCGGGGGCGTCGACGTCATCGTCAACAACGCCGGGTTCACCTGGGACTCGGTGATCCACCGCATGACCGACGAGCAGTGGGAGAAAATCTTCGCGGTCCATTGCACCGCCCCCTTCCGCATCCTCAGGGCCGCCGCGCCCTTTATCCGCGAGGCCTCCAAAAAGGAGTTGGCCGAGGGCCTCCAGGTGATGCGCAAGGTGGTCAACGTAAGCTCCACCGCCGGGGTCAACGGCAACGCGGGCCAGGCCAATTACTCCACCGCCAAGTCGGGCATCCTCGGGTTGTCCAAAACCCTGTCCAAGGAGTGGGGCCGTTATAACGTCTGCGTCAACGCCGTGGCCTACGCCTGGATCGAGACCCGCCTCACCGCCGAAAAGGACGGCGGCGGATCGGTGACCATTGGTGATCTGAAAGTGCCGGCGGGCATCCCCAAGGCCAACCAGGAGGCCCTCAAGAAAACTATTCCCCTGGGCCGGGCGGGCACGCCCAACGAGGCGGCCCGGGCCATCTTGTTCCTGGCTTCGCCCCTGTCGGACTACGTGTCCGGTCAGGTGCTCATCGTCTCCGGCGGGCGGTAGTCTTCAGCGTCCGCCGTGGAGCCCGTTTCCATCAGCCGGGTTTGACCCCATCCGGCGTCGGCAGGTCGAGGAGAGGTGGAAGCGGCGATTGCCCAGTATTCAGCGTGCACCGGAAATTGCTTTGGTTTGGAAATCGTGGAGTGGGTGACGGATAGGGCAGAGAGAATTGTTAAACAAAATTGACAACGCCTTGGTTCCACCGGCCGGCACGGCCATTTTGGGTATGCCGATGGCGTATGTATATTTATTGATTACCTGCGCCGGTATCTGTCTCTTTGCCTATATCCTCCACAAACGCTTGAGACCCTTGCTGCTGGCCGCGCCCGATCCGCGCCTGGACCGCATAGGTGAGCGCATCGGCAAGGTGGCGCGGATTTGGCTGGGCCAGTGGCGTCAGCCGCGCTATCTGTTGGCCGGCATCATCCACATATTCATCTTCGCGGGCTTCATCATCCTGGGACTGCGCTCCCTGCAACTAATACTAATGGGCTTTTGGCAGGGGGCCTCATTGCCGGGCCTCGATGGCTCCACCGGCGCGGCCTACAACTTGGTAAAGGACTATGCCGCCACCTGGGTGTTCGTAGCCTGCATCATCGCCGCGGTGCGGCGCGGGGTGTTCCGGCCCGCCCGCTACCAGGTGCCGCCCTCGCTGGGCAAGGACCACCTGGGCGAGGCCCTGCTGGTGCTGGGGCTTATCTGCGCCCTGGTGGTCTCGGAAAGCCTCTTCGAGGCCAGCCTGCAAAACGCCGCAGCCCGCTCCGGCGCGGCGGTGTCCGCCTCGCCCCTGACCCTGCTCTGGGCGGGCCGCCTGATCCTGGGCGGCCTGGGCATGCCCACATTGCAGGCGGTGAACTCGTTATCCTATTTCTCCCACGAGGTGGTCTTCTTTTTCTTCCTGTGCTTTTTGCCCCTGGGCAAGCATTTCCACGTGCTCACCTCCCTGTTCAACGTGTTTTTCATGCGCCTGGATCGGGGCAAGGTGAAGCCGGTGCGCAATGGGGTGGCCGAGGACCAGCTCGACGATTTGCCCGAGTTCGGGGTGAGCAAGCTGGAAGACTTCACCTGGAAGCACATCCTGGACTTTTACACCTGCGCCGACTGCGGGCGCTGCTCGGACCGCTGCCCGGCCAACCGGGTTAATCGGCCTCTGTCGCCGCGCTTCTTGACCATCAAGGCCCGCGATCACGTGTGCGCCCAATATCCCCTCTGGGGTAAAACGGCGGGCGCGGAGCAGGAGCTGGTGGGCGGCATCTACAGCGATGACGAGCTCTGGTCCTGCACCACCTGCGGGGCCTGCGAGCAGGAATGCCCCCTGGGCATCGAGTACATCGACAAGATCGTGGACCTGCGCCGGGGCCTGGTGGACCTGGGCCGGGTGCCCCAGTCGTTGCAAAAACCCTTGGGCGCTTTGGAGAAGCGGGGCAACCCCTGGGGCAAGAGCCAACGCAACCGGGCCGACTGGGCCAAGGCGTTGGCCGAGGAATTCGCCGTAACCATCGCCGGCCCCAAGCAGCCTGTGGAGACTCTGTACTTCGTGGGCAGCGTCTCCTCCTACGATGAGCGCATGCAGCGCATCGCCCAGGCCACGGCCAGGGTGCTGCGCCACGTGGGGGTGAAGTTCGGGGTGCTGGGCAAGGCCGAAAACGACGGCGGCCACGAGGTGCGCCGCTTTGGCGAGGAGTCCCTGTTCCTGGCCCTGCGAGACGCCAACACAGAGGCGATCCTTAATTCCGGCGCTTCCCGCATCGTCACCGCCGACCCCCACGATTACAACGCTTTGAAGAACGACTACCGCGGCATCCCCCCGGTGATGCACCTGAGCCAGTTGCTGAGCCAAGAGCTGGAGCGCGGCGGCTTGGCCCTGGAGCAGGGCCCTTACGCGGACAAGACCGTGGTGTACCACGACCCCTGTTACCTGGGTCGGCACAACGGCCTGTACGACGAGCCCCGCCGGGTCATCGACGCCATCCCCGGCATCCGGCGGGTGGAGATGGAGGGCAATTGCCGCGACCGCTCCTTCTGCTGCGGCGGGGGAGGGCTGGCCCTGTTCTATGAGCCCGAGGAGGAGCAGCGCATCGGGGTGGTGCGGGTTTCCATGGCCAAGCAGAGCGGTGCGCAAGTGATAGTCACCGCCTGTCCCTTCTGCTTGGCCAATATTGAGGACGCCCTGAAGATAGCGGGCCTGGATCAGAAAATTGAAGTAATCGACCTGATGGAACTGGTCGAACAGCATCTGCCGGTCGCGCGGCGCGCGGCGGCCGGAGGTTAGACATGGAAATTCTGGTGTGCGTGAAAAAAGTGCCGGACCCGGCGGAAAACGAAATCGCGGTGCGCCGGGACGGCTCGGACATAGACCGCGACGACTTGGTCTACTCGGTCAACGAGTGGGACAACTACGCGGTGGAAGAGGCCATCCAGTTGGTGGAGGAGCACGGGGGATCGGTCACCGTGGTCTCGGTGGGCGATGAGGAGTCCGACGAGATCATCCGGCGCGAACTGGCCATGGGGGCCGACGCGGGCAAACTCTTGGACGATGAGGCCTTCCACTACTCCGATGGACGGGGCGTGGCCGCCATACTGGCCCACGCCGCCCGGCAGGCCCAGTACGACCTGATCCTCACCGGGGCCCAGGCCGAGGACGCCGCCGCCCAGGTTGGCGGCATGTTGGCTGCCATGCTGGACCTGCCCTACGCCTCGCTGGTGGTGCGGGTGGAGGTGAAAGAGGGCGACAAGTTGGAGATCGCCCGGGAGATCGACGGCGGCAACCTGGAGATCAACGAGATCGACCTGCCCTGCGCCTTGTCCATCCAGACCGGCATCAACGAGCCGCGCTACGTGGGCATCCGGGGCATCCGCAAGACCGCCTCGGTGGAGGTGCCGGTGCTGGGCGCGGCCGAATTGGGGCTGGACCCGGGCACCGTGGGCCGGGCCGGGGCCAAGGTGCGCAAGCTCGACTACTTCGTGCCGGAGTTGGGCCAGGGGGCTGAAATTTTGCAAGGCAGCCGGGAGGAGATAGCCGACCAGCTCATCGCCCGCCTCAGGGGCAGGGGAGTGATTCAGTAATGGCCCCGCAAGTTTTCGTATATGTGGCCCACCGTGGCGGCCAAGCCGCCGATCCGGCCTTAGAACTATTGAGCGCGGCGCGCGTGCTGTCGCCGAACGGGCCGGTCATCGCCGTGGCCGCCGGCCATGGCGCGGGACTGGACCAGGTCTGCCGGGATATGGCGGGGCGCTGCCTCGAGGTGTGGAAGCTGTCCAACGAGGCGCTGGCCTATCCCAACGCCGAGGCGATTCGCAAGTGCGTGACCGGCGTGCTGCCCTCCGGGGCGGTGCTCTTGTTGGCCCACGACACCTTGGGCATGGACCTGGGGCCGGGGCTTTCCATAAAGCTGGACTCGCCCTTCGTTTCCGACGTGGTGGCCATGGACCCCCCGCAGGATGGCGTGCTCAAGCTGGTGCGCGAGGAGTACGGCGGCCAGGTGAGCACCCACCTGAGTTGCGACATCTCCGGAGGCGCGGTCCTTAGCATCCGCTCCGGGGCCTTCCCAGCCTCGGAAGAAACGGCCGTAGGCGAGGTGCGGGACAAGTCCCCGGACATAGGCGACCTGAGCTGCGGCCGGCGCTTCATCAAGATCGTAGGGGCCGAGGCCGGGGACGTGGACATCACCAAGGAGGAGATCCTGGTGTCGGTGGGCCGGGGGATCGAGGACGAGGACAACATCGAGATCGCCGAGGACCTGGCCAAGGCCCTGGGCGGGGTGGTGTCCTGCTCGCGGCCCATCGTGGACGCCAAGTGGCTGGAAAAACCCCGCCAGGTTGGCACCTCCGGCAAGACGGTCAAGCCCAAGGTCTACCTGGCCCTGGGCATCAGCGGCTCCTTCCAGCACTTGGGCGGCCTGAAGGGCAATCCCTTCATCGTGGCCGTGAACAAGAATCCCAAGGCCCCCATCTTCCAAGTGGCCGACGTGGGGGTGGTGGACGACTTGCTGGAATTTGTTCCCTTGCTCACTGAGATAATCGATAACCATTGATGCCCAAAATTAAGCAGCACAAGGAATAAAAGAATGATCGGCATTTGCTCATACGGCGCCTATGTTCCGCGCTATCGCCTGGACAGGAAGACCATCTTCCAGGCCATCGGCTGGATGAACCCCGGCACCGTAGCCTTGGCCAAAGGCGAAAAGGCGGTGGCCAACTTCGACGAGGACAGCGTGACCATGGCCGTGGCCGCGGCCCTCAACGCACTGTGCGGCATCGGGCGCTCCCAGTTGGGGGGCGTGTATTTCGCTTCCACCACCATGCCCTATAAAGAGCGGCTCAACGCCGGCATCGTGGCCGGAGCCCTGGCCCTGGACGGCGAGGTGCGCACGGCGGATTTCTCCGGCGGGCTCAAGGCCGGGACCACGGCCATGCTCAGCGCCATGGAGGCCTTGGCGGCCGGGAGCTTGGCCAAGGTGATGGTCACCGCCAGCGACACCAGGCTGGGCAAGCCGGGCTCTCCCCAGGAGATGATCTTCGGCGACGCGGCGGCCGCCTTCGTGGTGGGCGATGAAAACGTCATCGCCGAATTCAAGGGATCCTATTCCATCACACACGATTTCGCAGACCACTACCGGGGCCAGTTTTCCAAATACGACCGCCAGTGGGAAGACCGCTGGATTCGCGACCTGGGTTTCGAGGAGTTCGTGCCCGAGGTGGTAGGCGGGCTGCTGAACAAATACGGCCTGAAGATGGAGCAGTTCAGCCAGGTGGTCTACGACTGCCACTACCCGGCGGCCCGCAAGAAGCTCAACAAGGTGTTGGGGGTTCCCGAGGGCAGCGAGCAGGACAACCTACAGGCGCAGGTGGGTCACTGCGGCGCGGCCCAATCGCTGTTGATGCTGGCCGACGCCCTGGACCGGGCCCAGCCCGGTGACAAGATCATGGTGGTTAGCTTCGGAAGCGGCTGCGACGCCCTGTATTTCGAGGCCACCGAAAAGATCCAGGGACGCCCCACCCAAAAGGGGGTGGCCCAGTGCCTGAGCGAGAAGATGCTCTTGGACAACTACACCAAGTATCTGGTGTGGCGCGACATCATGCCGGTGGAGGTGGGCATGCGCTCCGAGGAGGACCTGTGGACCAGGTGGTCGGCCGTCTGGCGCTCCCACAAGTTGGTCCTGGGCTTGTGCGGCTCCCGCTGCACCGAGTGCTGCACCGCCCAGCTTCCCGCCCAGCGCATCTGCGTGAATCCCCAGTGCGGTGCGGTGGACAAGGGCGAGGACTACCTGTTCTCCGACAAGCTGGGCACCATCGCCAGCTTCACTGGCGACATGCTGGCGGCCAGCCTCAACCCGCCGGCCATCTCCGGCCAGGTCGAGTTCTCCGGCGGCGGCAAGATGATGTTCGACTTGACCGACTGCAATCTGGAAGAGGTCAAGACCGGCATGACCGTGTCCATGAGCTTCCGCCGCAAATACTTTGATCAGAAAAGAGACATCTCCGGCTACTTCTGGAAAGCGGTGCCGGTCGTGGAGGGCAGATAAATGGCCACGGGCATCAAGGATAAAGTGGCGATTCTGGGCATGGGCTGCACCCGTTTCGGGGAGCGCTGGGAGTCCTTTTCCGAGGACCTGGCCGTGGAATCCTTCACCGAGTGCCTGGCCGACGCGGGTATCGACAAGAACGAGATCCAGGCAGCCTACGTGGGAACCAACTTCGACGAGGTCAACGTGGGCAAGTCGGCGGTGCCCCTATCCGTGGCCCTCAAGCTGCCTTACATCCCGGTGACCAGGGTGGAGAACTACTGCGCCACCGCCACCGAGGCCCTGCGCGCGGCCTGCTACTCCGTGGCCGCCGGGGTCTACGACATCGTGCTGGCCCTGGGCGTGGAAAAGCTCAAGGACACCGGCTACGGCGGCCTGCCCGGCGGGGCGGCCCGGGGAATCAAGGCCCATATGACCCAGGCCAACATGTCCGCGCCGGGCATGTTCGCTCAGCTGGCCACGGCCTACAGCGCCAAGTGGGGCCTGCCCATGGACAAGATCAAGGACGCCATCACCCACGTATCGGTGAAGAGTCACGCCAACGGGGCCCTGAACCCCAAGGCCCACCTGCGCAAGGCGGTCAGCGCGGAGGTGATCAAGGCCGCGCCCATGGTGGCCTATCCCCTGGGGCTCTACGACTGCTGCGGAGTGAGCGACGGCTCGGCGGCGGCCATCGTGACCACCCCGGAGATCGCCCGGGCGCTCAAGCCCAACCAGAACATCGTCAAGGTCAAGGCCCTGTCGGTGTCGGCCAGCTCCGGCGAAGAGGCCATGGGCAACACCTGGGACGGGGCCCATTTCACCACGACCCGCGTGGCCGCAACCCGGGCCTACCAGGAGGCGGGCATCAAGGACCCGCGCCAGGAGCTGAGCATGTGCGAGGTGCACGACTGCTTCTCCATCACCGAGATGGTGACCATGGAGGACCTTCACATCTCTCCCAAGGGCGGCTCCTACGAGGACATCATGAACGGTTTTTACGACCTGGACGGGGACCTGCCCTGCCAGGTGGACGGCGGCCTGAAGTGTTTCGGGCACCCCATCGGGGCCTCGGGCCTGCGCATGGTCTACGCCATGTACGAGCAGCTCCTGGAGCGCGTGCCCGAAGATCGCAAAGTGAAAAACGCCCGCCTGGGGTTGACCCACAACCTGGGCGGCATGCCCCATCAGAACGTGGCGGCCATATCCATCGTGGGCCTGGACTAGGCATCCCGGTTTGGGCCTGAGAAAAAACAAGGAGATAGACGGTGCAAATTAGCAGCAAGTTGAAACGGGCATGCATCACGGCGCTTCTGCTCGGCCTGGCCATGGCCTTGTGTGCGGGCAGCGCCTTTGCCGCCAAGGTTATCCGTATCCAGAGCGTGTACCCCGAGGTCGCCAAGGGCGGGGTGATGGTCAAGGATTTCGCCAAGCGGGTGGAGGATTACACCAAGGGCGCGGTGAAGGTGAAAATCTACTGGCCCAACCAGTTGGTGAAGGCCAAGGAGGCCTACACCGCGGTTTCCAAGGGCATGGTGGACGCGCTCTACTCGGTGTCGCTGTACTACGGTGGCATCGTGCCGGCCATGAAGGCCGAATGGCTGGCCATGGGCTGGGACAGCCCCCACGACGCCTACGAACTTTTCTATAAGCAGGGCCTGCTGGAATACCTTCGCAAGGCCAACGAGAAAAAGGACGTCTACCTGCTGGGGGTCAACTTCGCGGCCTCCATGGGCTTCCTGACCAACTTCGAGGTCACCGGCCTGGAGAGCTTCAAGGGCAAGAAGATTCGCGCCATGAGCGCGGACGCGCCCTTGGTGAGGGACCTGGGCGCCTCGCCGGTGGCCATGCCCACCACGGACATGTACGCGGCCATGCAGCGAGGCACCATCGACGGCGTGCTCTATCCCTACTTCGCCCTTTCCACCTACAAGTTCACCGAGGTGGCCACCACCGTGGTCAAGCCCGGCATCCACACCCCGGCCATCACCGACATCACCATCAACTTGAAGATGTGGAAATCGCTGTCGCCCGAGATGCAAAAGGCCGTGGCCAAGGCGTGCGAGGACACTGCCCTGCAGAGCGCCAAGTGGTCCGACAAGTGGGACAACGACGCCTTTGAGTTGGCCAAAAAGCACAACATCAAAATCGTGGAGCTTAGCAAGGCCGACCGCGCAAAGCTTCGCGCGCTCAACCAGAAGAACTGGAAGCAGACCGCCAAGCAATCGCCCGAGTTGGCGGGTGCGGTGGCTCTGATGGAAAAGTATTTGCAAAGCAAAAAAGGCAAGTGATTCGACCTTGGAGGCGGGAGGGGCTTTTCTCTCCCGCCTCCACGCACAATGGGCGCGGGCAGGGAGACGCCTACAACACGGCTTGGGCAAAGCAGGGCCGCGGACGCGAATTGCGGGATTATCTAGAAACGATAGATGGCCAACATGAAGCTTACAGCTCGTTCAAATTTTGCTGGATGGATTTGGAAAGGAGATTTTTCTATGAGGATCAAGCTACTGAAGATCACGGCCACGGCCGCGTTGCTCTGCCTGGGCCTGGCACTTTTGGGCATAAGCGCCGAGGCCAAAACCGTCGTCAGGATGCAGTGCGTTTACCCGGAGACGGGCAACGCGGGCAAGATGGCCAAGCTCTTCGCGGAAAAGGCGGCCGAATACACCAAGGGCGAAGTCGAAGTAAAGGTGTTCTGGCCCAACCAGTTGGTGAAGGTGAAAGAGGCCTACACCGCAGTGTCCAAGGGCATGGTGGACGCGGTTTATGCAGCTTCCCTGTACTTCGGGGGCATCGTCCCGGCGGTCAAAAGCGAGTTCATGCCCATGACCTGGCCATCCCCGGAAGTAGCCTTCGATCTCTACTACAAGGGCGGCTACGTTGAGCTGCTGCGCAAGGCCAATGCCAAAAAAGGCGTGCGCTACCTGGGCCCCGTCTATACCGGCTCCTTTGGTTTCATGACCAACTTTGAGGTTACGGGTCTGGATAGCCTGAAGGGCAAAAAGATTCGGGCCATGAGCGTGGACGCCGCCTTGGTTAAGGAGTTGGGCGCTTCGCCGGTGGCCATGGCGGGCACGGAGATGTACGCCGCCATGCAGCGCGGAACCATCGACGGCATCATTTATCCCTACCAGGCCCTGGATACCTACAACTTCTATGAAGTCACCACCTGCGTAGTCCTGCCCGGCATCCACACGCCTGCCCCGGTGGACGTGTACTTCAACCAAAAGCTGTGGAAGTCCCTGTCCCCGGAGAATCAAAAGGCCCTGGACAAGGCCTGCAAGGACACCTGTTATCAGTCGGTCCTGGCATCCGCGGCCTACGACAAGTTGGGCATGGATACGGCCAAGAAGCACAACATCAAGATTTTCACGCTCAGCGCGGCGGACCAGGCGAAATTGCGGGCCATGGCGCGCAAGGACTGGAAGAGGGCCGCGGAAAAATCGCCGGAGCTCAAGGAGGCGGTGGCCCTCATGGAGAAATACCTGGACGGCGCAAAGGTCAAGTAGGCCGCTTTGGGCCGGCTGGGGGGAGAAACTTAATCCCGGCGCGGCCGCGGCAAATGGAGCTCTTGAGAAATTAGGGGCTTGCGGATCACCGGCGGTCATCAAATCCAGGTTAGGCCTCAACCCAGGAGGGCTTTTTAAAAGCCATGAACTTTCAGCCTGAAAATTACAGCTAGATCAATTTTATGCATTTGGTAGGAGGGGAGCGAATTTCCATGAAATCAATTTTGGGGAAAATTATTAGCAGCGTGGCCCTGGTTTGCTTTGGTTTGGCGCTTTTGGGCGCAAGCGCAGAGGCCAAAACGGTCATCAGGTTGCAGTGCGTATACCCCGAGACCAGCAACGGCGGCATGATGGTCAAGACCTTCGCCAAAAAGGTGGACAAGTACACCAAGGGCGAGGTGGAGATAAAACCATTTCTGGCCCAACCAGTTGGTGAAGGTGAAAGAAGCCTACACCGCGGTGAGCAAGGGCATGGTGGACGCCCTGTACGCGGCATCCATCTACTACGGCGGCATCGTGCCGGCGGCCAAGAGCGAGTTTCTGCCTCTCACCTGGGCCTCCCCGGAAGACGCCTACGACCTGTTCTACAACTTCGGCTACATGGAGCTGTTGCGCGAGGCCAACTCCGCCAAGGGCGTGTGGCTACTGGGCACAACCTTCAGCGGGTCCATGGGCTTCATGACCAACTTCGAGGTAACCGGTCTGGACAGCTTCAAGGGCAAGAAGATCCGGGCCATGAGCGTGGACGCCTCCCTGGTCAGGGAATTGGGCGCCTCCCCGGTGGCCATGCCCGGCACGGAGATGTACGCCGCCATGAAGCGGGGCACCATCGACGGAGTCATCTACCCCTACTACATCCTCAACACCTACAAGTTCTTCGAGGTCACCACCTGCGTTACCCTGCCTGGCATCCACACTCCCAACATGGTCGACCTGTATATGAACCAGAAGCTGTGGAAGTCGCTGAGCCCCCAGGTGCAGCAGGCGCTGGAGCGGGCCTGCCAGGAGGTTTGCCTGTTGTCTGCCCTGTGGTCTGAAAAGTGGAACAACGACGCCATGATCACCGCCAAGAAGAAGAACATCAAGATCATGGAGTTGAACGAGGCCGACCAGGCCAAGCTGCGGACCATTGCGCGCGCGGACTGGAAGAAAACCGCCACCCAGTCTCCGGAACTGCAGAAGGCCGTGGCTTTGATCGAGAAGTTCCTGGACAGCAAGAAGGCCAAATAGGCCAGTGTAGCGGCGGGAGGAGCCGGTCTCCTCCCGCCCTTTAGAAAGCAAGGTGGATGGTGGCAACCGAAAAGTACCAAAAGATAACCGCCCTGTGCGCTTTTATCGATTCAGTCAATTTGTGGGCTGGAAAACTGAGCAGCTACGTCATCGGGGTGGTGGTTCTGATGATGTCCTACGAGGTGGTAAGCCGCTACGTTTTCAACGCCCCCACCATATGGTCGGGGGAACTGTGCCAATACGGCCTTTGCTTTGCGACCATGTTGGGCGGCGGCTACACGCTCATGATGGACAAACACATCAGAGTGGACATCATCTACAGAAGTTTCAATTTCAAAAAGCGCGCGGTGGTGGATTTGATCACCTGGTGGGTGGCTGTCGCCTTCCTTTTGGTCCTTATCTGGAAGGGCGGTGAGCTGACCATCGACGCCTACGTGGGTGATGAAAAGTCCATGACCTTTATGGAAGTCCCCATGTTCTACAGCTTGTCGCTCATCCCCATCGGTGCGGTGTTGCTCCTGCTGCAAGTGATGGCCAGGCTGGCCCGCAACGTACTTAACCTGATCATGAACGAAGAAAAATTTAACTTTTTAGACTCTCATTTTTAGGACGGGTTAAGAACATGGAAGCTGCATTGGTCGTAATCATAATCACCCTGGCCTTGGGCGTGCTTTTGTTGGCGGGGCTTCCGGTGGGGTTCGCCCTGGGCGGCGGGGCGGTGGCGGGAGTGCTCTATCTGTGGGGCTTCAAGGGGCTGTACATGCTGGCCAATACGGCCTATGCCGACAGCACCAGCTTCATCCTTCTGGCCGTCCCCTTGTTCATATTCATGTCCAACGTACTAAAGAACACCGGCCTCGCCGACGAGCTCTACGATATCGTCTACAAGTGGATGGGCGCGGTGCCGGGCGGTTTGGCCGCGGGCACGGTGGTCATCTGCGCCATCTTCGCGGCCATGGCCGGAATCAGCTCGGTGGCCACCATCAGCATGGGCCTCATAGCCCTGCCGTCCATGCTCAAGCGGGGCTACAGCAAGGACATCGCCACCGGCTGCATCTCCGCCGGCGGCGCCTTGGGAATCTTGATTCCTCCCAGCATCATCATGATCATCTACGGCTCCATGGCCGAGGTGTCCATCGGCAAGCTGTTCATGGGCGGCATCATTCCCGGCATCCTGATGGCGGTGATATTCTGCATTTACATCCTGGTCCGTTGTTTTCTCAAGCCAGAGCTGGGGCCGCCTGTCACCGACAAATATTCCATGCGCGAAAAGCTGGTGGCCTGCAAAGGCGTGGTGTTGCCCGCCGCGCTGATCATCCTGGTGCTGGGCTCCATATACACCGGCGCGGCCACGCCCACCGAGGCGGCGGGCATCGGGGCCCTGGGCTCTCTGATCTGCGCCATGATCCAGAAGCGGGCCACGGTGAAGAACATCAAGGACGCCTTGATCTCCACGGTGTCGCTAAACGCCATGGTGCTGTGGATCATGATCGGGGCGGTGGCTTTTACCCACGTCCTGGCCTATGCCGGGGTGCCGGACATGGTCAAGCAGGGCATCGACTACCTGGACATGGGGCGCTGGTGGGTGTTGGCCGGCATGCAGCTCACCTTCTTCCTGCTGGGGATGGTCCTGGACCCGGCGGGGATCATCATGCTCACCACCCCCATTTTCGTCCCCATCGTCAAGGAGCTGGGATTCGACCCGGTGTGGTTCGGCATCCTGTTCACCATCAACATGGAGATGGCCTACATAACCCCGCCCTTTGGTTTCAACCTGTTCATCATGAAGGGGGTCGTGCCTCCGGGTATCCACATGGTCGACCTGTACCGGTCCATCGTACCCTTTGTTGTACTTCAGGCCATTTGTTTGTTAATCATCATCTTCTGGCCGGACTTGGCGCTTTGGTTGCCCGAAATGACCGGCAAGTAGTGCATCACGCCCAAAAGGTAAATTTGAAATGAACGTTACCGGTGTTGAAGAACTTAAGAATCGTCCCTGGTTTCATGCTTATCCCGAGCGGATCAAACGAAGGTTCGACGATTACCAGTTCCCCCGGGTGTCGCTGTTCGATTTTCTCAGGTCCAGCGCCAAATATTACGGCGACTCCACGGCGGTTCTTTACGAGAGCGAGAACCTGCTGCTGAACTATCGAGAACTGTTGGGCCTGTGCGAGCGCTTCGCCCATGGGATGGTCGACAAGCTGGGCCTGGCCAAGGGCGACACCGTGGCCATCTACGCCCGCAACTATCCCGAAGTGATTATCGGCATGTTCGCCACCTACGCGGTGGTCGCCACCTACGTGTCCTGCAACCCCATCCTGATCAAGGACGAGCTGAAGTACCAACTGGTGGACTCCAGGGTCAAGGTGGCTCTCATCTCCGACGACAAGTATCCCGTGCTCAAAGAGATAATGGACGAGGGCGACACGATGCTGGAAACGGTCATCGTGTTCGAGCGGGACAAGGAGCTGAAGCCGGAGCTGTTCGGGAAAACCGGTGAAAAATACCAGGAGCCCTTCATAAGCTTCCGGGAGGTGTTCGGGGACTTGGAGTTGGAGCCGGAGGCGGTGGACCCGGCCGAGGACCTGGCGGCCATCATCTACACTTCGGGCACCACCGGTCAGCCCAAGGGAGTCATGGTCTCCCATCAAAACGCGGTGTGCAGTTCCATCCTCTATCACGCCACCTACACCGGGGTGTATCCGGAGGTGGACGAGGAGGGCCTGCTCCGCTTCCAGAACGACCCGGCGGACCTGCAGGAGGATTGGGACTTTCCCATCCGCTACGGCATAGACTCGGCCATGGCCGCCGCGCCCTGGACCCATATGATGGGCTTTTTGGCTCATCTGCAGTCCCTGGTCATGGGAGCCATGACCATCATCCCGGTGCCCGAACTGAACATCAAAAAGGCCTTTGAGATCATCAAGCGATGGAAGGTCTCCTTTGCGGGCGGCGCTCCCCAGATGATGACCATGATGTTGGAGTCGCCGGACATCGACGAGACGGACCTTTCCTCTCTGCGGGTGTGGACCACCGGCGGCGCGCCTTGCAGCGTGGCCCTGGGCACCAACTTCCAGCAGAAGATCGCCGGAGTGATCGCCGAGGGCTACTCCCTGACCGAGGCCACCATGGCTTCGGTGAAAAACTTCTCCAACAAATCCAGCCAGCGCAAATGGGGCTCCATCGGGGTGCCGCTGCCCTTCACCGACGTGAAGATCGTCAACCCCGGCGACAAGGACCAGGAGGTGGCTCCCGGCGAGGAAGGTGAACTGGTCCACAACGGCTACCAGGTTGCCAAGGGGTATCTCAATCTGCCGGAAGAGACCGCCGAGAACTTCAAGGACGGCTGGATATACACCGGCGACATAGGCCGCATGGATGAGGACGGCTACTTCTACATCACCGGCAGGCTCAAGGACATCATCATCTACAAGGGCTACAACATCGCGCCGCGCATGTTGGAGGAAGTGCTCTACACCCATCCCGAAATAGCCGAAGCCACGGTGGTCGGCCAGAAGGACTTCCGGGCCGGGGAGATCCCAGTGGCCTTCGTGGTCCTCAAGGCCGGCTCCCGCCTGGCGGGCGCGGAGATCATGGATTACGTGAACAGCCGGGTGGCGGGGTACAAGAAGGTCCGCAAGGTGATCGTGGTGGACGCGCTGCCCTACAGCGGCACCGGCAAAATATTGAAAACGAGCCTCGCCCATCGGCTGGAGAACAACGAGTTCGCGGGTGTCGAGGTGGCGCTGTAAGGCCGCCGCGCCACCGCGTCCATGGCGGAGCGGGTGCGCCAGGGGGGCGCTGCGCCTTAAGTTCCCGGTGTTACTGCTTGTCCGAGAAATGGTTGTTAAAAGGAGCCCCGGATGAAATTAACCGACGAGGATAAAAAGCTGCTGGACGGTCATTACGGGCCCGGCGCCAGAAGGTCAATGAAACTGCTGGTGCAGTGGGGGGAGCTTTTCGGCGCGGACACAATGGTGGATGTGGACCATGCCCATCTGAGCAGCAGTTTCCCCACCGAGGCGGTGAAGGAGTTTTCCGACGGCATGGACAGGGTGCGGGCCACCACCACGCTGCACTCGGTTTATAACCCGAGGTATTGGAGAGAAAATTTAGGCATCGTCCTCAAAAAGCTGGGCGGCGGCTATGGCACGGTGGATGAAAACATATTCGAAGAGCGGATGAGCCTTCTGCGTAGCCTGAACATTCTGCCCACCTACACCTGCAGCCCCTACACCATCGGCTTCATTCCCAAGCCCGGCGATGTTCTGTGCTACACGGGCTCCTCGGGAACCATCCTGTCCAACTCTTTTTTCGGGGCCCGGGCGGGACGGGAATCGGTGAGCACCAGCTTCGCCGCCGCCGTCACCGGCAGGACGCCCTTGATGGGCTTGCTCAAAAAGGAGAACCGCTACGCCGAGCTGGTGTTCAGGGTCGATGAGGACCTGAAGCCCGAGAGCTTCAGCGAGGCGGACTACGGCGCATTGGGTTACTACATTGGTGGAGTGGCCGGTCCCAGGAATGTGGCCATCGAGGGCCTGCCCAGCCATCTGACCCTGGAACAGGCCAGGATGCTGGTATCTCCCATGCCGGTTTCCGGGGCCTGCGTCATGTGCCACGTGGTGGGGGTGACTCCGGAGGCCGCCACCTTGAGCGAGGCCGTGGGCGGCAACCGGCCCGAGACCATCGCGGTCACCCGCAAACAGATGCGGGAAAGCTACGAGGCCCTCAACACCGCCGATAGCAACGACCTGGACATGGTGGTAATCGGCTGTCCCCACCTCACCATAAATGAAATAGACGAGCTGGCCTCCCTGCTGGAGGGCAAAAAGGTGCACCCTGACGTGACCCTGGCGGTGGGCATATCGCGGCCAACCTACACCATGGCCCAGGATGCCGGATACGCCCAGATCCTGGAGAAGGCGGGCGCCACTTTGGTAAACAGCTGCATCGGCGCCTTGAACCCCTTCTGCTTTTTGGAAGGCAACCTCAGGGTCGCGGCGGCCACCAACTCGGTTCGCGGGGCCCATTACATGCAGCGCATGAGCGGCGGCGTCACCAAGACCCTGTATGGTGACATAAAAAAATGCGTGCGCGCCGCAGTTACCAGGAAATGGGAGGCATAGCATGATACTCAAGGGCCGGACGGTCAACTTCGGCAAGGCCGAAGGCGAGGCCATAGTCACCAGCGTTCCCTTTTCCTTCCTGGGAGAAATCGAGCCTTCCACCGGCAAGGTCCCCTCGCCGAGTCATGAGCTGTATGGCCAGAGCCTGGCAGGCAAAATATTCGTATGCCCCACCGGCAAGGGCTCCAGCGGGGGGCCTGGCATCGCCTACGTGACCAAGCAGCACGGCAACATGCCAGCGGCCATGATCGTCGGGGAGGTGGAGCCGGTGCTGGCGGCGGCCATACTCACCGCGGACATCCCCGCCGTGGACAAGCTGGATCAAAACCCCTTGGAGGTCATCGAGACGGGAGACTACGTCAAGGTCGATGCAGACCAGGGGACGGTCGAGGTGATCAAAAAATCTGCGCGATGAAGTTTTGTTTCGTATTCACCGCACTGGATCAACGCCATAAAGGGACAACATGAGATCGCTATATTATGAAGAATTCGCAGTGGGGGATTATTTCGAGACCAGGGGCCGCACCATCACCGAGGCCGATATCGTGGCCTTCGCAGGCCTGTCGTGGGATTTCAACTCCATCCACACCGACGCGGAATACGCCAAGGGCTCCCTGTTCGGCGAGCGCATCGCCCATGGTGCCTTGGGGTTCGTGGTGCACACCGGGCTATCCGCCGCCCTGGGCCACCTGACCGACACGGTGGTGGCCTTCATGGGCATGACCTGGAACTTCCACAAGCCCATCAAGATCGGCGACACCATCCATGTCGAGCAAAACGTGAAAAGCAAGAAGGACACCGACAAGACGGACATGGGCATCGTGGTGTTCGACACCAGGCTGGTGAACCAAAAGGGCGAGGTGGTGCAGCAAGGCGACAAGACCCTGTTCGTCAAGAAAAAGGGCCCGGGGAAATAACGACCTTCGGCCGGTGGGCGGCATTTTCGGGGAGAGATGGCGATGAATTTCAGCTTCAGCCCCCAGGCGGAAAAATTCCGGGCAGAGTTGCGCGAATTCGTTAAGAACGAACTGCCCGAGGATTACATAAGCATCTACGGCGACGACGAGCATTACGACGAGCACTGGGCCTTGGCCATGGACACCGCCCGCAAGCTGGGGCAGCGGGGGTGGCTCACCATCAGCTGGCCCAAACAATACGGCGGCATGGGGGCCAGCTTCGAGGAGCTATTGGTTTTCAACTACGAGGTGGGTTACTGGGGCATTCCCGGGGCGGGCATGGGCGTGGGCGGAACGGCCTGGGTGGGCCCCACCCTGATGATCTACGGCACCGAGGAGCAGAAGCGAAAGCACCTGCCTCTGATAGCCGAGGGCAGCAAGGACGGTGTGTGGTGCACCGGCTACAGCGAGCCGGACTCGGGCTCGGACCTGGCCAGCTTGCAGACCTTTGCCCAGCGCCAGGGCGACAAGTACATCCTCAACGGCCAAAAGATATGGACCAGCGCCGCCCACCGTTCGCGCTGGTGCTGGCTGGCCGCCCGCACCGACCGTGACGCGCCCCAAAAGCACCGGGGCATAAGTCTGTTCCTGCTGGACATGAAAAGCCCCGGCGTGGAGGTGCGGCCGGTCATCAACATCCTGGGCCATCATCACTTCAACGAAATTTTCATGAACAACGTGGAGCTTGGGCCTGAAAGCCTGGTGGGGGCCGAGGGGCAGGGCTGGGAAGTTATCATGAAGGCCCTGTCCTTTGAGCGCAGCATCGGGGTGCGTTACGGGGCCAAGCTGAAAAGAATCCTGGACGAGCTCAAGGGCTTTGCCATCCAAAACGGCCTACTAGATAACGCCCAGGTGAGGCACATCCTGGTCGGGCTGGATCTGGAGATCAAGGCGCTGATCCTGTGCTCCTACGAAACCGCCTGGAAGATAAGCCGGGGCGAACGGATCATCTACGAGCCTTCCCGCGACAAGGCCAACCTGGACGGCTTGGTCAAGCGGCTGGCCAGGTTCGGCACCGAACTCATCGGCCCCTATTCCCAGATGCTGCCCAGCAAGCGGGAAAGCAAGTGGCACAAGCTCAAGGGCGTGGTGGAAAATCTCTACTGGTCCGGACCGGCCATAAACACCGCCGGGGGCACCACCAACACCATGCGCAACATCGTGGCCAAGTACGGTCTCCGGATGTCGGCGTGACCCGTGGGTGGTGATGCGATGCAAGCAAGGGGAGTCGGCCATGGAGTTTGAGATAGGAAAAGACAGGAACCTCATAAAAAAATCCGCCAGGGAACTGTTCGTCAAGGAGGAGGCCCTGGAAAACACCCGGGATATTTACTGGCAGTCCGGCGGTTACGACCAAAAAATATGGAAAAAGATGGTCGGCCTGGGCTATGCCGGGCTGTGCATCCCCGAGAAGTACATGGGCCAGGAGGGCGACTTCTTTGACGCGGTGCTGGTGATGGAGGAGATCGGCAGGCACGCGGTGGAGGTGCCTTTCTTCGAGGCCTCGGCGCTGTGCGCTGGCCTGCTGGAAGAGCTAGGCGACGAGAAGCAGAAAAAGGCTGTGCTCAAGAAGACCGCAGCCAAGGGCGGCATCTGCACCCTGGCCCTTATGGAAGATGCCGCGGACTTTAGCGAGATAAACATCGCCACGGAGTACGCGGCCCAAGGCGACGAGTTCATCTTGAACGGCCGCAAGATATTCGTGCCCTACGCCGCCCAGGCGGACCACCTGATCGTGTGCGCCCGCCAGCGGGGCAGCGTTGGCCGGGACGGGCTCGCCTTTTTTTTGCTGCCAGCCGATGCCCAGGGGGTGAGCATCACGCCTATGCCCACCATCGGCGCCAAGAAATATTGCGAGCTGGTTTTGGACGGCGTGGCCCTGAGCCAGGACAGCGCCCTGGGCCGGGAGGCCGACGGTTACACGGTCTTGCGGGGGGTGATGGCCAAGGGCGCGGTGCTCAAGGCGGCGGAGATGCTGGGCGGGACCCAGGCCGCCCTGGAGATGACCGCCAAATACGCCAAGGAGCGCAAGCAGTTCGACAGGGCCATCGGCTCCTTCCAGGTGGTGCAGCACAAGCTGGTGGAGATGCTCACCCAGATAGATGGCCTGCGTAACCTGGTGTACCGGGCGGCCTGGAAGATAGACCAGGGAATGCCGTTTTTGGCGGACGCGGGCATGGCCAAGATCAAGGCCAACGAGACCTACAACGAGGTTTGCTACGACGCCATGGTCCTGCACGGGGCCTACGGCTGGACCATGGAGATGGACATCGGGGTCTATCTGGTCAAGGCCAAGGACCTGGAGAACTGCTGTGGCAACAACGCATATCATGAGCGGGTCATCGCCCAGGAGTACGAGGCCGAGGCCGCGCGCCTGGCGGGCCGGGCCGGTTAGGGCGGGTTGCCATGGGGCCGTTGCAGGGCATAAGGATTCTGGAGATGGGCGGGGTGGGGCCGGGGCCCTTTTGCGGCATGATGCTGGCCGACATGGGGGCGGAGGTGATCCGCATCGAGCGCGCCAGCCAATACCGCATATCCCAGCACACCACCGACGTCTTGAGCCGGGGTAAGAAGTCCATAAGCCTCGACCTGAAGAAACCCCAAGGAATTGACGCGGTGCTGCGCATGATCCCCTCGGTGGACGGCTTGTTCGAGGGATTCCGCCCGGGGGTGATGGAGAAGCTGGGCCTGGGGCCGGAAGTCTGCCTGGAGCGCAACCCTCGGCTGGTGTATGGCCGCATGACCGGCTGGGGTCAGGAAGGTCCCCTGAGCCGCGAGGCCGGTCACGACATCAACTACATCGCCCTCACCGGAGCCCTGCACTGCATGGGCCGGGCGGGGGAGAGGCCGGTGCCTCCGCTGAACCTAGTGGGCGACTTCGGGGGCGGCGGGATGCTCCTGGCCTTCGGCATGGTTTGCGCCCTGCTGGAGCGGGAGCGCTTGGGCCGTGGCCAAGTGGTGGACAGCGCCATCATCGACGGCGCGGCGGCCCTGATGGCCATGATCCACGGCTTCAGGGCGGCGGGCCGCTGGAGCTTGGAGCGGGAGGACAACATCCTGGACGGCGCGGCCCCTTTTTACGACACCTACGAGACCAGGGACGGCAAGTACGTTGCCCTGGGATCGGTGGAGCCCGCCTTTTACCAGACCCTGCTGCGGCTTTTGGGCCTGGAACAGGTGGACCCAGGGGCGCAGTACGACAAGCAGGGCTGGGCCGAGCTGAAAAAGGCCGTGGCCGCCAGGATCAGGCAAAAGACCAGGGACGAGTGGTGCGAGATATTCCAGGGCCAAAGCGCCTGCTTCGCCCCGGTGCTGCACATGGATGAAGCCCGGCTGCACCCCCATAATACGGCCCGCAAGACTTTCCTGGAGATCAACGGGGTGGTGCAGGGCGCTCCGGCCCCGCGCTTTTCCCGCACAACTCCCCCGGAGCCGGCCCCGCCGCCGGAGCCGGGTTGCCACACCCAAGAAATTTTGCTCGCTTTCGGATTCTCGGAGCCGGAAATCATTGCCATGCGGGCGCAAAACGTATTCTAATTGATAATAACGCCTCCATAAAAATCCCAGCCAGGTTTTGCAGGCACCAGGACGCAGCCTTTGCCTTTTGGCTGAATCCCGGCGTAAAGTAAGCTTGTCGAGGATTCAGTTTCGGCCTGCCTTTTTAAAACAAACCTTTGCCTACCCTTTGAGATGGTGAGCCATGCGTCTTGTTCTGATGTACGGTGTAACCATGCCCAACAACTGAAGATGTTGTTAGTTGACCAAAAATAAGATTTAATATATGATCAAATTATGAAGGGCAGGTCGCCATGGAAAAGCAGCAGAACGTAATTGATAAGATACCTCGGGACATCCTGTTCCAGGTACTCGACAATCCATACGAAAGCATGATCATCGTCGACCAGGACGGCCGCATACTCTTCATGAGCAAGAGTTACGAGGACTTCATACCCATCCCCCACGAAGAAGCGGTGGGCAAGCACCTCACCGACGTGATCCCCAACGGGCAGTTGCACAAGGTCATCGAAAGCGGCAGGGCCAAGATCGGGGCCACCTTCACCGTGGATGGCCAGCCCAGGGTCATCGCCCGCATCCCCCTTAAAAAAGACGGCAAGACCATAGGGGCCTACGGCAAGCTGATGTTCTGGCATGCCGACAAGGTGGGCGAGCTATACCAAAGAATCAACGCCCTGCACGGCAGGCTCCAGCTCTTCAAGGACACCCTGAACGAGATTTATCGCAGCAATTACGGCTTCGACAATATCATTGGCAACTCGCCCCTGATCAAGCACGCCAAGGAGATCGCCTTGCAGTCGGCCCTCACCGACTCCCCGGTCTTGATCACCGGCGAGTCGGGCACGGGCAAGGAGATGTTCGCCCACTCCATCCACCGGGCCAGCAAACGCCGGGACCGGCCATTTGTCAGCGTCAACTGCTCCTCCATTCCCAAGGAGCTGGTGGAGTCCGAGCTTTTCGGCTATGAGCCCGGCACCTTCACCGGGGCTTTGCGCAAGGGCAAGATCGGCAAGTTCGAGCTGGCCGAGACCGGCACCATCTTCTTGGACGAGATCGGCGACATGCCCCTGAACATGCAGGTCAAGCTGATGCGGGTCCTGCAGGAGAAGGAGATCGAGAAGCTGGGCGGCAAGCCCAGGAAGATAGACTTCCGGCTCATCGCGGCCACCAACCGCAATCTAGAGAAGATGATGGAGGAGAACACCTTCCGCAACGATCTGTACTACCGGCTCAACGTGGTGAACATACGCCTGCCTCCCCTCAGGGTCATGAAGGAAGACCTGTCCATGCTGGTGAAGCACTTCATCAAGGAAATACGCCAGGTCATGCCCAAGGAGGTCCGCTCCATCTCGGACGAGGCCATGGAAATAATCATGCGCCATTCCTGGCCGGGCAATATTCGCGAGCTGCGCAACATGCTCGAAGGGGCGATGATCCGCTGCAGGGGCACCCGCATCGAGGCGGCGCACCTGCCCCCCGGCCTGGACAAGCCGCCCTGCGTCCGCTTGGCCGAAACCATCTCGGGCGACAGCCTTCGCGAGCAGTTGGACAAAGCCGAAAAGGCCATAATCAAGGATGCGCTGGAGAGGGCGGGGGAGAATCGCTCAAAAGCGTCCAAAATGCTGGGAATCCACCGGACGGGCCTTTATCAGAAAATGAAAAAATACGGCCTTTGAAACGGCAGAGGACCCTCATCGCCTACGCCGAAAAAGCATGTTTATGAATAACTAGAAACCGGAGGGGCTGCGTAGTAATCTGAAATAATCTGCCACAAGGCCGACCTGTAAAACTGATTACCGTCTAGAACAGACCAAGTCTGCCGAACAACACGCAACAACCGGCGCTTGGCCCGCGGTGGCCGCAAAATCTATGAGGTGCCTATAATGGATTTTATAGCTTTAAGCCTCCGGCTGACCTTAATGATGGTTGCGGGCATGTTGGTCTGCCTGGAGATCGGCTACCGCGTTGGGCTAAGACGGTCCAGCCGCCAGAACGAATCCGAGAAATCGGGAATAAGTATCATAGATGCCTCTATCTTTGGATTGCTGGGTCTTATACTTGCCTTTACCTTCGGGGGAGTGGTGTCACGCTTGGACCACCGCCGTCAACTTATCGTTGAGGAAGCCAATGCCATTGAAACGGCCTATTTGCGCCTGAGCATTTTGGCTTCTCCCGCCGGCGATGCCCTGCGCGTGCAACTAAAGGACTACTTGGACTCGCGCATCGGAGCATACGCACTTTTGCCGGACACAAAAGCTGCGCTGGTTGAATTGGCGCGCGGAAACCGGATGCAAAAGGAGATTTGGGAGAATGCGGTGGAGGCGGCCAAAATGGCCTCGCCCCAGCCCGTTGCCGTGTTACTGCTGCCCGCGCTGAACCAGATGTTCGACGTGGCCACTAAGCGCACACGCGCTGCCTTCAGCCATGTACCCATGCCCATTATTTATCTATTGATGGCCACGGCCTGGTTTTGCTCGATCCTGGCCGGATATTCGCTCTACAATCCCAAGGGGCGCAACATCCTCCACATGCTGATCTTCGCCGCCATGATCTCCGTAACCTTTTACGCCATCTTAGATTTGGAATACCCTCGCTTAGGGCTCATAAACCTGCGCGATGCCGACCAGGTGCTCATCAACTTGCGCGCCAGTTTCAACTGACACATTTCAAAAACTACTGCTGCAATCCGGATGTCTGTTAGGTGCCGGAACCCCCGAGACAGATTTGAGGTTTCAGCTAATCGGCGACCCTCGCAAAGTCGTCGGTGGTGGCTTGGCTGTGTTTCAACCGGGCTTGGAATGTACGTAAATGGCGCATTGCCCTGCGGCGGCATGCGGCGTCAAGTTTGCGCCATCGCCGCCTCTGGTGGATAATGCCCCCATGCAACGCCACCAACCAAAACCTCCCTGGCTACGGCGCAGGCTGGCCACCGCGGGCAGCAGCCACATGGTGCACGCCAGCCTGGCCGCGGGCGGCCTGTTCACCGTGTGCCAGGAGGCCCAGTGCCCCAACCAGGGCGAGTGCTACGGCCGTGGCGAGGCCACCCTCTTGCTCCTGGGGCCGGCCTGCACCCGGCGCTGCACCTTTTGCGCGGTGACCAAGGTGAAGCCCTCGCCGCCCGACCCCAACGAGCCGGCCAACGCGGCCCGGGCCGCCGCCGAGCTGGGCCTCAACTACGTGGTGCTGACCATGGTCACCCGCGACGACCTGCCCGACGGCGGGGCGGGGCAGGTGGCCGCCACCATCGAGGCCCTGCACCAGGCCCTGCCCGGGGTGGGGGTGGAGGCGCTGATCTCCGACCTGGGCGGCAGCGCCCAGGATCTGCAAACCGTCCTGGCCGCCGGTCCCCGGGTCTTGAACCACAACCTGGAGACCGTCCCCCGGCTCTACCGCGAGCTGCGCCCCCAGGCCCGCTACCCTCGCTCCCTGGAGCTGCTGGGGCGGGCGGCGGAGGCCGGCGCGCTCACCAAGAGCGGGCTCATGCTGGGCCTGGGCGAGACCCGCGACGAGCTCTTGGCCGTGTTCGACGATCTTCTGGCCACCGGCTGCCGCATGCTCACCCTGGGGCAATACCTGGCCCCCAGCCGTGAGCACCACCCGGTGGTGCGCTACGTGCCGCCCGAGGAGTTCGACTCCCTGCGCGCCGAAGCCCTGGCCCGTGGTTTCGTGGCCGTGGCCAGCGGACCTTACGTGCGCTCCTCCTACCGGGCGGGCGAACTGTGGCGTCAGGCCGCCGAGGCCCTGTAGCCTATAGCGCCGCCTGAAAGCCGCGCCCTAAATCCTCCCGGTAAATCAGGGGATAGAGCAACCTGCCCAAAGGCATGCCATAAAGCCAAAAAATTGCCTCGGACGCTAGGTGCGGGTTTACATTTTTTGGGGATGCGTTATCTTTGCCTAGAGGTATTGCAACCTATCGGTAATATCGATCAATAGCACGGCTTGGCATTGTGTTTTGGCGCCAAAGAAGCCGCTTATCCTTCCTGGAGAATCCATTTTGAGCCTGTGGAACCCACTCGACCCCAAGGTTACGGAGATACTGAACAAGGCCCAGGACATGGCCGGCATCAACCAGGAGGAGGCGGTGTGCCTGCTTCGCCTGGAGCTGTGTTCGCCCGAGTCCTACGCGGTGATGGCCGTGGCCAACCGCATGAGCCGCCAGAGCTTCGGGGGCAAGGGGGAGCGCCATTTCCACATCGGCCTCAACGTGGAGGGCTGCTCCTTCAACTGCAAGTTCTGCTCCCTGACCAAAGCGGCGGGCATCTTTCAGGACAGCGAGGAGTTCAGCCGGGAGCAGCTTCTGGCCTGGGGCAAGCAGGGCGAACAGCAGGGGGCCGACGCCCTGAACCTGATGACCACCGGCCGCTATCCCTTTGAGCGGCTGTTGGAGGTGGGGGCCTGGCTCAGCAAGGAAATCAGCGTGCCTCTGGTGGCCAACACCCGCGACATCAACCATCAGGAGGGCGAGGCGCTCTTGGCCCACGGCTTCCAGGGCTTCTACCACGCGGTGCGTTTGCGCGAGGGCGTGGACACCCCCTTCCCGGTGGAAAAGCGCATCAACACCATCAAGGTGATCACCGACGTGGGGCTGAAGTGGGCCAACTGCATCGAGCCGGTGGGGCCCGAGCACCAGCCCGAGGAGATCGCCCGGCTCATGCTCCTGGCCAGGGAGATGGGGGCCACCTACTCGGGGGTGATGCGCCGCATCAACTTCCCCGGCTCGCCCCTTGGCCACCACGGCATGATCAACGAGCTGGAGATGGCCCGCATGGTGGCGGTTAGCCGCCTGGTCATGGGCGACGTGGCCAAGGCCCACTGCACCCACGAGCCCAACACCGCCGCCCTCATGGCCGGGGCCAACCTCTTTTTCCCGGAGGTGGGCTCCAGCCCCCGCGACGCCCAGTCGGACACCGGCAAGGGGCGCGGCAAGGACCTCATGGCCTGCGCGGCCATCATGCGGGAAATGGGCTTGGACCCCAGCCTGCCCTCCAATTGCTTCGGCGCGACCCGGACCGCCCCCAACCAAAGCGAGCATTGCCCCTCTTCGTACCACGGCCTACCCTGAGCCGATCCGCGCCATGAGCCGAAGGCGCGGGTGCTAGGAGTTTTAATGCGCAAGTCATCCAGCCTCTGGGCAGTCTCAATCCTGCTGTTCGCCTTGACGATCTTGGCCGGGCAGCCCGCCTTGGCCCAAGACCCCTGGCGGGTGGGCACCTGGAAGACCGCCCAGACCATCCAGCCATTTTTCTATCAGCAATTTTTGCCCGGCAGAAAATTGGAGGTTTTTCCCTTCACCAACCCGGCGGACCAGAAGATGGCCCTGTTGGCCGGCAGCCTGGACATGTGCGGCACCACCCTGGCCCACGCCATCCACGCCGCCTCCCGGGGAGAGCCGGTGGTGGTGGTGGCCGCGCTATGCAACAAGTGCTCGGCCCTGGTGGTGAAAAAGGACAGCCCCATCCAGAGCATCAAGGGACTGGCGGGCAAGAAGATCGGCTATGTGCCCGGCACCATGCACGAGATTCTGTTGCGCGAGACCCTGACCAAAAATGGCATCAACCCCAACAAGGACGTGAAGCTGGTACGGGTGGACTTTTTTGACATGGGCCTGGCCCTGGCCCGGGGCTCCATAGACGCCTTCCTCTCGGGCGAGCCGTTCCCCACCCTGGCCGTGCTCCAGGGCTACGGCCGCGTCCTGGCCTATCCCTATTACGGCGGGGGAGTGGGCACCATAAACGCGGGCATGCTGGTAAAGCGGGAGACCATCGAAAAGAATCCTCAGCTGGTGGCCGACCTGGTGGCCGCCCACGCCGCGTCCACCGAATACTTGAAGACTCACCCTGGGCGATGGCTACAGCGGGCCGCCCAACTCGGCACGCCCCTGAACGTCCTGGAGAAAGCGGCCCCCAACATGGAGCTGGCCTGGAGGATGGACCAGGGATTCGTGAAGCGGGTGGCCAACCTGGGCGCGCGCATGAAGGTCTTGGGCATCATCAGCCAAGAGCCGGACTATGATAAACTCATCGACCTGAGTTTCGTGAATCGCGTTAAACTTAAGGACTGATGACCACCCAGGAACCAGTAAAGAATCCATCCCGCAACAAACCGGCGGCGGCCATCCTGCTGCCCTGGCTGTTGCCCGCCTGCGCCCTGGGCCTGTGGGCCCTGCTCAGCATGGGTGGCCTGGTGCCGCCCTATCTGCTGCCTCCGCCGAGCCAGGTGTTGGACACGGCATCCAACTACATCTTCGCGCCGGCGGGCAGCGGGCCCTATGCCGGGCGTTTCGCGGGCGACGCCCTGGCCAGCCTGGGCCGGGTGGGAGGCGGCTTCGCCCTGGCCGTGGCCCTGGGCCTGCCCCTGGGGCTCATCTCCGGCCGCCTAAGGTTCATGCGCCTGTTCCTGGACACCTTCATCAACGGGGTGCGGGCGGTTCCGGGCATCGCCTGGCTGCCCTTGGCCCTGGTGTGGTTCGGCATCGGTTTTAAAACCACCGTTTTCCTGGTGTCCCTGGCCGCCTTTTTCCCCATCTACCTGGGGGCCGCCGCCGGGGCCATGCAGATCAACCCACTGTTCCTCCAGGCCGGGGCCATGATGGGCCTGGGCCGGGGCCAACTCATCTTCTCGGTGCTCGTCCCCGCGGCCATGCCCCATGTGGTCACCGGCCTCAGGCTGGGCCTGGGCATCGCCTTCGCCTACCTGGTGCTGGGCGAACTGACCGGGGTGCCCGACGGCCTGGGCGCGGCTATCATGGACGCGCGCATGCTGGGACGAGTGGACATCATCATCATGGGCATCCTGCTCATCGCCATAATCGGGCGCATCTGCGATTTGGCCATGGTGGGCGGGCTAAAGCTCTTCAAGAGCGTACGGAGGCTGTGATGGGCCGGGGCCTTTCCGATATTGCCGCCGCGCCCTGCCTGAAGGTGGAGGCCCTGAGCAAGCGCTTCCGGGTGAACGGCCACCACATCAGCGCCCTGGAGGAGGTCTCCTTCGAGGTGCGCTCCGGAGAGGTGCTGGGCATCCTGGGCCCCAGCGGTTGCGGCAAGACCACGCTACTCAATATCATCGCCGGGTTTTTGCCCCATGACGGTGGCAGGGTGATGATGGACCGGCGGCCGGTGACGGGGCCGGGCCCCGAGCGGGGGGTGGTGTTTCAGGAAGACGCCTTGTTCCCTTGGCTCACCGTGGCCGAGAACGTGGGCTTCGGCCTGCGCAATGGAGACGGCAAGGCGGGGCGCCGGGTCAAGGTGGAGCGCATGCTGGAGATGGTGGGTCTTCAGGGCTACGGCCACTATCTGCCCCGGGCCATCTCCGGGGGCATGAAGCAGCGGGTGGCCCTGGCTAGGGTGCTGGTGCTCAGGCCGGCGGCTTTGCTCATGGATGAACCCTTCGCCGCCTTGGACGCCCAGACCAGGGCGGACATGCACGAGCTGCTTATTTCCTTGCAACGGCGGCTGGAGCAGACCGTGGTTTTCGTGACCCACGATCTGGAAGAGGCCATCAAGCTGGCCGACCGGGTGCTGGTGATGCAAAAGTCGCCGGGCCGGATTCGCCGGGATTTCGCGGTGGGGCTGCCCAGGCCGCGCAACCTGGATTCGCTGGAGTTTTTGGAGCTGAAGCGCTCCATGTACGAGAGCCTCTGCGGCCAGGAGCCGGGCATCCCGGCGGGGGGCTAGGTTTCCTGCTGCTCCTCCTTGCCGAAGAGGTGGTCCAGGGCTTCCTCGATGTGCACCCGCACCAGTGACTCCAGCTGGTTCACATCGGTGTCGGGGGCGGCGAACAGGTCGTAAATTTTCTGATGCACCTTTATGGCCCGATCCACGTTGAGCAACTGGTATCGATAGGTTATCAGGTACCACAAACGGTGCATCCTGAGGGTCTTGAGGGTTTCCCTCAACAGGGTGCTGCCCGAGTTTTCGATGAATATTTCGTGGAAACGCTTGTGCTCCTCAAAGTATTTCTCCCGGTCCCTGGCTTGCCCCGCCTCTTTCATCCTCTCCAGGACCTCGGCCATTTCCCGCAGGTTGTCCGGCGTCATCCTGGTGTAGGCCTCGCGGGCGGCCAGCCCTTCCAGGGCGGCGCGCACTGGGAAGTTTTCCGCGATGTCCTTGCGGGTCATCTCCCGCACGTGGGTTCCCTTGCGGGGGACGATGACCACCAGCCCCTTTTTCTCCAGCTCCCGAAAGGCCTCCCGAAGGGGCGACCGGCTGATTCCCAATTGCTTTTGCAACTCGGTTTCCACCAACTGGCGGTTGGGGGGCAGGGTGCCGTCCAGGATCAGGTCGGCCAGCAGGTTGGCCACCTGCTTGGTGAGGACCTGGGGCTTGAAACCGCTGCTGCGGATTTTTTCTTTCATGTCGTTCATGAGCCGCTCCTTGCTCCCCGGGGCCGTTTAGGCGCTTTAGTGATCACCTGGGCCGGGCCTGTTGCAGGATGCGTCGGCAGCGCTCCACCACCGGCTCGTCCACGAACTTGCCGTCAACCTTGAGCACGCCTTGGCCCTGGGACCTGGTTTGGTCAAAGGCCGCGATGATCTTCTCGGCAAAGGATATCTCTTCCGGGCTGGGGGCGAATATTCGATTGCACACCTCCACCTGGTTGGGGTGGATGCACAGCTTGCCGGTGAATCCCACCGCCTTGGCCCTTCCGGCGTCCGCCTCCAGGGCCGCCAAGTCGCCCAGGTCGATCATGTAGGGACTGTCCAGGGGGCCGGGCAGGCCCGCCGCATGGCTGGCGTTGCTCACCCGGTGGCGGGGATAGTAAAGCTCCTGACCCTCCTGGGTAAGTTCCATGCCCATGTCGGTGGTGTAGTCCGCCGCGCCAAAGGCCACCATGGCCCGGCGCTGATGGTGCACCGGGTGCCCGGCGATGGCAAAGGCGTTTTCCACCCCCAGGGCCGACTCGATGAGATACAGCGCCCCCACCGAATAGGGGGCCAGGCCGCCCGCTTTTTCCAAGCGCAACAGAGCCTGATCGATGCCCTCCACGTCTGAGCCCCGCTCCACCTTGGGTACGGACAGACAGCTCAGGGCCAGGCCCTCCAAGGCGGCCAGGTCCAGCTCGAACTGGCCCGAGTCCAGGGCGTTGGCCCGCACGATTATCTCCCGCCCCTGGTGCTGGGCCAGCTTGGCGCGCACCACCTCGCGGGCCTCGGCCTTTTTCTCGGGAGGCACCGCGTCTTCCAGGTCGATTATCACTGCGTCGGCCTGAGTATCCAGGGCCTTGTCCACCCGGTCGGGCCGGGTGCCGGGTACGAACAGGGCGCTTCTGATCAGGGCGAAATCCATGGGGCAAACCTTTCTGGGGGAAAGTCCGTGGGACCTCCCATAGACGCGTGAGGATGTGGGCAAAGGCGCGGGCCACCCGCACCCACCGCCTGGAACGTCCTCACAAAGCCGCGATTTATTTCCCCGCCAGCTTCGGCGCTTGCGCAAAGACAGGATGCTTTGCCTATGACCCGAGGTTTAAAATTAGACTAGGGCCAAATGCAAGGTGCGGGACTCTCGGCCAGACCTTGGCAGGCTTGCGCCCAAAAAATCCGCACGATTTTTTTTGATGCATGGCAGCGGAAATCAAGTGGCTCGGTTGATCAATGGTTGCTCCTCTTTCGCGTAATCGGCGGTGTTTACAGAGGATTTTTGTTCGTGGCGCTCGGTCGACAATGTACGTAAGGCCGTATGCTTTGTCAAGAAAATTGCCCGGCGCCACCAGCGGTATGGGGCAACTTGCGGCAATATGCCTCGGAGTCGGTCTTTGTCCGCAAGGAGGGTTGTTTGGTGTTATAATCTCCCACAAACTATAGGGAGTAGTCGCGCTTGGGACGGCTCAGGATGGGGAGCCATGCCAACCAGCTTAAGACAAGGTAAGGAAAAACTAAGGGTAGCGGTTATCGGCGGCGGTAAGCGCTGCCGGTCCATGCTGGAGATGCTGGAGACCCAGACATTCAAGCGTCTGCGGGCGGATATCGTGGGCGTGGCCGATCTGAACCCCGAGGCCGAGGGGGTGTGCCGGGCCCGGGAGAGAGGCATCTTCACCACCACCGACTGCGCCCAGTTGTTCAACCTGGAGCAGTTGGATCTGGTGATTGAGCTGACCGACGACCAGGAGCTGTTGTCCAACCTGGCGGCCAGCAAGCCCGAGTCGGTGGGAGTGATCGGCCACACCGCCTCGCGCCTTTTCCACGACGTCGTGTTCCTGTACCAGCAGCTGGAGCAGAGCGAGGACGAGGCCAGCATGGCCAGATCCTTCAACCAGGCTCTGGTGGATGCAACCAGCGAGGGGGTCATGGTGCTGGGCGGCGACTACCGCATCGTGCGGGCCAATCAGGCCGCATTGACCACGGCGGGGATCAGCCGGGAAGAGGCCCTGGGGCGCTACTGTTTCCAGGTGAGCCACCAGGCCATCACCCCCTGCGACAGCCCCGAGACCCCCTGTCCCATGAAGCAGACCCTGGCCACCGGCAAGAGCGCCCACGCCATTCACGAGCACGTGCAGCAGGACGGCTCCACCCACTATTGCGACGTGTCCACCTACCCCCTGTTGAACCGCAAGGGCGAGGTGGTGCAGGTCCTGGAGTTGTTCCGCGACATCACCGACGAGCTGAGCCGGCGCATGGAGCGGCGCACCGAGGTGATCAAGGCGGACCTGGCCCGCATGGTGCAGGAAGACAAGCTGGTGGCTCTGGGCAAGCTGGTGGCCTCGGTGGCCCACGAGATCAACAACCCCATCTCGGCCATCTTCAATTTCGTGAAGCTGATGCTCAAGGGCTTGGAGGAAGGCCGCGCCAAGGCCAAGGATTTACGCGACTACCAAGGGTATCTGGCCCTGTGCGCCACTGAGGCCAAGCGATGCAGCACGATCGTGGACAACCTGCTCTCTTTCGCCCGCCAGAACAGCCCGGCCCCGCGCACCATAAATTTACGCGAGTTGCTCGACACCACGGTGATGCTCACCGGCCACCGCATGAAGCTCTCCGGAGTGGAGTTGAACCTGAACGTGCCCGCCGAGGGGCTGGAGGTGTACGGGGACGCCTCTCAATTGCAGCAGGTTTTCACCAACCTGATTTTCAACGCCCTGGAGGCCATGCCCCAGGGAGGCACCTTGCAGATAACCGGCGGGGAATTGCCCCAGGAGGGCAAGGTGTGGCTGGACTTCTGCGACAGCGGGGAGGGCATTTCCCCGGAGAATTTGCCGCGCATTTTTGAGCCCTTTTTCTCCACTAAGACCGACGGTCATGGGGTGGGGCTGGGGCTCAGCATGGTCTACGGCATCGTGCGCGAACATCGGGGCGAGGTGTCGGTGGACAGCAAGCCGGACAACGGCACCACCTTCCACCTGGTATTGCCCCTGGCCGGCCAAGAATACGGCTTGGAGGAGGAAGACCAGTAATGAGCACGCCGCTACAGGTGTTGGTGGTTGACGACGAACTGGCCATGCGCGAGTCCATCGCCGCCTGGCTGATTCAAGACGGCCAGCAGGCGGCCAAGGCCGAGGGGGGGCGCGAGGCCTTGGCCATGATGGAAGAGCGGGAGTTCGACCTTGCCCTGGTGGACATAAAGATGCCGGGCATGGACGGCATCGAGCTGCTCAGGCGCATCAAGGAAGGCCACCCGGACACCCTGGTCATCATCATCACCGCCTACGGCTCCATCGAGTCGGCGGTGGAGGCCATGAAGGCCGGGGCCAGCGATTACCTGCTCAAGCCCTTCGACCCCGAGCACCTGATGCTCCTTTTGGAAAAGATGGGCCGCCAGCGGCGTCTGATGCAGGAGAACCAGATGCTGCGCCAGCGCCTGGCCGAGGGCCAGATGGCCGGTTTCGAGGACATGGTGGGCAGCTCCCCGGACATGTTCAAGGTGTTCGACCAGATCGAGGAGGTGGCCGCCACCGAGGCACCGGTCTTGATCGTGGGCGAAACCGGCACCGGCAAGGAGCTGGTGGCCCGGGCCATCCACAATCGCAGCGCCCGCTCCTTCGGGCCCTTCGTGGCCATAAACTGCGGGGCCCAGAGCGAGAGCCTTTTGGAGAGCGAGCTGTTCGGCCACGAGCGGGGGGCCTTCACTGGCGCGGTAAAGGCCCGGCGGGGCCGTTTGGAAATGGCCGACGGCGGCACCCTGTTCCTGGACGAGGTGGGCGAGATCTCCCAGAAGATGCAGGTGGCCCTGCTCCGGGTGCTGGAGGACGGGAGCTTTCTCAGGGTGGGGGGCGGCCAGCCCCTGACCAGCGACTTCCGCCTTATCTGCGCCACCCACCGCAACCTGCCCGAGCTGATCTCGGCGGGCGAGTTCCGGCAGGACTTCTACTACCGCATCAACGTGTTCTCCGTGTCAGTGCCTCCCCTGCGCCGCCGCCGCGAGGATGTCGTTCCCCTGGCCGAGCACTTTATCGCCGTGTTCGCCCAGGAGACCGGCAAGGCACCGCCCGGGTTGGAGGACAAGGCCCGCCGCGCCCTGATCAGCTATTCTTGGCCGGGCAACGTGCGCGAACTGCGCAACATCATGGAGCGGGCGGTGATCGTATCCAAAAGCGGCTATATCGGCCTGGAGCAGCTCACCTTCCTGGACGAGGGGCCCAAACCGGGCTCCACCGCGCTGAGCCTGGCCGAGATGGAGACAGAGCACATCCGCAGAGTGCTCACCGCCCACGGCTGGAACATAACTCAGGCGGCGGCCACCCTGGGCATAGACCGCACCACCCTGGGCCGCAAGATCAAAAAGGCGGGCCTGCGTTCGCCATGACCGACGCAATAGGGCGCTTGCCAAAACCTCTCGCCGGTGCCATCAATAAGTTCCATGATTCCTGAACCGGACATGCCCACCGGACAAGCGCACGCGCCCCAGGTGGAGGTGGTGCCCATGGGCCGGGTGAACTCCACCGCCGCCCAGGTGGTGGCGGCCAACCTGCAAGCCCTGCTGGAGCTGGACACCATGGTGGTGGAGCCCTGGCCAGAGCCGGCCCAGGCCCTGGTGGCCGCTCGGGGGCAGTACGACGCCGGGATAATCCTGCGGGAGTTGGCCACACCCCAGGGAGGGCCTCTGCGCCTGGGGCTTATGGGCAAGGATTTGTGCGTGGCCTTTCTCACTTACGTCCTGGGCGAGTCCCAGCTGGGGGGGCGGGCGGCGGTTATGTCCCTGCACCGCCTCAGCGAAGGTGAGGGTGGAGGCCGCGCGCCGCGCCATGTGATGCTGGAGCGGGCGGCCAAGGTGGGCTTGCACGAAATTGCCCACGTGCTGGGCCTGGAGCATTGCCGCACCGCCGGTTGCCTGATGCGCTTCTCCGCCGGGCTGGCCACACTGGATCGTCTGAATATGGGGTTTTGCCCCGCCTGCCAACGGGACCTTATTCGCCTGAGAATGGATTTACCGACAAAGGCCCCGGCCCGCTGAGGACCGGGGCCTCGTCTGGATTTAGCCTACAGGAACTCGTGGACCAGGTGCTGCCAGTCCAGGCCGGGCACCGCGCCGTAGATGTCGGGCACCATGCGGCCACCGGTGGCGGCCAGGCGCTGGCCGGTGTCGTGGGTGATCAGGTCGGACAGGCGCTGGGACTCCTGCTCCATCCAGGCCACGCCTTCCTCGCCGGAGTGCATGCCCTTCAGGTCCCGCTGCAAGCGGATGGGCTCCACCAACAGCAGCCAGCCTTCGCCGTAGGGCAGCTTGTTGGCCTCGGCCGGGTTCTCCAGCACCTTGGGGTTGCGGGCCACTACCACCCCCTCGATGGGGCTTGCCGCCCGGGCCTGGTGCCCGGAGCGGGAGAAGGCCAACTCCTTGCCGCCGCCGGTAACCGCCATGCCCAGCTGGGGCAGGCGGAACTCATCGGCCGGTCCGAACAGGCGGGCGGCCAAGTCGTCCAGGCCGATGCGCACCCGGCCCCCGTACTCCACCCGGGCCCAGGTGTGGCCGGGGTGCAGGTAGTAGTCGGTGGGCACCTCGAAGCCTGCCGCGCTGGCCAGGCGCACCTCGGCAACGGGCTGGGCCAGGCCCTCGTCGTCGAGCATCTGGTCATAGGCGCACTTGGCGCAGGCGTAGTGGTTGGGGCACAGCTTGAAGGGCACCCGCCCGGTGAGCATGTGGCGGCAATAGCGCTTGTGGGGTGCGGTGTTCTGCCAGTTCTCGCTGGTCCAGTAGTCCTCCATGGGCTGCTCCAGGCCCCCGGCGTACCAGCCGTGGACCCGCTTGCGCTGGATGGCCTTGTCAAAGGAGCAGCTCAGGCAATCGAAAGCGTTGTGGCACAGCCGGGGAGCCACCACGCCAGCCTTGGACCAAATGCACTCGTCGCTGGTCATGTCGAACACCATGGGCGCCCGGCTCTTGGTCTTATTTCCTGTCTTGGTGGTCATGGCTTACCTTCCCGGCCTTGGTAGGCCTCTTGGGTTTGATTTTGCCTTTTACATAAAGCAGGAGCCGTGCCAAGCGGAGAAAGCCTGCACAACATACTTAATTAACTGATAAAATTAAATTGACTGCTTGCAGGCGAGTGCTGGGGGGTGAGGTGCGTTTTGCATCCAGGGGCGGGGACGCGAAGGGGTGCCACGTAAAAAATCAATAAAAATACAATGGTTATGTGATGAAGCGGCAAAAAGCCTCATGCCGGGCACAATGCGGCGTCTCGTTTTTTGGGTGTCGGGAAGAGGCGAAATGCCTCAGTAGGCATAAAACCGTGGCCACGCTTGCTCCAAGCGTTTTCTGGGGAAAATGGCTTTGCCCGGTTCACAGAATGAAAAAACACTTGACCTGGGATAGTCATTTCATCTATGTTTCCTAAATAGAAACCTTGCACAATCTTATAACAAAGCTATTTAACTACAAAAAACTCTTGAAAGGTATTTTGTGGCGCATAAAGTTTCTAAATAGGAAATGTAACCACGCGACTGCCTTTCGCTTAAACGACCGGAAACCCTCTGGTCTTTTTGGGAATTAGAAGATGCTTCCAGAGAACGAAATTGGGGTCAACATAAGAAGAATGCGCACCAGTCAGGGGCTGTCGCTGGACGCTCTGGCTCAGAAGACCGGCTTGAGCAAAGGCTATTTGTCCAAGGTGGAAAACTCGGACAAGGCCCCGCCGGTGTCCACCCTGTTGATCATCGCCAAGTCCCTGGGGGTCACCATCTCCGAGATCTTCGGCGAAGGGCAGGAAAAGGTCACCGCCGCCGTGGTGACCAAGGCCGAGCGCAAGCCCGTGGCTCGCGACGGCACGGTTTTCGGCTACTCCTACGAGACTCTGGCCCACAAGTACCCCGGCAAGCGAATGGAGCCCTACATCCTTAGCATCCCCGGAGACTCCACTGAGAGTGCGGTGTTTCAGCACCAAGGCGAAGAAATGATGTACGTGCTGGAGGGCACCATGCGCTTCGTGCACGGCACCAGCGAGTTCATCGTGCGCACGGGCGATTGCCTCTATTTCGATTCGGGCATCGAACACTATGGCCTGCCCATGGACGGGCAGGATCTCAAGATACTTATGCTCATTTATCTTGCCGAATAAGGCGTGGAACAGGGATGACCGGCATGCGAATTGAAAACATCGGCGTTTTGGGAGCCGGGCTCATGGGCCACGGCATCGCCCAACTGCTGGCGGTGGGCGGCTGCCGGGTAAAGCTGTTCGACCAAGCCCCCCAGATGCTGGACACGGCCTTCCAGCGCATGGCCGACAACCTGCAAGTGTTCCTGGGCCTGGGCATGATCACCCAAGACCAGATCGACCAGGCCCTGGCCCGCATCACCCTGGCCGAAGACATGGCCGACCTCTGCCGCGGCCAGGACATGGTCATCGAGGCGGTGAGCGAGAACCTGGAGATCAAGCGCAAGGTCTTCGCCACCCTGGAGAGCCTCACTACCCCCCAGTGCATTCTGGCCAGCAACACCTCGGCCATCAGCATCGGCAAGATCGCCCGCGACCTGGCCCACCCGGGCCGGGTGCTGGGCGCCCACTTCTGGAACCCGCCCCACGTGGTGCCCTGCGTGGAGGTGATCCGCGGGCCCCAGACCGAGGACGCGGTGATGGAGGCGGTGTTCGCCCTGCTGCGCCGGGTGGGCAAGCGCCCGGTGCGGGTGCAAAAGGATGTGCCCGGCTTCGTGGGCAACCGCATGCAGCACGCCCTGTGGCGCGAGGCCATAGCTTTGGTGGAAGAGGGCATCGCCAGCGCCGAGGACGTGGACGAGGTGGTGCGCTACAGCTTCGGCCTGCGCCTGGCCTTCCTGGGACCTCTGGCCACCGCCGACCTGGCGGGCCTGGACCTCACCTACGAGGTGCACAAAGACCTGTTTCCCCACCTGGGCCGCTCCACCGAGCCCTCGCCCCTGCTGACCCAAAAGATCGAGCAGGGCGAACTGGGGGCCAAGAGCGGCCAGGGTTTTCATAAGTGGACGCCTGAAAAACTCAGGCAGGTGATCTCCCGGCGCGACGAGGTTCTGCTGCGAATCGTCCGGGAGGTCCTGACCTAGCACCCGCGGGCGGCTTCAAAAGAGCTCCCCCGCAAAGGCCCCCTCACCAGAGGGCTGAATTGAGGTTGTGTGCATGGGTGAAGCGGCTGTCTTTTTCTTGCACGGCCTAGCCTACGCCGGGTTGTTGTTCCTGGTCTCATCGGGACTCACCCTGGTTTTCGGCATGATGAACGTGCTGAACTTCGCCCACGCCTCCTTCTATATGCTGGGAGCCTACTTCGCCTACTCCATCCTCTGCTTCACCGGCAACTTCTGGCTGGCCCTGGCCATCAGCCCCATCATCCTCCTGGTCATCGGCGCTTTCGTGGAGCGCTTCCTGCTGCGCAAGGTGCACGTGCACGGCCACGTGCACGAGCTTTTGCTCACCTTCGGCCTGGCCTACATCATCCAGGAGGCGGTTAAGCTCCTCTGGGGCACCACCCCCATGGCCATGCCCGTGGCGGGTTTCCTGGCCGAGACGGTCAACTTTTTCGGCGTGGTCTACCCTATATACCGCTTGTTCATCTTCTGCCTCTCGGCCCTACTGGGTCTGGGCATGGCCCTGGTGCTGTTCAAGACCCGCATAGGCATCATCGTGCGTGCGGCGGTGGACGACAGCCCCATGGTGGATGCCCTGGGCATCAACGTGCCTATGGTGTTCATGGGGGTGTTCGCGGTGGGCGCGGCGCTGTCGGGCTTCGCCGGGGTGGCCGCCGGCCCCCTGCTCAGCGTGTTCCCGGGCATGGCCGGCTCCATTTTGGTGGACGCCTTCGTGGTCATCGTCATGGGCGGCATGGGCAGCCTGGGAGGCGCGGTGCTGGCCTCGTTCATCATCGGGGAACTGCAATCCTTCGGGGTGCTTTTGTTCCCCGATTTTTCCCTGGCCCTCATCTACATGCTCATGGCCCTGGTGCTGGTGCTTAAGCCGGAAGGCCTGTTCGGGGAGAAGCAATGATGGCGAGTCAAAAGGCCATGCTCCATCGGGTGGGCCTCGCCTTGGCCCTGGCGCTTCTGCTGGTCATGCCCTGGCTGTTGGGCTCCTACCAGTTGCGCCTTTTCACCGAGGCGGTGATCTTCTCCCTGTACGCGGTGAGCTACAACATGCTCCTGGGCTACGCCGGGCTGTTGTCCTTCGGCCACGCCATGTTCTTCGGCTGGGGGGCCTTCTCCTTCGCCGTGGCCCTGAATCACTTCCCCGGCATACCCCTGATGGGCGCGGTGATGCTGGCCGTGGCCTCCACCACGGTCATTGGCCTGGTGGTGGGCGTGCTCCTGCTCCGGGTGAAGGGCACTCCCTTCGCCCTGCTCACCCTGGCCTTCAACGCCCTGGTGTTCGCCATCGGCATCAAGTGGCACTCGGTCACCGGGGGCGACGACGGACTGAGCATCGCCACCCCGGCCCTGAACCTGGGCTTCACCGACCTGGTCGTGTCCAGCGGCCCCAACTTCTACTATTTCACCCTGGTGATCGTGGGCGCCGCCATCGCCTTCGCCTGGTACTTCACCCGCACGGCCATGGGCCAGTCGGTGCTCTTGATTCGCGAGAACGAGGAGCGCATGCGCTTCTTGGGCTACAACACCAACGTCTCGCGCTTGATCCTCTTCGTGCTCAGCGGGGCCTTGGCCGGGCTGGCAGGCAGCTTCTACGCCATTCTGAACTCCTTCGTGTCCCTGGACGCGGTGAGCATCGAGATGACCACCAAGGTGCTCTTGATGACCTTCATCGGCGGCACCGGGCAGTTCCTGGGGCCGGTGGCGGGCGCCTTCTTCTTCACCTACGTGCAGAACTTCCTGAGCGACCTCACCGACAACTGGCCCCTGATCATGGGCGCCCTGTTCATCGCCATGGTGCTGTGGGTGCCCGGCGGCTTGGCCGGACTGGCCGCCAAGCTCTCCGGCGGGCGCAAAGACGACGACCCCGACGGCACCCTGGCCGGGATGGAGTAGGGTCATGGCCATCTTGCAGGTAAACGGCGTGCACAAGGACTTTTCGGGGCTTCAGGTGCTCACCGGGGTGGATTTCGAGGTGGGCGAGAAGGAGCGCTTCTCGGTGATCGGGCCCAACGGCGCGGGCAAGACCACCCTGTTCAACATCATCAGCGGCAAGTTCCGCCCCAGCGCCGGGCAGGTGATCTTCGAAGGCCGGGACATCTCCTCCCTGCCGACCTACGCCAGGGCCCGCCTGGGCATGGCCCGCTCCTTCCAGATCACCAACATCTTCCAACGGCTCTCGGCCCTGGACAACATCCTGGCCGGGGTCCGCTCCCGGGTGGGCCTGCGCCACCACCTTTTGCGCAGGCCCCACCACGACCGCGACCTCATGGAGCGCAGCGAGGAAATTCTGGAGCGGGTGGGCCTGGCCGATCAGCGCCATACCCCGGCCCAGGAGCTGGCCTACGGCCAGCAGCGGGCCCTGGAGATGGGGGTGACCCTGTCCCTGGAGCCCAAGCTGGTGCTCTTGGACGAGCCCACCGCGGGCATGAGTCGTCAGGAGACCGAGGAAGCCATATCCATGATCCGCCGGGTCACCAGGGAGACCGCCTGCGTGATCATCGAGCACGACATGAACGTGGTCTTCTCCCTGGCCGACCGCATCTCGGTGTTGCACTACGGGGTGATGCTGGCCTGCGGCACTCCAGAGGAAATCCGGGCCGACCAGCGGGTGAAGGACGCCTATCTGGGGGAGGAAGAAGCATGATGCTCCAGGTCAGCGGCCTACACACCTATTACGGCAAGAGCCACATCTTGCAGGGGGTGGACCTGAGCCTGGAGGCGGGCCAGCTGGCCTGCCTGCTGGGGCGCAACGGGGTGGGAAAGTCCACCACCCTGATGTCCATCATGGGCTTGGTCCCGCCCAAGAGCGGCAGCATCAAGTTCAAGGACCAGGAAATCCTGGGCCGCGCGCCTCACGAGGTGGCCCGCCTGGGCCTGGGCTTCGTGCCCGAGGAGCGGCGCATCTTCAAAAGCCTCACCGTGCTGGAGAACCTGTTGATCGGCCTGAAGCCGCCCAACCGGCCCGGCCTTGACCCCTGGACCACCGAGCGCATCTTCGATTCCTTCACCCGCCTGGGGGAGCGCCGCGACAACAAGGGCGGCCATCTGTCGGGCGGCGAGCAGCAGATGCTCACCATCGCCCGCACCCTCATGGGCAACCCGGAGCTGATCCTGGTGGACGAGCCCAGCGAGGGCCTGGCTCCCCTGGTTGCCGAGTCGGTGCTGGAGATGCTGGCCGCCATCAGCCGCCAGGGGGTGACCATCCTCATGGTGGAGCAAAACTACAAGGCCGCTCTCAAACTGGCCCAGACCTTTTTCATTATGTCCAAGGGACGCATCGTCTTTCGGGGTGACGGCCAAGAACTGGTCGCCGCGGAGGCGGTGCGCCAAAAGTACCTGGAGGTCTAGGGTGCGCGCACCCGGCCCAATCCATTAAGAGGGAGGATCAATATGCGAAAAGGTCTTTTGGTAGGGTTGGCCCTGCTGTTGGCGCTCGGCGTGGCGTCGGCGGCCTGGGCCGGTGGAACCATTAAGCTGGCGGTCATGGAGCCCTTGTCCGGCACCTTCAAGGACATCGGCGACCGCTATCTGGAGGGCGTGCAGTACGCCGCCGAGGTGCTCAACGCCAAGGGCGGCATCAACGGCATGAAGGTGGAGGTCATTCCGGTGGACAGCGAGCTGAAGCCCGCCATCGCCACCCGCAAGGCCACCAAGCTCATCATGAAGGACGGCGTGAAGTACTTCTGCGGCGGCACCGGCAGCTCGGTGGGCGGCGCCATGGTGCAGCTGGCCAAGACCCAGAACGCCCTGTTCTTCACATACGGCATGGCCGCGGCCAGCCTGACCGGCGCCAAGTGCAGCAGCAACTTCTTCCGCGCCTGCGCCAACACCGACAACCAGTCCTACGCCCTGGCGGTGTGGGTGGCTCAGAAGGGCTTCAAGAAGGTCTTCTGCCTGGCCCAGGACTACTCCTTCGGCAAGGAGGCGGTGGCCGCCTTCACCAAGAAGCTGGCCGAGCTGAACCCCCAGGCCAAGGTGGTGGGCACCGCACTGCATCCCATCGGCACCAAGGACTTCGCCCCCTACGTGAGCCAGATCATAAGCTCCGGGGCCGAGGTGGTGTTCACCTCCAACTGGGGCAGCGACCTCACCCTGCTGCTCAAGCAGGCCAAGCCCCTGGGCCTCAAGGCCAAGTTCGCCTGCTACTACCTGAACGACGATAACGCCATCACCGCCATCGCCAACGACGAGGCGGTCATCGGTAGCCAGGCCGTCGAGGAATACATGCTCACCATTCCCGGCAAGGCCAACGAAGAGTTCATCGCGGGCTTCAAGAAGGCCAAGGGCTTCTACCCCACCTGGCTCCGGGGCAAGGCTTACCTGGCCACCATGTTCTGGGCCGAGGCCGTGAAAAAGGCCGGCTCCGACAAGGTCGATGCCGTGATCAAGGCCTGGGAAGGCCTTACCTATGACGGTCCCGCCGGCAAGTGGACCATGCGGGCTTGCGACCACCAGGCGTTGATGCCCATGTGGACCGCCACCATCGTGGCCAAGAACCCGTTCTTCAAGCATGCTTACGTGGGCCCCGCCACCATGGTGCCGTCTGAAAAGGTGCAAGTGCCTTGCAAGGACACCGGCTGCAAGGGCTTCAAGTAAACCGACACCCTGGATTAACCCAAATCCACCGCCGGGCCTCATAAGGGCCCGGCGGCGGCTCGAACAAGGTAGTTGCATGAAGGCGCTCATCACCGGCGGATCGGGATTCATCGGCGCGCAACTGGCGCGGTTGTTGGCGGCGGCGGGCCATAGCTCGGTCATCCTCGACCTACAGCCGCCTCCGCCGGACCTGGCGGGCGATCCCGAGACCTATGCTTTTGTGCGGGCATCGGTGACCAACCTTCCGGTGATGATCGACACCCTGCGCGCCCACCAGGTGGAAACGGTGTTTCACCTGGGCGGCATGCTCTCCATGCCCTGCGAGCGCGACCCCTGGAGCGCCTTCGAGGTCAACGTGGCCGGCACCTACCATATGATGGAGGCGGCGCGCCTGAGCGGGGTGGAGCGCCTGGTGCTGTCCAGCAGCATCGCGGTGTACGGCGAGGATTTGCCCGAGGGTCCCATCCACGACCACAGCCTGCAACGCCCAGCCTCCATGTACGGCACCAGCAAGGTCTTCGGCGAGCTGCTGGGTCGCTTCTACGCCCGGCGCTTCGGCCTGGACTTTCGCGGCCTGCGCATCCCCTCGGTGGTGGGCCCCGGCTCCAAGGTGCCCCACATGTCGATCTACAATTGCTGGGCCATAGAGCGGCCCCTGCTGGGTCAGCCCTACGAGATCTTGGTGGAGCCCACGACCCGTTGCCCCACCATCTATTACAAGGACGCCTCCCGGGCCCTGATGGAGTTGGCCCTGGCCCCGGTGTCGCGGATAAAAACCAAGGTCTATAATATTAATGGTTTCAGCCCGGCCTACTCCGCGGCCGAATTGGCGGCGGCGGTGGGGGAGAAGGTCCCGGGGGCGCGGCTGGCTTTCAAGCCCGACCAGGAGATCACTTCCCTGATCCAGGCCATCGGCAGCCGCGAGTTGGACGACGGTCACGCCCGCCGGGAGTGGGGCTGGGCGCCGGGTTATGACCTCCCCGGCATGATAGACGATTTCAGGACCGAGCTGGCCCGCCTGGGCCAGGCCTAGTCCCCAGAGAAAGGCGAAAAGGCAATGGCCAAGGGCAAAGCAAGCAAGGCAATCATCACCGCCGCGGTCACCGGCTCCATCCACACCCCGAGCATGTCGCCTTATCTGCCGGTCACCCCGGAAGAGCTGATCGCGGACATTATGTCGGTATACGAGGCCGGGGGCGCGGTGGCCCACCTGCACGTGCGCGACCCCCAGACCGGCATACCCAACGCGGACCAGGACCTCTACCGCGAGGTGGCCTCGGAGGTGAAACGGCGCTGCGACATCGTGCTGTGCACCACCACCGGCGGCAAGCTGGGCGAGCCGGTGGAGAACCGCTCCCGGGTCATCGCCAACCTCCAGCCCGAGCTGGCCTCCCTGAACGCGGGGTCGTTGAACTTTGCGCTGTTCCACGTGGCCGGGCAATACCAGGACTGGAAGCACGATTGGGAAAAGAGCTACCTGGAGGGCACCGAGGATTACATCTTCCCCAACACCTTCTACACCATGCGCCGCTTCCTGGAGATAATGGGCCCCTTTGAGACCAAGCCCGAGTTCGAGATCTACGACGTGGGCATGATCAACAACCTGGCCCATCTCATTCAGGCGGGCCAGGTGAAGACCCCGGTGTATCTCCAGTTCGTCATGGGCATCCTGGGCGGCATCCCGGCAACGGTTGACAACCTGGTCTATATGGTGCAGACCGCAGAGCGGCTCATCGGCGATTTCCAGTGGTCGGTTTGCGCGGCCGGGCGCTTCCAGTTCCCCATGACCACCCACGGCCTGTTGATGGGCGGCAACGCCCGGGTGGGCCTGGAAGACAACCTGTATCTGGAAAAGGGCGTCCTGGCCAAAAACAGCGGGGAGCAGGTGGCCAAACTCATCCGCATCGCCCGAGAGCTGGGCATCGAGCCCGCCACCCCGGACGAGGCCAGGGACATCCTGGGCCTCAAGGGCTTGGACAAGGTCAACTACTAGATTTCCTTCCCCAGAGCCGGGGCGGTTTGCTCTCTCGGCCGGGTTCCCGGCGAAGAGGGCGAACCGCCCCATTTTTTATGAGCCCGCAAATTTTGTCTTTGCCCGCTTTATAAATTAATCCCCAGCAAATGCAGGCAAATCTCCTTCCGGCGCGGGCGGCGGGGTGGGGCGGGGTTGTGACATTCGGGGCAAAACGCCTTGACAAAAAGGTCGATTCATGGAAAAGTTTTCTTGAAAACGAAACATCGTATCACAGAGAGAAACGCTGATGCCGGTGAAGGTCGTCGAATCCCTGCTCAAGGGCTTGAAGGTCATGGAAGCCGTGGCCGGCCATCCCCACGGCCAAAGCCTGCCCGAGATCATCCGGGAAACCGGCCTGCCCAAAGCCACCGCCTACCGCATGCTGCAAACCTTGGTGGCCAGCAACTACCTCCACTACTTTGAAGACACCGCCAAATACCAACTGGGCCCCAAGGTGATGTCCTTGGGCATGTCTTCCCTGGCGGGCCAGGACCTGGCCACGCTGGCCGAGCCTTACTTGAAGGAGCTTTCCCGGCGCATCGACCAGAACGTGAACCTGGGCATTCTGGACGGCGGCGAGGTGGTGTACATCATTCGCATCAAGGTGCGCCGCATCCTGGGCATCGACCTGGTGGTGGGCAGCCGCCTGCCCGCCCACAATAGCGCCATCGGTTGGGCCCTGCTGGCCTTCGCCGCTCCCGAACGCATGCAGGTGGTCCTGGACCAGATCGCGGACGACGAGGAACTGGCCCATCAGGTGGGGCCCCACGGGGTCAACCTGATGAAGCGCCTGGAGCGCATCCGCGCCGACGGATACGCCCTGGGCGAGGACGAGTACGTGGCCGGTCTCAGGTCTGTGGCCGTGCCGGTGTTCAACCAAAGCGGCTACGGCGAAGCAGCCATCAACGTTCCGGTGTTCAGCCAGTTTTGCAGCAAGCAAGAGCTGCTGGGGCAATACCTGCCCCTGGTGCTGGAAACCGCTCAAACCATTTCCCAGCTCCGGGGGCATACACCCGGTAATCCATCAGTATCAAGGAGCCAGCGATGAAGTTCATAGTAACCAGGTCCTCCCTGCAGGGGACCACCCGCATTCCGGGAAACAAGTCCGCCACCGCACGGGCCATAATATTGGCTGCATTGGCCGAGGGCGCCTCCAAGGTCGGCAACTGCCTTCCCGGCCTGGACAGCTTCTCCATCGTGGAGATGATGCGGGCCCTGGGGGCCAAGATAGACACCTCCAAGCCCGATTACTGGACCTTCGAAGGCGTGGCCAACCAGCCCCAAGTGCCCGCCTGCGTCTTGGATGCGGGCAACTCCGGCACCGGCTACTATCAAATCGCGGCCATCGCCTCGCTGGTCAACGGCTGCTCGGTGGTCTCCGGCGACTACCAGATCTGCCGCCGTCCGGCCCAACCGCTCATCGAGGCTCTCAATGACCTGGGCGCCGATGTGGTTTCCACTCGCGGCAACGGCCTGGCGCCCCTGGTGGTCAAGGGCCCCATGCGCGGCGGCAAGACCAAGCTGCCCGGCGTGAACTCCCAGTGGCTCAGCCCCCTGCTGATCGCCGGCGGCCTGACCCCGGAGGGCATCACCGTGGTGGAGGACAACCTCATGGAGCGTCCCTACGTGGACATGACCATGGGCTGGATACGCACCGCGGGCGGCCAGGTGAGCCACGACAACTACGATGTGTTCACCGTGCCCGGCGGCCAGAAGTACAAGGGCTTCACCGCCGACATCCCCGCCGACTGGGGCAGCTCGGGCTATCCCATGGTGGCGGCGGCGGTCACCGACAGCAAGGTCACCTTCACCGGCATGAACCCCGACGACTACGCCGGTGAGAAGGCCTACCCCCACATCATCAAGGCCATGGGCGGCAAGGTCACCTTCGAGGACGAGGGCCGCACCGTGACCGTGGAGGGCGGCGCCGAGCTCCAGGGCATCGAGATCGACTGCTCCGGCACCCCGGACGCGGTTCCCGCCCTGGCGGTGCTGGGCTGCAAGGCCCAGGGCAAGACCCGGCTGTACAACATCGAGGCCAGCCGCCTCAAGGAGACTGACCGCACCCGTTCCATCATGGAAGAGTTGATGAAGATGGGCGGCAAGTTCGATGAGACCGAGGGCAGCCTGACCGTTTATCACTCCGAGCTAAAGGGCACCCGCATCGACGGACGCCACGACCACCGCATCGTGATGGCCACCGCCGTGGCCGCCATGATGGCCGATGGCGAAACCATGATCGACGACGCCGAGTACGTGGGCGTGTCCTTCCCCAACTTCTACGAAGTCATGACTTCGCTGGGGGCCGGCATTCACCGCATGGAGATCGTCTAGCACAGACGGGGCCCGCGCCCCTGACCGTTGTTTTAATCAAGGTTGAGCCGGAGCAGCTCCGGCCCACAGTAGAAATGGGGAGAGAGTATCATGAGAAAAGCTTTGAGCATCTGCATGGCCCTGACCCTGGGCCTGGCCTTGGCCCTTCCGGCCGCGGCCGCCGACAAACGCATCAGCATCGGCACCGCCGGCACCGCCGGGGCCCTGTACCCCATGGGTGTGGCCATGGCCGAAACCATCAACCGCCACGTGCCCGGCTTCAAGGCCTCGGCCGAGGCCAGCTCCGCCTCTTTGGAGAACCTGCGCAACCTGGCCCAGGGCAACGTGGACTGGGCCATCAGCCAGAACGAAGTGGCCTTTTTGGCCTACAACGGCGAGGGCAAGTACAAGGGCCGCGCGGTCAGCTCCCTGCGCTCCCTGTTCGGCACCCTGCTGTCCTGGGCCCAGATTTTCACCAGCGCCGACAGCAAGATCAACAGCGTCAAGGACTTCAAGGGCAAGCGCATCGGCGTGGGCGCTCCCGGTAGCGGCGGCGAGCGGGCCGCTCAGAAGATCCTGAGCTACTACGGCCTGACCTACAAGGACATCAAGCCCGAGTTCATGTCCAACGCCGAAATGGTGGCCGCGCTCAAGGACGGCACCCTGGACGCCTTCATCATCACCCACCCCCTGAAGTCCGCCGCCCTGCTGGACCTGACCACCAGCTACAAGGTGAAGATGGTCCCCGTGGCCGACGACGGCTTCTACAAGAAGTACCCCTACTTCAACAAGCTGGACGTTCCGGCCGGCACCTACCGCAACGTGGACAAGCCCACCCCCACCCCCACCAGCCGGGTGGTCATGTACACCAGCACCAAGGCCAACCTGTCGGCCGACGCGGTCTACGCTATGCTCAAGGGCCTTTGGGCCAACACCGGCGAGTGGACCAACACCCACCCCGCGGTGAAGAAGTACACCACCCTGCAGGACGCGGTTAAGGGCCTGCAAGTGCCCCTGCATCCCGGCGCGGTGAAGTTCTACAAGGAAAAGGGCCTGGACGTCCCGGCCAAACTGATCAAGTAGCGACTGGAACCTGAAGCATGTCAGCGCTCTCCCGCCAGGGCAAATTCATCCTGCTAACGCTCCTGGTGCTCCTATGCCTTCCCCTGCCCGCGGCGGGGGAAGGCGGCGGGAGGGCGCTGTTTATCAACAACCCCCAAACCGGTTTGCAGGCCCGGCTGTCCACGCAAGACGTGGACTACGTGACCATCCGGTTCTTCCACTCCTACGATTGTCAGTGGGTGGAGGAGTCGTTCCGCCTGGAGGGCGGCAAGTTTTATCCCCGCGAGGTCTCCTACGGGGCCGACACCTACGACTACCGCGATCAACGCTACCAAAGCCGCGCCCGAGTGGGCGCGCACCAGGTTCATCTGACCGATATCAAGCCCCGTCCCTCGGATATTCTGGCCCAAATCGCCACCCGAGTGGCCTTCACCAAACCCCAACAACTGATTTTGCACACAACCAAGGGCAACCGCGTCTACCTGTTCAACGAGTGGGGCAGACCGGGCCAACCTTTGGTCTTCAGCATAAAGTGAGGCGGAAATGGCTGCGTCCGACCAAAATAAAGGGCCCAAGCGCCAGCTCAGCGGCATGGCCCGCTGGCTGGTGTTCACCGTCGCGGTTGGCCTGGCTTGTTTTCATCTGTACACCGCCGCCTTCGGCGTGATGTCCCCCTTGTATCAGCGCTCCATCCACCTGATGGGCCTGATGCTCCTGACCTTCCTGGTCTACCGGTCCCTCGGCGGCCGCGGCGCAGGCAACCCCGGCATCGTCGACTGGATCATCAGCCTGGGCATGATCGGCGTGGCGGTATTTTTCATCCAGTCCTTTGTTCCCGAGGCGGTCTTGGAACGGGGCATCATGGGGCCCACCGACATGGAAATATGGATGGGCGCGGTGCTGGTGGTGCTTATTTTGGAAGGCACTCGGCGCACCGTGGGCATGCCCATCGTGCTGGTGGCCGTGGCCTTTTTGGCCTACGGCATCCTGGGCCCCTACATGCCCGACATGCTGGCCCACAAGGGTTACAGCCCCCAGCGTCTGATCAGCTACCTGGTCTGGACCACCGAGGGCGTCTTCGGCATCCCCATCGCGGTGTCGGCCACCTTCGTGGTGGTGTTCATCATCTTCGGCGCTTTCCTGGATAAGCTGGGCGCGGGCAACTTCTTCATCCAACTGGCCCTGGCCCTCACCGGGCGGCGCAGGGGCGGACCGGCCCTGACCTCGGTGGTGGCCTCGGGCCTCATGGGCTCCATCAGCGGCTCCTCGGTGTCCAACGTGGTGACCACCGGCACCTTCACCATCCCCCTGATGAAACGCACCGGCTATTCGCCGTTGTTCGCCGGGGCGGTGGAAGCGGTGGCCTCAACCGGCGGGCAGATCATGCCTCCGGTCATGGGCGCGGGCGCCTTTGTCATGGCCGAGTTGTTGGGCACCTCCTACGCCAACATCGCCTTGGCCGCGGCCATTCCGGCGCTGCTCTACTTCGCCTCGGTGGGCCTGATGGTCTACTTCGAGGCCCAGCGCAAGCAGCTCAAGGTGCTGAGCAAAGACGAGGTCCCCAGCGCCGTGGACACCCTGCGCAAGGGCTACCACCTGCTGATTCCCTTGCTGGTGCTGGTCTACCTGTTGGTCATCGAGCAGCTCTCGCCCATGCTCTCGGGCTTCTACGCCATCTGCACCCTGGTGATAACCGCCTCGCTGTACATCGTGGTGCGCGAAAAGCGCTTCCCCTGGCGGGAGATCGTCGAGGCCCTGGAGCAGGGCATCATCACCGCCGTGCCCGTGGCCATGGCCTGCGCGGCGGCGGGCATGGTCATCGGCGTGGTGTCGCTCACCGGCCTGGGGGTGCGCTTCACCCAGATGGTGATCCACCTCTCCGGCGGCGTGCTCTGGCTGGGCGGCCTGCTGACCATGGTGGCCTGCATCATCCTGGGCATGGGCCTGCCCACCACGGCGGCCTACATCATCACCGCCATCCTGGGCGTGCCCGCTTTGACCGACATGGGCGTCTCGCCCCTGCAGGCCCATATGTTCATCTTCTACTTCGCCATCATCTCCTTCATCACTCCGCCGGTGGCCATCAGCGCCTACGCGGCCAGCGGCATCGCGGGCACCAACGCCATGAACACCGGGTTCCAGTCGTTCAAGCTGGGCCTGGCGGGCTTCATCGTGCCCTTCCTGTTCCTGTACAGCCCCTCCATCGTGCTGGAGGGCAGCGTGATGCAGATCATCCTCAACTCGGCCACCGCCCTGTTGGGGGTCACCGCCCTGGCCGGCGGATTGGTGGGCTGGTTCGCCAGGCCCCTGAATCTGTGGCTGCGCCTGGTGTTCTTGGCCGCCGCCGTGGCCCTCATCGTACCCAACATACTGATGAGCCTGGTCGGCATAGTCCCCATGGTGGCGATGGTGGTCTACGCCATTTCCCAAAAGCGGGGCGGCCCGGCGAAGGCGAGCCGTGCCTAAAACAGAGGTCCTTTACCGCGTATCGCCTTATCGCTGGGTGATCCTGGGCCTCCTGTCCTTCTCCTACCTGCTGGTGTACGTGCACCGCATGTGCCCGGCAGTGTTGGCAGAGGACATCATGCGCTCCTTCGGGGCGTCTGGGGCCACCACCGGGCTTTTGGCCTCGGCCTACTTCTATCCCTACGCCCTGATGCAGGCGCCGGGCGGCCTTATCGCCGACAAGCTGGGCCCCCGCCGCCTGGTCACTCTGTCCATGCTGGCCGCCAGCCTGGGGTCGGTGCTCTTCGCCATGTCCATGGGGGTGGGCACCGCCTTCTGGTCCCGGGTCCTGGTGGGTCTGGGGGTGTCGGTGGTGCTGGTGCCCACCTACAAGGCGCTCACCACCTGGTTTCCGGCCAAGGACTATGTGCTGGGCACTTCCCTGGTCATCTCCATCGCGGGCCTGGGCGGCCTGCTGGCGGGCTCGCCCCTGGCTTGGCTCAGCGAGGGCATCGGCTGGCGGGGCAGCTTCTGGATTATCGCCGGGTGCACCATGGCCGACGCGCTGTTGGTGTGGCTTCTGGTGCGCGACAAGCCCCAGGACTTCGGCCTACCCCCGGTGGAGCCCGTTCCCGGCGGCGACCACATGCAAGAATCCGTGCCCATGCTCAAGGTGCTGGGCATGGTTTTGGGTAGCAAGGATTTCTGGCTGCCGGCGGGCTGGTTCTTTTTTAACGGCGGCATCCTGTTCAGCTTCGCCGGGCTCTGGGCGGGGCCTTATTTTATGCAGGCCTACGCCATGAGCAAAACCCAGGCCGGCCAGGTGATCAACGTCTTCGCCTTCGGCTGGGTGTTCGGCCCGCTCATTTTCACCTGGATTGCGGCCAAGGTGCCCTCCCGGGGCGCGGTGATGGGGGGCAGCATGGTGGCGTGGGCCGCCATCCTGGTGTGGATGTTGGCCCGCAACGGAGCCATGAGCCTGCCCGAGATATACGCCTGGAACCTCATCTTCGGCTTCGTGGGCGCGGGCCCGGCCGGGGTGTGCTTCGCGGTGGTCAAGGAGCGCTTTCCCCTGCGTATCGCGGGCACGGTCACCGGCTTCACCTACATGTTCCCCATGATCGGCAGCGCCCTGTACCAGCCCCTGGCCGGGGCCATCCTGGACCGCTCGGGCAACATGGCCGCCGGACTCGGCGCGTCCGACTTCACCCCGCTTTTCTGGCTATACCTGGCCTCCACCGTGGTTGCCGGCATCCTGGCCTACGCTTTGCGGCCCAAGCAGGTGGAGTAGCCGCCAAGGCCGTTATCGCAGTCACCATGGGGAGCCTCGGGGCTCCCCATTTTTATTGGGAGGGGCGGCGGCGGTCGCGCACGTACACATTGCCCGGCTAGGACTTGGCATAATCAGTGTGAGCATTAACGCGCACCATTCATCGGCTCCGGTATTGTGTCAGGCCCTATCAATAAGGCTGCGCCATGAAACTCCCGTTCTTGTTAGGCTAGAATGAAAACTATGGTGTTCACGGTCCGGATCATGCGCTGTTGCCGCGGCATCCGGACTTGCTGGCCGAGGAGTTGCAAAAGTCTTGAGCGACAAGAGCGGGCTGACCATAACCAGACCCCTGCGCGTGCCGGACCCGGTGCGCCTGGCCCGCTATGCCCGGGCGCCCGAGTTGGGCCCCTGCATCCTGTTTTTCAGCGGCGGCAGCGGCCCCGGCCCCATGAGCCGGGAGCTGATCAACTACACCCACAACTCCATCCACCTCATCACTCCCTTTGACTCGGGCGGCTCCTCGGCGGTGCTGCGCCGGGCCTTTGACATGCCCGCGGTGGGCGATCTGCGCAACCGCATGATGGCGCTCAGCGACATGAGCGTGCGGGGCAACGCCGAGGTGCGCAAGCTGTTCGCCTACCGCCTGCCCCTGGAGGCCGAGGCAGGGGAGATGGTGGAGCGCCTGGAGGCCATGACCGCCGGAGAAGACCCCATGGTGGCGGCCATCCCCGACCCCCTGCGCAAGATCATCCGCAACCACCTGAGCTATTTCATGGCAGCCATGCCAGGCGACTTCGACCTGGCCGGAGCCAGCATCGGCAACCTGGTGCTGGTGGGGGGCTATTTGAACAACGGCCGCCACCTGGACCCGGTGATATTTCTGTTCTCCAAGCTGGCCGAGGTGCGCGGGGTGGTGCGGCCGGTGGTCAACCGGAACCTGCACCTGGCCGCCCGCCTGGCCGACGGCAGCCTGATCCTGGGCCAGCACCGGATCACCGGACGCAGCGAGCCGCCCCTGAGCGCGCCCATCGTGGAGTTGAGGCTGAACCAAGGCTTGGACCGGGAACGCCCCGCCACGGCCGAAATACGGCCCAAGGTGCGGCGTCTCATCGCCCAGGCGGAGCTGATCTGCTATCCGGTGGGCAGCTTTTACACCAGCCTCTTGGCCTGCCTGCTGCCCGGCGGAATAGGGGAGGCCGTGGCGGCCAACCCCTGCCCCAAGGTTTTCGTGCCCAATACCGCCCCGGACAAGGAAGTGCTGGCCGGAGGGGTGGCCCAGCGCGCCGCCGAGCTCATGGCCGCCCTGGGAGCCTCTGACGGCCCCCAACGCGCCGAGGGGCGGGTGCTGGACTACGTGTTGGTGGACCGGAAGTGGAACGATTATCCCGGCGGCCTGGACCGCAGGGCCCTTGAAGATATGGGCCTCAGGACAATCGAGGCCGATCTTATGACTTCGGACAGCGCCCCTTTGACCGACGGACGCCTTTTGGCCGAAGCCCTGCTCTCATTGGTCTGAGGGCGCGGCGGCGGGTTGTTCAATTTAGGAGGTACGCGTGGATACTCCCAAGAAGGATAAAGTAAAACACCGATTTTCCCCGGCGGAGGCGGCGGATTATTTGCGCCAACTGGCCGATGCCCTGGAGCAGGGGCACATCGCCCTACGCTCCGAGGACTTGGGTCTGGAGGGTGAGGTCAAGGTAAAGCAGGCGCTCAAGACCAAGTCCGGCAAGGCCACCCTAAAGATCAACCTGAAGATCGTGGCGCCCATGCCGGTTGCCGCGCCCGATATCTCCCCGGCCAAGGGCGAGGCCCAAGGCGAGAGCGAAGGCTTCGTGGAGATCACCGCCCCGGAGGAGGAGCCCGCCGAGAGCGAGGACAAGACCTCCTACAAGAAGATCAAGAAGGCCTTGGCCAAGAGCCTCCCCGGCCTCAAGAGCATTCGCAAGGAGGGCGGCATGCCCAGCCTGGCCGATGCCTCGGCTTTTCTGGCCCAGGCGCGGGAGGTGTGCACCTTTGACAAGGCCAAGTACGGCAGCGAAAATTACCCTCGCTTTTTGGCCGCCCTGAACCGCGTGGAGGACGCCCTGGCCACCGCTAACGGCTCGGCCCTGGACGAGGCCCTGGACGAGGTGGGCCAATGCAAGAGCGACTGCCACGAAAAGTTCAAGTAAAGCCCCACCGCCTTGGGTATCTACGGGCCGCCCTCCGGGGTGGCCCGTAATTTTTCAGGCCTTTCGGGGGCATCTTCCATAACTTATTAATATAAAAAAATAAAAACATTTCGGCCTTATGATGTGTCTTTTGAAATCATTGAGGATTTCGCTTGAAATCGCCTCCCTGGCATGTTAATCATGCTGCATGGAAAGCATGTTGTCAGACAAATATGAGTTGAAGCAGCCCCTGCGCCTGCCGGACCAGGTGGCCGCTATCCTCATGGAGGAGTTGGAGAGCGGCACGCTCAAGCCGGGCGAGATGCTGCCTCCCGAGATGGAGTTGGCCACCAAGTTCGGGGTGAGCCGGGCGGTGATCCGCGAGGCGCTATCCCAACTCAAGGCCGAAGGGCTCCTGGAGTCTCAGCAGGGCCGGGGGGTCATGGTGGTGGGCCGGACGGGACGGCGCTTCTTCCGGCTGGAAGACCCGGAAAAAATCAACCCCCAATCCTTGACCCACCTCTACGAGCTCAGGGCCATCCTGGAAAGCGAGGCCGCGGCCATGGCCGCCGCCAGGGGCAGCACCCGCGACGTGGCCAAACTGGGCGAATGCGTGGTGGCCATGGCCCGGGCGGTGGAGGACGACACCATCGGCGCGGTGCCTGATCTTGATTTTCATCGCGGCATCGCCGAGGCCAGCGGCAACCCGCACTTGTGCGAACTCATGCAGTTTCTCAACGACAAGCTCTTGGTGCTCATCCAGGAGGCACGGGAGCATTCACGCCAAAATCCCGGCGTGCCCCGGCAGGTCCAAAAAGAGCACGAGGACATCTATAGGGCCATAGAGGCCCGCAACCCCCAAAAAGCCAGAAAAGAAACCCTGGACCATCTGCGGATGGCCGCCCGGCGTCTGGGGTTGGAAATCTGAGGGCTCAACGAGCGGAGCGCCGCGCCGGGGCCGGCGCGGTGGCGGCCCTTTTGGTGGCAACCTGTCAGGCAACCGGGTGACTGACCGCCGGCGAGCAAGAAAAAGTGAAGGCACCCAATGCACCAGACATCCTCCCAGCCGCTTAACCAGGCGCAGTATGAACCGGTGCGTCTGGTGCGGGGCCGGGAGGACGTCAGAGAGCGGTGGGCGCGCCATCTCAGCGACCAATCCCAAATGACTTCCCAGGCCTGCGCCATCGACAAGCACCCCGAGGACCCTATCTTTGAAAAGGTTGATCTGGGTATAGTTTGGTCATGCGCAGGAAATCGTTCCCAGGCTGATCGAGGATATGAAACGGCAAAGGGCCGGCGCATAAGGCGTCGCTGAAATTTGGTTACTGGATCTAGTCTTTGGAGTAGTGACATGATCGCCAACGAGGCGACCACAAAACGAGGCAAGCCTCAGACCAAGCACAGTTTTTATCCCGCCTGGTGCAAGCGCTGCGGCAACTGCGTGGCCTTTTGCCCCGTGGGCATACTGGTCGCCGACGAGTGGGGTTATCCCCGGCAGGTGGACAAGGATCGTTGCACGGGATGCGGCCTCTGCGAGATGCTCTGTCCCGACTTCGCCATCACCGTGGGCTATGAAAAGCCCGGGGCGGTGGACCTGGCCCATCCGGCTTCCGCCCTGGACTCTCCGGAAGTAATCCAGGAAAAATCCGACGCAGCCAAGGCCGCCAGCAACATAAGCCCGGAGCGTTTGGCCCCGGTGCCGCGGGAGGAGAAATAATTATGGCCGCAGGAACCAGCAAGCCGGTTGGCAGAGCCGCCAAGGCGAACCGCAAGGGCCAGGCGCGGCTGCTGCAAGGCAACGAGGCCGCCTCCCTGGGGGCCTTGGCCGCCGGTTGCAATTTCTTCGCCGGTTACCCAATCACCCCGGCCAGCGAGATCACCGAGTACATGAGCCGGGAGATGCCGGTCAGGGGCAACCCCTTCATTCAGATGGAGGACGAGATCGCCTCCATCGGGGCCTGCGTGGGGGCCTCCCTGGCCGGGCGCAAGGCCATGACCGCCACCAGCGGCCCCGGCTTCTCCCTGATGCAGGAAAACCTGGGCTACGCCATGATCGCCGAGACTCCTTTGGTGGTGGTCAACGTGATGCGCGGCGGACCCAGCACCGGGCTGCCCACCAATGTGGCCCAGGGCGACGTGCAGCAGGCCCGCTGGGGAACCCACGGCGACCACCCGGCCATCGTGTTCTGTCCCAGCTCGGTCAGCGAGTGCTTCGAGCTGATGGTTCGGTCCTTCAACACCGCCGAGCGTTTTCGCACCCCGGTGATCTTCCTGGCCGACGAGACGGTGGCCCACTTGCGCGAAAAGGTGATCCTGCCCGCCGAGGGCGACCTGGAGGTCATCGACCGCCGCAGGCCCACCGTGCCCCCGGACTGGTACGTGCCCTACAAGACCGATGGCAGCCTGATACCGCGCCTGGCGGACCTGGGCGAGGGCTACCGCTACCACGTCACCGGCTTGGTGCATGACGAGCGCGGCTTCCCCACCCGCCGGGCCGACGAGGTGGAGCCTTTCTACACCAGGCTCTTCGGTAAGATCAGCCGCCACTTTGACGACCTGATGCTCACCAAGGAGTACTCCTTGGACGACGCGGAGATCGTGCTGATCTCCTACGGCTGCACCGCCCGCTCCTGCCGGGCGGCGGTGCGCATGGGCCGGGAGCGGGGCATCAAGCTGGGCCTGTTGCAGCTGTTGACCCTGTGGCCCTTCCCCCGCCGGGCGGTGGAGGCGGCTCTTACGGGGCGCAAGGCGGCCCTGGTGCCCGAGCTGAACATGGGCCAGATGAGCCGCGAGGTCAAAAGGGTCAATGACGGACGGACCCAGGTGATTCGTCACAGCAAGATGGACGGCACCATGATCACTCCCGAGGAGATCCTGGGCCGTATGCGGGAGGTGGCCTGATGACGGCGGTGCACAGAAGCGTGGTCTACGATTGGCTGCGCCACGACAAGAAGTTCCCCCACGTCTGGTGCCCCGGCTGCGGGTTGGGCATTCTGCTGGGTTCGCTGGTGCGCTCCCTGGCTCAGGGCGGCTACGATAAAAACCAGGTGGTGCTGGTCAGCGGCATCGGCTGCTCTGGCCGCCTGCCGGTCTACGTGGACGTGGGCAGCGTGCACACCACCCACGGCCGGGCGCTCACCTTCGCCACGGGTGTAAAGCTGGCCAAGCCGGATCTCAAGGTGATCGTGGTCATGGGCGACGGCGACGCCACGGCCATCGGCGGCAACCACCTTATTCACGCCGCCCGGCGCAACCTTGACCTTACGGCCATCATAGTCAACAACCTGACCTATGGCATGACCGGCGGCCAGTACAGCCCCACCACGCCGCTGGGCGCCAAGGCCACCACGGCTCCCTACGGCCACTCCGAACCCAGCTTCGACATCAGCGCCCTAACCGTGACCGCCGGCGCCTCCTTCGTGGCCCGCTCCACGGTGTACCACGTGACCCAGCTTGATCAAATGCTGGGCCAGGCCATCGCCAAGAAGGGCTTCGGGGTGGTGGAGGTGCTTAGCCCCTGCCACACCAACTATGGCCGGCAGAACCGCCTGGGCAGCCAGGTGGAGATGATGAAAGGCTTCAAGAAGCAGGCGGTGCGCATGGACCGCTGGGAAAAGATGAGCCCGGCCGATCGCGAGGGCCGTTTTGCCATCGGCGTTTTGGCCGACCACGAGCGCCCCACCTTCTTGGAGACGTATCAGGGCGCGGTGGACCGAGCCCAGGCCATCCGGAAGGAGGGCTAATCATGGCGAGCAGCAAGAAAAAGGAAACCCCCAAGGCCAAAGCCAAGGCCAAGGCCCCGGAGATGGAGCGCATGGAAGTGCGCCTGGCGGGCAGCGGCGGCCAGGGCCTGATTTTGGCCGGGCTGGTCTTGGCCGAGGCGGCGGGCCTGCACGACGGCCGCGCCGTGGCCATGGGCCAGAGCTATGGCCCCGAGGCCAGGGGCGGAGCCTCCAAGGCCGAGGTGATCATCGCCGACCAGGATATCGACTACCCCCTGGCCACCAGGGTGGACCTGTTTTTGGCCCTGACCCAGGAAGCGGCTGACACCTACTCCTGGGACCTGAAACCCGGCGGGTGGATCGTGGTGGATTCCGACCTGGTGAGCCATCCCCCATCCAGCCGAGCGGTGGCCCTGCCGTTCACGGCCACGGCCCGCGACAAGCTGGGCAAACCCATGGTCGCCAATGTGGTGGCCTTGGGCGCCATCACCGAGCTGACCGGGGTGGTGAGGCGCAAGGCCCTGGAAAAGGCGCTCTTGGCCCGGGTGCCCAAGGGAACCGAGGCCCTGAACAAGAAGGCCTTGGCCGCGGGGACCAAAATGGCCAAGGACCACGCGGCCAGCGGCCAACTGGCCGGACAGGAGCCCACCTCAGAAGACGTCTAGCCCTCTGCGGGCGTGGACTTCACAACACGTGGATAATCACGCGCGACGGGAGCCCTACGGGGCTCCCGTCTTTTTGTGAGGGGTTCGGCCCTCTCTGACGGCTGGCCGTGGACGGGCATTGCCCGAGGCAGTATTAGGGAAGGGTGGGGGCTTGTCGACGCCATCGTTTTTTTAATGAATCACAATAAATATTGTAAATGCTGCCGCTTGCCCGGCATGACCCACTCAAGGGCGACTGGGGGGCGAACGACAAGCTTGACTCTTAATTCTTTCCCATTTAGTATCGATTTAACGCTAAACTAAAGCAGTGGGAAGGCATATAAGCATGAAGCGAACAGACGCCCAGGGGGGTGTTTAATGCTAACCTGTCATAATGACTGCATAAAGTATTAATGAAAAAGCAGGCCACGGTAAAGGACATCGCTAGGGCGGCGGGAGTTTCCGTTACCACGGTTTCCCTCGCCCTTCGGGACAAAGAAACCAACCGCATAAGCTCCGCCACCCGCGAGAAAGTGTTGTCCATTGCCAACGCTTTGAATTATCATCCTAATTTGGCCGCGCGCGCCCTGGTCAACAAGCAAAGCAATATCATCGGCCTGCTTATCAAGACGCTGCTGAACCCCTTTTACTCCGAGTTGGCCCAGGACATAATCGACCGGGCCCAGGAGCGCGGCTACCGGGTTATAACCTGCTCGGTTGAAGACGGCGTGGACAACCACCAGGTGGACGTGCGGGAATTGATTTCCCACGGTGTGGACGGCCTGATCATCTGCGCCGCCCTGCTGGACGACAAGTTCGTGTTCGAGTTGATCGACGGCGGCTTGCCCGTGGCCCTGGCCCTGCGTTATGTCAACGAGGATCTTGGTTCGCCCGCGGCGGACTTCGTGGGCATCGACAACCCCCGTGGCGCCTACTTGGCCGTGGAGCACTTGGTCAAGATGGGGCACCGCAAGATCGCCCTGTTGATGGGCCCCAAGAACACTTCCACCGGACAGGATCGTTTGCAAGGCGCGCAGGTTTGTCTTGACAATTACGGCATAGAATTGGACCCGATGATGGTGGTGGAGGGTGACTTCACGCGCCGCTCCGGTTATGAGGTCACCCTGGACCTTATCGATAAAGGCACTGAATTCACTGCTGTATTTGCCACCAACGACCACATGGCCCTGGGCGTGTTGGATGCCTTGCAGGAGACCGGGCGCCGCGTGCCGGAGGACGTGGCGGTGATTGGCTTCGACGATATCGAGATGGCCGGGTTGCCCGGGGTGGGCCTTACCACCGTTTCCCAGAAGAAGACGGTGATGGGCCGGGTGGTGGTGGATATTTTAGTCAGCAAGATCAAGATGGAGACGGTGGAAAGCGTTCGGCGGGTGGTTTTGGAGCCCAAGCTTATCATCCGCGAGACCTGCGGTTTCAAGGCCAGGGGAAGCCGCTACGACGATATATCCCCCCTGCGGGCCAAGGCCTGATTCCTTGTTAAACGACGAAGTCTTGTTTTTTGCACAACGCCACAAAAGCCCTCGTTCCGCCGGCCGGCCGGGCTGCTTTTCGCGCGGGCCGGTCCCATGGTGGAACCGCCTAAAAAATGCTCAAGCCGCCTTTTGGGGTTGACAAATACCGGATGAATTTGCGACAAAGGTAAAACGTTAAACTAGTCTGTGCTTGAGTTGCCATAGTTGCCGTCCGGATACTCCGGAAGATTTGGATGAGCCCGCGACCACCTGCACGGCTCCATTGCGACACGGCCCGATATGCGACCGGATAGGGGATTTTAAAACATGCCATACGAGAGCAATGCGTTCTCCCTGGAAAATAAAGTCAGCTTGGTTACCGGAGGCGGGCGGGGCATCGGCCTGGGCATTGCGGAAGTGCTGGCCGGGGCGGGTTCTGACCTTGTGTTGGTGGCCCGCAGCGAGTCCCAGCTGCAATCGGCCGCGGAAATGATCAAGGAGCGCTACGGCCGCGAGGTGGAAACCATCAGCGCCGACCTGAGCCAGGTGGGCGGCTATGGGGCCATAGTAGAGCAGACCATGGATCGCTTCGGCCGCCTGGACGTGTTGGTCAACAACGCGGGCTCCAATATCCGCAAGAAGTTCTTGGAGTTCGAGCCCGAGGACTTCGACGCGGTGCTGGCCATCCAACTGCGGGGGGCCTATTTCATGGCCCAGGCGGCGGCCCGTCAGATGGCCAAGGCAGGCAGCGGCAAGATCATCAATTTGGCCTCCTTGACCAGCAAGATCGCGGTGCCCAACATCTCGGCCTACGGCGCGGCCAAGGGGGGCATCTTCGCCCTGACCAAGTCCATGGCCGTTGAACTGGCCCCCGAGGGAATCAACGTCAATGCGGTGGCTCCGGGTTACGTTCGCACCAGCATGACCGAGGCCGCCTTCTCCAATTCCGATACCCAGGACTGGATGCTTTCGCGCATCCCCATGAAGCGGTTCGGATCCCCCGAAGACATCGGATACGCGGCCCTGTTCCTGGCCTGCCCGGCCTCCGACTACATCACCGGCGAAGTTATCTTCATCGATGGGGGGTGGATGGCCGCCTAAGGCGAAGCCACGTTCTTAATTCCCGTTATGAAATAAGGAACCTAATGCGATGATCTCTTTCGCTAAATCTAACGTATATAGTTCGCAGGGCCCCCGTCAGCTCATGATGGGCGACGGCGCCGCCGGTCAGGTGGAGCAGCTTCTCAAAGGCTGGAAAATCGCTGGCGGCGACGTTCTGCTGGTGGCCGACAAGGAAGTGGTGAAGCTGGGCCTGGACCGCAAGGTGGCCGCGCCCCTGGAGGCCGCCGGTTACGCGGTGGCCGTCTTTGACGGCATCGTGGGCGAGCCCACCCTGGAGATCGCCGAGGCCCTGGCCGGGTTCGCCCGCCAAAAGCCCTTCAAGGCGGTGGTCGGCATGGGCGGCGGCAGCTCCCTGGACATGTCCAAGCTGGCTGCGGCCTTCGCCACCAACCCCGAGGGAGTCACCGAACACTTGGGTGCGACGACCTTTGCCAAGGCCCCGCTGCCTCTGATCAACGTGCCCACCACCGCGGGCACCGGAGCCGAGGCCACCGCCGTGTCCATGCTTTCGGTGCAGGGCCGCAAGGCCGTGGTGCTCGGTCCCCAACTGGTGCCCCTGGCCACGGTGCTGGACGCCGAGCTCACCAAGACCCTGCCTCCCAAGATCACCGCGGCCACGGGCATGGACGCCCTGAGCCACGCCTTGGAAGGCTTCATGTCGATCAACGCCAGCCCCTTCACCGACACCCAGGCCACCACCTGCATGTCCATCGTGGCCCGTTGGCTCAAGCCCGCCTATGAGGACGGCTCCAACATGGAGGCGAGGCGGGCCATGATCTACGGGGCCTACATCGGGGGGCTCACCTTGAACGCGGGCGTGGTTTTGGGCCATTCGGTGGCCTACACCATCGCCAACCGCTGTCATCTGCCGCACGGCGTTTCCTGTGCCATGGCCTTGCCTTACACCATTGCCTACAACTTGAAGGCCATCCCCGAGCGCATAAGCCAGGCGGCCGATCTGGTGCTGGGCAAACACGGGTCCAAGCCCGAAGAACTGGTTACCTGGGTTGATGAGTTGATCGTGGCTCTGGGGCTGCCGCGATCCCTGCAAGAGGTGGATATCAGCGAAACCGACGTGCCGGCCATGATCGCCGAGTGCGTGGAGCGTTATCCCCGGCCCACAAACCCGGCGCCCATCGACGCCGACAGGTTGAAAGTGCTTTACGAAACGATGGTCACCGGCGATATCGTCCGGGCCGTCGAGTATTACCAAGGGGGTTGATGGCAATCCCCGAATTTTTCTCAGTCTTATTTGTGGTAGGGAGGGAAGTTAGCATGAAAAAGTTGTTACTGATCACCTTGGCGCTGGCGCTGCTGATGTCTCTGGCGCCCGCATCCTTCGCCGCTGACAAGGATATTGTCATTGGCGCCCTTTATCCCCGTTCCGGCCCCCTGGCTCTGCTGGGCGAGGAAAGCTGGCGCGGGGCTGAGATCGCCCGCATGGTGCGCAACGAGAACGGCGGACTCCTGGGCAAAAAAATCGTTTTTGCCAACGGTAACTGCTCCGACGTGGCCGCCTCCCGCTCCGAGGCGGAAAGACTGATCGAAAAGGACAAGGTCGGCCTGATCATCGGCTCCTACTCCAGCTCGCGCAGCATGGCCGCCACCGAAGTGGCCGCTCGCAAGGGCATCCCCTACTTTGAGATGGGCGCCATCGCCAACGCCATCACCGAGCGCGGCTACCCCACGGTGTACCGCACCAACAGCACCGCCGCCATGTTCAGCAAGAGCCAGGTGGGCTTCATCGTGGAGTACCTGGCTCCGGCCATCGGCAAGAAGCCCAAGGACATCAAGGTTTCCGTGGCCCACGAGGACTCCGACTACGGCACCTCCGTGGCCGCCAGCTTCAAGGGCTTGGCCGAGAAGGCCGGCCTGAAGGTGGTCTCCATCGAGCCTTACGCCTCCACCTCCAGCGACCTGTCCCCGGTCGTCTTCCGCCTGAAGAAGGCCGACCCCGATGTCATCGTGCTCGTGTGCTACGCCAACGACGCCATCCTGTTGGGCCGTCAGGCTGCTGAGTACAAGCTCATCAAGCCCTTCATCGCCACCGGCGGCGGCCACAGCCTGCAGAGCTTCGCCAAGGCTCTGGGCAAAAATGCCAACGGTATCCTCAACGTCGACTTCACCCAGTACGATGTCAACACCAAGTTCACCCCGGGCCTGACCAAGTTCCTGGAGCTCTACCGCAAGACCTTCAAGGAAGAACCCCGCTCCGGTCACAGCCTGACCAACTTCATGGGCGCCAACGTGGTCTTCGACATCATCCAGAAGGCCGGCGGCCTCGCTCCCGACAAGATCCGCGCGGCGGCCATGTCCGTGGACATCCCACTTGGCAAGACCGCCAACGGCTGGGGCGTCAAGTTTGATGACAAGGGCCAGAACGTCCGTGCGGCCGCCTTCGTGTCCCAGTGGCGCGACGGCAAGCTGCTCACCGTGTACCCCTTGGGTGCCGCGGTGACCAAGCCCGTACTTCCCAAGAAGTAGACCCACTGATCCTTACCGGCGCTCCCCCTTGGTGGGGGAGCGCCGGTAAACAAACGCGATCAGGGCGATAGCCCAGGCAAGGGGGCCGGTGGATGGGGCGTGGCTATACGGAGCCCCCAACCGGCGCGGACGGGGCAGGGACCGACACGCGCCCCTGGTTTGGACCCAAACGGTCCTAAACGGTTCCGCGCCCCTCGCGTAGGCGGCCCGGCACAAGGCGCTAATTAAGTCGGCGCGCCGCCGGGCCTCCGGGCAAGGGGCACGGGATTATTCCCGACCTTGGGCAAGTGGTCAGGCGGCTGAGCGCCGCGTCGGGCAAGGCTGAGGGCGGCGCGCAAGCCCAAACCGGTGACGCTGTTTTCCCACAAGCCTCGTATCTGGGTTTGTTTATCTCCCACAAGGACCATCTAAAACCAAAGATGGAAGTAGAGTACCTATGGAGTTGATTGTCCAAGTCTGCGTATCGGGTCTCCTTCTCGGTGGGATCTACGCACTTATCAGCATCGGGTTAAACCTGATCTTCGGCGTGGTCCGCATCATCAACTTCGCCCACGGCGAGATGGTCATGGTGGCCATGTACCTGACCTTCTATCTAAACTATTTCTTCGGCATGGACCCCTACGTGTCGACGCTCATCGTGCTGCCGGTGATGTTCTTGTTCGGCGTTGTGATCCAACGGATCATTGTCCAGCCGATCCAGAACTCCTCGGCCAACATGAAGATTTTCGCCACCGTGGCCCTGTCGTTGATCCTGCAGAACGTGGCCCTGATCGTCTGTTCGGGCAACTTCCGCACGGTGCAGGTTTCCTACGGAATGGGCACCATGGAACTGGGGGGCATCTTCATCAGCATACCCAGGCTGGTGGCCTTTTTCGCCGCGCTCCTCTCCGTCAGCCTGCTTTACTTTTTTCTCAAGAACACCTACACCGGCAAGGCCCTCAGGGCCATCGTGGAGGACCACACCATCGCCCGCCTGATGGGCGTGAAGGTGCAAAAACTTTACCTACTGGCCTTTGGCATCGGCTGTGCGTTCTCGGCCCTGGGCGGCGTCCTGCTCATGCCTTTCAGTTCGGTTTACCCCACCGTGGGTATACCCTTCACCCTCATCGCCTTTATCGTGGTGGTGTTGGGCGGGCTGGGCAGCATGGGCGGAACCTTCCTGGCCGGACTTTTCATCGGGGTGGTCGAGGCGGTAGGCGGCACTTACGTTTCCCCTGCACTGAAGGAAGCGATCTACTTCGGCATTTTCATCATCGCGATCCTCATCAGACCCCAAGGAATCTTTGGGAAGGGTAAAGGCTCCGAGGAGGTTGGTTTAAAGTGAGAAATAACAAGCTTAAAACAGCCGCGACCATATTTCTGCTGGGCTTGCTGGCGGTGCCTTTGTACTTCACCTCCACCTTTGTCCTTCACATGTTCACCTTGGTGTTCTTTTACATTGCCTTGACCGCGGCCTGGAACATCCCGGCCTTCGGCGGCAAGTTCTCCCTGGGACACGCGGCCTTTTTCGGTCTGGGTGGCTACACCGCTGCCATCCTCTACGTCAAGTTGGGCATCTCCCCCTTCATCGGCGTGGTGGCCGGCACCTTCGTGGCCATGGTGGGTGGAGTTATCCTGAGCTTCCCCCTGATCCGCCTCAAGGGCCCCTTCTTCACCCTGTCTTCCATCGCCTTCGCCGAGGTGTTGCGCATGGTGGCGGTGGACTGGCGCGCCCTGACCAACGGATCGGTGGGCATCAACATCCCCTTCAAGCCAAGCTGGCTCAACCTGACCTTCACCAGCGGCGCGCCCTTCTACTATATGGCCCTGGGGCTGGCCCTGCTGGTTATCGGCCTGGCCTGGTGGATTCGCTCCTCCTCCCTGGGTTACCACCTTAGGGCGGCGGCGGCGGACGAGGACGCGGCCCGCGCCTTGGGCATCAACACCGCCAAGGCGCACTTTTTGGGCCTGATGTGGAGTTCGGGGCTCACCGGCATGATCGCCGTGTTCTACGTGTTCTACAACTACGTGCTGGAGCCGGGCACCGCCTTCTCCATGGACCTGTTCTCCCTGCAGCCGGCCATGAACGGCATCATCGGCGGCATGGGCACGGTCTGGGGTCCGGTGATCGGCGCCATCATCATGACGCCGCTGGGTGAGTTCCTGCGCTTCTACCTGGGGACCATCCAACAGGGCCTGAACTTCGTGGTCTACGGCCTGATGCTCATCGCGGTGGTCAACTTCGTGCCCGGCGGCATCGTTTCGTTGATAGAACCCTGGTTCAAGAAGAAGAAATCCGGCGACTCCTCTGCTGCGGACAACTAGCCGGCTGGAATGGTGGAATTATGGATGACCTGCTAGTAGTTAGAGACCTGACCAAGAACTTCGGCGGCCTGGCCGCGGTGAGCGAGGTCAGCTTCGAGGTGCGCCGCGGCGAGATTCTGGGCCTCATCGGCCCCAACGGCGCCGGCAAGACCACCCTGTTCAACCTTATCTCCGGCCTGCTGGTCAGCAATCGGGGCTCCATCATGCTGGAGGGCGAGGACCTGACCAAGAAGCCGCCCTACAAGCGTAGCGCCATGGGCGTGGGCCGGACCTTTCAGGTGGTGCGACCCTTTGACATGACCGTGCTGGAAAACGTCATGGTGCCCATCTTCGCCCACTACAAGACCTCCAAGGAGGCCAAGGAAAAGGCCTTCGAGATATTGGAAATGGTGAAGCTGGACAAGATGGCCGACAAGATGCCCGCCAACCTTACCCTGGCCCAGCGCAAGCGTATCGAGGTGGCCAGGGCCTTGGCCACCAAGCCCAAGCTTTTGCTTCTGGACGAGGTCTTGGCGGGCCTTAACCCCACCGAGGTGGCTGAAAACCTGCCCCTGATCCGTCAGGTTCGCGACAGCGGCGTGACCATCCTGTTCATCGAGCACTTGATGGACGCCATGATGGCCATATCCGAGCGGGTTTTGGTCATGGACCAAGGCGCGCTCATCGCATGCGGGACACCCGACGAAGTGACCAGTGACCAGTGCGTCATCACGGCGTATCTGGGCGAGGAGGCGCCAGGATGTTAAGCATCGAGAAGGTAGATTCATACTACGGCGATTTCCAGGCGCTCAGGGATGTCAACCTGGAAGTTAACGAAGGCAAGATCGTGGCTTTGCTGGGGCCCAACGCTGCGGGCAAAACCACTCTGCTTTCCACCATCAGCGGCATGGTTCCCTACCGCAAGGGCAACATCACCTTTCAAGGGCAGCACATCAATGCCATGAACCCCGAGGACATCGTGTCCCTGGGCATCGCCCTGGTTCCCGAGGGCCGCCGGCTCTTCGGCACCCTGACCGTGTTGGAAAACCTGGAGATGGGCGCCTACAGCAAGCACGCCCGCAAGGATCTCCAGAAGAACCTGGAAAAGATGTTCGACCTGTTCCCCATCCTCAAGGAGCGCTCCTCCCAGCAGGCGGGATCGCTTTCCGGCGGCGAGCAGCAGATGTGCGCCATCGCCAGGGGCCTGATGACCGAACCGCGCCTTCTGATGATCGACGAGATGTCCTTGGGCCTGTCGCCGGTTTTGGTGCAGGAGATGTTCAAGATGGTCTCCGAGATCGCCAAGAGCGGGGTGACCATCTTCCTGGTGGAGCAGCAGGTGAACCACGCCTTGAAGGTGGCCGACGAGGCCTACATCATGGAAAAGGGCACCGTGGTCCTGCACGGCCCCAGCTCCGAGATAGCCAACGACGATTACGTCAAGACCGTTTACCTGGGCAAGTAGGCGCGCCATGAAAGCCTTTGTGAAACACGGCAGGGAGCCGGGCCAGGCGGCGGTGCAAGATGTGGCCCGTCCCACCCCCGGTCCCGGCGAGGTGCTCATCAAGGTGGCGGGTTGCGGCATCTGCGGCAGCGACCTGCACGCCTTCAACAACGACCCCGGCTACGAGTTCGTGACCCCGCCGGTGATCCTGGGCCACGAGTTTTCCGGCGTGGTGGTGGAGACCGGCCCCGGGGTGGCCCCGGGAATGGTGGGCGACCACGTCACCGCCGTGGCCATCCAGGGCTGCCTGAAGTGCCCCGCCTGCCTGTCGGGCAACAGCCACCTGTGCCCGGAGCGCCAGGTCATCGGCCTGCACTTCGACGGCGCCATGGCCGGTTTCGTGACCTGCGCCGCGGACCAGCTCCTGTCCCTGCCCAGCAACCTGGACCTGTCCCTGGCGCCCTTGGTGGAGCCGGTGTCGGTGGCCCTTCACGCCCTTCGGCGCACGGTGATCCGCCCCGGCGACAAGGTGGTGGTCAGCGGGCCAGGGCCCATCGGGCTCTTGTGCGCCGGGTTGGCCAAGCTGCACGGGGCCAAGGTACTGCTTCTGGGCATGAACCGCGACGCGGCGGTGCGCCTGCCCGCGGCCCAGCGCCTGGGCCTGGAAACGGCCATCGTGGAAGGCGAGTCGCCCGAGGAGTTGGTGCGCTCCACCTTCGGTCCGGGCATGGCCGACCTGTTCATCGAGGCTTCCGGCTCAACCGCGGCCCTGAAGACCGGTTTCAACCTGGTTCACCGGGGAGGGACCATGATCATCGTGGCCCTGTACAACGGTGAGTTGACCTGGTTCCCCAGCCCGGCGGTGCGCGACGAGTTGACCATCTTGCTGAGCTACGCCAGCACTCGGCCGGACTATGCTCAGGCCATAAGCCTCATGGCCGACCAGGCCATGGATTTCTCGGTATTGGCCCAGCCCTTCCCCTTGGAAAACGCCGAAGAGGCCTTCCAGGAGGCTCTGGGCGGCCAGTTGCTGAAACCCGTCCTGGTGGTCTGATAGGAGCCTAGCCTGAGGCCTTTCGCTTTTCGTTGCCCCCAAGGAGCGAGCGGGTCATGCGAGTGGAGCTATCCCAGGCCTTTGAAAAAATGGCAGGTCGTCCCTGCCTGGAAATTTACCTTCAAGGGCCCACGCTCATGCGTGAGGTCCTTGAACTTCTGGCGCGCGAGTGCGGGGTCTTCAACAAATACCTGCTGTACCAGGACGACGCTCTTTTGGGGGCCCATCTCAGCGTTTTTTCCTCGGGAAAATTCCTGAAGCTTGATGACCCTGTCTACGACGGGGACACCTTGAAACTATTTCTGCCGGTCACCGGCGGTTGATGGAGGAACCTGCCATGTCGGGATATCATCGCAAACTTCTAAGGGTGGACTTGAGCAGCCGCGAGGTCCGGACACAGGACCTTTCGCCGGAGCTGACCGACGCCTATATGGGCGGCGCCGGGGTGGCGGCTAAGCTGCTGTATGACGAGACCTCGCCGGACACCGAACCCTTGAGCCCGGAAAACCTGTTCATCGCCATGACCGGGCCTTTCACCGGCACCAAGGTGCCTTCCTCGGGCCGCCATCACATCGCGGGCCGTTCGCCCCAGACCGGCATTTTCGGGGAGGCCAACGTGGGCGGCTCCTGGGGGGTGATGCTCAAAAAGTCCGGTTACGACGGCGTGGTGGTCACCGGCAAGGCCGACAAGCCGGTGTATCTGGCCATCAGCGACGACAAGGTGGAGATCCGCGACGCCGGGGAGATCTGGGGCCAAGACGCCGAGGAGTCGGCCAAGTGGCTCAAGTCCAAGACCTCGCCCAAGGCGGCGGCGGCGGTGATCGGCCAGGCCGGTGAGCGCCTGGCCCCCATCGCCGGGGTGCCCCACATCGGCACCCTGACCCGGGCGGCGGCCCGCACCGGCTTGGGCGCGGTGATGGGCTCCAAAAACCTCAAGGCCCTGGTGGCAGTGGGCCAGGGCCCGGTGCCGGTGGCCGACCCCGAAGGCCTGGACAAGAGCGTCAAGGAGTTGCTCAAGCACATCACCACCGCCACCGAGACCTTCGGCCAGTACGGCACCGGCGGCGGGGTCGAGAACTACGAGAAGGCGGGCAACTTCCCCCTGAAGAACTGGAAGCAGGGGCGCTGGGACGGGGTGTCCAAGATTAACGGCGTGGTGCTGCACGACACGGTGCTCACCGGGCGCAAGGGCTGCTGGCGCTGCCCCATCGCCTGCGGCCGGCACATCAAGATCAACGAGGGCCCCTACGCCGGGCTGGAGGGCGCCGGGCCGGAATACGAGACCATGGGCACCATGGGCGGCGAGTGCCTGGTGGACGACCTGGAGGCCATCTGCAAGGCCAACGACCTGTGCAACCGCTACGGCCTGGACACCATATCCACCGGCGCGACCATCGCCTTTGCCATGGAGGCCTTTGAAAAGGGCCTGATCACCACCGAGGACACCGGCGGGGTGGAGCTTACCTGGGGCAACGGCCAGGCCCTGGTGGCGATGGTGGAGAAGATGGGCAAGCGCGAGGGCATCGGCGAACTGATGAGCCGGGGCTCCAGGGCCATGGCCGAGGCGCTGGGACATAACGCCAGCGAGTTCGCGGTGCACGTCAAGGGCCTGGAGCCCTCGGCCCACGACCCACGGCGTTTTTTCAGCCAGGCCCTGTCCTACGGAACTGCCGCCAGGGGCGCCTGCCACAACGCCAGTTGGAGCCATCCCTACGAGCTGGCCTTGACCATGCCCGAGATCGGCATCACCGAGCCCCAGAACGCCTACCAGGTGGAGGGCAAGGCCGCTTTCACCGCCACCCTGCAAAACCTGATGTGCGTGCAGGACTGCGCGGTGCTGTGCCGCTTCACCCAGATCGGCAAGGCGGTCACGGTCAACAACGTGGTGGAGTGGATGTCCCTGGTCACCGGAAAAGATTGGGACGTGGAATCGCTTATGAAGGTGGGCGAGCGTGTGTTCACCATCAAGCGCCTGTTCAACACCCGTTTGGGCATCAGCCGCAAGGACGACTTTTTGCCGCCGCGCTTCATGACCCTGAACCGCGAGGGCGAGGATCTGACCAACCAACTGCCGCCCATGGGACGCCTGCTCAGCGACTATTACAAGCACCGCGGCTGGAGCGAGGAGGGGATTCCCACCCCGCAGACCCTGAGCGAGTTGGGCATCGCCTAAACGGATACGCGGCGGCACGGGCCTTCGGCGTGGCGGGAACGCCGCGCCGGAGGACCCTTTGCACCGCGCCCCGGCGATGTTTTAAACTGCCCTGCCGAAAGATAGGTTGATTCAACGGCCGCAAGTTCGATTGAATACAGCAGGCGGTAGAAGCCGCCCCAGGAACGCAGCCCGAGGGGCATGCGAGGCAAGGTCTGAATAATGAATTTTCCCAAGATAGTAATGGTGAAGAACCACATCCCGGGTCCCGAGGCCGTGGATGTGCCTTTCGAGGTTCGCCGCGGCCTGGAGGCCCTCAACCTGGCGGCCAAGGTGAAACCCGGGCAGACGGTGGCCATCACCGCCGGCAGCAGGGGGGTCACCGACATGGCGGCGGCCATCGCCGCGGTGGCGGCCTATTTCAAGGAACTGGGGGCCGAGCCTTTCGTGGCCCCGGCCATGGGCAGCCACGGCGGAGCCACCGACCAGGGCCAGGAAGACATGCTGGCGCACCTGGGCATCACTCAGGAAACCATCGGCGCTCCGGTCAGGTCCTCCATGGCCACCGAAACCATCGGGGAAACCAGCTTCGGCCACCCGGTGGTCATCGGCCGCGACTTCGTGCGGGCGGACCACGTGGTGGTGGTGAACCGGGTGAAGCCCCACACCAGCTTCCGGGGCATCGTGGAAAGCGGCCTGTGCAAGATGCTCACCATCGGCATGGGCAAGCATGAGGGGGCCAAACTTGCCCATAGCCAGTTCTACCAGCACGGTTTCGAGCAGGTGGTTCGGGAGATCGCCGGGGTGGTCATGGGCGAGGTGCCGGTTATCTGCGGGGTAGCCCTGGTGGAAAACCACTTCGAACGGACGGCATATCTTCAGGTTTGCGGCCCCCGGGAATTCATGAAGACCGACGCCGAGATGCTGGAAAAGGCCCGCCACCTCATGGGCCGGGTGCCCTTCAAGCAGGTGGACCTGCTCATCGTGGACGAGATGGGCAAGAACGTCAGCGGCAGCGGCATGGACTCCAACGTGACCGGCCGGGTCATGAACCAAGTGACCCCGGAGCCCACCGAGCGCCATTTCAAGCGCATCATCGTGCGCGACCTGACCCCGGAGAGCGAGGGCAACGCCCTGGGGGTGGGCACCGCCGACTTCACGGTGCGCCGCCTGGTGGAAAAAATCGACCTGCACAAGACCAGGGTGAACTGCATCACCGCCTCGGTGCCGGAAAAGGGCCGTATCCCCTTGGCCTACGACGACGACCAAGCCGCGGTAACCGACGCCCTGCACACCGTGGGCGTCGATGAACCCAGCGAGGCCAGGGTGGTGTGGATCAAAAACACCTTGGAGTTGGACCGCATGTTCGTGTCCCAAGCCCTGGTCGAGGAGGCCGAGGCCATGGACAACATCTCCGTGGAAGGCGAACTGGCGGATATGCCCTTTGACCAGGAGGGCAACCTGCCTTTCGGCCTGTTCTCCCACTAGCCTTTAAAAGCCTCCGGCCTGCGCCGCCAACGGTCGCCGGGCGAGGGCCATGGCAAGCCGGAGTCCCGCTTTACGCAAAAGGGCCGCCCACTGATAAAGTGGACGGCCCTCGCTTGGTCCGGGCTTGGAAAGATACGGGCCTGCCGGCTAGCTCAAAACCCTTGGGCGTTGCTTGGGAATTGACGAACAGACTGCCCATCTGGTTAAGCTTCAGCTTGAATCGGGCCGTGGGGTCGGTTTGGCCTGGCCGTTGATCGCCCCTCCCGAAAGCACATGCCCCAGGGGACTCATAAAATTTTCACATAATGCGATTTGTCATAAAGTTTTCATTTGAAAACAGGCGCGCAGGTCCCACAATAATTAAAACGGGTCATCACCCCAGGATGGAGCCCAACTGCCCCATAGTTAGGATATCTGGGGGTTTAACAGCCGTGCCACTGCCCGGGCCGCGGAAAGTGGGCTTTCATTTTACGGCTGGAGCCGAGATTGGTTGAGGACCAGACACCGTATGCTTTCCAAGAGAAATTTTGCCTGCCCGAATTACGATTCTTGCCTTAGCGAGGCTGTGGCCCAAAAGGTAAGCGATTTTCATTGCCAGGGATGCCCTTATCAATACGAGGTGCGTTCCGATTGGCCCGAGATCCAGGAAATGGATTCCCATCGGGTAATGTCCTTGTTTGCGGCCATTTGCCGCAATCGAATCCGCCCCAGGGCCGAGCCTCTGACCGAGGATGAGCTGGCCTTCCTGTGGGAAGAGGTCGAAGGCCCGGACCAGATCAACGCCGCCGGCGAGATGGAGTAGCCTGCCCGGCCGGTGGGCGGCGATGGCCTCCGGCCGCCCCCATCCCCGCGTATTCTGCACGCAACCCAGCCCCAAGCGCATCCAGGCTCATGACTATCCCGTGGTAGGGCCTTGGGTCCGTACGTGCTTGAGATTGCGAGCCATGGCCGAGCTGTTTGCTAGGCAATTCCCTGATAAGTGGGGGTTAAAAGCAAGGGCAAAGAATGTTAAGCTGAAGCCCTGCTCCAGCGCGGTATTTCAAATCATTGGAGGGCTTTTGCAAGCGATGGCGGGCAAGGTTTCGGCAGAGGGAGGGGACCACCATGACCGGTAAAAGCGTCCCGCAGAACTTGGAGTTGTCCCACCCGGACAAGGTCATGTTTCCGGAGCAGGGATTCACCAAGGGCGACTTGGCGGAGTATTACCAGCAAGCCTCCCCGACCATTCTGCCCCACCTGCGGGACCGTCCCCTGATGGCCCAGCGTTTTCCCGATGGGATCGGGTCACAAGGCTTCTACCAAAAAGACGCGCCGGATTTTTTCCCCGCCTGGGTGCCCCGGGTCCGCCTCAAGAAAAAGGAAGGCGGCTTCATCAAGCAGGTGATGGCCAACAACCGCTCCACCTTGCTCTATCTGGTGGATTTGGCCTGTATCACCCTGCACCCCTGGCTGAGCCGGGCCGACCGGCCCAACTTGCCCGACCGGGTGATCTTCGACCTGGACCCGGCGGAAGGCGACTCGGACTTTCCCCAGGTGATCCAGACGGCGGGCATGCTGCGCAACCTGCTGGGGCGCACCGGGCTCAGGCCCTATGTGATGACTACCGGCTCGCGGGGCCTGCACGTGGTGGCCCCCCTGCTGCGCAGGGAGGGTTTCGACCAGGTGCGCTCCTTCGCCCAGGAAGTGGCCCAGCGCCTGGCCGCGGAGCATCCCGATCTCTTGACCACCGAACAACGGGTGGCCAAACGCGGCGGGCGGCTTTACCTGGACGTGGCCCGCAACGGCTACGGCCAGACCTCGGTGGCTCCCTACGCGGTGCGGGCCCTGCCCGGCGCGCCGGTGGCCACCCCCCTGGAGTGGAGCGAGCTCACCGCCTCGGGCCTGGGACCCCAGAGCTACCACCTGGGCAATATCCTGGAGCGATTGGACCAGCAGCCCGACCCCTGGCAGGGCATGGGGCGCCACGGCCGCTCCCTGGCCCAGGCCCGCAGGAATCTGCAAAATCTGGTCAGCTAGACAACCGCCTGTCCCACCGCATATTCATTGGCCGGTCCCGGATTGGCTTACTTCGGAGGAAAAGGGTTCTCCTAGGGAACCGCTATTGTTTACCATGGAGCTATCAACCCATTCGGGAGGTGGCCGTGGAAGATCTGGAATTCCTCAGCAAGGTGGACGTGCTCCAGGGACTGGGCGTTTCGGAAATAGTGAAGCTGCGCGGCTGTTGCCAGGCAGGACAGGGGCAGCAGGATGAGCGCCTGTGCGTGGAAGGCCGGGAGGCACAGGAATTTTTCCTGCTGAAGGAGGGGATGGTGGAGTTGCGCTACGAGTTGCCCCGTGGCGAGAGCAGCAGCGACCAGGCCCTGTCGGCGGTGGAGCCTGGTGGCTCCTGGGGCTGGTCGGCCATGGTGCCGCCCCACCACTACACCCTAAGCGGCTACTGCGCCTCGCCGGTTTGCCGCTTCGTCCGCCTGCGGCGCGACGACCTTTGGGACTTGTTTGATCAGAACCACCACATAGGCTACATTTTCATGCGCAACCTAGCCGGGATTATCGGCCAGCGTTTTCACGCGGTGCAGGATGAGCTGGCCCGCAGGCAAGGCTTTGACCAAGTGCATAAGTGGTGACCTCCGCCGCGCCGCCAGGAAAGGACCAGCTTGCCTAAACAACCTGACCAACCAACCGTGGTGAGCCGTCTGCAAGGCCTAAGGGTGGAAGCGAACCAGGTGCGCGTGAGCAACGAGGAATTGGCCGTGGAGGCGCCCTGCGAGATACGCCTGGGCGGACGCTCCTATGTGCTGCTCATGGCCACCCCCGCCAATTTGGAGCATCTGGCCCTGGGCTTTTGCGTCACCGAGGGCATCGTAAGCGATCCCCATCAGGCGCTGGGCATAAGCCTGGGCCAGGGCGAGTTGCCCGGCGTGGGGCCGGTGTTTTGGGCCGACGTTTCCCTGCCGCCCGATCTGGCCCGGCGGGCCCGCGCCCGGCGCTCGGCTCCGGCGGCCACCTCCTGCGGCCTGTGCGGCCTGGAGTCCTTCCGCGACCTGGGCGGTGGCATAAGCCCGGTGGAGTCGTCCCTGACCGTGGAACTGGAGGCCATTCAAAAACTGTTCAAGACCATGGAGGCGGGGCAGGAGATATACCGCCGCACCGGCGCGGCCCACGCCGTGGCCCTGGGCACCGCCCAGGGCGAGCTTTTGCACCTGGCCGAGGACGTGGGCCGTCACAACGCCATGGACAAATCCCTGGGCATGGCCCTGGGTCAGGGCCGCGACCTGGGCCAATGCGTATGCACCGTGTCCGGGCGCATCAGCCTGGAGATGGCCCTCAAGGCGGCCAGGGCCGGGGTGCCGGTGGTCTGCTCGGTGTCGGCCGCAACCTCCCTGGGCCGCCAGATCTGCCACCAGGCCGGGGTGACCCTGGTGGGCTTCATGCGCCAGGGCCGGGCCACGGTCTACTGCCATTCCCAACGGGTGCTGCGCCGGGGCGAGCCACTGCAATCCGCCTAGGGCTGGCTGGTGGCCGGAATCATGCTAAGCTTAACGCCGCTGTGCTCCTTTTAGAGAGGTCCTTGTTCATGAGCGCTTTGCCTGATCAAATTTGCGGCATATCCCGGCAAGACTACCTTATCAAGCTGGAGGAGTTTCACGGGCACATCTCCCCCGGCACGGTGATGGGCGGCTTCCTGGTGGACGCGGCCTGGAATATCCTGGGCGAGACCCCCTATATCAACGTGGTGGTGGAGACGGTGGTATGCCTGCCCGACTCGGTGCAGGCGCTGACCCCCTGCACCCTGGGCAACGGTTTTTTGCAGGTGCTGGACTGGGGCAAGTTTGCCCTGACCATGTACGACCGCATGACCCTGCAAGGGGCCAGGGCCTGGATGAGCGCCGAGGGCATCGAGGCCTTTCCCCTGGTGGCCGACTGGTACCTGCGCCGCGCCGAAGGCGAGAAGGTGGAAAAGATTCGGGTGGTCGAGGAGATCATGGCTGGCGGCCACGGCCTGGTGCGCTCCAGGGCGGTCACTATGAAGGCCCCCCTCAAGGACTCGGCCCACGTGCCCACCATGGCCTGCCCCTCCTGCGGCGAGTACTACCCCAGTCGCCAAGGCGGGTTGTGCCCGGCCTGCGCCGGCCAGGCCTACTATTCCTAGTTAGCCCTCCCAGGCGATGGTGCCCATGGGGCTGACGTCGTATCCGCCCAGGGCGCTGACCTGCTCGCGGAACCGGGGGCTGGCCAGCACCTGGCGCAGGGCGGCCACCCTGGGGTCGTCCCAATGCTCCATGGGGATGCACAGGTCGTAGCGCTCCTCCATCACCGGGATGAACTCCAGGCCCAGGGCCTTGGCCGCGGCCAGGATGCCCAGGCCCACGTCGGCCCCTCCGGCCAACACCTGCACCGCCACGGCCATGTGGGTGTACTCCTCCTGGTCGTAGCCGCGAATCTCCGCCGGGTCCAGTCCCAGCTTTTTCAGGTGATAGTCCAACAGCACTCTAGTGCCGCTGCCCGCCTGGCGGTTCACCAGCACCACATCCTCCCGGCCCAGGTCGGCCAGGGTCTCGACGCCCTTGGGGTTGCCCGCTTTGACCATCAGTCCCTGCTGGCGCATGGCCAGGGTAACCAGGCGCACCGGGACTTCCTTGAGGTAGCGCTTCAGATAGCTGACGTTGTAGTCGCCGGTGGCGGGGTCCAGCAGGTGGGTGCCGCCCAAATGGCAGCGGCCGCCCTTGATGGCCATGATCCCGGCCAGGGAGCCCAGGTGCGACGAGCTGAGGTGCAGCTTGGGGTCCAAGCGCTTGAGGTGGTCGCCCAAGAGGTCGAGGGTAACGTCGTGGCTGCCCACCACCACCAGGGTGTGCTCCACCCGGTTGCGCGGCCCCAGCAGTTCGGCCACGGCGGGCTGGCCTTCTTCCAGGCCCTCGCTGTCCGCCGGAATGCGCAGCAGGCCGTCGGCCCTGGTCAGGGAGGTGATGGCCCCGGCCCCGCGCTTGAGGGGGGTGGCCACTACCTGGCTGCCTACCCGGCCCAGGTGCACCCGCAGAAATTCCTCGCGCCCCAACTTGCTGGCCAGGCGGCGGGCGGGCACCACCTCCACGGTTTCCCGCTGCGGCGCGGGCTGGCCCTGCATGGCCGCCAGGGCCGGGGCGATGAACTGATCGAAGCACACCCAGGCGGACACCGGGTAGCCGGGGCTGCCCACCACCGGCTTGCCCTGGGCTCGACCCAAAATGGAGGGCTTGCCGGGCATCACCGTGACGCCGTGCACCAGCACCTCGCCAAGGTCGTTTATGACGTGGGCGCTGTAGTCCTTGCTGCCCGCCGAGGCCCCGGCGTTGAGCATGACCATGTGGGCCTCTGTGGCCAGGGCCTCGGCCACCGCCTGCTTGATGGCCTCGAAGTCATCGGTGACCCGCTCCATGACTAGTGGCTCGCCCCCGGCCTGGGCCACCAAGTCCGCCAAGAACAGGCTGTTGGTCTCCATGATGGAGCCGGGGCCGGGCTGCTTCTCTTTGGCCTCGCGCCAGTCCACCAGTTCCAGACCGGTGGGGATGATGGCAACCTTGGGCCGGGCCAGGACCTCCACCTCGAAGACCCCGCTGGTGAGCAGGGCGGCCACGTCGGCCGGGACCAGGCGGTGGTGGTGGCCGAACATCAGCTCTTGGCTGACGATGTCCTCGCCCACCCGGCGCACGTGCTGCCAGGGGAAGGCGGCGGCGCGGATTTCGGCCAAGCCCTCCCGGGGCTGGTGCACCTGCTCCACCATGATCACCGCGTTGCAGCCTTGGGGCAGGGGATTGCCGGTGTTCACCCAAAAGGCTTGGCGGTCCATCTCCAGGGTGAGGGGGTGCTCCTGGGTGGCCCCGTAGGTGTCGTTCGCCTTCACCGCGATGCCGTCCATGGCCGCCGCGTGGTAGGAAGGCGAGGAGTACTGGGCCAGCACCACCTTGGCGGTGACCCGGCCCAGGGCCTGGCTGGTGGGCACGGTTTCGGTCCCCGCCAAGGCGATCCAGTCCATGGAGGACAGGAACTTTTCGCGCGCTTGGTCCAGGGGCATCATTTTTAGATAGACGTTGCGCTTCATATCGCTTCCGCTAGTTGGGGAACAGCAGGACTTCCACCGCCTCGGCGGCGTCCAGGCCCTCGCAGTCCTTGGGAACCCGCACCAGGCCCTGGCCCTGAATCATGGTGGTGAGTAGGCCCGACTTGCCGAACAGGGGCTGGGCCAGCCATTGGCCGTTTTCCTGGCTCAGGGCCACCCGCAGGTATTCCTCCCGGCCCGGGGCTGAGGGGATGTTGCGGGTGAGCACCGCGGGCAGCCGGGCGAAGCGGGCGAAGGGCAGGGCCGGGCGGCCCTGGAGTCGCTCCAGAATGGGCTCCACCAGCAGGTAGAAGGCCACCAGGCAGGAGGCCACCTGGCCCGGCAGGCCCAGGAGATGGCCCGTCGGGGTGCGCACCCAGAGGAAGGGCTTGCCCGGGCTCACCGCCACGCCGTGTACCAGAAGCTCGGCCCCAGCGAAGGAGAGGAACACCTCGCTGGTGAAGTCGCGCACCCCCACCGAGGAGCCGCCGGAGAGCAGGGTGAGGTCGCAGCTTTCCAGGGAGCGGGCCGTGGCCTCCCGAAGGGCCTGGGCGTTGTCCGGCACCAGGCCAAGAGGGAGGGGCTCGCCACCCGCCCGCAACACCTGGGCGGCCAGGGTGTGGGTGTTCACGTCGCGCACCTGGCCTGGAGCTGGTTCCGCGCTCACCGGCACCACCTCGTCGCCGGTGGAGACGATGCCCACCCGGGGGCGGCGGGCCACGCTCACCATGTCCCGGCCCAGGGCGGCCAGCAGGCCCAGGTCCTGGGGGCGCAGGCATTGCCCCTGGGGCAAAAGCTCCTGCCCCTGGGCCGCGTCATCAGTGGGGCCCAGGGTGTTGCCGCCGGGGGCCACTGAGGTGGCTACCTCCAGGCTGGTGTCGTCCAGCAGGCGGGTGTGCTCCACCATCACCACCGCGTCGGCGCCTGCGGGGAGCATGCCCCCGGTGCCGATGCGGGCGCACTGGCCGGGTCCCACGCTGAAGGCCGGGGCCTGGCCCATGCGCACCTCGCCCACGATTTCCAGGTAGCCGGGAGAAACCTCCCCCGCGCCGAAGGTGTCCATGGCCCTGACCGCGTAGCCGTCCATGGTGGCCCTGGTGAAGCCGGGCAGATCCGAAGGCGCGGTCAGGGGGATGGCCAGGGCGCGGCCCAGGGCCAAGTCCAGGGGCACCTCTTCAGGTGGCAGGGGAGCAAGCTGCCCGGCCAGGGCGTGCACCGTGGCCACGTCTTGCACCTGAAAAAAGGCTTTCATCCTGGGCGACCTCATAGGTAAAAAGGTATAAATAATGTGCAAGGGCCTAAGCCATGTCAATAATGACCTAAGTCCGCCCGTGGGGCAACCCCGGACGCATAAGGCGGCCAACGGCGGAAAAAGTGAAGGGAAGGCCATGGCAGAAGTTCAGTTCAAGCTGTGGATAGAGGAAGACGACAAGGTTCTTTTTGGGGGAGGCCGCTTGAAGCTGCTCAAGGCGGTGGTCAACCAGGGCTCATTGGCCGGGGCGGCCCGTGAGCTGAACATGAGCTACCGCGCGGCCTGGGGGCGGTTGCGGGCCTCGGAAAAGCGCTTGGGCTTTGCCTTGGTGGAGCGTAGCGACGCCGGACGCCGGGAAGTGCAACTCACTCCCCAGGGGCTGAAGATGGTCAAGCAGTTCGAGCTGTTTGAAAAGCAGGCCCAGGACTTCGCCGACAAGGCTCAGAAGAACTGGAGCAAATTGGTCAGCGACCTGCGCGGGGAGAAGAGTTAGCCCATGGCCGCCATGCTGGTGCATCTGGCCGGGCCTGGAGACGCGGCCCAGGAAGATTTCCTCATAGCTCTGTGCCGCGAATTGGCCGCGCGGGGGGTGCGGGTGGCTGTGGCCAGGCCGGAGGAGGCCCCGGCTGCGCCGCCCGTCTGCGGCGCGGCCGAACTGCGCCTGGGAGCGAATAGCTTCACCATGCTCAACCCCGGCGGTGCGCCGTCCCTGGAAGACGGCCTGCGCCTGCTGGAGGGCGCCCAACTGGTTATAAGCCTGCTGCCCCCGGAGGAGGGCAAGGCCATGGTGGGGTATTGCGGCGCGGGCAACGCCCCGGGCCTGTTGGGCCGGGCCGGGCTTCTGGCCTTGGCCGGGCCGAGCGACATCCCCCCCGACCCAGGCGTGCCGGTGTTCGACGACGCGGCGGGCCTGGCCGGTTTTCTTGCCGCCAGGATCGGTGAGCGGACCGAACGGCGCTCTCTGACCATCTTGGCCGACGGCGAGCCCATCAAGGCCAAGGCCTTCGTGAAGGACATCATCGCCAACAGCTTGCACGGCCTGCTGGCTCCCCTAAAGGGGACCGAAGGCGCACGCAGGCTGGAAATCATAATAGAAGAGTAGGGCCTTGGATTTTTTCCTGGGTGGCCTGACCAGGGGCCTGGGCCTGCTGGTCAATCTGGACCCCGAGGTCTATGGCATCGCATGGCTCTCCCTGCGGGTGTCGCTTAGCGCGGTTATCCTGGCCGCCCTGGCGGCGGTGCCCCTGGGCCTGGTCATCGGCCAGAAGGAGTTCGTGGGCAAGCGCTTCCTGGTGGTGCTGTTCAACACCCTGCTGGCCTTGCCCACGGTGGTGGTGGGACTGGTGGTCTACGGCCTGCTCTCCTACCACGGTCCCCTGGGAGGCCTGGGTTTGCTGTACACGCCGGGGGCCATGGTGGTGGCCCAGGCGGTGCTGGCCTTTCCCCTGATAACCGCCCTGGTGATCGCGGCGGTGATAACCCTGGACAACCGGGTGGGTCCCACCGCCCTTACCCTGGGGGCCACCCCCTTGCAGGCCGCCTGGGCGGTGCTAAAGGAGGCGCGCTTCGCGGTGCTGGCCGCCCTGGCCGCCGGGTTCGGCCGGGTGATAACCGAGGTGGGCGCGGCCATCATGGTGGGCGGCAACATCCGCCACTACACCCGCACCTTCACCACGGCCATCGCCCTGGAGACCAGCAAGGGCGAGTTCGCCCAGGGCATGGCCTTGGGCTTCTTTTTGCTGGTAGTGGCCCTGGCCGTGAACCTGGCCAGCCACCAGCTCCAGGCCCGCTGGAAGTAGGGGGGCGTTTATGAGCCAAGCCCTGTTCAGCCTACGGGGGGTGGTCAAGCGCTTTGAACAGCGCGAGGCCCTGAACCTGGAGCGCCTGGATTTGGAGGCGGGAGTGATCACCGTGGTGGAAGGCCCCAACGGCGCGGGCAAGACCACGTTGCTTTCGCTTCTGGCCCTCATCAGCCCGCCGGACCGAGGTCGCCTGTTCTTTGACGGACACGAGCTGCCCCGCTCCGGATCGCAACTGACCGCCTGGCGGCGCCAAATTACCCTGGTGGCCCAGCAGGCCTATCTTTTCGAGACCAGCGTGGACAAGAACGTGGCCTACGGCCTGCGCCTGCGGGGCATGGATCGGGCCACGCGCGAGGAGCGGGTGGCCCAGGCCCTGGAGCAGGTGGGCCTGGCCGGTTTCGGCCCGCGCCGGGCCCGGCGGCTCTCCGGGGGGGAGATGCAGCGGGTGGCGTTGGCCCGGGCCCTGGTGCTCAGGCCTCGGGCCCTGCTGTTGGACGAGCCCTTCGCCAACCTTGATCCGGCCAGCGCCCAGGTCTTCGAGCGGGTGCTGGGCGAACTGCCCGGCCAAGGCTGCGCCGTGGTGCTGGTTAGCCACGCCCTGGAGCAGGCCCACCGCCTGGCCCAGCGGGTGGTCTATCTGCGCGAGGGCCGCCTGGTTCCCGAAGACGGGCACAGGCCCGGCGCTTGATTGCCGCTTTCCCGCCCGCCCACACCTTGCTAACATGATAGCCAACAACTTTTTCGGCCCCTCTGGGAGGTATTACCCATGCGCTTACGCGTGCTGCTGATCGTCTTGCTGACCCTTTTACTGGCCGCCCCGGCAATGGCCGTGGACCGCCTGGTCCTGGCCACCACCACCAGCACCGCCAACACCGGGCTTCTGGACGTGCTGCTGCCCGCCTTCACCAAGCAGAGCGGCATAACCGTGCACTACATTCCCGTGGGCACCGGCAAGGCTTTGGCCATCGCCAAACGCTGCGACGCCGATGTGGTGATCGTGCACGCCCCGGCCCTGGAAGAGCGCTTCGTGGCTGACGGCTACGGGGTGGACCGCAAGCCGCTGATGCACAACTACTTCGTATTGGTGGGGCCTCCGGGCAACCCGGCCAAGGTTCAGAAGTCGGGCACCGTGCAGGAAGCCCTGAAGCGCATCGCCCAGGCCAAGGTTCCCTTCCTTTCCCGGGGCGACAACTCCGGCACCCAGGTGAAGGAGCTGTCCTTGTGGAAGGCGGCGGGCATCAAGCCCGACTGGCCGGGCTACCGCGAGGCGGGTCGAGGCATGGGCCCCACCCTGACCATGGCCGACGAACTGGGGGCCTACACCCTGAGCGACATCGCCACCTATCGCAAATACCTGAGCACCGGCCGCATAAGCCTGGTGATCCTGGCCGACAACCAGGACCTTTTGAAGAATCCCTATTCGGTGATTCTGGTGAACCCGGCCAAGTGCCCCAAGGTCAAGTACGACCAGGCCAAGAAGTTCGAGAAATTCCTGCTTTCGGCACAGGGGCAGAAGATAATCGCCGACTACGAGGCTGACGGCAAAAAGCTGTTCTGGCCGGTCCACCCGTCCAAATAAGGGGCGCGGCGGTGAAATAGGGATTGGCCTCCCCAGACGGCCGCCCTAGAGTGGGGTAGAGACATATGCATCCGCCCCAGCCGCCGGGGCGGGGAGAGCCGTGGCCCGCGGCGCGACGGCGCGAGGCGGCCGACTGGGAGAGGGCATGAACCGACGCTTGATCAAACGCCTGGCCGTGGTGGCCCTGGTGGTGGTGGCCATCCTGGCCTTTTGGCTGCTGGACCTGGGACAATATTTTTCCCTGAGCTACGTGAAAGAGTCCCAGGCCCGCTTCCAGGCCTATTACGCCGCCCATCCGGCCTTCATGCTGGGCGGCTATTTTGTTCTCTACATATTGGTAACCGCCTTTTCCCTGCCCGGCGCGGCGGTGATGACCCTGTTGGGTGGGGCCTTGTTCGGCTTCTGGTGGACCCTGTTGGTGGTCTCCTTCGCCAGCAGCATCGGGGCCACCCTGGCCTGCTTCTTCGCCCGCTTCGTGCTGGGCAACTGGGTGCAGCAGAGGTTCGGCGACAAGCTGGGGCCCATCAACCGGGGGGTGGAGCGGGAAGGCTCCTTTTACCTGTTCACCCTGCGCCTGGTGCCCCTGTTCCCCTTCTTCGTCATCAACCTGGTCATGGGGCTGACCAAGATGCCGCTGCGCACCTTTTACTGGGTCAGCCAGATCGGCATGCTGCCCGGCACGGCGGTGTTCACCAACGCGGGCAGGGAGCTGGGCCGGATCGACTCCCTGGGCGGCATCCTTTCGCCGGGCCTGATCATCAGCTTCGTAATCCTGGGCCTCTTCCCGCTGGTGGTGAAAAAGGCCCTGGCCTGGTACCGCCGACGCACCGGCCGCCAGGCCATCATCGAACCATAGGAGGAGCCATGGCCGGGTACGATTATGACGTGGGGGTGTTGGGCGGCGGCTCGGCCGGGCTAACCCTGGCCTCGGGCGCGGCCCAGCTGGGGGCCAAGGTGCTGCTCATCGAAAAGGAACCCCACCTGGGCGGCGACTGCCTGCACTACGGTTGCGTGCCCAGCAAGACCCTCATCAAGAGCGCCTCGGTTTATCACCTCATGAAGACCTCGGCTCGCTATGGCCTGCCCAAAATGACCCCGCCTCCGGTGGACTACGCCCAGGTGGTGGAGCGCATCAAGGGCGTGATCGCGGTTATCCAAAAGCACGACAGCGCGGAGCGCTTCTGCGAGCTGGGGGCCCAGGTGCGTTTCGGCCAGGCCCGCTTCGTGGACGAGCACAGTGTGGACCTGGAGGGGGAGCGCATATCGGCCAAGTCCTGGCTCATCGCCACCGGTTCCTCGCCCGCCCTGCCGCCGGTGCCCGGCCTGGCCGACATCCCTTACCTGACCAACAAGGACATCTTCTATCTGGAGCGCCTGCCCCAGACCATGATCATCCTGGGCGGTGGGCCCATAGCCCTGGAGATGGCCCAGGCCTTCCAACGTTTGGGCTGCCAGGTTAGCCTGGTGCAGCGCAGCGGCCAGGTGCTGAGCAAGGAAGACAAGGACCTGGCCGACCTGGCCACTGTCGCCCTGCAAGGTGAGGGCGTGGAGTTCTACCTGAACGCCAGGATCAGCGCGGCGCGCGAAGTCAACGGACGCCCCGTGTTGATCTTGTTCGACGGCCAAGGCCAGCAGGTGGAGCTCAGCGCCGAGGCTCTGCTGGTGGCTTTGGGCCGCCGGGCCAACCTGGACGGCCTGGGCCTAGAGGACATAGGGGTGGACTACGACGCCAAGGGGCTCAAGCTGGACCAGCGCCTGCGCACCAGCCACAAGCACATCTACGGCGCGGGCGACGTGACCGGCGGGCATCAGTTCACCCACGCGGCGGGCTACGAGGGCGGGGTGGTGCTGGCCAACGCGGTGTTGCGCCTGCCGCGCAAGGCCGACTACACCTGGCTGCCCTGGTGCACCTTCATCCAGCCGGAGCTGGCCTCGGTGGGCCTGAACGAAAAGGCGGCCGCGGCGGCTGGCCTGGACTACACCGTGTGGAGCGAGGATTTCGCGGCCAATGACCGGGCTCTGGCCGAGGGGTCCGGGCTGGGGCGCATCAAGCTGATCCTGGACAAGAGCGAAAAGCCCCTGGGGGTGCAGATATTGGGCCCCCACGCCGGGGAGATCATCAACGAGTGGGTGGCCGTGCTGGGTGGAGGGGTGAAGCTCTCCACCCTGGCCGGGGCCATGCACCCCTATCCCACCCTGGGTGAGATCAACAAGAAGGTGGCCGGCGACGTGCTGGCCCCCAAGCTTTTCTCGGACTTGGTGAAAAAGGGGCTCAAGGTCTTCTTCAACACCAAGGGCCGCGCTTGCAACCCGCCCTGGCAGGAGAAATGATGCCGTCCATCCTGGCCGCCGACATCGGAGCCACCAACAGCCGCTTCGCGTATTTCGAGGGAGACACCTCAGATAGCCTGCATCTTGTCAGCAGCGCGTGGTTTCCCACCGCCCAGGCCGCTTCTTTTCAGGAACTGCTGGACAGCCTGGCTTCGAGCGATCTGGGTCTGGACCACGAGCGGGCCGACCTGATCTGCCTGGCCGCCGCCGGGCCGGTGCAGGGGGAGAGCTATTGCCAGCCACCCCACATCGCCTGGGACATCGACCTGGGGCGGGACCTGGGCGGCGACACCCCCAGCCTGCTCATCAACGACTTCGTGGCCCAGGCCTGGGCCTGCCTCTCGCCGGTGGCTCGTGCCGCCCAGGAAGTGCTGCCGGGCCGGGCCGATCTCCGGGCGGCCAAGGCGGTGATCGGCGCGGGCAGCAATCTGGGCCACGCGGCCCTGGCCCCGGACGGCCGGGGAGGGTGGGTGCCGGTGGCCTCGGAAGCAGGCCACGCCGCCTTCGCCTTTTTCGGCCCAGAGGAAGCGGCCTATCAGGAGTTTTTGGGGCAGGAGCGGGGCGACCCTTATCCCATCGCCGACACGGTGGTGTCGGGCAAGGGTTTGAGCTATTTGTACCAGTTTTTTACCGGCCGAAAGCTGGAGCCAGCCCAGGTTGGCGAGGCGCTGGATAGCCACCCGCCTACTCTGGAATGGATGGCCCGCTTTTATGGCCGGGCCTGCCGCCAGTGGGCCTTGCAGGTGGTGGCCCTGGGCGGGGTGTACATCGCCGGTGGCCTGGCGGTGAAGCTGCCCGATCTGGTGCGCCATCCCGCCTTTGGCGGGGAGTTCCGCCTGGCCGACCCCACCAACCGCATTCTGGCGGGCATCCCGGTATGGCTGATCACCGACGAGAACAGCGGCCTGTGGGGCGCGGCCGCCGCGGCCCTGGAACGTCTTGGGGCACGCCGTTAGACTATTATTTTAGATAGGCAATGACCCGGAGCCTGGGAGGAGCGACGGGCAGGGCAGGGGGTGAGAAAGCAGCCGTCTCATGAATTCTCGCCGCGTTTTCTTTTCCCGGAGCCTCAAAATCATGGCCGGGGCCTCCCTGGCCCTGTCCTGGCCCGGCCGTTTGTGGGCCGAGGGCAAGCGCCGCATTCTGCCCGGCCACCTCAAGGCAACCGACCTGGCCCACCTGAATCCCCAGAGCGTCGACAACCGTAACCTGGCGATTACCCCTCTAGAGGACTTCGGCACCATGGGCCAGACCGATCTGGCGGTGGACTCTGCCAAGTGGCGGCTGGTCGTCGACGGGGCGGTGGAGCACCCCCTTAGCCTGAGCCTGGCCGAACTGAAGGCCCGGCCGGTGGTGGAGCGCACCGTGCTTCTTATCTGCCCGGGGGTGTTCTCCTTTAACGCCCGCTGGACCGGCCTGAGCCTGGGCGCGCTGCTCCGGCAGGCGAGGCCCAAGGACGAAGCCAACCGGGTGACCATCCGGAGCGTGGGAAAGCAGTGGCCCAAGGTGGAGCACTTTTCCCTGCGCGAGGCGCTCTCCGACGAGGTGTTCCTGGCTTACCAGGTCAACGGCTGGGAGCTGCCGCGCAAGCACGGTTTTCCCCTGCGGGTGGTGGCCGGGGAGCACTATGGCGACGAATGGGTCAAGTACGTGGCCCGCATCACTGTGTCGGCCAAGGGCAAAAAGGGGTAGGCTAGCGGCTGAGGGGCTAAGCGCCCCAAAGCAGGTACTACCCATCAAGGGCCGGAGCCATTGACAGGCGGCCGGGCATACGGTTGTCTATAGGCATGGCTTTCAGGAGATATTAGGATATGGCCGCCCAGCCCACATCGGAACTCACTCCCATCACCTCGCACTTCGACGCCTCCCCGGCCGGGGTCCTGGTCATCGACGCCAAAGGCATCGTGGTCTACGCCAACCCGGCGGCGGGGCGTATTTTCGAGCAGGCTCACCTGGAAATCGTGGGCACCCCGGCGGAGATTTTGGAGCCCGAGGCCTGGCTGGCGGCCCGGGTCACCATCAAGAGCGGCGCTCCCCAGTTGGGCAACCGTCTGCGCTTGGACCAGTGCAACGTGCTGGTCAACTACCTGCCGGTGTATGCCGACGGCCTGGTGCGTTGGGTGATGGTGATGATGGGCGACCCCTGGGACCCGGAGCAGGGCTCCTTGTATCCCGAGCCCTACAAGGCCGTGGCCTCCCAACTGGAGGCCATCATGGAGTCCTCCTTTGATGGCCTGTGGATCACCAACAACCAGGGGGTCGTGGTCAAGATCAACCGCGCCGCCCTGCGCCTCACCGGACTGCCCCGAGAAAAGGTGGAGGGCCGCTTCGTGGGCGACCTCTTGGACGAGGGCAACTTCAACGGCTCGGTGACTTTGGAGGTGCTTCGGCGCAAGACCACGGTGACCATGGTGCAGCACCTCAAATCGGGTAAGAAGATCCTGGCCACCGGCAGCCCCATCTACGACGCCGAGGGCGAGGTGGCCTTCGTGGTGATCAACGACCGCGATATCACCCTGCTGGACCGCATGCGCCGCCAACTGGAGGAGAGCGAGGCCCAACTGGAGCAATTCCGCAGCACGCTATTGGAAAAGCAGCTGGAGGAGATGTCCGACGACCACTTCATGTGCCGCAGCCGGGCCATGAAAGAGGTGTACGAGAAGGCCCTCCGGGTGGCCCCCACCAACTCCACGGTGCTCATCACCGGCGAGTCGGGGGTGGGTAAGAGCATGCTGGCCAAGCTCATCCACGCCAAGTCGCCCCGGGCTCAGGGCCCCTTCGTGCGGGTGGACTGCGCGGCCATTCCCACCTCCCTGTTCGAATCCGAACTTTTCGGCTATGAGCGCGGCGCCTTCACCGGGGCCAGCAGCCGGGGCAAGCCCGGTTTGGTGGAGTTGGCCAACCAGGGGACCCTGTTTCTGGACGAGATAGGCGAGCTGCCTCCCGAGCACCAGGTGAAGTTGCTGCGCTTTTTGGAGGCGCGGCGCATGATCCGGGTGGGCGGCTCGGTGGAAAAGGAGATCGACACCAGAGTGATCGCGGCCACCAACAAGGACCTTGCCGCCGAGGTGGAGGCCAAACGCTTCCGCCACGACCTGTTCTACCGCTTCAACGTGGTGCCTCTTTTCGTGCCCCCCCTGCGCGAGCGCCCCAGCGACATCCTCTACCTGCTGGACTTTTTCCTAAAACGCATCGGCGAGGACAACCAGATCCACAAGCAATTGGGCCCCGAGGCCCGCACCTTGATGCTCAACTACAGCTACCCCGGCAACGTACGCGAGCTAGAGAACATCGTGGAGCGGGTGCTGATCCTCAGCCCCGGCGAGGAGGTGCGCCCCGAGGACCTGCCCGCCGAGGTGCGCAAGGCCCAGGACCACAGCCAAGATTTGGATTGGGAGCAGGGCTTCGACCTGCGCCAGCGCTTGCGGGACCTTGAGCTGGACTGGATTCGCGAGGCCTTGCGGCGCTTGGGCACCCAGCGCAAGGTGGCCCAGCACCTTAGGGTAAGCCAATCAACCATAGCCCGCCGCTTGCAGGAAGAGGAAGACTCTACGATTCATTAATGAATAATTGAGTCTTTTAGAACACCCAGCCCCAGCTGAGGCTCAGAGTGAAGTCCGGGCTGGTGTAATAGACCAGGTCCTCGGCAAAGGCCAGGCTGATCAACTGGCCTTGGCATGGTTTGAACTGCACCCCCAACAGAACCTGCAACATGGCGTTGTCCAAGCCCTCCACCCCGGTGTCCTGCACCAGGGCGGTGGCCCCGTTGATCTGTCCCCTGAGGGTCAGGGCGTCGGACCAGGCCCAGCCCAGGGACAGGCTGCCCGCCCATACGTCGTCCGGCTCCAGGGGGTCCAGCAGGCTGGTGGAGCCCAGATAGAAATACATGGCGTTGGCGTTCAGGGTAAAGCGTCCCAGGGGCCAGTCGCCGCTCAGGCCCAGGGCGGGGATGGCCCCGCCCGCGCCCAGGCCCTTGTCCGGGTCGCCGGTGGGCAGGCTCACCTGGCCCATAAGGCTGAGCGCCGGGCCGCCGCCCTGCCAGAGCATCCAGGCCCCCTTGAGCCTCAGGTCGCCCACCGCCTGGGTGGAGCCGTCCTGGCTGACGATGCGCTTGCCTCGGCTGCTCACGTCGTAGCGCACTCGATCCTGGGGTGCGTTTTCCCGCCCACCATTGGGCAGCCCCAGGGCGCGGTGGTAGCTTTCGATGAAGCCGTCCAGGAAGCCACCCCAGTAAAAGGCGGCGGGAAGCTCAACACCCAGGCGCACTCTGGGGTGCAAGGTGTAGGCGTAGCCCAGGGACACGTAGCCCAGCTCCATGTCCAGGTCCAGGTTGGCCGCGCGCGAGCTTTGTTGCACGAAGATGCTGGAGTAGGCCGCGGTCACGCTCAGGCTGCTGCTGCCCTTGGGGTCCAGGGCCGCGGCGCTGGGGGTGAAGGGCACCAGGGACAGGGCCAGGGGGGATTGGTTGGGCACCGTGAAAGGTTGGTTGGCCGGTACGGGCTGGCCCGCCACGGCAACACCGGTCGCCGAAATACAGGCAAAAAACAGGGCCGCGACCGCCCAAAACCATTGCTTGACCATTTTGTCTCCCCCGACGACGCACTGCATGGCCAGGCATTATAGCCTAAGGCGGCCCGATGGTACATAATGAGCAAAGTGGTTGCGTTATGGGCTTATCCTTGGCAATATTAGGCTGTCGCAAGCCAGGAGAGGGTAATGATCACGACAAGGTTGATAGGACTGATATTGTTGCTTTGCACCATCGGCTACATGGCCGCTGCATGCGCCACCATAGCCCCTCCGGGCTACGACGCCGCCTCCGAGCAACGGGCGGCGGACCAGATCGAGTGGCAGGACGACCCCTGGCGCTAGGGGCCTTTTCGCTTAGATAGCCTACAAAGGCTGGCGGTGCATGACCGCCGGCCTTTTGCTTTGCCCTGAGCCTGGCCCTAGAAGCGTCCCCGGTAAAAGGCCAGCCGCCTGGCTTGGGGACGGAAAAGCTCCTTGAGCCGCTCCTGCTCCGCCAGAGGCAGGGGGCCAAGCTCTCCCGACCGCGACAGTTCCCGCACCTGGGCCGGGTCGGCGCAGCCCACGATCACCGTGGTCACCGCCTGGGCCAGGGCGAAGCGGATCAGGGTGAGCGCGTCCACTCCCGCCTGGGGCGCCAGGTAATGCCCCGCTCCCAACACCTTCATGGCGATGACCGCCAGGCCCCTTTCCCGCGCGGCGGGCAGGGTCTCGTTTAAAAAGCCGTCCAGGCAGGCCTCAACCGGGTTCACCGGCAAGAGCACCGCGTCCAACGGCCAGGACAGCACCGCCCTGGTGAGCAACCGGGGGTCGTGGTGCCCGGTGACCCCGATGTGGCGCACCAGGCCCATCTCCTTGGCCCGCACGAAGGCCTCCAATGCCCCGCCCGGCCCGGCTATTGCATCGAACTCGTCGGGTTCGCGCAGGTCGTGTATCTGCCACAAGTCCAGGTGGTCGGTGGCCATGGTGCGCAGGGTGTCTTGCAACTCGGCCCAGGCCCCGTCGCGGGTTCGCTGGGCCGACTTGCTGGTTTGGAAAATTCCGGCCCGCTCTTGGGGCCGCTCCCGCCACACGCCGCCGTAATAGCCCTGGCTGCCGGCATAGGCCACGGCCGAGTCGTAGTAGGTTATGCCCTGGGCCAGGGCTTCACAAATGTAGTTTAAACAATTCGGTAGTCCCTTTCAGGGTTCGCGGGAAGGTGATTGCCTCCCGGGCGGCCAATGGCTACGGACGCCGCAGCAGGAAATCCCAGGCTGATCAACCTGCTGATGCCGTCCCCTATAATTATGCCCCGAAAGTTTAACTCCATGCCCACCCCCACCCACAGCATCAAATCAATTAACTTTCATGTTGATAGGGTCGATATGGGCCTACGCTGTGCACCTGATGTCCAGCTCCAGTTATTCACAATACTGGAACAAGCTGGATCCAGGCGCACACGCCACAGCTACATTAAGGGTAATTATCGTTCCTCAGACACTATGTTTAACGCTGGGTTTGGTGTTGGGTTGGTCCTCCTTACCCAGCCCAAATCACCAGTATTTCCCATGATATTTATGGCCGTCCATGACCCCACTCCAGACTTTATCGAGTTCCTTTTATCATTGTTTGATTTGCTCAAAGTCAGCCACAAACTATCTCTTGGTGAGTTTGCCTATGATGTTTTGCCAGCACCAGGGATATGGCCCTACCTGCTCGAGCAGCGCATAAAGTCAGAACTATTCCTCACGTACCAGCACAAGAGCAAACCTTCTGGCAGCTACAAGGGCCTTACCTTTTACACCACCAATATCCGCACCGCCGCCAAGGGGCATCGTGTCTATCAAAAAATAATCAATGGGCAGCGCGTTATTCGCGTTGAACTGGTGCTTAACCGTACCCGCCTAAAAGCCATGGCCATCACCCTGCGCAACGTCCTTTCCATAAAGCCCCAGGTTCTGCGCAAGTACGTTCAATTCAAAACCTTGAATTTTGACCGTTTGGCCGCAGCCATCATCAACAAAATGCTGGGCACCCGCACCGGTAAGCCCATCAGCACAGGCACCGCCAAGCCCCATGTCACCCAGTTGGTGCGCTCTGCCTGGCGTAGCGCCCTCTCCGTGGACCAGGGCAACGTGGTGATGCCCCAGTACGAAAGGCTGCGGGCAGAGGCCAGCATCAACAACTATGGTCGTTTTTTGGACCGTGATGAAGGGTTTGAAGAGGAGTTTTGGTGTGCCGTTGATTCTAACTTCAGGGAGGAAGAATAGGAGCAGTTCGAATAATGACCGTTGCAAAAACAAGGAATAAACAATTACCCCAGCGCCGACCTGGCTTCCAGCCTGGCCAGTCTGGGAACCCTGCAGGACGTCCCAAGGGGAGCAGGAACAAAGCCTCCATCCTGGCCCAGGAGATGCTGGACGGCGAGGTGGAAATCCTTGTTCGCCGCTGCATCGACCTGGTCCTTGCCGGAGATCAGGTAGCCCTCCGCCTCTGCCTGGAGCGGCTGCTACCACCCAGAAAAGATGTTCCCATTCGATTGGCCCTGCCTGAGATCACCGGCCCGCAGGATTTGATTTCCGCAATGGCCACCTTACTAGCCGCTGTTAGCCAAGGTGAGATCACCCCCCTGGAAGCCCAGCCCTTGGGCCAGCTACTTGAGGCCCTGCGCCGGTCAATCGAAACCAATGACCTGGATGCCCGCTTGGAGCAATTAGAAACCCATTTGCGCCTGGAGGTGCCGCAATGACAGACAAACGCCGCGCAAAAATAATCAAGCTGGAGCGCAAGGCCGCCCAGGTGGCCGACCCTGCGCCCTGGTGGATGGGCGGGGATAGGGACGCAGTGTTGGAGCGCTTTGACGCCCTGACCTTGCACGAGAAAATTGACGTGCTCAAAGCGGTTACCGCCCGCCGCTTGGCCATGGAAAAGGAGCTGAGAATCACCCCAACACAATCGCAAGAGATCAGACGGCAACTCCAGATGGAACGGCTCGGGCGATAGAAGGACACAGAACATGAGCTATTTAAAATCAATACGCTCCCAGTGCCGTGAGTGCATGGGTGGCCAGTTAGCGCTCATCGCTAACTGCCCTTCGCGCGGCTGTTCGCTATGGCCTTTCCGTGCTGGCAAGAGCAACCCCCATGCAACCGAAACTCCCCTTAAAGCCATACACAGCTTTTGCCTCGCCTGTGTAGGGACGGCCCCCGAGGTGGCCAGTTGCACGGGCAAAACGCTGGACTGCGGCCAGTGCTCCCTACACCTATACCGCCTGGGCAAGAACCCCAGACTAAAAGGCCACGGTGGCCACCCCCCAGAGCAATTTCGTTTCGGGGCCAAATTAAGGTTTTCGGTCCTAGAAAAGCCGATCTCCTCTAACCCAGCAGGGTGTTAGGGGGCAATGGTTTCAACCCCATTTGAAAAGAAAAACCCTGGAAAAGGAGCAAAGGACAACATGAGCAATAAAAAGCTTGATGAACTACTGGCCAAGCTGGAGGCAACCGAGGCCGACCTGAGCCAGCGAGCCACCCAGGCCAGCGAGGCCGCCAGCGCGAACAGGAACCAAAGGGAAAGGGCTATGGCCGCTTTTAAGGCTGCCAGCGTGGCCGGTGACAAAAAGGCCCAGGCTGAAGCCCAGGCCCTGATTAAAACTTTGGACGCGGAACACGAAATGTTAGCTACCGAAGCGAGCGCCCTCATGGAAGCCCTTGAAGGTAGCGGCCCGTTGCGCCCGATAGCCCTGGCCATCCGCACTGAGGCCGAAGCCGCCGCCAGGGCGCGTCAAGCCCAATGGGAACAACATGCCGCAAGGCTCCAAGCCCTGGCCGGTGAGTACCTGGAGACGGTGGCTCAAATGGGCCGTTTACAACAAAACGGCATGGGCCTTCCTGCCTGGGAACGGGCCAAGAATTTCCTTGGCCGTGGCGAGGACGTGTTGTCCGGGGCAATTCTGCCCAGTGTAGTCCACGAAACACAGAGGGGCGATATCTACGCCCTGGTGAGCAAAACGATTGAACAAACTTTCCGTCAAATGAGGGTGGTGAACAATGGCTGATTTTGACATTGAAACCGCAACCGCGCAGATCGTGGCCGAGCATGGCATTAGCGCGAACCTGGCCCGCATGGCTGCGCACCCTGATGCCAAGGTGCAGGCCAAGAATGTGGCCGAACTCAAGAGCGCCCTGGGAGCCAAGCCCCAAGAGGACCAGGCCAGGGCCGCCAAGGTGGAGAAGCTCAAGACCGCCTACGCTGATGCCAGGGAGCGCCGGGACGTGCAATCGATGGTGAACATAAAATACCGCCTCGGCCAGCTTGGCGTGTTCAGCTGGTAAAGATCAAGCCCCCTGGCCGCCATCTATGGTCAGGGGGTGGTGGCCCTGGCAGGTGCGGCCGTTAATCCTTTGGCCTGCCAGGGTCGCCTTTTTTTTGTGCTAGGATGACTGAGGCTACTTCGTGGAGGGGGAAACCATGAAAAAAATAGCTTTGGTTCTGTTTCTTGCCCTATGCCTGGCGCAACCAGTTTTGGCTGGCGAGTTAGAGGGGCTTAAAGCCTTCGTGCGGGGGGACTACGCAACTGCCTTGCGGGAGTTCAAACCCTTGGCTCAAAAGGGAATGGCTGTCTCACAGGCATATTTGGGTGTGATGTATCACGGTGGCATGGGTGTCCCTAAAGATTACAAGCAGGCTGCCAAGTGGACCCGTAAGGCGGCCGACCAAGAATTCGCTATGGCCCAGTGGAACCTGGGCTCTATGTACAAAAAGGGCCAAGGTGTACCTCGGGACTACAAGATGGCCGTCTACTGGTTTCGCAAAGCAGCTGAGCAGGGGGCCGCCAATGCCCAATACAGCGCCAATGCCCAATACAGCTTGGCCGTGGCGTACTTCAAGGGCCAAGGCGTGCCTAAGGACTACAAGATGGCCGTCTACTGGGTCCGCAAGGCAGCCGAGCAGGGGAAGGCCCAAGCTCAATACAATCTGGCCGGAATGTACGACACAGGCCAAGGCGTCCCCCAGGACTACGTCAAAGCCCACATGTGGTTTAATCTGGCTGCGGCTCAAGGAAACAAGGACGCATTAAAAAACCGCGACATTATCGCTACTAAAATGACCCCCCAGCAAATAGCCGAAGCCCAGCGCCTGGCCAGAGAGTGGAAGCCCAACAAGTAGCCCCCCTTTAAAACATCGCCATAGCAGCGCCAGAGCCCGACTCTAAGCGTCGATCCCCCCCATCCCCACATAAGCCCCAGGGCCAGCAGATCAACCCGTGTATTCAGCTGTAGAGCAGCAGTCATAATTTAACTTATTTTTACGTAAATTAAAAGAAAAGTACGCAACATTGTATGATAGCGATCCAGATTTTGCTAAACGGCTAATACCTGAAAATATAGTTTATGACAAAGAGAACAAAGCACTTGTGTCTACCACAAATATGGGTAACAAATATACCCTTCAGTTAGATTAAAAAAACTAATAAAAATTAATAATAAAATATGGTTCATCCGGATCTTGGGTACCTGGATGAGTTGCAATGAAGTGGACAATCAGGTTTTCCTCTTTGATGTTAGCTATTTTCATCGAGGAGGAGCCCCATCATGTCCACAAGTCTCTTGTATCATGGCTTCGGGG
>JAHIQI010000069.1 GCA_018902755.1 Pseudomonadota bacterium | reverse complement strand
GCCGGGGCGGCCCCCGGCCGCTTGGTTTGCTACCAGCCGATATAGGCCTTCTGGCGCGGGAAGTTCACATCCTTGACCAGATAGATCTTGCCGTCCTTGATGCCACCAATAGCCATGGTGGTGTTGGGGCGGTGGTCGGTGGAGGTGTAGGTGATGGGGGCGCACAGCCCGCCGGTATTGAAGTCCTTGATGGTCTCCAGGGCGGCCTTGAGGCCCGGGCCGTTGAGCTTGCCAGCGGCCTTGGCCTTCTTGAGGCCCTCGATCATGACCATCATGGACACCCAGCTCTTGACATAGTGCAGGGTGTAGGGCTTGCCACCGGCCGAAGCCACAACGTCCTTCATGCCGGGCACGTCGGCGCCGAAAGGAGCCACGGGCAGCATACCGAAGGCGCGGCCTTCGGCGGCCTTGCCCGCCAGGCGCGACAGGTTCTCGTCAAAGCCCCAGCAGTTGATCATGAACTTGGTGCGCAGGCCGTGCTTGACCGCGTCCTTGATGATCACCGCGGTGGAGGGGGTGGTGCCGCCGATCCAGGCGAAGTCCGGGTCGAACTTCTTCATGTTAAGTAGCTGGCTGGTGGCGTCGATGGCCCGCAGGTTGACGATCTCGTCGGGACCGATCTGGAGCCCCAGCTTCTTGGCGTAGTCCTTGCCGGCCGGGATGGGGTTCTTGCCGTAGGGGTGGTCGGGGTAGATGAAGACCACCTTCTTGGCGCCATTGTCCTTGGCGTAGATCATGGCCAGGCGGATGGCGGTGGAGTAGCTGGTGCCGATGAAGAAGTTGTAGGGGTTCTTCTTGGGGTCGGTCAGGTTGCCATCGTAGGAGGCGCTGAAGAAGACGATCTTGTCCTTGTTGACCAAAGGCCTGAGGGCGTTGGTGTCGCCGGTTCCCCAGCCCTGGATCACGAAGACCCGGTCAACGTCCTTGTACTTCTTGTACAGGTTGACCGCTTCGGGAATCTTGTAGGCGTAGTCGTTGGGGATAAGCTTGAGCATGTCCCCGCCCAGGACGCTCTTCTGGTTCCAATATTTTTCAGCGGCAACCGCGCCGGCGGCGTAGTCCTTGCCCACCGCCCCGGTGGGGCCGGTGATGTCAAAGAGGCCACCCACCTTGATATCCTTGGCCATGGCCATGGGCGTAAACGCCAGGCACAGGGCCACGACCAGAGCCGTCACCAAAAGTTTCCTCTGCATGCGTATCCTCTCCCTTCCCAAGTTACACCATACCCCGCAGCCCGATTGGCGGCGGGTAAACCCGGCTAACGCCCCGCTGACGCCTGGGGCGCCCCTTGTTTCCGGCAGCTCCAAGCTCCCGGCTCCAAGGAGCAGGCGGGGGCAGTAGGGACCAATACCGGTCCCTAAAGTTTAGTAAGAAAATGGCCATAATTTCCAGTAGGCCCTTATGGTATGCCAGCGGGCGGCCAATCCGTCGGGCTCGAAGATCAGGAAAATGATGACGATGACGCCGAAGACCATCTCTCTGAGGCTGGAGAAGATAACGAAGATGTCAGGATACAAGTTGGTCAGTGCCTCGGCGGGCAGGCGCAGCAACTCGGGCAGGGTCACCATGAACACCACGCCGTAGATGGAGCCCAGGACCGAGCCCAAGCCGCCCACGATGATCATGGCCAGGTACTGCACGCTGAGCCACATGGTGAAGTGCTCATCGCTGATGATGGTGATGTAGTAGGCCCACAACCCGCCGGCGATGCCCACCATGAACGAGCTGATGCCGAAACTCATGATGCGGTACTTAAACAAGTTCACCCCGATCACCTCGGCCGACAGATAGCGGTCGCGCACGGCCACGAAGGCGCGGCCGGTGCGGGTGCGGGTGACGTTCTTAAGGTAAAGGGTGGCCAGGGCGGCAAGGGCCAGGGCCAGGAAATAAAATTTGAAGTCGCTGTCAAAGGTGAAGTCGCCGATGGAAGCGGCGGGCACCGTGAGGCCGCTGGAGCCGCCGGTGAGAGAAGACCAGTTGCGCATGGCGTAATCCAGGATGAACTGGGCGGCCATGGTGGCGATAGCCAGGTACAGCCCCCGCAGCCTAAGGGAGGGCACGCCGAAGATCATGCCCACCGCCGCGGTCATGAAACCGGCCATGGGCAGAGCCAGCCAGAAGGGCCAGCCCATGTTGGCCAGGATGCCCGCGGTGTAGGCCCCCACCCCCATGAAGGCCCCGTGGCCCAGGGATATCTGGCCGGTGTAGCCGGTGAGCAGATTAAGGCCGTGGGCTCCCACGATGTAGATGAACATCAGGTTGAGCATGTTGAGCATGTTCATGCCCATCCAGTCGCTGATGGGCTGGGCCACGAAGGGGAAGATCAGCAGGCCGATGCCCAAGGCGATCATCCAGACCCGCAGCCAAAGGGTCGGGAAAATGCTCTCGTCTTTTTGATACGTCTCGAAGAAAAGGCCGCAGGGCATTTAAGCCTCCCTAGCTCTTATTCTCGTCCCATGCTCGGGTCCCGGCGCGCAGCCTAGACCCGCTCGATCTCCTTGATGCCGAACAGCCCGTAGGGCTTGACCATCAAGATGATGATCAACACGATAAACGGCGCGATCTCCTTGACCCCGCCTCCCAGGTACACGTCCAGGTAGGAGCCCATGATGTTTTCCAGGATGCCTATGGTCAGGCCGCCGATGATGGCTCCGCCGATGGAGTCCAGGCCGCCCAGGATCACCGCCGGGAACACCTTGAGCCCGAAGTCGGACAAGGTGATGTTGATGCCGTTGATGTTGCCCACCAAAAGCCCGCCCACCGCGCTGACCAGGGCGCCGATGGACCAGGAGATGGCGAAGACCCTTTTCACGCTGATGCCCATGGACTGGGCCACCTGCTGGTCGTTGGCCACCGCCCGCATGGAGATGCCCACCCGGGTGAATTTGAAGAAGGCGGCGAATATCCCCAGGAACAAAAAGGCGAAGCCAAAGGTCCACAGGTAGACCTCGCTGATCAAAATCGGCCCCATATGGATGGCCTTCTGGCTGAAAATGGCCGGGGTGAACACCTTGATCTGGGTTCCCCAGAGGATGGTGACCAGGGACTTGAGCACTGTGGCCAGGGCTATGGTGATCATGATTACGCTGATGATGGGCTCGCCGATCATGGGCCGGAGCACCAGTCGCTCCAGCACCACGCCCATGGCCACCGCGATAACCATGGTGAGCATGAACGACCACACGATGGGGATGCCCAGCATGGTGTAGAGCCACCAACAGATATACCCACCCACCAGCACGAACTCGCCCTGGGCGAAGTTGATGATGCTGGTGGACTTGTAGATCAGGGCAAAGCCCATGGCCACCAAGGCGTACACCGAACCGATGACCAGGCCAGTCACGATCAGTTGCAAGAAATCCTGCATGCGCCCTTTCTCTCCCTTGGTGCTCTAGTGCACCGGCTTCCAGAACTGCCACCACTTGCGCTCGGCCTCCAGGGCGTACTGGTCCAGAGGCTTCATCTTGCGTATTTGCAGATCGGTGACGATGGTGGCGGTCTTGCCGTCTTGGTACTTGATCTCGCTCTCAACGTGGACCTGGCCCACGTCCTTGTACAAGGCTTCTATCTCCGCCCCGTAGCGCTCGGCGATAAAGCGCCGCCTGAGCTTGCGGGTGCGGGTCAGTTCGCCGTCGTCGGGGTCGAACTCCTTGTATAGGAGCAGGAACTTTTGGATGCGCGCCGCCTCGGGCAGGCTGCGGTTCACCCTGACCACCTCTTTTTCGATGAGGTCGTACACCTCGTTCTTGGAGGCCAAGTCGGTGTAGGTGGTGTAGCCGATGCGGTGATCCTCGGCCCACTTGCCGGTGTGCTTGTAGTCGATGCAGATGATGGCGGTGACGAATTGGCGGTCGTGGCCCAACACGCATGGCTCCACGATGTAGGGGCAGAACTTCAGCTTGTTCTCGATGAACATGGGCGAGAAGCGGGCCCCGCTGGTCAGGCGCATCAGATCCTTGACCCGGTCGATGCACACCAGCTGCTCGTTTTCGGTGATGTACCCCGCGTCCCCCGAATGCAGCCAGCCCTCCACGATGGTCTCGGCGGTGGCTTCGTCGTTCTTGAGGTAGCCCAGGAACAGGGCAGGGGAACGGGAGATGATCTCCCCCACCCCCTCGGGGTCGGGATCGTCGATCTTCACGTCGGTCTCGGGGATGGGCTCGCCCACGCTGGTGAAGTCCACCTTGCCCTCGCGGTGGATGCAGGAAATGCCGCTGATCTCGGTCTGGCCGTAGATCTGCTTCAGGTTCACCCCGCAGGCATGGAAAAAGCGGAACACGTCCGGCCCCAGGGCCGCGCCGCCGGTGGAGGCGGAGCGGATGTTGGAGAATCCCAGGCGGTCCTTGAGGGCCCTGAAGAGCATGGCGTAACTCAGGGAGTACATCAGCTTCCAGTACCAGGGCGGGGTCTTTTTCTCGAAGTGGAAGTCGGCCATCTGGTAGCCGATGGGCATGCACAGGCGATAGACGAAGCGCTTGAAGCGGGAGGCGTCCAGATGCTTGACGATCACCGAACGGGCCTGCTGCTCCCAAACCCGGGGAGGGCTGAACACCACGTTGGGCCCTATCTCGTAAAGGTCGGCCATGGCCGTCTCGGGCTCCTCGGGGAAGTTCACCGTGAAGCCGATGGCCAGAGCGGTGGACACGCTCATCATCTGCTCGCCGATCCAGGGCAGCGGCAGGAAAGATACGAACTCGTCTTCTTGGCGCTTGGGGTCCACGTGGGCCAAGTTCAGGGCCATCTTGAGCATGTTGCGGTGGGTGAGCAACGAGCCCTTGGGAAAGCCGGTGGTGCCCGAGGTGTAGGCGATCAGGGCCACGTCTTCCGGTTTCAGGCGCTCGATGGACTTTTCGAAGTAACCGGGGTTTTCTTCCTCGAACTTGCGGCCCATCTCCTCCACGTCCGGCATAAAGACCAGCAGTGGATCATCATAGTCGCGCATGCCCTTGGGGTCGGTGTAGATGATCTTTTTGACCCCGGGCAGCTCCTTTTGCATGTCCAGGACCTTGTCGGCCTGCTCCTGGTCCTCGGCCACCACGAAAGTGGCCCCGGAGTGGTCTATGACATAGGCCACCTCGTTGAGGATGGAGTCCTGGTAGATGCCCAGGGGCCGCCCTTTCAGGCTCTGGGCGGCCAGCTCGGCGAACACCCATTCCGGCCGGTTGTCTCCGATGATGGCCAAGGCGTCGTCATCAGCGAACCCCATGGAAGCCAGGCCCAGGGCCAGGTACTTCACGTGCTCGTAGTACTGCTTCCAGGTGTACGACTGCCAGATGCCGTATTCCTTCTCCCGAAGCGCAACTTTGCCGTCGCCGTATTTGCGGGCGTTGCGCTGCAAGAGGAGCGGCATGGTGTCGCGGCCGGTGTCGGCTCCGCTGGTCTCGGCTTGCAAAAAGGTCTTCTGGGGCACGGGCGCTTCTCCCAGTTTGCTCTACAAACCCAATTTGGAATAGGCCGCGTCTTCGGCGCCCAGGTAGGCCTCGATGACGTGGGGGTTCTTGCTTACCTCTTGGGGGCTACCTTGAGCGATTTTGGTGCCGAAGTCCAGCACCACCACGTTGTCGGAGATGTCCATGACCACGCCCATGTCGTGCTCGATGAGCACCACCGTGACGTCCCATTCCTCGTTGACGTCGAGGATGAAGCGGGCCATGTCCTCGGTCTCTTCCAGGTTCATGCCGGCCATGGGCTCGTCCAGCAGGAGGATCTTGGGGCGCATGGCCAGGGCGCGGGCCAGCTCCACCCTCTTTTGCAGGCCATAGGGCAAGGTGCCCACCACCTGCTTGCGGATGGCCTCGATCTCCAGGAGGTCGATGATGCGCTCCTCGATTTCGGCGCGCACCCGCATTTCTTCTCTGCGGGCCTTGCCCAGGTAAACCCCGCCGGACAAAAAGCCCGAGTGCATGTGCACGTGATGGCCCAACTTGATGTTGTCCAAAACCGTCATGCCCCGGAAAAGCTCTATGTTCTGGAAGCTACGGGCGATTCCCAGTTCCGCCACTCGGTGGGTGGGGACCTTGGAAATGTCCTTGTCGTCAAAAACGATGCGGCCCTTGTGGGGGTGGTAGAAGCGGCAGATGCAGTTGAGGATGCAGGTCTTGCCGGCCCCGTTAGGGCCGATGATGGCCTGGATGTGGCCCTGTTGCACCTGGAAGCTGACTCCGCTGAGCGCGTTCAGCCCGCCGAACCTCAGGTGGATGTCATCTACGATCAGTAGGGGTTTTGTGGAAATCGAATCCTTCCGTTGCTCCTGCCCGGCAGCGCTCGGCAGCGGCATATCCCCTCCCCGGCCAGACCCGCGGGTTCCAGCGGCGTCAGCTAAAGTGACCTAAAAATCAGTTAAGACCCGGCTTATTCGCAAGGCTGGAAATCGGCCTTTCCATGTGAATTTTGCGCCATGAGGCACCTTGACCGTGGCTGCATCATAAGCCATCGGAGCCTTGAGATTCAACCCCAAAAATCCGAAAAATGCTTGTTATCTCAATATTTGTGAAATGTCGTTCAAATACCGACTGAACGGATACTCATTATCCCGACTGAGCGCTCAGTTTTATATGGAATGAACCATATTTAGCCTTCCGGGCAATCGCCGCGGAACAGCAAGATCGGCATGGCGTTTCAGAAAAAAATCGTCGGTCATGCCCGCCAAAAAGTCGCGAACCACCTCCGGGGGGGAGGTTTCATTTTTGTAATTTTGGTCCAGGCGGTCCAAAAAATCCCGGTACACCGGGCTGTCGAAGCGCTCGCGCCTGATGTCTTCCAGGTAGCTCTCGAACAACAGGTCAAAGGCGGCGGCGATCTTGGGGTGCTCGGTCTTGATGGCCGGGTTGGTGTAGATGTGGGTGAGGTTGAAGCGCTTGAGCTCCCCCAGGGCCTGGGCCACCGGCGGGCTGAAGGAAATATGGTCTTGTTCCAGTGAGTTGGCCGTCAGGTCCTCAACCAGGCGGTAAACGATGGTCCCGTTGCTCTCCCCCAGCACCCGGCGCGCCTGATCCGGCACCATGTCCCGGCTGACCAGTCCCAGGAGGATGGCGTCCTCCAGGTCGCGGCCCACGTAGGCGATGGTGTCGGCTACCCGCACCAGGCAGCCCTCCAGGGTCATGGGCACCAGCTCCAGGGAGGGGTCGGCCCGCTTGGCGGCCATCCGGGCGTCCAGGGCGGCGAAATCCTTGTCCCGTTGGGGCGACAGGCGCACGGTGTGCATCTCGCCGTCGTGTGTCAAGACCCCGTCCAAAACTTGCAAGCTTAGGTTAAGTCCCCGCCCTCCCCTCTCCAGACGCTCCAAAAAATGCACCGACTGCAGGTTGTGCATGAAGGGTCCGATGCCGTGTTCCAAGCATTTTTTGCTGAGATAGCTCTCGCCGTCGTGGCCAAAGGGAGGGTGCCCCAGGTCGTGGGCCAGGGCAATTGCCTCGATGAGGTCCTCGTTGAGCCGCAGCAGGCGGCCCAGCCCCCGGGCGATCTTGCTCACCAGTTGCACGTGCAGCACCCGGTGGGAAATCTGGTCGTTGTCCACCAGGGAGAACACCTGGGTCTTGTCGATGTAGCGGGTGTAGGCCAACGAATGCAGCACCCGGTCGGCGTCCACCGCGAAAGGCAGGCGGTGCCCTTGTTCAGCCAGAGGGTCCGGGCGGCGGCGCAGGGCGGCCCGGCTGGGGCAGGCCAAAGGCGAAAGCCTCTGGGCCTCCTCATCCTGAAGGCGGCGGCGCAAATCAGCCAGCAGATGATCCTGCAAGGGGAAAGCTCCTCATAAAAGGGACTGGCTCCATTGAAGCGCCCCAACCTCCAGGTGTCAAGCGGCGGCTCATTGGTGAAGCCCCTCCCTTGCCAGCCCACGCCGGGCATACTAGACTTGCCGTCATGATTGTAGCCGCCGACAACCTGACCACCTCCCGCCCCTCGGTGCGTCGCTCCGTGGAAAACCGCGACGAGGCCTTCGTGCGCGAGTTGTGCGCAAGCCTGGAGCGGGCCGGAGCCGCCTGGATTGACCTGAACCCCGGCTATCTGCCCGTCTCCCGGCGCGATGACACCTGGTCCTGGCTGGTGAGGACCGCGGAGGCGGCCTGCTCTGCCACTCTGATCCTGGACGCGGCCGACCCGGCCTCCCTGGAGCTGGCCCTGGGTTTTTGCACCCGGCCGCCGGTGCTCAACATGGCCACCGCCGAGGAGTCCCGCCTGGGCCCGGTGCTGGACATCGCCGCCCACCACGGCCTGGAGGCGATCGCGGCCACCATGACCGCCACCGTGCCCCCCAGCGCGGAGGAGCGCCTGGCCCTGGCCGCGCTCATCGTGCAGGAGGCCGAGTCCAGGGGCATGAGCACAGCGCGCCTGATCATCGACCCCATGGCCATGCCCCTGGCCCTGCCCGGCGGCGAGGCCCACGCGGCGGCGGTGCTGGCCACCCTGCGCGCCCTGCCCCAGGTGTTCGACCCGCCGCCCCGGCGGCTAATCGCCCTGAGCAATCTGGTCACCGCCAGCGCCGGGGCGCGGGCGGAGTTCGCGGCCGGGCCCTATCTGGCCGCCGCGTTCGGGGCGGGGCTGGAGGTGGTGATGATGGACGCCCTCAACCCCGAGCTGATGCGCCTGGTCCGCCTGCTCAACGTGTTCGAGGGCCAAGGCATCTTCGCGCCGGGCGAGTTCACGCCGTGAGCCCGGCCCCGACTCCACTTATGAACCAGCCCCTGCCCGGCGCGCCCCACTTCACCCTGGACGAGCTTATCCGCTCCGACATTGCCCAAACCTACGGCCTGGACAACACTCCCTCCCCCACCGCCCTGGAGCGATTGGGCGAGTTGGCCCGTATGGTGCTGGAGCCCCTGCGTGGGCGCTTCGGGCCCATCCAGGTGACCAGCGGCTTTCGCTCGCCGGAGTTGAACTGGTACGTGTCCCTGGACCGCACCAGCCGTCACTGCCGGGGCGAGGCGGCGGACGTCCTTCCGCTTGCCGTGGGAGTGGGCTGCCCCCGCCTGGCCCTGTGGGCGGCTTCCCATCTGCCGTGTGGGCAAATCATCCTGTATAATTACGAACGTGGTTGGGTGCACCTGGATTTGGCCCAACCCGTAACTTTATCTCCCAGGCTTTACGTCAGCCAAGGGCTGCGCTCACCGGTCCGCATCTCAGCGGAAGACCTGACCCGTCTGATTGCAGATGGGCCCTTGGCAAGGAACCAACCTAATGAAACTTGTTGATACGCACGCCCATCTGGATTTGCTGAAAGACCCCCTGGCGGCTTTTGGCCGCGCCAAAGACGCCGGAGTGGGCCAGATAATCACCGTGGGCATCGACCTGGAATCTTCCCGCCGCGCCGCCGACTTCAGCCGGGACCTGCTGGGCGTCTTCTGCACCGTGGGGCTGCACCCCCACGAGGTGGCCAAGGCCGGCCCCGACCTCTGGGCCGAGCTGAAGCTTCTGGCGCTCACCGTGTCGGCGGTGGCCGTGGGCGAATGCGGCCTGGATTATTACCGCGACCTCTCGCCCCGCCACATGCAGCGCGACGCCTTCGCCTCCCAGATAGAGCTGGCCCTGGACCTGGGCCTTCCGTTGGTGGTGCACGACCGCGATGCACACGGCGACGTGTTGAACATGCTGTCCAAGAGCGGAGCCGAGCGGGTGGGCGGAGTGGTGCACTGCTTCAGCGGCGATGCCGCCCTGGCCGGGGAGCTGGTTTCCCTGGGCTTCAGCCTGGGCATCACCGGGGTGATCACCTACAAAAAATCCGACGAGCTGCGCGCCCTGGTGAAGAAGGTGCCCCTGACCAAACTGCTCATCGAGACCGATTGCCCCTACCTGGCCCCCGAACCCTATCGCGGCAAACCCAACGAGCCCGCCTACGTCGTCCACACCCATCAGGCGTTGGCCCAGGCCCTGGGGATAAGCCCCGAGGAAGTGGCCTCGGTGACCACGGACAACGCGCGGCGCCTTTTCAGCCTGCCCTACATGGAGGACTAAGCTTGTATCGCCTTACTCGGGGAAGCGGCCTGGTGCTGGCCTCGGCCTCACCGCGCCGCCGGGAGATGCTCACCCATCTGGGGCTTAATTTCCGCCTGGCTCCGGCCCACATAGACGAAAACCTGCTCCCCGGCGAAAGCGCCGCCCAAGCGGCCCAGCGCCTGGCCTCGGCCAAGGCGGCGGCGGTGCACGTCGCCCCCAACGACACGGTGCTGGCCGCCGACACCCTGGTAGTGCTGGGCGAGGAGATCATGGGCAAGCCCAAGGACGCCCTAGAAGCGGCCCAGATGCTGCGCAAGCTCTCCGGGGCCCAGCATGAGGTGCTCACCGGCTATTGCCTGCTAAACGAATCGTGGCAAAAGGTGGGATTGGGCCGCAGCCTGGTCACCTTCCGAAAGCTGAGCGACGCGGAGATAGCGGCCTACGTCGCCACCGGCGAAGCCATGGACAAGGCCGGGGCCTATGCTGTGCAAGGCCTGGGCGGAGCCCTGGTCAAAGAGGTGAGCGGCTCCTACACCAACGTGGTGGGGCTGCCCCTGGCCGCGGTCATCGAAATGCTTTTGGAGCAAGGGCTCATCGAGCCCCAGGGAGCGGGCGCATGAGCATTGCCGCGAACCTGGCCTTGGTGACCTCCCGCATAGCCGCCGCCGCCCGCGCCTCGGGCCGCAAGCCCGAGCAGGTGCGCCTGGTGGCGGTCAGCAAGATGCACGGCCCCCAGGTGGTCAAGGCCGCCCTGGCCGCCGGGCAGATTCTCTTCGGCGAGAACTACGTGCAGGAGGCCCAGGACAAGATCGCGGTGGTGGGGCCCGGCCCCTCTTGGCATTTCATCGGCCACCTCCAGAGCAACAAGGCCAAGGTGGCGGCCGAGCTTTTCGACGTGGTGCAGAGCGTGGACCGGCTCAAGCTGGCCAAGGCCCTGGATCGCCACGCCGGTGATTTGGGCCGCAAGCTGGGAGTGCTGTTGCAGGTCAACGTGGGCGGCGAGGCTCAGAAGTCAGGCTGCGAGCCTGAGACCGCCGCCGCTTTGGCCCAGGAAGTGGCCAAGCTGGAGCACTTGGAGCTGAGCGGGCTGATGACCATGCCGCCCTTTTTCGACGACCCCGAAAGGGCCCGCCCGGTGTTCGCCGAACTGCGTAGCCTGGCTGAAAAACTGGGCCGCGATCTGCCCCGGGGGGCCATGCGCCATCTGTCCATGGGCATGAGCGGCGACTACGAGGCGGCCATAGCCGAAGGGGCCACCCTGGTCAGGGTGGGTACGGCCATCTTCGGCGAGCGCGATTATTCCTAGGAAAATTTAGACGAGACGTTTTCGCCTCTGATGACGCGGCGGCTGGGCTCAGGCCCGGCCGCTCTGTCGTTGACGCACGATCTCGAACAAGAGGGCACCTGCGGCCACCGAGGCGTTGAGGCTCTCCACGCCGTCGGCCAGGGGCAGGCTGGCGCTCATGTCGCACAGGGACATGAGGCGAGAGCCCACGCCCTTGTGCTCTCCGCCCACCACCAGGGCCAGGGGCCGCACCAGGTCGTGCTCCCAGGGGGCCGGGGCTTGGCGGGTGGCCGCTGCCAAAAGCCACATGCCCGCATCCTTGAGCTCCTGGGCGGCGGAGCTGAGGTTGGTCACCCGGGCCACCGGCACCAGGGAGGCGGCCCCGGCGGCGGCCTTGATGGCGGCCGGGGTCAGGGGGCAGGCCCGGTCCTTGGGCATCACCAGGCCCTGGGCTCCGGCGGCGGCGGCGCTGCGCAGGATGGCCCCCAGGTTGTGCGGGTCCTGGATGTGGTCGGCGACGACCACCAGGGCACGGTCCCCGGCGGCCTGGGCCGCACTGATGATGTCCTCCAACTCGGCATAGGGGAAGGCGGCCATCATCAGGGCCACGCCCTGGTGGGCCGCGCCTCCGGCCAGCTCGTTGAGCCGCTGCCGAGGAGCCCGGCGCACCTTGACCCCGGCGGCGCGGGCCGCGTCGGCCAGACGGTTTAAGGCCGGGCCCTGGTCCCCTGCGGCCAGAAGCAACTCGCCGGCCATCTCCGGCTGCTCGGCCAAGGCCTGGGCCACGGCGTGGCGGCCCACGATCACGCTTTGTTCTTGCTCGGCCATGCTAGGACGCCTGGAACTCTTCCAGCAGCTTGAGGTGCCGCTGGGTGCGGCGGCGGCTGGCGGTGATGATGGCCTCCACCTCGGCCACGGCCTTTTCCAGATTATCGTTGACCACCAGGTGGGTGTAGTTCTTGGCCTTGGTCAGCTCGTAGCGCACCCGCTCCAGGCGCTGGCGCACCTGGGACTCGTCCTCAGTGGCCCGCCCGCGCAGGCGGTCCTCCAGTACCTTGCGGCTGGGGGGCAACAGGAAGATGAACACCCCGTCCGGGAAGCGCTTCTGAAGCTGCTCGGCCCCGTTCACATCGGTGTCCAGGAAAAGGTCCTGGCCCTGGCCCAAGGCCCGGCGCACGATCTTTTCCGAGGTGCCGTAGAGGTTGCCGAAGATCTCCTCGTACTCGGCCATCTCCCCGGCGGTGATGCGCGCCTGAAAATCCTCGCGGCTGACGAAGTGATAATCCACTCCGTCCTGCTCGCCGGGCCGGGGCTGGCGGGTGGTCAGGCTCACCGAATAGGCCAGGTCGGGCATATCCTGGAGCACCCGCGTGGCGATGGTGCTCTTGCCCGCCCCCGGCGGTCCGGACAAAACGAAAATCTGACCCTCGCCGCTCATGCCGGCTCCTCCTCGCTGAGTACCAACGGTGTGTCTTCAAAGCTGGTGGACTCGTAGCGCTGGCCCATGGTGTCCGGCTGGATGGCCGAGAGCAGCACGTGCCCCGAGTCGGTGATGACTATGCTGCGGGTGCGCCGTCCCTGGGTGGCGTCCAACAGGCGGCCCGCCTGGCGGGCCTCCTCGCGCAGGCGCTTCATGGGCGCCCCGGCGGGGTTGAGTATGGCCACCACCCGGCGGGCGGCCACGGTGTTGCCGAAACCCAGGCTCATCAACTTGCCGGCCATCAGCGCCTCCCGACCCTACTCTACGTTCTGGATCTGCTCGCGGATGCGTTCCAACTCGGCCTTGAGCTCCACGATGGTCTGGCCCGCCGCGGCGTCCGGCGTCTTGGAGCCCATGGTGTTGGCCTCCCGGTTGAGCTCCTGCATCAAAAAGTCCAGCTTGCGCCCCACCGGTTCGGAGCTGGCCAAAAACTGCTTGAACTGCTCCAGGTGGCTGGCCGCGCGCACCGCCTCCTCGGTGATGTCCGCCTTGTCGGCGATCACCGCCACCTCCATGGCCAGGCGCTGAGGGTCGGGCTCGGTGTCGCCGGTGAGAAAGGCGATGCGCTCGCGCAGGCGCTCCTGATACCCGGCCACCACCTGGGGAGAGCGGGCCGCCGCCTCGCTGAACAAACGCCCCACCACCTCCATGCGGGCGGTCAGGTCCTCGGACAGGGCCTGTCCCTCGGCGGCGCGCATGGCCTCCAACTCGTCCAGGGCCTGGGCCAGGGCTGGTTCCAGCTGGCTCCACAGGGCCTCGGGGTCCGGCCCCTCCTCCTGGCTCAGGATCAGGTCGCGGTTGTACAGGAAGGGCATGATGCCCGCCTCCTGGCTTACGCCCAGCTCCTGTTGCAGCTCGGCCAGCACCCGGCGGTATTCGCGCACCAGGGGCCGGTTGAGCACCAGGCGGGGGGCCGCCTCCACCGCGCCGCTGGCCGCCACGCTAAGGCTGACCCGGCCCCGGGTGAGGCGCGCGCCCACGAACTTCTTGATGCGCTCCTCCAGGGCGTTTAGCCCCGAGGGCAGGCGCAGATGGAAATCCAGGTAGCGCGAGTTAACCGTCTTCAACTCCGCCACCCAGGCGCCCTCGCCGACGGCGTTTTGACCCCGGCCGTAGCCGGTCATGGACTTGATCAAAGAAATTCTCCCCGCGCCTGCTCTTGCTTGCCCTGCCACAAGAGGCGGCCGCGCAAAAAGCCCAGCAGGTCGCGCATGTCCTCCCCGCTGTAGTCGGGGTAGGTCCAGGGCAGGGCCTGATAGCCGCCGCCCTGATAATAAAGGGTCACTTCGCCGTAGATGCCCGGCTCCAGCTCCATGCGGTGCCCCGCGAATTTGTGGGTGGCCAGCACCAGGCTGTCCCGGTCCAACAGGCCGGGGTCCAGGTTTACCCGCCGCCGCCCCTCGTGGGCGAGCTCGGCCTCGATCCCGGCGCATTGGCGCTTGATCGCGGCCAGTTCGCCGGGCAGCCGCAGGCTCTCCAGGGCGGCCAGCCGCCGGGTTAGGCCGGGGCCCATCTCCGGGGTGTAGTATCCGCTGTCGGTGAAGGGCATCGGCTCCGAGTAGAATACCACCCTGCCCAACAGCGAGGCCAGGCGCTCCAGGGCCCGCGCCCGGGGCTCTTCCGGCCCGGCCAGCAGGCTGACCACCAGCCGGGCGGGCCGGGGAGCGGCGCTCATGGCCGGTTTAGGGCCGGCCCACGCTGGAGTAAACGAAACCGACCTGGCGCACCCGCTCCGGCGGGTACACGTTGCGCAGGTCCACCACCACCTTGCCCTTCATCACCTGTTTGAGCTTGGCCCAGTCGAGGTTGCGGAACTGGTTCCACTCGGTCATGAGCACCAGGCAATCGGCCCCTTCGGCGGCGTGGTAGGCGTTGTCGCAGGCCACCAGATCCGGCATGGTTTCCATGGCCTCGGCCATGCCCGCCGGATCGTAGGCCCTAACCGTGGCCCCCTGCTTCATGATGGCGGGCAGGATGTCCAGGCTGGGGGACTCGCGCATGTCGTCGGTGTTGGGCTTGAAGGTCAGCCCCAGGCAGGCCACCACCTTGCCCTCAAGCTCGCCGCCCAGGGCCTGGGCGATCTTGTCGGCCATGCGTTGGCGCTGGTTGCGGTTCACCTCGATCACCGCCTCCACGATGCGGAAGCGGTAGTCGTGGTCTTTGGCGATGTGCGCGATGGCCTCGGTGTCCTTGGGGAAGCAGGAGCCGCCGTAGCCCGGCCCGGCGTGCAAAAACTTGGGGCCAATGCGCCGATCCAGGCCCATGCCCTTGGCCACCAAATTCACGTCCGCCCCCACCTTTTCGCAGATGTTGGCCATCTCGTTGATGAAGCTGATCTTGGTGGCCAGGAAGGCGTTGGAGGCGTACTTGATCATCTCCGCGGTTTCCACGTTGGTGAGCACGAAGGGGGTCTCGATGAGGTACAGGGGGGCGTAGAGGTCGCGCATCACCGCCTGGGCCCGCTCGCTGCCCGTGCCCACCACCACCCGGTTGGGGCGCATGAAATCCTCGATGGCCGAGCCCTCGCGCAGGAATTCTGGGTTGCTCACCACGTCGAAGTCCACCGGGGCCTTCTGGTTGGCCTTGATGATGGCCGCCACCTTTTGGCCGGTGCCCACCGGCACCGTGGACTTGGTGACCACCACCTTGTAGTCGGTCATGGTCTGGCCGATGCTCTTGGCCACCTGCTCCACGTACTTGAGGTCCGCCGCGCCGTCGTTGCCCTGGGGGGTGCCCACGGCGATGAATATCACCAGGGAGTTCTTGATGCCCTCTTCCAGGTCTGTGGTGAAGCTCAAGCGTCCCTCGCGGGCGTTCTTGGCCACCAGTTCCTCGAGACCGGGCTCGTAGATGGGCACCTTGCCCTGTTTGAGCATATCGATCTTGTCCTGGACCTTGTCCACGCACACCACGTTGATGCCGAACTCGGCGAAGCAGGCCCCGGTGACCAGACCGACGTACCCCACGCCAACCATGCAGATATTCATGCCGTCATTCCCGTTATGTCCGCCCCAAGGCGGCTATTTGTCGTGCCCCGGCCCTGGACCGGATCAGCTCCCGCCCCCCCAGGGCCAAGCCGGTCAGCAGCCAAAACATCATACCCGTATCGTCCACGAAAAAATCGTCGAACAAATTGCGCAAACAGAACCCGGCCACCATGGCCACCGTGGCTGCGCCGAAGGCCCGTGCCGCCTCACCGCCCACCGGCGGCGAGTGGGGCCACAAGAACCACACCAGCACTCCCATTATAAGCAAAATGGCGATCAGCCCCTGAACCCCCAGTTGCAGGGTCAGGTCCACGAAGGTGTTGTGGGCGTGCCACAACAGCGGCTGGTGGGTGGCCCGGAAATTAGGGAAGGCCTTGGAGAAGCTGTGCCGTCCCAGGCCGATGCCCCGGAAGGGGTCCTTTTTGACCTGTTTGTAGGAGTACACCCACAGGGTCAACAGGTCGCCCGCCGTGCCCCCGGTCTTCAGGGGGTTGGTCACCAGCCTGTCCCAGCGCTCGCCGTGGCGCGAGCCGGGCGCGGTGAACATCAGCCCGGCCACCAACAGGGCGGCCAGCCCCACCAGGAGCAGGGCGCGCAAGCGGTGGCGGGTGAGCATAACCAGGCACAATACGGCTTGCAAAAGCATGGCCAGCCAGGCGGCCCGGTTGTAGGTGGTGTAGGCCAACACGGCGGTGGCCAGGACAAAGGCCAACCAAAGCCACTTGGCACCGGTTCTTGTCCACACCAGGGGAGCCAGCAGCAGGTAGGGCCACACCAGCACCAGGTAGGTGCCCAGGGTGCCGTAGCCGCTGTGCAACGAGCCCGCCCGCACCGCGTGGTTTAACAGGGAGCCTCCCTCGTGGAAGAAGAAGATCAGCCCGGTCACGGTCATCACCGCCAGGCCCACCAGGATCACCCCCCAGAACTGCTTGAGATTCTCTTCGTCCTGGATCAGGTGCACCCCGGCGTAAAAAAGCAGCAGGCCCTTGAGCACCTCGGCCCGGAGTTCCTTGAGGGTGTAGGCCATGTCCACCGCGGTGAACAGGCTGAACACCGTGGTGGCCACGTAAAAGATCAGGGGCCAGAAAAGCACCGTGGAACGGAAGCTGAACTCGTGGCGGGCCCAAAAAAACAGGACCAGGAAAAAGAGCATGCCCACCACCGCTATCTCGCGTGCGGCGGTGATGGCCTCCAGGGGCAAAATGAACACCAGCCCCAGGGCGAACAGCCGGGCCAACCGGTAGAAAGTATCGGCCAGGCCGGGATACTCCTGCCAGAGCACGGCGCTGAGGCGGGCGGCGCTCATCAGTCCGCGTACCTGCCTTGACGGGCCAACTCCACCAGTCGGGCCAGACCCTGGCGGAAATCCACCTTGGGCGCGTAGCCCAGCACCTGCTTGGCCTGCTCCAGGGAGGCCAAGCTGTAGCGCACCTCGCCGGAGCGGGCCGGGCCGAATTTCGGTTCCACCTCGCTGCCCAGGAGCTCGCCCAGCACCTGGAGCAGGTCCAGGAGATCGTGGCTGACCCCGGCGGCCACGTTGATGGCCTGGCCGGGGGCCTCGGGGGCGGTGCAGGCGGCCAGGTTGGCAGCCACCACGTTGTCCACGTAGGTGAAGTCGCGGCTCTGGCGGCCGTCGCCCAATACGGTGGGGGCTTGGCCTTCTTGCAGGGCGAAGAGGAACTTGGGCACCACCGCCGCGTAGGGAGACTCCGGGTCCTGGCGGGGGCCAAAGACGTTGAAGTAGCGCAGGCGCACCGTTTCCAGGCCGTAGACATTGTAAAAGGCGGTGCAGTAGTTCTCCATGGCCACTTTGCTCACCGCATAGGGGCTCAGAGGCTTGGGCGGCAGGGCCTCCTCCTTGGGGGCCGACTCTGGCTTTACATCGCCGTAGATGGAGGAGCTGCTGGCCACCACCACCCGCTTTACACCCGCCTCCTTGGCGGCCCACAGGATGTTGAGGCTGCCGGTGGCGTTCACCTCGTGGGTAGCCAGGGGGTTCTCGATGGAGCGCTGCACGCTGGGCCGCGCCGCCTGGTGCAGCACGTAGTCCACGCCCTGCATGGCCTGTTGGCAGGTTTGCAAATCGCGGATGTCGCCCTCGATAAAACTGAACTCGCCCTTGCCCCGGCGGGCCGCTCGCAGGTTCTGCATTTTGCCGGAAGTCAGGTTGTCAAAGACCCGTACCGTCTGGCCCTGGGCGGTCAATGCCTGGGCCAGGTGGGAGCCTATGAAACCCGCTCCGCCGGTGATCAGATAGGTGGGCATCAGTTGCTCCTGCGGTTGATGGAGTGCAGATCTTGTTCCAGGGCCTTGGACAGGCGCCCGGCGGTTACCGCCGAGGTGCCCACCTCGCCCACCACCACCCCGGCGGCCACGTTGGCCATGACCGCGGCTTCGGGCAGGCTGAGGCCGCAGACCAGCCCCAGGGTCAGGGTGCTGATCACCGTATCCCCCGCGCCGGTGACGTCGAAGACCTGCTTGGCCATGGTGGGCACGTGGTCCATGCCCTCGGGAGTGACCAGGGTCATGCCCCGCTCACCCTGGGTGATGAGGATGGCTCCGGCCTGCAAATTTTCCAGGAGCAGGCGCCCGGCCCGCTCCACCGCTTTGTCCCCCTGGGGGCTGATGCGGGCGGCGGCCAGGGCCTCGTGATGGTTGGGGGTCACCACCGTGGCCCCGGTGTAAAGCGGCATGTTGACCACCTTGGGGTCCACGCTCACCACTAGGTTGCCGGAGCGGGCCTGTTCCTGCACGGTGTTCAGGATGGCCCGGCTGATGACCCCCTTGGCGTAGTCGCTGATAATCACCGCGTCGCAGCGGGGCAGTTCCTGGGCCAGGTAGGCCTGCATGCTGGCCAGTTCCTCGGGAGGGCACTCCCTGCGGCTCTCACGGTCCACCCGGACCATCTGCTGGCTGTGAGCCACCACCCTGGTCTTGACCGTGGTAGGGCGGTCCTTGCTTACGGTCAGGCCCTTTTTGGAAACCTCAAGCTGGTCCAGAAGCTCCAGGACCTGCCGGCCGGCCCGGTCGTCTCCCACCAGGCCACAGATGCCCGCCCCGCAGCCCAGAGCGATGAGGTTGTGCACCACGTTGGCCGCGCCGCCCAGCATGTAGGTTTCGCTCTCCACCTCGACTACCGGCACCGGGGCCTCGGGGCTTATGCGCTCCACCCGGCCCCAGATGAACTCGTCGAGCATGACGTCGCCCAACACCAGGATGCGCTTGCTGCTGAAACGATGCACCGCCTCCTGGAGGCGATCCAAATCGATAGTGTAGGTCATGGGATTGCTTCCCCGGGCTTGCGCCCTTGCTCCAGCCGCTCCAGAGCGGCGAGGACTTCCTCAACCTCAATGGGCTCTATGGGGCCGGTGGCCCCCAATATTTGGCAGTCAACACCCCATGGCCGCCAATTGTACAGCGGGGTGCTGGACCACAATACCACCTGGGGTTTGTGCACCGCCGCCGCGAAGTGCATGGGGCCGCCCTCGGGAGTGATGAAAGCCCGCCCGGCGGCGATCATGGCGGCGAAATCCTTTAGGCTGGGCGAGCAAAACACCGGCGGTTTGGGTTCCAGGCCCTGAAGTATTGCGCCCACCCAGGCCTCGTCGCCCGGGGCGTGGGTGATGACCACCCCGCCGGGCCGCTTGGCCAGTTCCCCGGCCAGGCGGCGATACTTGGCGTCGGGCCAGGTGCATCCGGGGCGATAGGCCCAGCGGGTTATGTTGAGCACCACCGGGGGCCGGGCCGGGTCTAAAGGGCAAGTGGCAAACAATTCCGCCACCTTGGCCCTGGACTCCTCGGGTACTTTGAGATACAGCCTGCCGGGGGGGCTGTCAAGGCCGATGTGCCTCAAAAGGGACATGCACCTGAGCACCTCGTGGTCCTTTTTGGGGGGCCAGGGGGCGGGCAGGTTGTAGTAGAAACCCCAGCGCTTTTTCTTGCCCCTGGCCTCGGGCCCTAGCCGCCAGCGCGCCCCGGAGGCGTAGGTCAGCCAGGCCTGGGAGTTGGAGAAGCTGTCGCGGAAAGCCACGGCCAAGTCGAAGCGCCGCCTGCGCACCTGGGCCAGCATGGAGGCCATGCGCCTGAAGGACTCCACCTTGCCGTAGTGGCGGTGCTTGGCCTTGGGATAGACGAAAAGCTCGTCCAGGGCGGGGTGCCCCTCTATGGCCGACTGGCTGAGAGTGCACACCAGTGCGGCCAAATGGGCCTGGGGGAAGGCGTCGCGCAGGGCCTGGATGGCCGGAGTGGTGCACAACACATCGCCGATGTTGTCGTTACGCACCACCAGGATGCTCTTTACTTGGGCTGGGTCGAAGGGACCGGGCCGATCCCTAAACCGCCCCAGCACCAGAGGATTGATTATAGGAGAAAGCCAGGACAAAAAACCCCTCAGGCCTGAAGCCCCAACATTTCCAGGGTGGTTTCTATGACCATTTCCTCGTGGAGCTGCTCCATGCACACCGGGTCCAGGCAGCCCTTGTCCGCGCAGGGGTCGCAGGTGGCCGGGACCTTGAGCACCCGGTCGCGGGGACCGCGGGGGCCCACCTTGGCCGGATCGGTGGGGCCGAACAGCCCCAGCACCGGGGTCTGCACCGCCTGGCCCAGGTGCAAGGGACCGGTGTCGTTGCTGATCACCAGGTCCAGGCGGCTGAGCACCGCGCCCAAGAGGCGCAGGCTTAGGTTGTAGCCCTTGTGAAACTGACGCCCGGCCGCTTCCTCGGCCCGGCGGGCCAGATCTCGCTCGCTGCCGTCGCCGATGTGGATGACCTCCACGCCCTTGGAGTACAAGGCCGCGGCCACCCTGCCGAAACGCTCCGCCTGCCAGCGGCGGTACTGGGCCGAAGCCCCCAACACCAGGCCCACCCGCAGGCGGTCGGGCCGCATGCCCAGCTTGCGCAGCCAGCTTTCGGCGTACTCGCCCTCCTCGGGCCTGAGGAACATGCGCATGAAGCGGTCCTGAGGCTGAATCTCGGCCCCGGCCCATTGGGCCAGGCGCAGGCGCTCGTCCACCGCGTGCACCTTGGGGTTGCGGGGCAAGGCCTCCAGGCGCAATTTGGGGTCCTGCCATCCCTGAATGTTCACCGCCCGCTCGTAGCGCAGGTGGGGCATAAGCTTGATCAGGTCGTCGTTGGCGTGCAGCACCACCAGGCTTTGGTAGCGCCGCGCGGACAGGGCCGCGGCCACGTAGGTGCGGCTGAAGCCGTTGTTGCGGTAGGGATACAAGCGGCTGATATAGGGGTTTTCCTGTAGCAGGGGGCGGCGCTTTTGATGGACCAAAACATCCACGTCAAAGCTGCGGCCCATGGCGACCAGGGCCGGGCTGCAAAACATGGTATCACCAATGGCCGTTGTACAGGCAGCCAAAACCCGGGGTCGGCTCATGGAAGAATTCCGTCTCCTGCTTTACCCCTGAAAAACCGCCGGGACCGGACCACCCATGTCCAAGCGAACCAAAGCAAAAATATAGCACAGCTTAACTATTTGGCCAGGGTGGGCGCAAGCCGGGAAGCTCAGCCCCTGCCCAACTACGGGCAATGCCGACTGCTTGCCAAGGGGCATTCCTCGCCACCGGGGACCGTTTTTTGTCGAAAAAACGGGGGCAGAATCAAACTTGCGGCGAATTAGGTCTATGATTACGACCATTTGCCTAGGAGACGTCTTCTTCCAACAGAGCCATGGTCTGCGCCAGCCACTGCTCCTGGCTGGGCACCTGGTGGCTGAAGCCCTTGCCCAGGGCCAGGGCCTTTTCACAGGCCTCCGCCAGTTCCTCCACCTCACCGGCGGCCGATACCACCGCGCCGCTGATACCCTCTTCCACCAGTTCGCTGGCCCCGGCGGCGGTGGTGGTCACTACCGGGGTGCCCGCGTAAAGGGCCTCCAGACAGGCGATGGAGCAGGGGTCGTAGATGGTGGGCAGCACCAAGGCGTCGGCCGCGGCCAGCAGGGGGGCCACCTTGCTTTGCAGGCCCAGGAACCGCACCCGGTCCTCCACCCCCAGGGCGCGGGCCTTTTCCCGCCAGGGCCGGGGGCGGTCCCGCCCGGCAACCAGGAGCACAACCCGGGGCATGCGGGCCAGGGCGGCCAGGGCGAAGGCCAGCCCCTTGCGCTCCCAGCCCGAGCCCAGGAACAGCAGCACCGGCCTGCCCTTGGCCAAGTCCAGCTCCTCCCGCTGGTGGCGGCGGGTATGGCTCTGGCGGGCCGGGGCCAAGTCCGCCTCGTCCACCGCGTTGTAGATGACCTTTATCTTTTCCGGCGGCACCCGATAATAGCGTTCAAACTCCTCGGCCACCATGCGGCTGATGGCGATGACGTGGCCCAGCTCCGGGGCGTCCAGGGTGCGCCGCTCCAGGGACAGCAGGGCCCGGTGCTTGGGGTTGAACCCAAAGCTCAGGCGCTTGAGGCGGCTCTCGTAGGGGGCGCGGCGCTCCAGCCAGGCGGCGTGCACCCCATCCCCGGCCCGAAACACCGGGCAGCCCGGCACCCGCTCCATGCTCAGGAAGGAATCCAGGCCCAGCCCCTTTGCCGCGTCCAGGGCGGCGGCGGCCCAGGCGGCGGGTTTGGCCGGAAGAACCTGGTGAAGGCTAACCCCCTGGGGCACTTCGCCCTGCCAGGCCGAGGCCACCACGTGCACCTCGTGCCCCCGCTGGGCCAGGCCCTTGGTCAACAGGCCCAACACCCGCTCGGCCCCGCCGGTGAAATCGTATTTGTAGCGTATCAGTCCCAGGCGCACGGCTAACCCGTCCTTTGCAGCAGGCGGTCGGCCGCTTCGATCAACCGCTGGGCGGGCATTTCCACCAGGCAGCGGCTCACCTTGCTGTCCTCGCAACCGGACCGGCCGCAAGGATGCTGCGGGCATTCGCCCACCACCACCTCGCAGGGCGCTTGCCAGGGCCCCCACATCCGCTCGCCCGAGGGCCCGAAGATGGTGAGCACCGGCACCCCCAGGGCGGCGGCCATGTGCATGGGCGCGCTGTCCACCCCGGCGAACAGCCGCGCATGGGCAATGAGCCCGCCCAGGGAATAAAGATCCAGGCGGCCGCTCAGGTCCAGGGCCACCGCTCCGGGCTCGGTCCGGGCCTTGATCTGCTCCACCATGGACAGTTCCTTGGGATCGGGCCCGGAGGTGAGCACCACCTTGAGACCCTGCTCGGCCAGGTGGTTTATCAGGGCGGCGTTGCCGCCGTGAGTCCAGGACTTGAACATCCAGCGGGAGGTGGGGTGCAGCACCACGTATCCCCCCGGCTCCAAACCGGCCTCCTCCAGCAGGCGCGCGGCCTTTACCCTGCCCTCCTGGCCGGGCTCGAACTTCAGGGCCGTATCCCCCGGCTCCAGGCCCAGGGCCCTCACCTGGTCCAAAAAGGCCTCCACCATGTGGCGCTGGTCGTCCCAGCGGGGGGCCAGCACGTGAAAGGCCCGGCCCCGCATGCGCGGCGTTTTTGGAGCGAATCCCACCCTGAGCTTGGCTCCCGAGGCCCAGGAGAGGAAAGCCCCCCGGTCTCCCTCGGCCAGCTCCATGGAAAGGTCGTAACCCGTCCTGCGCAGGCGAAGCAAAAAGCCCAGGTGCCAGGCCGCCGCGGCCAGGGGGCCGGCGTGGTCGCGCCTGAGCACCATCACCTGGTTGATTTGGGGGTTGTGGGCCAACATGGCCTCGGTGCCGGGGTTCACCACCACGTCCACGGCCAAGCCGGGCCAGCGCTCCTTGAGGGCGGAGATCACCGGGGTGGTCACCAGCACGTCGCCGATATGCCCCAGCTTCACTATGAGGGCGCGGCGGGGATCGCTGGTCAGGGATTTGGGCAAGCTCATGCCTCCAGGGGCTGGGCCTCTTCCGGCAGCATGATGGGTATGTCGTCCTGCACCGGATAGCGAACCCCGCAGTTTTCGCAGACCAGCCAGGCGCTATCGGATGAAACCGCCACGGACTGCTTGCACCGGGGGCAGGCCAAAATCTCCAATAGGTCGCGGCTAAGAGCCATGCTTACGCCTCCCGCAGCAGCTTGAGGTTGTCCCGCACCCACTGGGTCTCGGCGGCCAGGCCCTGGGCCAGGCTCACCTGGGGGGCGTAGCCCAGGATATCACGGGCCTTGGAGCAGTCGGCCTCGGTGTCGCGCACGTCGCCCTTGGCCACCTCCAGGCGCTCGACCTTGGCGCTGTTGCCGGTGATCTCCTCCAACATGGCGATGACCTGGTTCACGCTCACCCGGGAGCCGCCGCCCACGTTGAACACCTGGCCCTTGGCCTCGGGGGTGGTCACCGCGGAGATGGTGGCGGCCACGATGTCGTCCACAAAGGTGAAGTCGCGCGACTGCTCGCCGTCGCCGAACAGGCGGATGCTGCCGCCCTCCAAAAGGGCGCGGATGAAGCGGTGGAAGGCCATGTCCGGCCGCTGGCGGGGGCCGTAGACCGTGAAGTAGCGCAGGCTGGCCGTGTCCATGCCGAAGTTCTTGTGGTACAGGCCGCAGAGGTGCTCGGCGGCCAGCTTGGTGACTCCGTAGGGCGAAACCGGCCAACAGGCGCTGGTCTCGCGCATGGGCAGATCCTGGGTGTCGCCGTACACGCTGGAGGAGCCGGCGTAGACCAGCCGCCCCAGGCCCATCTCCTTGCCCGCTTCCAGCAGGCGCTGGGTGGTCAGGATGTTGTTGTGGGTGTACACGGCGAAGTTTGCCCCCCAGGAGCGGCGCACACCGGCCTGGGCCGCCAGATGCACCACCGCGTCGATGCCCTCCAGCAGCTCGGCGGGAGCCACGGCCATGATGTCGGCCTCGATCAGCTCGAACCCCTCGCTGCCCCGCAGGCCCCCCAGGTTTGCTTCCTTGAGGGGCCGGGGGTAGTAGTCGGTGAAGCTGTCTATGCCCCGCACGCGGTGGCCCAGCTCCAGCAAGCTTTCCGAGAGGCGCGAGCCGATGAAGCCCGCCGCGCCGGTGACCAAAATGTTCATGCTCTTCTCATCTCCCGGATACCAACTTCATGGCGGCCTGGGCCGCCTGGGCGGGGCTGATCTGCTCCATGCATTTCAGATCACCGCAGAAGCGCTCGAAGCACGGGCTGCAATCCAGCCCGGCCCGCAGAATTTCATGGCCCGCGCCGCTGGGCCCCGTGCGCCAGGGGGCGGTGGGCCCGAACAGGGCCGCCACCCTGGTGCCCATGGCCGCGGCCAGGTGCATCACCCCGGTGTCGGTGCACACCACCGCGTCGGCCATTGCCAGCAGGGCGGCCAGCTCCTTGAGCCCGGTGCGGCCAGTGAGGTCCACTAGATCGCTCACCCCGGAGCGCCGGGCGATGAGCCGTCCGATGGCCTGGTCGTCGCGCGAGCCGCTGACCACCAGGCGCACTCCCCGCTCGCCCAGAAGCTCGGCCAACTCCACCCAGTGGGCCAGGGGCCAGAGCTTGGAGTCCCATTTGGCCACCGGGTGCAGCACCACCACCGGCTGGGAGTCGTCCTCCCAAGGCAACAGCGAACGAGCAGCCGCCAGCTCTTCGGGCCGGGGCGTCAGGCCGAACTCGATCCGAGCCGGCAGTTCCAGGCCCAGGGGCTCCAGCATGTCCAGGTAGCGCTCCAGGGCCGGGCGATCGGGGTCGAAGGGGGCCAGCTTGTGGTTGTAGGCCAGGGCGGCCAGGGGCTCCTTGCCCCCCCGCCAGCCTATCTTGCGCGACCCACGGCTCAGGCCAACACAGATAGCACTTTTCATGAGCCCCTGCAAGTCGACCACCGCGTCATAGCGTACCGATCTTAGCTCCCTCCCGAAGCCGGTGAGCGGCGAAAGGGGCAGGCCGTCGGCCTCGGCCATCTGGTGACGCGGGCTCACCAAAATCCGGTCCAGGGCGGGGTGGCCCTGCAAGAGCCCGGCCGAGGGCCGCTCTACCAGCCAGTCGATCTGCGCGTCCGGCACCTGGCGGCGGATGGCCATGGCCACGGGCAGGCTCTGCACCACGTCGCCCAGGGCCGAAAGCTTGACGATGAGCACCTTCATCGCGGCCCGCCTCCGGCCAGGCGTTCCAGAATCCAGCGGGCCGCCGCCGCCAGATCCGGCAGGGTCGAGGCGGGCTCCTCGGCCACGGAACCCGCCGGGTCCAGGGGCATGCCGCTGGTCACCAACAGGCTGGTGAGTCCGGCGTTGTGGCCGCAGGCCACGTCGATGCGCTTGTCGCCCACCATGAAGGAGCCTTCCAGGCTTAGCCCCAGCTCTCGGGCCGCCTGCTCCAGCATGCCGGTGCCCGGCTTGCGGCAGTCGCAGATCCCGGCGTAGGGCTCCACCACGCCCTCGGGGTGGTGGGGGCAAAAGTAGAAGGCGTCCAGCCAGGCTCCGGCTTCCTCCCGCAGCTGGCGCTCCACCTCGGCCTGCACCGCGTGCATTTGCTCCAAGCCGAAACGGCCCCTAGCGATGCCCGACTGATTGCTCACCCCCACCACGGCCAGACCTGCCTGGCGCAAGTCGGCGATGGCCCGGGCCGCGCCGGGTAAAAGGCGCACCTGGGCGGGATCGGAGATGTAGCCCACCTCAACGTTGATGGTGCCGTCGCGATCGAGAAACACTGCCCGCCGCATCAGGCGCCCTCCCCCGCCCCGGCCAGCAGCTCTCGCGCCGCCTGGGCCACCTGCCCCGGACTTATGGCCGTGAAGCACTTCAGGTCGCCGGTGGGGCACTTAGGCTTCAGGCAGGGGCTGCAATCCACCGGCACCCGCACCAAGGATGTGTGGGGCCCCAGGGGGCCGGTGGTCACGGGGTTGGTGGAGCCGAACACCGCCACCGTGGGGCGGCCCAGGGCGGCGGCGGCGTGCATAAGGCCGCTGTCGTTGGTGATGAAAAGGCCAACACGCTCCACCAGGGCCAAGGCCTGGCCTAGGGTGGTGGCTCCAGCCAAATTACGCACGCTGAGCCCCTCAAGCCCACCGGCCACGGCACGGCAAGCCCCAGCCTCGCCCTGGCTGCCAAAGAGCAGCACCGCGTCGAAGCCGTCGGCCAACTCACGGGCCACGGTGGCGAAGCGTTCGGCGGGCCACTGCTTGGCCGGGCCAAAGGCCGCGCCGGGAGCCAGTCCCATCAGCCGCGCCCCGCCCAGGCCCTCACGCTCCAAATAGTCGGCCGCCCAAGCCTGGTCCTCGGCCGTCAGATGCAGCTGGGGCCGCACACCCTCTGGGGGCGGAACCAAGGGTAGCAGACCGGCTTGGCCCAAAATGGCCAGGTAGTAGCTGGTCTCGTGCACCTGCCTAAGCTCCGGGGTCAGGGCCGCCCGGTGGGTGAGCAGCAAGCCCCGGCCGTCGCGCACATAACCCAGGCGCACGGGGATGCGGGCCAGCCAGGCGATGAGCGCCGCCTCGAAGGCGTTCTGCAACAGCACCGCCCAGTCGTAGCGCCGCGCCCTGAGCTGCCGGGCCAGGGCCAGCATGCCGCCCGCCCCGGCGTGCCCGCCCCCCTTGTCATAGGTTAGCACCCGGCTCACCCCCGGCTGCGCGCCGTACACCGCCGCCGCCCAGGGCCTGGCCAGCACCTCTATCTCGGCCTGGGGGCAGGCCTGGTGCAGGGCGGCCAGGGCGGGCAGGGTCATCACCGCGTCGCCCACCCAGTTGGTGGCCCGCACCAGGATGCGCCGGGGCGCTGCCGGGTCCAGGGGGCGCATCAGCGCTTCTCCCTGGGCCAAGGCTGAAAGGGCTTGGTTTTCCAGCGCTGGTGCAGCCAGAACCACTGCTCCGGCTTCTGGCGGATTATGTCCTCCAGCACCTTGGTGTAGTTCTGGGTGTTCTGCCAGGTGTCCTTGGTCTTATCCTCGGTCTTGACCAGGGGCAGTTCCTCGCCGAAGTACACGTCGAACTTGCCGTCGTCGGCCCGCCAATTGTAATAAGGCACCACCGACGCTCCGGTGGAGCGGGTCAGCAGGGCCAGTCCCTTATTGGAGCACGCCGGCCGCCCGAAAAAATCCACCCACTCGCCGTCGTACCAGTCCACGTTCTGGTCCATCAAGAGGCCCAGCATGCGGTTCTGCTTTAGGCCGCGCAGGAGCGCCCGCGCCGAACGGCTCTTGGGCACCACCTCGCTGCCCCCGGTCTTGGTGCGCCAGCCGTTCACCAGGCGGTCGGCCGGGGGCCAGTCTATGGGCCGGGCCACGATGAGCGCCCCAAAGCCCAGGCCCATGGACCCGGCTATGTTGGCCCACTCCCAGTTGCCGAAGTGGCCGGTCAAGAGGATCAGGCCTTTGCCCTTGGCCAAGGCCTGGTGCACGTTGTCCAGACCGTGGCAACGGGTCTGGGCGAAAATCTCCTCGGGGCTCAGGCGAACCAGGCGGGGAATCTCGGTGGCTACCTGGGCGATGTGCTCGAATACCTTGCGCCCGATTTCCTCAACCCAGGCAGCGTCCTTTTCGGGGAACGAGGCGGTCAGGTTGCCCAGCACGATGTCCCGGTGGCGCTGGTCCAGTCGCATGGCCAGGCGGCCCAGGCCCCGGCCCACGGCCCGGCTCAGGCCCAGAGGCGGCAGGGACAAGGTCCACACCCCGGCGCGCAACGCCTTGTCGGCAAAGCTCATCGCGCCCCCTCCCAACCCGCTAGGGCGTGGCTTAGCAGGCGCGGCAGGGCCTCGGGACCGTCCAGGAACTCCAGGCCCAAGCGGGTGCTCCACACCGGAATGTCCCCCGGCAGGTCGTCGGGCAGGCGCACCGCGTCCTTGCCCGAGCACACCAGGGCCCGGGCCGAAAGGGTCTGGGCCCGCGCCCAGAGCCCGGCCAACTCCGAAGCGGTGAAACGATGATGATCGCCAAAGGACTCCAGGCCCAGCACGGTGAGCCCGGCCTGGCGCAGGCTTTGGCGGAAGCTCTCGGGCCGGGCCAGGCCGCAGAAAGCGTACACCGGCTCGCCCCGCCACGTCTCTTCTTCCAGGGCGGTGCCCTCCCGCGCCAGCTCCAGCCCCTCCAGGCTATAGCGGCAGGCCAGGATGGGCTTGTCACCCACCCGCCAGGCCAGGGACTCCCTGGCTTCGCGCGCTTGCAGCCGATCACGCACCCTGGTCAGCACCACCACCTGGGCGCGCTCCAAGGCCCCCGGCCCCTCGCGCAAACGGCCACGGGGCAAAAGTCGCTCCCCGGCCAAGGGGTCTGACGCGTCCAGGGCCACCAGGTTCAGGTCGCGGTACAGGGCCCGGTGCTGCAACAGGTCGTCGCCCACCAAAATGCGGGTGCCGCACTTTTGCAGAAGCAACTGCCCTGCCTGGTAGCGCGAGGCCCCCACCGCCACCGGCACCCCCAGACGCCGGGCCAGCAAAAGTGGCTCATCGCCCGCCTGGGTGGAATCGGCCAGGATGTTCCGGCCGTCGCTGACCAGCAGAGGCTCTTTACCTTGGCGACCGTAGCCCCGGCTTATGACCCCGGCGGGCAGGCCCATTTCCTGAAGGGCGCGCACCACGGCCATGGTCAGGGGGGTCTTGCCCGTGCCACCCACGGCCAGGTTGCCCACTCCGATCACCGGCACCGGCAAACAGCGCGAGGGCTTGAAGCCCAGGTCAAAGGCGGTGTTGTTCAGCCATACCCCGGCGGCGTATAGCCCGCTGGCCGCCGTGGCCGCCACCCGCAGGGCCCCCAGCCAGCGGGGGCCGGGCTCGTCGCCCAGCACCTTGCGCCACAAGGCTTCGGACCGCTTAGGCATGGCCGCCCTCCAGGAGAAGAGCCGCCGCCGCCACTGCCCGCTCCACCGCGCCGTGGTGGGCGTCAACGAAGTTGCGCGCCGCCTGACCCATGACCTTGGCTTTTTCCGGATGCGCCAGCAACTCGCCCCAGACCGCAGCCAGTTCCACGCCGGAGTTGATGCGCAGGCCTCCGCCCGCCTCTTCCAGGTCGCGGGCCATTTCCAAAAAGTTGTGGGTGATGGAGCCGAACACCACCGGCACCCCCTGGGCGGCTGGTTCCAAAAGATTATGCCCTCCCACGGACACCAGGGAGCCGCCCACGAATGAGGCCGCGCCCAGGGCGTAGGCCGAGGCCAGCTTGCCCAGCAGGTCCAACACCACCACCTGGCTGCCCGCCGGAGCCGGGCCTTGGGAGAGCCGGGCCACGCTGAGGCCTCGCTCCTGGGCCAGGCGGGCCACCGCCCCTCCCCGCTCCACTTCCCGGGGGGCGATGAGCAAGGCCAGGCCGGGCACGCGCTCCTTGAGCTGCACATAGGCGTCCAGACAGGGCTCCTCTTCCCCGGCGTGGGTGGACCCGGCCACCAGCACGGTGCGCCCGGCCAGGCCCAACTCCTCGGCCAGGGCGCGGCGCCGGGCTTCATCCAGGGCCGCCGGGGCGCTGTCGAATTTGAGGTTGCCGCCCACTTTCACCTTGCCGGGATCGACCCCCACGTCGAGAAGACGCTCCCGGTCGGTGGCGGTCTGCACCAGCACCAGGTCGAAGCCCCGGAACAGCTCCCGGGCCAGAGGGCCCAGGCGGCGATAGCCCCTGAGGGTGCGGGGGCTCACCCGTCCGTTGACCAGCAGGCGCGGCACCCCCTGCTCGGCCAGGGCCCACTGCCAGCCGGGCCAAAGGTCGCCCTCCACCAGGATGGCCAGGCCGGGGTGCAAGGCCTGGAGCACCGGGCGCATGGCCCAGGGCAGCTCCAATGGTCGTATGAAGGTGGCGTCCACCTGATCGGCCAGCTTTTCCCGCGCCGTAGCCAGGCCCTGACCGGTGCCGCAGGAAAAGGCGATGGGCTTTTGGGGAAAGCGCTCGCGCAGGCCGCGCACCAGAGGGAGGGCCGAAACCGACTCGCCCACGCTCAGGGCGTGCAGCCAGATGCCGCCGGGCTTTAACGCGGGCGGCTGGGCCAAGGGGCCCAGGCCCAGGCGGGCCAGGGTGGCTTGGCGCTTGGGCGGCCGGGCCAGGCGGGCGGCGATGAACGGCGAGGCCGCCGCCGCTCCCAGGCCCAGGGCCAGGCTGTACAGGATGCGTTTCATGCCGCCCCCTGCGCGAGGTCCGATGCCTGCCAAGCCAGGTCTCCGGCCCGCCCCGGCGCTCTGCCCCAGGCCACCTCGTCCACCGGCACGCCCTGGGCCGCTTCCTGGGCCGCGGCGTCCACCAGGCGCGGGAAGCTAACCCCCCGGTCTCGCAAGCGGGCGATGAGGCCCTCCAGCACCGGGGCCTGGGCCCTGCCCTCCACCTCGCCGTGCAGGGTGTAGACGTTCAGCTCACCGGGGCGCACCCGGTCGGCCAGCCAGGCGGCGGCGGTGTCCAGGGTGACGCCGTCGCGGCCCAGGATCTCGTCCAGGGTGGGCATGGTGGTGGGCAGTTCCACCAGGGGCAAGGGGCGACCCTCCACCAGGGGCCGGAAGGGGCTGCGCCCCCGGGCGCAGGACACGTGGCTGATGCCCATGTCGGCCAGGGCCTGATAGGCGGTGGGGGTGATCTGCCAGCCGGGAGAGGCGAAGGTCGCCGGAGCCAGGCCGGTTATCTGCTTGTAGAGCCGCCAGGCCCGGCCCAGGTGGGCCCTTATGCGATAGGCGGGCAGGTGACACATGCGGTCGTGCCAGAACACGTGGTCCCAGCCGTGCAGACCCACCTCGTGGCCCTCGGCGATGAGCTCGTGGAACAGATACGGGGCCTCCTGGGCGATAATTGGCCCGGGCAAGGCCACGCCGTAGAGCATGGTGGTTATCCCGTAGGCTCCCGCCGCGCCGGAGCGCAGTTGCTTTTGCAGGAAGCCGGGCTTCACCAAGCGGGCCAGGGCGCGGCCCGAGTGGTCCGGCCCCATGGCGATGTAAAAGGAGGCCTTCACCCCAGCTTGGGCGAAGATGTCCATCAGGCGAGGCACGCCTTCCAGCAGGCCCACCTTGGTGTCGATGTCTACTTTAAGAACCAGGCGGGTGTCGGCCGCTTTAAGCACCATGGTTACGACCCGGCTTCGGGGTCCCTGGTCTCGCGGATGACGAAGCGCGGCCTGCGCCGAACCTCGCGGTAGATGCGGCCCAGGTATTCTCCCATGAGCCCCACCACCAGGATTTGCAGGCCCACGAATACGAACAGGATGGCGAACAGGGTGAACACCCCTCCCACCTCCGGGCCCACCACCAGGCGGCGGACGAACAGGAACAGGCCGAAAGCCAGGCCCATCAGGGCGATGAGCACGCCCAGGACGCTGACCATCTGGATGGGCAGCACCGAGAAGCCGGTCATCAGGTCGAAGTTGAGCTTGATTAGCTTGAAGATGCTGTACTTGGATTGTCCCGCCGCGCGCTCGGCGTGGGCCACGGGGATCTCGCCCACGCTGGCCGCGTAGAGGTTGGCCAGGGCCGGGATGTAGGAGGAGGTCTCCTGGGAGGCGCACATGGCCTGGACCACCTCGATGCGGTAGGCCCGGAGCATGCAGCCGTAGTCCCTTAGGTGCACCCCCACCACCCGGCTGGTCATCTTGGCCACCAACCAAGTGGGTATCTTGCGCAGCACCGAGTCGTGGCGGTTTTGCCGCCAGCCGCTGACCACGTCAAAGCCCTCCTCGAGCTTGTTCACCAGCTTGGGAACCTCCTCGGGGGGATTTTGCAGGTCCGCGTCCAGAGTCACCACCACCTTTCCCCGCACCGTCTCGAAGCCCGCGAATATGGCCATGTGCTGGCCGTAGTTGCGGTTGAAGCGCACCAGGCGCACGTGGGGGTCCTGGGTGTGTATGCGGCACAGCAGCTCCCAAGAGGTGTCCTTGGAGCCGTCGTCCACGTAGACGACCTCCCAATCCCAGGGAGAGGCGTTCAGGGTCAGGGACAGACGGGCGTGAAGCTCCGTCAGGTTGTCCTCTTCGTTAAAAACGGGGATAACCACTGATAGATAGGGCTGGTTTTCCGTGGCTGCCGGGGGCATATGCCTCTCCGCCTTGGGTGATGCAAAACTTGCTGTTCGCGGGTTTATACTATGGCAGGCAAAGGGGATAAAATCAAGTTGCCCCGGAGTGTTAGCCCGGATATTTCATGAAGGGTGGGCGGCTAGCAGCAACGATTCAGCAGTAATGCAATCCTTATTAAAAATGCATCAGCTTCATCGAGGTTCAGTTTGTATTCGGGCCCGGCACAGCCAGCCCCCGGCAGACAAGGCGACCGGCAAGAGAGGGTCGCAGGCGTAGCTAAGGCTACGTCGAGGCCCGAGCGCAGCCGGCAACGCCGTATGCGGAGGGCTGGCGCAGCCGGACGCCAGGCCTTCATGAAATGTCCGGGTTAACTCTGGGGGCGGTTGCTGAACAGGGTCTTGTCGCCAACCGTGGCCCAGGGGAAAAGCGGCAGGGCCTGCTTGCGCTTCTGGGCCAGGGCGTGGAAGCGCTGCCAGCGCCCGGTTTCGGCTATGGCGAACACCCGCCGGTCCCCGGCCATGACCCCCAGCAGACCCTGGTTGCCCCGCATGAACCACTTGGCCCGCTCCGGGTCCAGACGGCGCCCGAAATCAAGCTCCCCCCAGTTGTCGGCCACCAGCACCCGCCTCTTGGCGTAAAAGGCGGTGCCGTGCCAGTAATCGCCCAGGTTGGCCACGATGTCGTCCGGCTTCAGTTGGGCGGCGATGGGTTTTATGAGCGGTCCCACCGAGCGGTAGCGGTCCAGGGTGGGCGAAGCCGCCGCCGCCCCCAGCACCAAAAGCACGAACACGGTCAGGGGCGCGATGGCCGCGGCCCAGGCCCGCCCCCGCACGGCGTACACCCCCAGGGCCAGCAGGGCCAGGAACAAAGGCCCAATGAAGAGCATGGCCCCGGCGTGGCTGTAGTTGATGTCCGGGTTGGTGGCCGGGATCACCAGCACGGCCAGGCCCGCCACCAGGCACAGGGCGGCCAGGGCGGTGAGGCTGGCCCGCAGCCCGCCCGGCGCGGTTGCTCCGTGCGGCCAGGACATCACTCCGCTCAGAGGACGCCCCACCAAAAGGGCCAGGGGCGGCAGCATGGGCAGGGCGTAGTGCATCATCTTGGAGCGCGACAGGGTGAAGAAGATGAACATGCCCACGAACCACACCGCGGCCAACAGCCAGGGCCGGGCCTCTGGCTTGCGCCAGGCTGCCCGTGGGAAGGTGCGTCCCACGCACCAGGGCAGCAGGGCTATCCAGGGGAAGAAAGCTCCGGGAATCAGGACGAAGTAGTACCACCAGGGCTGGAAGCGCTGGTGCTGGTTGGTGAGCAGACGGCCCACCTGCTCGTCCCAGAAGAAATAGGTGATGAAACCCTTGTGCAGCAGGGCGGCGGCCACCACCCATGGGGCGCACAGCAGCACGAACAAGGCGGGTCCCCGCCAGTCCAACAGGCGGCCCAGAAGCCGCCACTCCCCGGCCAGGACCGCGAAGAGCACCACGGACATGGCCGCCAGGCCGGGCCCCAGCACCCCCTTGGTCAGGAAACCGATGGCGCAGCCCACCCAAAAGGCGTAGAGGCCCCAATCCCGCCCGGCCCTCAGGCTCCAGGCCCCCCACACGGCCAGCATCACCCCGAAGCACAGCACCATGTCCACCAGGATCACCCGGCTGAGCGCGAAGAACATCAGCGAAGTGGCCAGCACCAGGCCGGACCAGAAGCCCGCCTTTTCATCGCCCCACATCTCCCGGCCCAGGGCGAAAGCGATCAACACGCTCAGTGTTCCGAACAGCGCGGGCACCAGACGGGCCGCCGCCTCGCCCACCCCGAACACGGCGAAACTCAAAGCGGTGAGCCAGTAGTACAGGGGCGGCTTTTCCAGATAGATGACGTAATTCAGGCGAGGAATCACCCAGTGGCTGAAAGAGCCGGAGTCCAGCATCTCCCGGCCCAGCTCGGCGTAGCGGGCCTCGTCGCTCTCCCACAGGTCGCGCATGCCGCCCAGGGAAAAGAACAGCACCAGGCACACCGCCACCAGGATGAAGAGGTACAGGCGGCGCTGCCAAAGCGGATTTTGCAGCAGGGTGATCACAAGGTTTCCTTAGCCTTGGGTGCGGGGGTGTCCTTTGCAGGTGGGGTCTGGCCGTCCGGCGCTTTGGGGTCCGGCTTGCCGCCCTCTTTGGCCTTGGGGGCAGGCGCCGCAGGCGGCGCCGCCTGGGCGGGCGGCTCGGCCTTGACCGGCGGCGGGGCCTCGCCTTTCCACTGGGCCAGGGCCGCTTGGTTGCCGCCCAAGAGGTAGCCCTCTCGGCTGGTCAGGACCCTAAAGCCCGTGGTCTGGATCAGCTTGTCTTCCAGGCGCATCCGGCTGAAAACATACACCGGTTTGGCGGCGGACAGCTCCTTGGCCAGCCCTGCCCCCTGCTCCACCTTGTATCGGGGCAGGTTGCGCCCGGTGTAGTAGATCAGGCTTGGCTTCCACAGGCCATAGGTCACCACCTGGGCCTGCTCACCGGCCCTGCGGCGCACCTCTTGGGCAAGTTCCTTGGCCGGTTGCTGCATGACCCCGGCGGCCTGGGGGAACAGCCCCAAAAACACCACCGCGCAGGTGAGGGCCGCGCCCACGCCCAGGGACCAGGGGATCATTGCTACCCGCTCCCGCCGGGCGGCCCAGGAGGCCAGGTACATGCCCGCCCCGGCCACCAGGGCGGCCAACAGCGGCCACCAGACAATCATGGGGGCCCGCATGGGCAAAGCGTACTCGGAGGAGTCGAAGCGGATGGAGCCCAGAATCTTGTCCCAGAACAGGGGCAAGGCCGCGGGCACCGCCGCCAGGGCCACCACCAGGATGCCCCCGGAGACCCACAGCGCCACCCAGAACACCGGCCAGGCCAGGCGGCCATGGGCCCGGCCCAAGGCCAAGCGCCCCATCTGGCAAGCGGCCAACATGGCCAAGAAGGGCAAGGCGGGCAAGATGTAGTTTATCTGCTTGGTGGCGGCCAGACTGAACACCACCAGCACCACCAAAAAGGACACCGCGGCCAGCAGGTGCAAGCGGCTCATGGGGTCCATTTCCCGCTGGGCCTTGGGGTTCTGAAACAGGGCCCGGCCCAACTCGGGCAGGGCGATGGCCGCAAAGGGGAAGGCCCCGACGAGCAGCACCGGCAGATAGTAGACCAGCCCTCCCCCGTGGCCCAGCAGGGTCTCGGAGAAGCGGCGCAGGTTCTGGGAGATGAAAAAGGCGTCGATGAACTGATCGCCCAGCTTCCACCACACCAGGCCGTACCAGGGCAGGTTGATTACCAGGAAGATCAGGATGCCCCACAGCCAGCGGGCGCTGCGCAGGGCATAAAAGAAGCGGCCCTGGATGAGGGCGTAGAGCGCCGCGCTGGGCAACACCACCGCCGGGGCCACCGGCCCCTTGGTGAGAAATCCCAGGCCCAGGGCGGCCCAGGCCACCAACCACCAACCTCGCCCCTCGCCGTCCTCGCCCTCCAGGGCCAGGAACACCGCCATGATGGCCAGGGTGGTCCACAGGCTCAACAGGGCGTCGGTAAGGCAGGCCCGCCCCACCAGGACGAAGAGCGGACAAAAGGCCAGGGCAGCGGCGGCCATAGCCCCCAGGGAGGCCCTCCGGCCGGTGCGCCAGGCCAGGAGCCCCACCACCAGCACCATGGCGAAGGCGGCCAGGGCCGAGGGCAGGCGCGCCCCAATCTCGTTGTCCCCCACCAAGGCCTGGCTGCCGGCCATGGCCCAGTAGACCAGGATGGGCTTTTCCAGGTACAGGCGGCCGTTGAGGGTGGGCACCAGCCAGTCGCCAGAGGTGCGCATGGCCGCCACGGCGGCGGCGTACTCGCCCTCGTCGCGGTCGGTGAGGGGGATGTCCCCCAGCCCGGCCAGGAACAGGGCTCCGGCAGCGGCCAGCACCAACAGCAGGGCCAGGGCGCCGCTAAGGTTCGCCTTGCCTTTCATGTTGCCACCTCCTTGGTCCGCCGTCTGAAATCAAGGGCCCAGCCCACCATCAGGCCCAGGGCCATTCCCCCCAATACGTCGCTGGCGTAATGCGACCCGCTGATGATCCGGCCCATAGCTATATACCCGGCCAGTCCATAGAATAGCACTCCGCACTGGGGGCAGCGGGAGGTTAGCCAGGCGGCCAGGGCGAAGCTGGTGGCCGCGTGCCCCGAGGGGAAGGAGTGCATGTCGCTGTCCAGGGAGAAGCCCACCAGCATGTTCGCGGCCATCCCGGTGCGGGGCCGGGCCCGGCCCACCAGGTGTTTGATCACCTGAACCATGATGCCGGATATGGCCACCGCCCAAAGGCAATTGATGCCGATGGCGCGCCAGCGGAAACTGCGGGCCCAGATGGCCAGGGCTATAAACGCCGCCGCCACGGCCAACTGCACCCCGCCCAGGCCCATCCAATAGGCGCTCACCCCCCAGGCGTGGCCAAAGCCGCTTTTGCCGAAGCGGCCCAGCGCCTCGCGCACCGGCTGGTCCCAGCCCAGAATCATCACCCCGGCCATGGCCCCCAACACCAGCACGCAAACCAACCCCCTGCGGGCCAGCAGGCCGGGATCGGCTTGGGCGAACCAGCGGACGGGCATGGGCCCTAGCTCCCCTCCCCGGCCGGTTGCCCGGCCTGGGGCGCAATAGCCTCCAGCCCTTGGTCGATGGCGAACTGCATGCGGTGCAAGCGGGTGTACACCCCGCCCATGGCCACCAGCTCATCGTGGCGGCCCTCCTCCACGATGTGGCCGCCGCTGATCACCAGAATGCGGTCGGCCCGCTGCACCGTGGAAAGGCGGTGGGCGATGACGAAGGTGGTGCGACCGGCCATGAGGTTTTCCAGGGCCTTTTGCACGTACATCTCGCTCTCGGTGTCCAGGCTGCTGGTGGCCTCGTCCAGGATCAGGATGGGGCGGTCGGCCAACAGGGCTCGGGCTATGGACAGGCGCTGGCGCTCACCGCCGGACAAGAGCACCCCGCTCTCGCCGATCCTGGTGTCCAGGCCATGGGGCATCTGCTCGATGAACTTGGTGGCGTAGGCCGCCTCGGCGGCGGCGCGCACCTCATCGTCGCTGGCCTCGGGGCGGCCGTAGGCGATGTTGTTGCGCACCGTGTCGTTGAACAGGATTGTCTGCTGGGTGACGATGGCGATCTGGCCGCGCAGGCTGCCCAGGGTGGCCTGGCGGATGTCGGTGCCGTCGATGCTGATGGAGCCCTCGGTCACCTCGTAGAAGCGGGGCAACAGGTTGACCAGGGTGGTCTTGCCCCCGCCGCTGGTTCCCACCAGAGCCACGGCCTGGCCCTTGGGCACGGTGAGGTTTATTTCCTTGAGCACCGGTTCGCCGGGGCGATAGGCGAAGCTCACCTTGTGGTAGACGATCTCCTTTTGCAGCGGAGCCAGCTCCACCGCGCCGGTCTTCTCGGCAATCTCCACTGGCTCGTCCAGGACCCGGTACACCCGCTCGGCGGCGGCCAGGCCGTTCTGCACGTCGTTGTTCATGCTGCTCAGGCGCTTGACCGGCTCGTAGAGCAGGATCAGGGCGGTGAGAAACGAGAAAAAGGTGCCGGGGGTGGACACGCCGTGGATCACCTGCCAGCCGCCGTAGAACAGGATGCCCGCGATGCCCAGGCCGCCCAGAAACTCCATGAGCGGGCTGGACATGGCCCGGGTGGAAATGTCCTTCATGCGAAGGCGGAACAGGCGGAAGGCCTCGTCGGTGAAGCGCTGGGTCTCGTATTCCTCGCGGCAAAAGCCCTTTACGATGCGGGCCCCGCCTATGGTCTCGTGCAAGAGCACGGTGACGTCGGCCATGGTCTCCTGGGAGCGGTGGGAAATCTTGCGCAGCCTACGGCCGAACTTGACCAGGGGGATGACACACAGGGGGAACACCCCCAGGGCGAACACCGCCAAAAACCAGTCCCGGTAGACGATCACCGCCACCAGGCCCACGATGGTGAACATGTCCTTGAGCACGCCGGTGACCACGCTCGACACCGCGCCCTGCATCTGGTTCACGTCGTTGGTGATGCGGCTCATCAACTCCCCGGTGGGGGTGCGGTCGTAGTAGCTCAGGCTCAGGCGCTGCAAGTGGGCGTACAGATCGATGCGGAACTGGGTGACGATGCGCTGGCCCACGTACTGCATGAGGTAGGTCTGCCCGTAGGAGGACAGCCCCTTGACCGTGTAGAGCACGATGATGCCGATGGGCATGAGCATGAGCAGGTCGGAGTCGCGGGCCACGAAGATCTTGTCCATCACCGGCTTGACCAGGTAGGCCATTGCCGAGGTGGAGGCCCCCACCAGGACCATGAGGGCCATGGCCCCGGCCAGGCGCTTCCAATAAGGGCGCACCATGGTCAGCAGGCGTTTGGCATGCGTTATGTCACGTTGGCGTTTTTGAGCCCGCTCAGACAAACCGGTTATCCTTCCATGATTTCCAGAGCCAACTCGGCCACCCGGCGGCTGGCTCCCGGCCCGCCCAATTTGGCGCGGACCTCGTTCAGGCCCTCTATCACCCGAGCCCGCCGCCGCTCGTCGTCTAGCAGGGACAGGGCCTCCGCGGCCACCTTTTCCGGGGTGGCCTCGCCCTGAATCAGCTCGGGCATCAGCTCGCGGCCGGCGATCAAGTTGGGCATGGCGATGTACTCCACCTTTATCAGGGAGCGCGCCACCAGGTAGTTGAAACCTCCGGTCTTGTATACCACCACCCCTGGGGTCCCGGCCAGTGCGGTCTGGAGAGTGGCCGTGCCCGAGGCCACCAGCAAAAGTCTGGCCTGCTCCATGACCTGGCGGGCCCTTCCGGCCAGCACGGTCAAGCCTCGCGGGGTGTCCTTGAGGTAAGGCTCCACCTGCTCCCGGCGCAGGCCCGGAGCCAGGGGCAGGACGAAATGCATTCCCGGCCTTTGCTCCTGCATGCGCTTGGCCGTGGCCAACAGCAGGGGCAGCAGGCGGCTTATCTCGGACATGCGGCTGCCGGGCAGCAGGCCCACCAGCTCGGCCTCCTGGGGCACGGGCAAAGGCTCGTCCCACTCCTGAGGCGGTATGTCCAAGAGAGGATGCCCCACGAAGCTCACCGGGAGCTGCGGGGCGTGGTTTCTGAAAAACTGTGGCTCAAAAGGGAACACGCAGGCCAGGTGCTTGACGAAGGAGGCCATCTGCTGGGCCCGCTTGGGCCGCCAGGCCCACACCTGGGGGCTGATATAGTAGAGCACCTTGAGGCCCAGCTTCTTGGCGGCCTTGCCCACCCGGAAGTTGAAGTCCGGGAAGTCCACCAGGATGACCAGGTCGGGCCGGGTGCGCTTCATGTGGCGCTTGATGCCCCGGATGGCCCCCAGAATCACCAGGAGTTTGGGCAGCACCTCGGCCACCCCCACCAGGGCCAAGTCCTCGGAGCGGTGGAGCAACTCCACCCCGGCGGCCTCCATCTTGGGGCCGCCGATGCCGCTGATGGCGATGTCCGGGTCCAGGGCGGTCAGTTCGCGGGCCAGGCGGGCCGCGTGTTGATCGCCGCTGGCCTCCCCGGCCACCAGCACCACTGACCGGCCGGCGGTCATATTAGTCTTCCTCGGCGGAAAGGGCTTCCACCCAGCGCGGCGAGGCCTCCAGCACATCCTGGTACTTGCACAGGCCCTCCTGCACGCAGGCCCGCACGCTCATGGCGCAGGCCAGGGCCCGCCGGCCAGCCTGGCCGTCCACCCTGGGGGCCTGACGGGTGCGAACCGAATCCAAAAAGGCGCTGAGCTCTTTTTCCAGGGGGTCGCTCTTGGGGAAGCGGGGGCGCTCCGCCTTTACCTTGGGGAGTTTGCCCGGCCGGTACTCCACCCCGCTGACCACCAGAAGCTTGCGCTTGCGGAAGTCCAGGGAGAAGTAGGCGTCCGGCTGGAACATGCGCATCTTGCGCTCGTCCTTGAGGGCCAGGCGGCTGGCGGTGACGTTGGCCACGCAGCCGTCGGCGAACTCCAGGCGGGCGTTGACCAGATCGGCGTGGGGGCCCAGGACCGGCACTCCCTTGGCCCTGATCTCCACCGGCTCGCTGCCCACCAGGGCCAGGATGATGTCCAGGTCGTGGATCATCAGGTCCAGGGTCACATCCACGTCGGTGGCCCGTGCCTTGAAGGGGGCGATGCGGTTCACCTCCATGAACATGGGCTTGCCCGCCCGTTCGAAAAGTCCCTCCACCGCCGGGTTGAAGCGCTCCAAATGGCCCACCTGCAGGATGCGGCCCTTGTCATGGGCCAGGGCGATGAGTTCGTCGGCCTCCTCCAGGGTGGCGGTCATGGGCTTTTCGCACATCACGTCCGCCCCGGCCAAGAGGAAGTCCTTGGCCACCGCGTGGTGGGCCACCGTGGGGGTTACCACGCTCACCGCTTCCACCTTGCCCAAAAGCTCGCGGTGGTCGCTAAAGCTGGGGCAGCCCACCGCCTTGCCCACCGATTCGGCCTGGGCGGGGTCGGCGTCCACCACCCCCACCAGGTCGGCGGTTTTCAGGCGGGCCAATTTTTCGGCGTGGAAACGGCCCAAGTAGCCGACCCCCACCACCGCTATTTTCACCGGCGCGCTCACGCGGCCTCCTTGTTTATCAGGTCGAGAATCAGCTACGGCCCATGATGCAAATGCCCGAAGCATCGGCCAGCTTCACGGCCTGCTCCAGGTCGAAGAAAAGGGTGCGCTCCGCCTCCACCAGGAGGCAGGAAGCCCCGGCCGCGGCCATCACCGCCACGGTGTCGGCGCCCACCGAGGGCAGGTCGAAGCGGCGGTCCTGGCCCGGCTTGCAGCGCTTGATCACCACCGCGCCCTGGCCGCCGACCAGCTCGCCGCCCCGGCGTATGCATTGATCGGTGCCTTCCATGGCCTCCACGGCCACCACGGCCCTGCCCCGCACCACCACGCACTGGCCTATGTCCAGTTTGCCCAGCTCGGCCGCCACCTGCCAGCCCACCTCCATGTCCTCGCGCTCCTCCTCGGTGGGCTTGCGCTTGGTGTAGAGGCCCGGCTTGGCCAAAAGCTCGGGCACCAGCTCGTGGCTGGGCAAAATCTCTATTCCCTGCTCGCCCAGGTAGTCGGCAAAGGTGCGCAGGATGCCGTCGTCGGCCATGTGCCGGATCTTCTTGATAAGGCCCAGGGCCTTGAAGTCCGGCTTCAGGTCGAACATGCGAGGCTTGGTGACCCCACCGCACATGGCCGCCTGGGTCACGCCCTGGTTCTTGAAGGCCTTCAGGAGCTTGCCAAGCTGGCCCAGTTGCACCCAAGTGAGGCTGTCCACCTCCTGCTCCAGGGCGGGCAGGGTTTCGCCCTTGAAAGCCACGGCCACCACGCGGTGGCCCTGGGCCCGGGCGGAGCGGGCGAACAGCAGGGGGAACTGGCTCTTGCCGGCGATTAGACCTATGGTGCGCCGTGCCATTTTTCCTCCGCTAACGGGCGACTCCCCGTTCGCTGGAGGCGATGAAGTCCAGCAGGTGATCCACCTCCGGCACGCCGCTAACTTCGGCGCGGACTTCCTCCATGGCCTTTTGGATGGGGGTATGGGTGCGGAAGATGATCCGGTAGGCGGTCTTTAGGGCCTCTATGGTCTCGGTGGCGAATCCCGCCCTTTTCAGCCCGATCACATTCATGCCGTGGGGCTTGCATCGGTTGCCTTCGCACAGGCAGTAGGGCGGCTGGTCCTGGGCCACTCCGCTCATGCCCCCGATGAAAGCCCGGGTGCCGATGCGGGTGAACTGGTGGATGGCCACCAGGCCGCCGATGTTGGCGAAATCCTCCACATGCACGTGGCCGCCCAAGGTGGCCGCGTTGGCCATGATCACCCGCTGGCCCAATTGGCAGTCGTGAGCCACGTGGGCGTAGGCCATCAAGAGGCAGTCGTCGCCCAGGCGGGTGACGCCGCCGCCATCGCCGGTGCCCCGGTTCACGGTCACGAACTCGCGGATCAGCACCCGGTCGCCGATTTGCAGGGTGGTTCGCTCGCCGCCGAACTTAAGGTCCTGGGGGTCGGTGCCTATGGAGGCGAAGGGCCAGATATGGCAGTCGGCCCCGATGGTGGTCAGTCGTTCGATGCTGGCGTGGTGGTCCACCTGGGTGCCGGGACCTATGGACACCTCGGGCCCGATGTGGGCATAAGCGCCGACTTTGACCCCTTGGGCCAGTTGGGCGCTCTCGTGAACCACCGCGGTGGGATGTATCTCCATGAAAAACCTTTTCCGCGCTCAGAGAAAACTTGGGGCCTACCTGGGCCGGGTTCTACTGCACCAGGGCCGCGGTAAGCTCGGCTTGCACGGCCAGTTGGTCATCCACAAAGGCCTTGCCGATCATCTTCCAGGCTCTGGTGGAGCGGTGCACGGCGGTAAGTTCCATTATCAGTTGGTCGCCCGGCACCACCGGCCTACGGAACTTAACTTTATCCATGCCCATGAAATAGAACAACCGGTCCTTGGCCTCGGGATAAGTTTGGTAGGCCAAAATGCCTCCGGTCTGGGCCATGGCCTCGATGACCAAAACGCCGGGCATTACCGGCTTGCCGGGAAAGTGCCCCTGGAAAAACGCCTCATTGAAGGTCACGTTCTTCATGGCCTTGACGTATTCGGGCGTTCTAAGTTCCAGAACGCGGTCCACCAAAAGAAGGGGATAGCGGTGGGGCAGTATTTCCATTATGTCGGTGAGGTTCAGTACTCCTGCAGGCATTTGACCGCTCCTTTATTCCTCTTCCTCGCGCTGATCCAGCCGATCCTCGAGCTTTTTCACCCGGCTGAAAATCTCGGGCAGGCGCTTGACCAGACCCCTGGTGCGCAACCACAGGCGGTGGGGCATCACCGGGTAGCCGCTGACCACCGCGCCGGGCTCCACCGACTGGGCGATGCCAGAGCCGCCTCCCACCATGGCCCCGTCGCCGATGGTGATATGCCCGACCACGCCTACTTTACCCCCCAGCACCACGCCCTTACCCAGTTTGCTGGAGCCGCTGATGCCCACCTGGGCCACCAGCAGGCTGTTTTCGCCGATGACGCAGCCGTGGGCGATGTGCACCTGATCGTCGATCTTGACCCCGCGCTGTATCCAGGTGCGGCCGTTGGCCGCCCGATCGACGGTGGTGCCCGCCCCCAGCTCCACGTCGTCGTCTATCTGCACGATGCCGACCTGGGGGATCTTGAAGTGGCCCTGGCCGTCAAAGACGAAGCCGTAGCCGTCGGCCCCGATGATAACCCCGCCGTGGATGATGCACCGGCTGCCGATGACGCAGTCTTGGTACACCACCACGTTGGCGTGGATCACCGTGTCCGAACCAACCTTGACTCCGGGGCCCAGGTAGGCCCCCGGATGCACCACCACCCTATCGCCCAACTCGGCGCCTGCCCCCACGTAGGCCAGGGCATGGACCGAGCAGTCCGCGCCCAAGCGGGCGTCCGGCTCCACCACCGCCTTGGGGTGCACCCCCAAGGGGACGTAGGGCTTGGCCGTGGCCTTGGTCAAGACCTGGGCATAGGCCAGGTATGGGTTGTCCACCCTTATGATGGCCAACCCTTCCGGGACCTTGTGTTCGCGGTCCACCAACACCACGCCCGCCCGGCATTTTTCAAGCATGGGCGCATACTTGGGGTTGGCCAGGAAGGAGAGATCCTCGGGGCCGGCGTCTTCCAGCCCCTTGATCCCCGATACCTCGCGCTCGGCCGGTCCTTCCAGGCTGCCGCCCAAGAGCAGGGCCAATTGGCCCAGCGTAATCTTCACAGCCTGTCCCCTACGGGTATTTTTTGTCGTAGGCCGCTATTACTTCGCTGGTGATGTCGGCGCTCTGGGGATAGTAAAGCGCGCTGCGGGATTCGGTGATCAAGGCATAGCCGCCCTTGGCGCCGATGGCCTTGATGACTCCCTGCATGCGCCGGAGGATAGGCGCGAAGCCATCGCGTTGGGCCTCGCGGATCTCCTGCTGGGCGTCGCGGCGGCGGTCGTTGAGCCGCCGGGCCTTACGCTCGAACTCGCGCTCCTTGGCCAGTTTGGCCTCGGGCTTGAGCAGCATGGCGGTGTTTTCCAGGTCCTTGCGCAGCTTCTGCACGTCTTCGGTGAGCTGCTTCAACTCATCCTCAAGCTTGGCCGCCTTGCGCCGCAGTTCGGCCTGGGACCGCTTACCCTGCTTGCAGTCGTTGACCGATTGCTCCATGTTGATTACCCCGATCTTGATCTGGGCCTGGGCCGCGGCGGGCGCCAGCCAGAACGCGGCCAACAGGACCGCCAACAAGATCGGTAGTTTGATGTGTTTGGACTGCAACATTATTAGTCTCCCCTTTATAACCTTTGGATGGGGTCTTAAAACATTCCACCTACGGTGAACTCGAAGTTCGAGGTGTCGTCGCCGGGCTGCGGGTCGAGCACGTAGCCGTACTCCAGGCGCAACGGGCCCATGGGCGACATCCAGCGGATGCCGCAACCAACGCTCTTGCGCAGGCTGGAGAAGTCGTAGCCCTCGTCAGCGGTCCAGGCGTTACCAGTGTCGTAGAAGACCACGCCGGTAAGGCCCGCCTTCTCGAACAAGGGGAAGCGCACTTCGAAGTTGGCCACGAACATGCGCTCGCCACCGATGAGGTCGCCGTTTTCGTCCTTGGGGCTCACCGACTGGTAGGAGAAGCCCCGGAGGGTGTTGATGCCGCCCAGGAAGAACTTCTCATAGATCGGCAAGTCGCCGCCGGAGTGGCCCTCCATCCAGCCCAACTGGCCGTGCAGCACCAGAACCGTCTTCCACCACATGGGGAAGTACCAGCCGGTGTTGCCGATGATCTTATAGAAGGCGTTGGTGCCGCCCAGCACGCCGCCGGCCCACTCCACGCTCAGGTTGTTGTCCGAACCGCGGGTGGTGTTGAAGGTGGCGTCCCGGGTGTCGCGGCGCACGATGCCCTTGAAGCTACTGGTGGTGTGCCAGCCTTCCTGGTCGCGCACGTACAAGGAGGCGTTCTTGTCGATGTCGGTGATGTTGGCTTCTTCGTACTTGTAGTACAGGTAGAAGCGGGTGTAGGCCAAGGGAGTCGGGAAGCCCCAGCGCAGTCGCCCGCCCATGGCGGCCTTGGTGTACTGGATGTACTCGCGCTCCCAGTCGTAGATGTCCACACCGAAGCTGATGGGCCGATCGAACAGCCAGGGCTCGGTGAAGCTCAGGGTGTAGCGGGTGGACTTGCCGCCCAGGGTGCCTCTCAACTGGACCTGCTGGCCCCGGCCGAAGAGGTTGGACTCGGTGACCTGGCCCATGATCATGAAGGAGTCCTGGGTGGAGTAGCCAGCGCCGAAGGAAATCTGACCGGTGCGCTTCTCCTTGACCTTGATGTTCAGGTCCATGGTGCCCGGGTCGCCGCCCTTGCTGGGGCTGATGGTGATGTCCTCGAAGAAGTTGAGCCTGTGCAGGCGCATGTTGGCCGAGCGTATGGCGGTGGCCGAGAACAGGTCGCCTTCGGCCACGCCCAACTCGCGGCGGATAACCTTGTCCCTGGTGCGGGTGTTGCCGCTGATGATGATGCGGTCGAAGTAGACCTTGGCGCCCTTGTTCACCTGGAAGTCCAGGGCCACCGAGTGCTGCTTCATGTTTTGGCGCACCTGGGGCCGCACCTCAACGTAGGCGAAGCCGCGGTTGGCGTAGAGCTCGTGCAGGGTGGCCAGGTCGGTGCGTAGCTGTTCGCGGTTATACCAACTGCCGGGCTTGGTCTTGATCATGTCGACCAGCTCTTTTTGCGGAGCGATAAGCTGGCCGGAGATGCTCACGCTGGACACCTTGAAGCGGGGGCCCTCCTCGATGTTGATGACGAGTATCAGGCCGTCTTTGGCGCGGTTGATCTCGGGCTTGCCCACCCGGGCGCTCATGTAGCCGTGGTTGTAGTAGAAGTCGTTGAGCTTCTGGACGTCCTGCTCCAGCTTGGCCCACTCCAATACGTGATCGTCCTTGATCCAGGAAAGCCAGCCCTTCTCCCCGGAGCTCATCACTTCCTTGAGCTCTTTTTCGGTGAAGGCCTTGTTGCCCCGGAATTCGATCTTGGAGATGTAGACCTTTTCGCCCTCGACGATATTGAACTTGATGCCCAGGTCGCCCTTGGGCAGGTTGATCACTTGGCTGGTCACCTTGACGTCGTAGTAGCCCTTGTCGCGGTACATCTGGATGATCTTCTGCTCGGCTTCCTTTACGGCGGCCGGCTTGTACACCGCGAAGCGCTTCAGGCCTATCTGGTCCTGCAGGTCCTTGGTGTCGATCTCCTTGTTGCCCTCGAACTTCACCTCGCGCACCGCCGGCTTTTCCTTGACGGTGATGGTGACCACCTTGCCCTTGGGGCTGTCGGCGCTGGATATCTTCACGTCGTCGAAGTAGCCCAGCTTCCACACGGCCCTGAGGTCCTCGTCCAAGAGCAGAGGCGAGAAGATGCCGCCCTCCTTGGTCTTGAGCACCGCCTTGACCGCGTCGCCCTCGATGCGCCGGTTGCCGGCGATCTTGACCTCGGCCACCTTCTCGCGGCCGCTGACCCGAACCGCCAGCTCACGGGCGATGCGTTCGGTGAGCGCACTGATGGACTCCAGGCCCGCGCCTTCCACAAAGGCGGACTGAGGCCTCTGCATGCCCAGCACGTCCAGCACCTTTGCGTCCAGGGACACCCGGTTGCCGATCTTGGTGATGGAGCCGGTTATGGCGAAATCCGCCCCTATACGCCCGGCCACCTTGCGGGCCAGGGTAAGGTCCAGGGGCTGCCCCGCCGCGGCAAGGGCCTGGTTCACGTCCTCATTGGGAATAACCGTAACCCCCAAGGCGGTCAGCTTGTTTCCCAACATCTTCTGCACGTCGTCGCGCAAGTCGGTCAGGGGCTCCCGACTGAAGACGTGGAAGGGAAAGACCGCCACCTTCATGGCCTCAGCCGCTTGGGCCGCAACCGGCGTCAAAAGCAGCAGGGCCAGGGCCAATGCCAGCAGAATTCTCCTCATCACCGTTTCTATTCCTCGCTGGGCCCCGCCTGATCCAGGCTATAGGCCTTGCCATCGGCCAACCGCACCCGGCGCCCCAGCGCCCCGGCCAACCGTTCGTTGTGGGTGGCCACCAAAGTGGTGAGACCATGGCTTTGGTTGAGCCTCACCAACAATTGATGCACCAATTCTCCAGTACGCTCGTCCAGATTGCCCGTGGGCTCGTCGGCCAGCAGCAGGCTGGGGCCCAATATCAGGGCCCGGGCCACGGCCACCCGCTGGGCTTCGCCGCCGGACAACTGCCCCACCCGGTGGGAGCTGCGATGCGCCACCTCCACCTCGTCCAGAAGCTCCATGGCCCGTTTCTGGGCCTGGGCTCTGTCCTGGCGGGCGATGAGCGCGGGCATCATGACGTTCTCCAGAGCGCTGAACTCCGGAAGCAGGTGATGGAACTGAAACACAAAGCCCACGTGGCGGTTGCGAAAGGCGGCCAGGGCCGTTTCGTCCATCTGGAAAACGTCGCGCCCTCCCACCATAACCCGACCCGAGGTGGGCCGGTCAAGGGCTCCCAAGATATGTAACAAGGTGGATTTTCCGACGCCCGAGGCGCCCACCACCGCAACCGTCTCGCCTTTGGCCACCGTTAGGTTCAAATCCCGCAGCACCTCAACTTGGTCCTGGGGGCCAAAGTACGTCTTTTTAAGCTGCTTTATATGAATGTATATGGGCTCGTCTGTCAAGTCTCGACCCCTTGAAACAGCAGGTTTGTCGCCCTATTCATATCGCAGCGCGCGCACCGGGTCCAGGCCTCCGGCCACCTTGGCGGGATAAATGGTGGCCAGCAGGCTGATAAGCACCGCCGCACCGGCCACGGCGGCCACCATCAGGGGCTCCACCTGCACCGGCAAGGTGTTGATAGGATACACCGCCTTGGGCAGCTCGATGAAGTGGTAGCGCGACAACAGCCAGCACAAGACCAGCCCTCCGCCTACTCCCACCAGGGTGCCCACCAGGCCGATAAACAGCCCCTGGAGCATGAAAACCCGCCGCAGGGTGGCCTTGGTGGCTCCCAGGGCCTTCAAGATGCCGATGTCGCGGGTCTTGACCATCACCATCATGATCAGGCTGCTCACTATGCCGAAGGAGGCCACGAACACGATGAGGATCAAGATCACGAACATGGCGATCTTTTCCAGCTTCAGGGCGGCGAACAGGTTCTTGTTGGTGCTGATCCAATCGCGGGCAAAGTACAGTGGCCCCAGTTGGCGGCCTATGTCCTGGGCCAGTTGGGGAGCCTGGTAAAGGTCTTTCAGCATGACCTCCATGCCGCTGACCCCCTGCCCCAGGTCCAAAAAACGCTGGCCCGCAGCCAGGCCCATGAACACGATTGATGAGTCGAACTGGTACAGGCCGGACTCGAAGATGCCCACCACCTGGAAGGGCTCGGTCTTGGGGGCGCGGCCCACCGGGGTGTCCTCGCCCAAGGGGTTGATCACGTTGACCACCGACCCCACGCCCAGGCCCAGACGCCGGGCCAGGGCCGAGCCCATCACCACCCCCCAAAGCCCGTCGGCCAGCGGGGTGGCCAGCCTGGCCAGGTCCCCGGCCACCATGTGCTGAGCCAGCTCCTTGGCCTTGGACGAATCAGGGGCCTTCAGACCGTAGACGATGGCCCCGCTGGCCGCGGCCGGGGCCACCAGCATCACCTGGCCATAGACGATGGGCGAGACCCCGGTGACCTGAGGCATCTGGCCCAGCTTGTCCACCACCGCCTGGGGATGCTCGATGACCCCGCCGGCTTTGTAGATGGTGACATGGGAGTTCATGCCCACTATTTTCTTGGTGAATTCGTCCTGGAACCCGCTCATGACGCTCAGCACCACGATGAGGGCGCACACCCCCAACGCCACGCCTGCCATGGACAGGATGGTTATCAGATTGATAAAGGCATACTGACGGGCGCGCAGGAAGCGAAAGGCCAGAAAGACCTCGAAACGCATCAACCCTGCTCAGGCCTAAGCAAAGGGAAAAGGATGACCTCCCGAATGCTGGGTTGGTCGGTCATTAGCATCACCAGACGGTCTATGCCCAGACCCTCTCCGGCGGTGGGGGGCATGCCGTATTCCAGGGCCCTTACGTAGTCCTGGTCCATGAACTGGGCCTCGTCATCGCCCGCCTCGCGCTGGGCCACCTGCTCGTTGAAGCGGCTGCGCTGGTCGTCGGGATCGTTGAGCTCGCTGAAGCCGTTGCCCATTTCCCGCCCGGCGATGAAAAACTCGAAGCGGTCCACGATGTCCGGGTCCAGGTCGTTGGTGCGGCTGAGCGGGCTTATGTCCCGGGGAAAGCCGGTGACAAAGGTAGGCTGCCACAGGTTGGGCTCCACCGTTACGTCGAATATCTTGGCCAGGGCCTTACCCAGGCTGTCGCCCCGGTCGTGCACCCCGCCCATGGAGGCGGACATGTTCAGCGCCTTTTCCCGGTCAAAGAGCACCTCGGGAGGCACGTTGCCCATCTCCATCAGCGAGCTGCGGAAATCTATGCTTTGCCAGGGCGGGGTCAGGTTTATGTTGCGCCCCTGGTAGTCGAAGCTCAGGGTGCCCTTCACCGCCATGGCCACCTTGCCGAACATCTCCTCGGTCATGGTGATGAGGTCTTCGTAGGTGGCGTAGGCCTGGTAGAACTCCAGCATGGTGAACTCGGGGTTGTGGCGTACGCTGATCCCCTCGTTGCGGAAGTTGCGGTTGAGCTCGAAGACCCGCTCCAGGCCGCCCACCACCAGGCGCTTCAGATAAAGCTCCGGGGCCACCCGTAGATAGAGCTTCATGTTCAGGGCGTTGTGGTGGGTCTCAAAGGGCCGGGCCGTGGCCCCGCCGGGGATGGCCTGCATCATGGGGGTTTCCACCTCCAGGAAGCCCCGCTCGGTGAGGAAGCCCCGCAGGGAGGAAACGATGGCCGAGCGGGCCTTGAAGATGTCCCGGACCTCCTCGTTCATGATCAGGTCCAGATAGCGCTGGCGGTAGCGCTGCTCCACGTCGGTGAGCCCGTGGAACTTCTCGGGCAGGGGCCGCATGGCCTTGGTCACCAGGTAGAGCTGCTCCACCTTGAGGGTGAGCTCGCGGGTGCGGGTGCGGAACAAATGCCCCACCACCCCGATGATGTCGCCCACGTCCAGCTTCTTGAACAGCTTGAACTGCTCGGGATCCAGCACGTCGCGCTGCACGTGCAACTGCAGGCTGCCGGTGCGGTCGGTGATTTTTATGAAGGCAGCCTTGCCGAAGGAGCGGATGGCCATGATCCGGCCGGCCAGGGAAAATTTGAGGTATTCCTGGTACTCCAGGCGGGCGGCGTCCAGTTGGCCGTGATTTTTGATCAACTCGCCGATGGTGTCGCGGGGCCGGAAGGTGTTGGGGTACAGGCCGAACCCCAATTCCTGGATCTGGGCGGCCTTCTGGCGCCGCTGCTTGACCAGGAGGTTTTCGTCGCTGACCGGGGTCTGCGCGTTTTCCTGGTTGGAATTTTGCTGGTTTTTCGCCACTGCCGCCTCTGCGCGTCCGCTGCCCGCCCCGACCGGGGCATCGCCGGGTTTATTCATGAACTAGGCTACTTTATCTACGCCGGGACCCCGGTTTTGTCAAGTCGTGGCCTGGTTGCATTTTTTTTAAAAAGTACCTTGACAGACCAGGGTTTAATAACCATACTTCCCACCGTGCGGGCTCGGCCCTGGCCAAGCCCGCTGCTTATGTGCCTAAGGGGCCACCCAGCCACAAGCAAAAGGGTGGGCCTTTTTATAGTTATCGTATCGTCTAAGGAGTTGAGAAGATGCTGTGCACCACCACCCGCGCTGGCCAGGAATGCGCCTTCATGGGCAAAAACGGCTGTGATTTCAATGGCGGCACCTGCCACCCGGCGGTCGAGCCTTGCCTGGGTTGCGAACGCAGCGTGACCGTGGGCGACATGGTCTACTGCAAGAGCTACCCCGATCCGGCGGCCAAGTGGCGTTACGGCAACTGCAACTTCGCCACCCACGTCAAGGGCGAAGCCAAGGAAGCCCCCAAGAACCTCAACCCCATCAAGGCCTCCAAGCGCGCCCACGCCCGCTAGAGCCCTCTCTCCTCATCCGGCTTTACAGCCCGGCCCTGCAAAGGGCCGGGCTTTTTTGCCATGGCCAGGCCATACGCCCCGACCGCGCTTTACCCGAAACTCCTATATTTTTTGTACTGATTTTTTTTAGTAAGCTTTGTTCAATGTACCCCAACCCACAACGGCATGGGGGCTTATGCTTGACCAGGGCACACAATCTTACAATCGCGCCAAAAGTTGGCCCTACGTGCTGGCCCTGGCAAGTGCTGGGCACCCTGCTTTTCGGATTTTCCCTCTATCGGCGCTGGAACTCAGGGCTGGGCGGGGTATACGCACCAACAGGACCTTCCGCTCATCCCAATCCTTATATTAGAGTGCCCGAGCGCGACCTTGAGACGCCTTCCGGCCGCCGCCTCACCCTGATCAACCCGGCGTACATGACTCGCCAAGTGCATGAGTTGGAAGCCCAGGGCACTTGAGTGCGGGGGCATATAACCAGCCTTAAGCCCATCCGCCCGGCCAACGCGCCGGACCCCTGGGAGCGGCAAGCGTTGCTAAAGGTGGAGGGCGGAGCCAAGGAATACCACGAGCTTGCTTACGTAGACGGACAATTGGCCCTGCGCCTGCTCAAACCGCTATACGTGGAAAAGCCCTGCCTACCCTGTCATCAATCACAAGGCTATACGGTGGGCCAGGTTCGCGGCGGTCTTGGCGTAATCGTGCCCATGGAGCCTCTTGTGGCTCATGGGCGCAAAGAAATCAGAGCCTTGGTCCTAACCCACGTGGTTCTATGGGCCTTGACCATGCTGGCCATTCTGGTGGTGGGCGTCAAGTTGGAGCGCCGCATCGCGGAGCGCGACCAGGCCCGCAGGGAAGCGCACACTCTCGGAGGCCTGCTACCCATCTGCTCCCACTGCAAAAAAATTCGCAACGACGAGGGCCAATGGGAAAAGCTGGAGAGCTACATCTCCCAGCATTCGGAAGCCGACTTCTCCCACGGCCTGTGCCCAGACTGTCTGTCCGAGCACTATCCTGAAATCTTCCAGAAAAAAACACCCCCCAAGGCGTATAAAAAACCGGACCGGGCGAACCCGGTCCGGCCAAACGCCCTATGGGGGCGTATCTAGCTCAGTTTGGCCAGGGCGGCCTTGACCGAGGCCATGCCCTGCTTGATCTGTGCGTCGCTGATGGCGAAGGAGAAGCGGATGCAGTTGTCCTCGCCAAAGGCGATGCCCGGCACCGCGGCCACCGAGGCCTGGTCCAGCAGGTAGTCGGCCAGATCCTGGGAGCCTTTTATTTCTTTGCCCTCGAACTTCTTGCCGAAGTAGGCCTTGAAGCTGGGGAAGGCGTAGAAGCTGCCCTCGGGCTTGACGCAGGTGACTCCCGGCAGCTCGGCGATGAGGTCCATGATCAGGTCGCGGCGGCGCTCAAAGCTCTGATTGCGCTCGGCCACAAACCCCTGGGGCCCGTTCAGGGCCTCCTCGGCCGCCTTCTGGGCGATGGAGGTGGGGTTGGAGGTGGACTGGCTCTGAATCTTGGAGCAGGCCTTGACCAACTCCGCCGGACCGCCCATGTAGCCGATGCGCCATCCGGTCATGGCGTAGGCCTTGGACACTCCGTTGAGGGTAATGGTGTTGGCGTACACCTCGGGGCTCAGGGAGGCGGTGGCGACGAAGGTGCGGCCGTCGAAGAGGATGGGCTCGTACATCTCGTCGCTGATCATCAAGATGCCCTTGGAGGCGCAGAACTCGGCCAGGGGCCTGAGCTCGGCCTCGCTGTACACCCCGCCGGTGGGGTTGGAGGGCGAGTTGATGAAGATGGCCTTGGTCTTGCCGGTCGCCGCCTTCTCCAGGTCGGCCAGCTTCAGCTTGAAGCCGTCCTCTTCCCGGGTGGGCACGATCACCGGGGTGCCCCCGGCCAAAATGACCATGGGCGGGTAGCTCACCCAATAGGGAGCGGGCACGATGACCTCGTCGCCCTCGTCCACCAAGGCCTGCATGATCAAGTAGCTGGAGTGCTTGCCTCCCACGTTGATCATCACCTGATCTTTGGAGTAGTCCAGGCCGTTGTCCCGTTTGAACTTGTCGATCACCGCCTGTTTGAGCTCCGGAGTGCCCGGCACCGGGGTGTAGCGGGTGAAGCCGTCGGTTATGGCTTTAACGCCCGCTAGGCAGATATTGGCCGGGGTGGGGAAATCCGGCTGTCCGGCCCCGAAGTTGATGATGTCCACCCCCTGGGCGCGCAGGGCGTCTGCCTTGGCGTTCAGGGCCAGGGTGGGCGAGGGCTGAATGCTCATCACGCGGCGGGAAAGCTGCATGGCTGGCTCGTCTCCCAATTGGTTAAAAGTTTATAGACACCTAACTTCAAATAATATCATCGCACACGAGTCCACTCAACATGGCTGGGTGTTTTGCCATTGACAGGGACACCCACCCGGGGGTAGTTCATATACACGCCCGCCAAGACGCGGGCCATAGCGAGTTGCTGGGGGAGCCCCTTTGGGCTGAGAGTACGCCGGTGGGCGGCGTAGACCCCTTGAACCTGTTGGGTAATGCCAGCGTAGGGAAGCACGCCGCGCCACAGTATTTTATTGGGCCGGTTTCCTTACGGAAGCCGGCCCTTCGCTTTTAAGCGGGGTCGGCGGAAAGGACGTGATCCGTGTTAGAGGAAGTAACCATCACCAGAGCCATCATCCGCCGTTACATGGAAAAGCTCGAAGACCATCTGGAGCTGGACGTGGCCATCGTGGGCGGCGGCCCGGCCGGGCTGGTGGCCGGCAAGAAGCTGGCCGACGCGGGCCACAAGGTGGCCATGTTCGAGCGCAAGCTCTCCATCGGCGGAGGCATGTGGGGCGGCGGCATGATGTTCAACGAGATCGTGGTGCAACAGCAGGCCAAGCGCATCCTGGACGAGTTCGACGTGCCCTGCCGGGAGTTCGAGCCGGGCTACTACACCGCCGACAGCGTGCTCTGCGCCAGCACCCTGTGCTCGGTGGCCACCAAGGCCGGGCTCACCATCTTCAACCTGGTTAGCATGGAAGACGTGATGATCCGCCACAACCGGGTCATCGGCCTGGTCTTGAACTGGAGCTCGGTGGAGATGGCCGGGCTGCACGTGGACCCCCTGACCATTAAGGCCAAGTGGGTCATCGACGCCACCGGCCACGCCGCCGAGGTGCTGCACGTCATCGCCCGCAAGGTGGACGCCAGCCTAAATACCGCCAACGGCAAGGTCATGGGCGAGCGATCCCTGTGGGCCGAGCAGGCCGAGAACCACACCCTGGACAACACCAAGGAGGCCTTCCCCGGGGTGTACACCGCGGGCATGTGCGCCAACGCGGTGTTCGGCTCCTACCGCATGGGCCCGGTGTTCGGGGGCATGCTGCTAAGCGGCGAAAAGGCCGCCGCCGAGGTGGGCGAAAGGCTCAAGCTGGGCGAGTAGAACAGACCGTATGCAAACCAAAGGGCAGGCGGTCGCGAGGCCCCTGCCCTTTTCAATTTAGGCGGCGCGCCCGCCTCAGCGGTCCCGCACCCCACCGGCCACGGCGCCCTCTATCCAGTAAGCTCGTTGCCGGTCCAGGAAGCCGTCAGCCCGGCGCATGGCCAGCCAGTGGTCCACGAATTGGCGCATGCGGCCGGAGTCCTTGTGCATCAAATAGGCGAAGATCATCACCGCGCCCATGTGCTTGGGCCGAACTGCGGTGTAGCCGGGATGCCCCGAGGCCCAAACCCCGGCCTGCTCCATGGTCCAAAGGGCGGCATCCCATCCCCTTGTGACGGGCAGCCGGTCGTAATCGGCGACCGTGACCTGCCTGGCCTGGGGGAAAAGCCGCGTGGCCAGGCCGCGCAGCACCGGGTTGTCGAAAACGGCGATGGTGAAGTCTTTCTGCTGCCGGATTTCATCCATGCTCATGAAAGAGGGAACGCGGGCCGAAGGCACGATGAGGGCCATGGGGCTGTGGTAATAGGACTGGGAGAAGGTCCCCCACAGCATGCGGGACTCCACCACGTAGACCCCGCCGGCCCAGATGTCCATGATGCCTTGGCAAACATCTTGCTCCACCTGGTCGAAAACCACCGGCACGAAGACCAGCTTCACGTTGAGCGACCGGGCCATGTCATAGGCGCAGGCCACGTCGTAGCCCACCCTGAGGGTGTGGGTCCTCTGAATGCGGCCCAGCACCGTCTCCCCCGGCCTCAGCTCCGGGTGAGGATTATCGCGCAGGAACTCCTCCCGGCTATTGTAGATGGTGGCCTTGACTCCGCAGGTCACCTCCGAGGGCAGGGAGAAGCCGAGATAGGTTTTTTGGGGGCGCTTGAGCACGTCGGACAGCAAAATGTGGCCGCCCCAGGCCACCGCGGCGGTGCAGGCCACCAGCAGGCCCACGCAGGTCAGCAACCGGCCCGCGCGAATTTTAATCTTGCCGTAGTAGTTAAAGGTCATCAGATAGGTGAGAAAGGCGAAACCCATCACCGACAGGGCCACCTGTCCGTAACGGGTGATCATCATGGTTTCTACGTAGAGGTTGGTGGGGTGGCCGGGCAATTGCAGCCAGGAGCCCAGGAAATCCACCGCGTTCACCGTGGAGGTGGGCGACCCGAAACAGGAGAAAAGGGTCATGAACGGCAGGGCCGCCTGTTCGCCGCCGGTCAAGGAGGTGCGGGTGTAAAAGGCCACGAAGAGAATGAAGAAGTAGACGAAAAAGTTGCCCAACTGGCCCAGGGGATAGTTGACGGCCAAGGAGGTCTCGATTATTTCGCTTTTCTCGTCACCCTCCAGGCCGTTGGCCTTGGCCAGCTTTTCGGCGGCCTGCTGGATAAATGGCAGGGCCACCACCGACAAGGTGGTGACCAGGGCCAGGGTCAGGCCGTTACGCAGGTCGTAGATCACATCCCGGTAGCGCACCGGGATCAGGGAGGTGATGACCACCGGCAGCACCACCAGGGCCAGAAGACCGCAGAGGAGCAGAAACAGGCTCAGGTACACCACTAGGCCACCGGCCTCGGCCACCCGAAGGGTGCCCACGGTCACCGCGAACATGGCGAACACGGCCACCGGGGCCAAGGTCACCACCCGGCGCCAGATCTTCACGCAGGCGGTGCGGATCAGCGCCAGGATGTCCAGCACCCGGTCCTTGCTCTCTATGCCCTGGATGGCCACCCCGAACAGGGCCGAAAGCATCACCACCGCCGGGACGTAGTTGTTGGCCAGGTCCTTAAATATGTTGCCGGGCAGGACCAGTTGCAGGAAGTCGGGGCCGGTGCGGGCCGAATCGGCCGCGTCCACAATGATGGGCGGCGGCGAGGAGGGGAAGGCCAGGCTGAGCAGGTAGATGACGCCCAGGGTCCCGCCCCAGGCGGCCAGGTAAAAAGGCCAGCTTTTCTTGAGGAGCTTGAGCGCCACCTTGGGGCTCAAGCGCCCCAGGCCGTGCAACAGGGAAGAAATCAGGTAAGGGTAGACCACCGACTCCAGGAGCATGACGTAGGCGTTGCCCACGGGCTGCAACACCTTGCAGGCGTCCCCGGCCAAGATGCCGGTGAGCACGCCCCCGGCCGCCCCCACGCCGATCCAGGCCGCCAGGCTCACGGAGTCTTACTTGTCATGGGAAGCACCCCCCGGAGCATTTTCGATTGATGGCTGCCGGGACGGACTGCCCCTACATCCCCCCCATGATCTTTTCCATCTTGGACTTGATGCTCCTGACGTTGCCCTTTTTGGGCTCCCACTCCAGAATCTTGAGCTTGTCCTTGGGCCGATTGCGGGGGATCAAGTGCACGTGATAGTGCATAACCACCTGGTTGGCCCCCTTGCCGTTGAGCTGCAAGATGGCGATGCCGCCGGGAGCCAGGCCCCTGGTGATGGCCGCGGCCATCTTCTGGGTGGTCTGGTGCACCGCGGCCAAGTCGCCGGGCACCATCTCTATCAGGTTCTCCACGTGGTTTTTGGGAACCACCAACACATGCCCTGGGGTTACGGGGTTGATGTCCATGAAGGCCAGGGTCCGTTCGTCCTCGTAAACTTTGTAGCAGGGGACTTTACCGGCCACTATGTCGCAGAAGATGCAGCCCTCATCACTCATTTTTCAACCCCTTCCGCCAGCGTCTTGCTTGGTATCGCCGCTGGCCGCATTTAAATCTACTATGCGTAGGCCCTGGGCATAGGGCCGGGTTACGTAATCATTAACTTGGCTGATTTGTTGAATCATGCTCCCCAGGCGCTCCACCTGGGTCATCAACCCCCCAATTTCCTGTTGCAAGGGCTCGTCCTCGCCCAAGGAGCGCCGCAGCTTTTCCAGGCCCAGTTCCAAAGTGGCCAGGGGCTGGGCCAACTCGTGGCAGGCGGCCCCGGCCATCTCCAGCACCGCCTGGCGCTGCTCCATGCGCCGGGCCTGGTCCTGCAAAAGGGCCACGTTGAGGCCAAAGGCGGTCTTGCGCCCCAGGCGCTCCAAAAAGTGGGTGTCCAGGCCCTTTTGGTAGCGGCGGCTGGACATGGCCCCCAGGTTGAGGCTGCCCAGCATCTCCCCGCTCACCCAGAGGGGAAGCACGGCCAGGGAGGCGGGCTTGGGCCCCTGGGGAAAGAAAAACTCGATCAACTCCCGGGTGGGTTTGTCCTCCAGAAAGGGCTGCTCCAGATCCCCCAGGATCAGGCGCATCTCTTTGCGCCGCCGCCTGAAAGAGCCCAGCGGCCCCTGCCCTTCGCTGTCGAACACCACGTCCAGGCGGCGGTTGTCGGCCAAAAGGGCCACGCTGACCGCTTCCAAACGGTAGATGCCGGCCACGGTGGGCGGCAGCTGAGCCAGCAGCTCACCGGGCTCGCGCGAAGCCAGCAGAAACTCCTCCACCTGGTCCAGGCGGCTCTGTATTTCTTCGTTGCGCCTGGCCTGGGTGAGCAGTTCGTCCAAATCCACCGGGGTGAGCATGGCCTGCCTTTCGCTGGGAGACGCGGCCCCCAGCCGCGCCGCCATAGTACTTGCGCCATGCTAGCACAACGTCACTTTCCCGGCAACTAACCGGTAAGTTGGGCTCTTTTGGCTTGGTCCCGCGCCATGGGGGCCCTATAATGACCCCATGCAAGTAGCGGTGATTCAAACCAACAGCACCGAGCAACGCCGGAACAACCTGGAGCAGGCATCCGGGCTTTTGGCCCAGGCCAAGGGCCAAGGGGCCAAGCTCGCGGTTTTACCGGAGCATTTTTCCTTTTTGGCGGCCATGGAAAAGATGCCCTCGGCGGCCGAGCCCCTGCGCGGCCCCACGGTGGCCTTTTTGGCCGAACAGGCCAAAAAGCTCGGCCTTTGGATCATCGGCGGCTCCTTTTCGCGTAAAAGCGACGACCCCACGCGCAGTTACAACACCTGCCCGGTCCTTAACCCCCAGGGCGATTTGGTGGCCCACTACGACAAGATCCACATGTTCGACCTGGCCATCCCCGGCCAGGCCACCTGGGACGAATCGCGCTACGTAAAGCCGGGACGCCATCTGGTCACCACGAAGCTTCCCGTGGGCACGGTGGGCCTAAGCATCTGCTACGACTTGCGCTTCCCCGAGCTTTACCGCCGCCTGCGCCTCAAGGGGGCCCAGGTGCTGGCCGCGCCCGCCGCCTTCACCCATGCCACGGGCAAGGACCACTGGGAGCTTTTGGTGCGAACCCGGGCCCTGGAAAACGCCTGTTACGTTTTGGCGGCGGCCCAGGTGGGCGAGCACGGCGGACGCCGGCGCTCCTGGGGCCAGGCCATGATCGTTGGGCCCTGGGGCGAGGTGCTGGCCCAGTGCGGGGACGGGCCGGGAGTGGCCCTGGCCGAGGTTAACCCCAAGGGCGTGGCCAAATCCCGGCGCAAGCTGGACTCCACCTGGCACGCCCGCCTGCTCCTACGCGCTTGGCGCAAAGATCTATAAAATATGAGCCAGGAACCGGAAAAGAAGTTCTTCTCCACCGCTATCAGCCGGTGGTTTTTCGGCATCAGCACCTTTTTGATGCTCTACCTGGCTTATCTGCTAATCCAGCCTTTCTTGATGCCCATTTTCCTGGCCGTGGTGCTGGTGGTGGTGGGCTGGCCTTTGCACCTGGGAGTTCTTTGGCTGGTGGGAGCCAAGCGCCAGTATCTGGCCGCGGCCATCACCGTGCTTCTGTTTTGTTTGATAATCGTGCTGCCCCTGTATTTCATGGTGGGCATCATCACCGACCAGGCCCTGGGTTTGTACAATACGGTCAGCCGCATGATTCAGGGCGGCGGCTTCCACGACTCCCTCAAGCACGGCCTGGACCTCTTGAATCCTTTCTTCGATAAGCTCAACGAGGCCCTGGGCATCAGCAAGGCAGACGTTTTCACCCAGGTGGGCGAGATGGTGCGCCGGGTGAGCAACCTGCTCTACTCCAACCTGGCAGGGTTGCTCAGGGGCATCACCAACCTGGTGATCGACTTCTTCCTCATGCTCATCGTGGCCTTCTACCTGTTCATAGACGGGCGCCGCGCGGCGGACCGCCTTTTGTCCCTTAGCCCCATGCCCACCAGCCTGAACAACCAGATCAAGGACGAGGTGCTGGGAACCATGCGGGCCACCCTCACCGGCACGGTGGTCCTGTCCCTGCTCCAAGGGATTCTGGGCGGCATCGGCTTCTGGATCTTCGGGGTGCCCAACAGCCCCTTCTGGGGCACGGTCATGGTCTTCTCCTCGGTGGTGCCCATCTTCGGCACGGCGGTGGTTTGGCTGCCCGGGGGAATTTTCCTGCTGCTCAGCGGGATGACCGGGGCCGGGGTGGGGGTAATGGTGTGGTGCCTGATCTCGGCTCTCATCTGCGACAATCTGATCAGGCCCAAACTTTTGGGAAACGTCACCCACCTGCACCCGCTGATGGTCTTCTTCGCGGTGCTGGGCGGGTTATTGCTTTTCGGAGTGGTGGGGCTGGTGCTGGGGCCCATGGTCCTGGCGCTCATGCTTTCCCTGCTGGAGGTCTACCGCTTGCATTTCGTGCCCAACGAAGTCGAGACTGTGGATTGCGCGCCTCCCCCGCCCGCACCCGAAACCGAACCGGCCGATCCTCATCAGGAGAACTAAGCCATGAATGACACCCTGGCCATCATCATGGCGGGCGGCAAGGGAGAGCGATTGTCTCCCCTCACCCGCGACCGCTCCAAACCTTCGGTGCCCTTTGGCGGAGCCTACCGCCTGATCGACATCACCCTGAGCAACGTGATCAACAGCGGCATCTATAAAATCATGGTCCTGCCCCAGTACAAGAGCCAGTCCCTGGTGGACCATTTGGAGGCCGGCTGGAACATCTTCTCCTTCGACCTGGGGCATTACTTGCGCATCGTCAGCCCCCAGATGCGCACCGGCGAGCGCTGGTATGAGGGCACCGCGGACAGCGTGCGCCAAAACGCCTACCTGCTGGAGCGCGACCAGAGCCTTAGCCACATGCTCATCCTCTCGGGCGACCACGTCTACAAGATGGACTATTCCCAGTTCCGCACCGCCCACGAGAAAAGCAGGGCCGACGTCTCCATCGCGGTGATCGAGGTGGACCGCGAAACCGCCTGCTCCTACGGGGTGGTGGAGGTGGACGGCGACTACTCAATCCAGGGCTTCCACGAAAAGCCCGACGACCCGGTGTGCATCCCCGGCGACGAGAGCCACTCCCTGGTTTCCATGGGCATCTACCTGTTCAGCCGCCGGGCCATGGTGGAGGTGCTTCAGGAGGTGGAGGGCAAGGATTTCGGCCACGACATCATCCCCTCCCTGCTGGGGCGCTACAAGGTGATGGCCTATCCCTACAAGGCCAGCAACCACATCCATGACTACGTATGGATCACCGACGAGAACGGCAACCGCAGCCTGGAGTACCAGGAGAGCGCCGGGGACAGCGGCTACTGGCGCGACGTGGGCAGCCTGGATGCCTATTGGAATGCCAACATGGACCTGTGCGGGGTTGATCCCTATTTCAACCTGTACGGCCGCCTGTGGCCCCTGCGCACCTTCCGCCACCAGCTTCCCCCGGCCAAGTTCGTTTTCGCCGCCGAGCGCGGGGGCAACGGGCGGGTGGGCAAGGCCCTGGACTCCCTGGTGGGCCAGGGATGCATCATCAGCGGATCGGTGGTGCGCAACTCGGTGCTCAGCCCCAACGTGGTGGTGCAGTCCTGGAGCGAGGTGGATGAGAGCGTCATCCTGGACAACGTGATCATCGGACGCCATTGCAAGATCAAAAAAGCCATCCTCGACAAGAACAATCACCTGCCCGTGGGAACCGAGATAGGCCTGAACCCCAAGGAGGACGCCGAGCGCTTCACCCTGACCCCCAGGGGGATCGCGGTGGTGCCCAGGGGTTATTTCAAGCCCTAGGGCGGGGAGAGCTGCGGCCCATGCTACCCAAAGACCCTGGCGGTTTCGCCTTCGAGTGTGTGCTCAGCCTGGAGCCGCTCATCGAGTTCGTGCGGGAAAAGCTGAGTAGCGGCCGCTGGCCGGCCAACCCGGTGGGCGACGACCTGCTCGCCCGCCTGGACAACACCCCCGAGTTGAGGGGGGCTATCCAAGACCTGGAGGTGCTCAAAAAGCACCAGGGGCTGCTTCTGCGCCTGATGAGCCTGGTGTTCCCCCCGGTGGCCTGGGACACCGAGGCCTTCGCCGCGGTGGTGCCTTTCGTCCTCACCCCGGTGATGGCCTCGCCCCAGTTTGAAGAGTTGTTCATAAATCCGCCCGCCGGCAAGGTGGTGCGGCGCAACATCGATGACGCCACCTTTCTCTACGGCCGCACCATCAAGGCCTACATGTTCATCCTGGACAGCCTCTACGGCATGGATCAGCGCATGGACTACCCCCTGGCCATGGTGGTCCGGGACGAAGCCACCGGCCTGGAGCGCCATTTCGCCATCCAGCTGGACTTCCGCTTCGTGCGTCCCGAGCCGGTGGGCGAGCCCATCGTCCTGAGCGAGGCGGATCTTCAGTTCGTGCGGGAAAACATCACCGCGCCCGAGGCCCTGCGCAGCCTCATGCCTCCGGAACGCTTCCGGCTCACCGGCTTCACCGCCATGAAGGCGGTGGAGGTCACCGTCTTCGAAACCGTCTCCGCGCTCAGCCGCGACCTCATCGACCAGGATACGGTGATGAGCCGGGCGGGCTTCCTGCGCCTTCAGGAGCGCCTGCGCACCTATTTCGGGCGAGGGGACCTGGTGGCCGGAGTGGCCGCCATGCACCAGGACCAGGTGATCCTGCTCAACGTAGGCTGCCAGATAGACGAAGACTCCATCTTCGGCCAGAGCCACCAGGCGCCCATGGAGCAGTTCAAGGGAACGCTGTTCGACAAGCTTTCCCAGGACGGCGAGTTGGTGGTGGTTGCCGATGTGGCCACAGAGCCGGGCCTGGCCGAGTTCAACGCCGAATACATCAAGAGCAACATCCGCTCATTGATGATCGCTCCCCTGCTCTACCAGGGAAACTTCATCGGATCGCTGGAAGTGGGCCTTCCGGAAGTGGACCAGTTCAACCCCACGGACATGGCCCTGATGACCCAGCTCCAGCCCCTGTTCACCGTGGCGGTGAAAAACGCACTCAACGACCTGGACAAGCAGATCCAGGCGGTTATCAAGCAGCAGTGCACGGCGGTGCACCCCTCGGTGGAGTGGCGCTTCGAGCAGGCGGCCCTGCGCCATCTGGCCGGCCGGCGGCAAGGCCGCAGCCAGCCCATGGAGCCAATCGTGTTCAACGAGGTCTACCCCCTGTTCGCCAGCAGCGATATCCGGGACTCCTCGCGCCAGCGCAACCAGGCCATCGCCCAGGACCTGGCCCGCCACATGGATCTGGGCCTGGATGTGGTGCGCCGGGCCCACGAGATCAAGCCTCTGCCCATCCTGGGCGAGCTGGCCGGGCGTATCGAGCGGCGGCGCAATCGCCTGGAGGGCGGCCTAAAGACCGGCGACGAAACCGGGCTGGCCGATTTCACGCGTTACGAGGTGGAATCGGTTTTCGACGACCTGGCCAAACAGGGGCCTAAGGTGCAGGAGGCCATAGCCCTCTACCGCGAGGAGGTGGACCCCCACCTGGGCACGGTCTACCACCAGCGGCGGCGTTTCGAGAAAAGCGTGTCGCTTTTGAACGAGCGCATGGCCGCCTACCTGGACCGGGAAGAAGCGGCCATGCAGACCGAGCTTCCCCACTACTACGAGCGCCACCGCACCGACGGATTGGACCACCTGATTTACCTGGGGGCCTCCCTCAGTCCCAACGGCGATTTCAGCCGGTTGCACCTGAGCAATTTCCGGCTGTGGCAGCTCATGGTCACCTGCGGCCTGGCCTGGCACGGCGAGCAGCTCAAAAAGCAGATGCCCGTGCCCCTGGACACCGCCCACCTCATCTTTATTCAGGAGACCCCGCTCAACATCCGCTTCCGCTACGATGAAAAGCGCTTCGACGTGGACGGGGCCTATGACGTGCGCCACGAGATAATCCGCTCCCGCCTGGACAAGGCGGTGATCAGCGGCGGCGAGCGCCTGACCCAGCCGGGCAAGATCGCGATGGTGTTCTCATCGCTGGAGGAAGTGCGCGAGATGCGCCGGCACGTGGAGCACCTGCAAGAACAGGGCTTCCTGCTGCAAGAGGTGGAGCGCCACGAGCTGGAAGACCTTCCCGGAGTGCGCGGCCTCAAGGCGCTCAGGGTGGGCATAAACCTGGACGGCGAAGCCCTGGCCCGGCGGGCCCGGAGCTTTTTTGAGGGGGATTGACCCCGAACCGTATCCCCGCCGCAAACGTTGACAGCACCCCAGTGTTTAGATAGAGTAATTATTCGGTTTTTACCGCCGATTCCGGCGGTTTTTCCGTGTTATCACCTTGGAGGATTTGATGGCCAAAGCCGCCATTGTGTTTCCGGGTCAGGGGTCGCAGTACCTGGGTATGGGCCAGGCCTGGATGGAGGCAACTCCCGAGGGCCGCGACATCTTCGCCCTGGCCGAAAAGGCCAGCGGCCTGCCCCTGATCAAGCTGTGCCAGGAGGGCCCCCTTGAGGAGTTGACCCGCACGGTCAACCTGCAACCGGCCATCATCACGGTGGACCTCTGCTGCTGGCAGGGCCTGGCCGCCGCCGGAGTAAAGCCCTATGCCGTGGCCGGGCACAGCGTGGGCGAATACGCCGCCCTGGCCGCCGCCGGCGTGCTGACCCCGGCCCAGTGCCTGGAGCTGATCACCCTTCGCGGCCAACTCATGGACCGCGACGCCACGGCAAACCCCGGGGCCATGACCGCCATCATGGGCGCTGGCCCCGACGAGGTGGCCGCCCTGTGCGAACAGGTCGAGGGCGAGGTGCAGCCCGCCAACTACAACACCCCGTCCCAGACGGTGATCACCGGCGAGAAAAACGCCGTGGCAGCAGCCGGAGCCCTGGCCAAGGAAAAGGGCCTCAAGGCCATTCCCTTGAAGGTCTCTGGCGCCTGGCACAGCCCGCTTATCGCCCAGGCGGGCAAGGACATGGCCACCGCCCTGGAGCCCCTCACCTTTGCCGCTCCCACCTGCCTGCACGTGCCCAACACCACCGGGGAGCCCACCAACGATCAGGGGATCATCAAAAACGAACTCATGAAACAGCTCACCTCGCCGGTGCGCTGGGTTCAGACCATCCAGGCGCTGCTGGGGCAGGGCGTGGATGTTTTCATAGAAGCCGGGCCCAAGAACGTCTTGGCCGGCCTTATCAAAAAGACCGCGCCGTCATCGACCATCGTGCTGGGCGTACAAGAGCCCGCCGATTTGGAGAAGGTGTCCGCGGTATTGTAAGCCACATCTTAGGAGGGGATGCAACGAGATGCCTCAGGTAAAGGTTCTGAGCGAGCGCTGCAAAGGCTGCGGGCTTTGCGTGCTCGCATGCCCCAAGCACAATTTGGCCCTGGGCAAAGACTACAACGCCCAGGGTTACGCCTACGTCACCTTTAGCTCCGACGGCAAGTGCACCGGTTGCACCTTTTGCGCCGAACTGTGCCCGGACATGGCCCTGAGGGTCTACAAAGAGGAGAAGGCGTGATGGCTCGGCGGGTAATGATCAAGGGAAACGAAGCCATCGCCATGGGGGCCATAGAAGCGGGCTGCCGCTACTACTTCGGCTACCCCATCACCCCTCAAACCGACATCCCCGAATACCTTAGCGCGGCCATGCCCAAGGTCGGCGGCGTGTTCTTGCAGGCCGAGAGCGAGGTGGCCGCCATCAACATGCTCTTGGGCGCGGCGGCCACTGGAGCCCGGGCCATGACCTCCAGTTCCAGCCCGGGCATCAGCCTGAAACAGGAGGGCATCAGCTACCTGGCGGGCTCCCAGATTCCAGGGGTAATAGTGAACATGAGCCGTTCCGGCCCCGGCCTGGGCGGCATCCACCCCTCCCAGGGCGACTATTTCCAGTCCACCCGGGGCGGCGGCCACGGCGACTACCGCACCCTGGTGCTGGCCCCCTCCACGGCCCAGGAAAACTACGACCTCACCATGCTGGCCTTCGACCTGGCCGACAAGTACCGCAACCCGGTGATGGTGCTGGGCGACGCCCTGATCGGCCAGATCAAGGAGCCGGTGGAGCTAAAGAGCTACCGCAAGAAGCCCAAGGACAAGCCCTGGGCCCTCACCGGGGCCAAGGGGCGTCACGGGCATATCCTCAAATCCCTGTTCCTGGCCGACGGCGAGCTGACCGACCACAACTGGATGCTGGCCAAAAAGTACAAGAGCATGGAAAAAGAGGTGCGCTTCGAGACCTACCGCGCCGACGACGCCGAGCTTCTGCTGGTGGCCTTCGGCTCGGTGGGGCGCATCCTGCGCACCAGCGTGGACATCCTGCGCGACAAGGGCAAGGCCGTGGGCCTGCTCCGGCCCATCACCCTGTTCCCCTTCCCCAACAAGGCGGTGCGCCAGGCGGCGGACAAGGCCAAGGTGCTCATGGTCATGGAGATGAGCACCGGACAGATGGTGGAGGACGTACGGCTGGCCGCCGAGTGCGCCTGCCCGGTGGATTTCTACGGCCGTCCGCCGGGGTCCATACCCACCCCGGACGAGTTGGCCAAGGAAGCCATGAAAATCTGGCGGAAGAGAGGCCTGAAATGAGCGCCAAGGCAAAGATGAAGCAGGTCTTCGACCGCCCCAAATCCCTTAAGGACGTACCCTACCACTACTGCCCCGGCTGTCACCACGGGGTGATCCACCGCCTGGTGGCCGAGCAGATCGACGCCTTCGGGCTCCAGGAAAACACCCTGGCCGCGGCCAGCGTGGGCTGCTCGGTGCTCATGTACGACTACTTCGACGTGGACGTGGTGGAGTCTCCCCACGGCCGGGCTCCGGCGGTGGCCACCGGCCTCAAGCGGGCCAGGCCAGACAGCTTCGTGTTCACCTACCAGGGCGACGGCGACCTGGCGGCCATAGGCACCGCCGAGATCGTGCACGCGGCCAACCGGGGCGAGAACATCACCGTGGTGTTCGTGAACAACGCGGTGTTCGGCATGACTGGCGGCCAGATGGCCCCCACCACCCTGGAGGGCCAGGTGACCACCACCAGCCCCTATGGCCGTAGCGCGGCCACCGACGGCATGGCCATCCGGGTCTGCGAGATGCTCTCCACCCTGGAGGGCACCGCCTATGCCGCCCGGGTGTCGGTGGATAACATCAAGAATCTAAAGAAGGCCAAGGCTGCCCTCAAACGCGCCTTCACCTACCAGACCAAGGGCTGGGGCTTCTCCTTTGTGGAGTTTTTGTCCTCCTGCCCCACCAACTGGAAGATGTCCGCCGAGGAGGCCAACGCTCGCGTGGGCAAGGAAATGGCCGATTACTTTCCCCTGGGCGTCTACAAAGACGTCCGGGCCAATTGACCAGGGGCAGGACAACAATGTATTTTGACACCATAATCGCCGGATTCGGCGGCCAGGGCGTCCTGCTCATGGGCAACGTCTTGGCCTACGCCGCCATGCAGGCGGGCAAACAGGTAACCTACATGCCGGTCTACGGAGTGGAGATGCGCGGCGGCACGGCCAACTGCACCGTGGTGATCAGCGACCGCCCGGTGGGCTCGCCCATCATCCACGAGCCGGTAAGCGCGGTGGTGATGAACCGCCCCTCGGCCGAGAAGTTCGGCCCCATGGTCAAGAAAAAGGGCCATGTGTTCGTCAACGCCAGCCTGGTCAAGGCCGGGCAGTTCGAGACCAGGGCCAAGCGGGTGAGCTGGGTGCCCACCCTGGAGTTGGCCAACGAGGTGGGCAACTCCCGCCTGGCCAACATGGTCATGCTGGGAGCGGTGGTGCAGGGCAGCGGGGTGCTCACCGTGCAGCAGCTGGCCGATGCCCTCACCGGGGCCCTGGACCCGCGCTACCACAAGATGATTCCGGCCAACGTCCAGGCGCTGGAGGCCGGAGCCCGCTTTGTCAGCGAGCAAAAGGCCGCCTGACGCGGCTTAAGGAGGGGAAGCCATGGCGCTAAAGGGGGAGAACGGGCACCACGATCTCATGTCCCAGATGCAGGGCATGGAGGGCAACAACAGCCGGGAGGATGACTTCCTGGCCGGAGTGGACGCGGTGGCCGCCGGGCAGGAGGCCCCGGCCGACCCGGCCATTCCCGTGGGCCGGCGCATCCGCCAGTTCCGTGAAGCCAAGGGCCTGAGCCTGGAAGACCTGGCCCAGCGCACCGGACTGCCGGTGGAGATGCTCTCCGAGGTGGAGAACGAGACCGCCTCCCCTCCCCTGGGTGTGTTGGTGAAGCTGGGCAAGGCCCTGGACATGCGCTGGGGCGCCCTGATCTCCGGCGGCGGGGACCGCTCCTACACCGTGGTGCGCACCAAGGACCGCCAGAAGATGAGCCGTCAGGCCAGCCAAAAGGGCACCACCTACGGCTACACCTACGAGACTCTGGCCCCCCACAAGACCAACCGCTCCATGGAGCCCTTCATCGTCACCCTGCAACCCACCGGCGGCGAGGCCGCGCCCTCGGCCCACGACGGCCAGGAGTTCATCTACGTCCTGGACGGGGTGATGGAGGCCCTGGTGGACGACGCGGTGGAGATCCTGAGCCCTGGCGACAGCATCTACTACGACTCCACCGTGCCCCACCTGCTGCGCCCCCACGGCAATCAGCCGGTGCAGATCCTGGCGGTGATCTACAGCCCGGACAAGTAACCGGGTTACAAGCGCAACCACACAAGGGCGGGGCATGTCCCCGCCCTTTTTTCGTGGCGCGCGGTCGCCAGCCGGGGGGATCGCTCCCGGCCCCTTGGCTCCGCCCCCAGTGGCCCGCAGGCACCACCCATGGTATATATACCGCCACAAGGCTATCTCCCCGGTTCGGCCGAACCCGGGAGAGGCAACACTACCCGCCTGGCGACACCGTGCCGGTCGGGTATCGCTGTTTTTCCCTCAAAAAACCATTTGACAACCTGTGTTTATAGGGTATTCTAGGCCCTGAATTGGCCCGATAGCCCGACCCAGCCGCTTGATCCAGCCTGCTTTTCGCATGTCTAGCCAAGCCAAAAGTCTGGCCCTAAGGCCCCAGGAGCGTCCTCCCTTATGGGAGGGGCTAGTTTTTTCCTTGATTTAGGAGTGAGAAGAGAAGAGATGGCAAAGAATATCTACGTGGGCAACCTGTCCTACAACTCCAACGAAGACACCCTGCGCGCCGCTTTTGAGCAGTACGGCCCCGTGCTGTCTGCTAGGGTGATCACTGACCGTGAGACCGGTCGCTCCCGTGGCTTCGGCTTCGTGGAGATGGAGGGCGATGCCGCGGACCAGGCCATCGCAGGCATGAACGGCGCCGATCTGGACGGCCGTCAGTTGAAGGTGAACGAAGCTCGTCCCCGCGAGCCCCGTCCGCCCCGCCGCTGGTAGTTTCCTAGCGGCCACGGCCGCGATTCAGTTTTCAGCCGGAGGCTCAGGTTTCTCCCTTTCGGGGGAGCCGGGCCTCCGGCCTTTTTTATGCCCTGAGTTTCGCCGGCCCTCAGCCCAGCAGCCGGGCCTCGATCTCGCTCAGGGCCTTCTTGGCCTGGGTTAGCTTCAGGTACTTGGCCTTGGCCTTGGCCAGATCTCCGGCGGCCAGGGCCTTGAGCAGGTCCCCCTCCAGTTCGGCCACGTCCAGGCGCTGGTAATAGTCCAGGGACTCCTTGAAGTGGGCCATCACGATCATGCCGGTGAGGACGGGGTGGTTGTTGGTCACGTTGGCGTCGGGGAAGCGCAGGCCGTGCTCCAGCTCCACCTCCAGCCCGGCGGCGAAGTCCTCCACCACTATGGGCATGCCCCCGGAGTTGACCTCCCTAAGCACCACCTCGGCCTCGGCCATTTCCACCTTGGGCTCGCTCAGTTTGGTCCAGTCCCGGATGCCCAGTTCGGCGCAGACCCGCTGCACCTCTTCGATGCTCACGTACACCGGCAGTTTCATTCATGCCTCCTGATCTTGGCTTGAGGGTTGCTGTTGCTAAATGATGGCCCTGCGGGGGGATGAAGTCAAACGGCGCGAGGAGAGGTCGGATAGACACGGCCGCACACCAGCATTTAGCAACTAGTTTCTCCCGTCCGGGGGAGCCGGGCCTTCGGCCTTATTTGGGGAAAGTTCCTAGAATAATTATTTATCATAAGAATTGCGCCTCAATTTATATGGATTTATGTATAATTGAACAATGTTCCAAGAATATAAAAAAATAAGAAACAAAATAAGGAAATATAACCCGCTAGATATTGTGTCACAAGCCATAAGTATATTAAATACTCCCGATTTAATTTATACCGAAAAATATTCCCTATACCCACCTTGGCTGCTCATGCTTTTGGTGGAGTGGGCATTACTAGAGCAAGGCAACGAACAATATACGACCAAGCCTTTAAGCCTAAAAAACTTTAACATTTTAGTTAATATGCTTAAGGACCTTGATGGTAAGCAGCAGTTACCATCTCACGAGGGTGGCCTATTATTACTGTTCAGAAAAATGGCATTCCAGCAGTTTTGGTGGCGGAAAGAATTAAACAAATGTGATTTCGGAAGGCAAGTTGAACTTCTTGTTACTCTTCCCGAGACCCCATATTTTAATGAATCTTTCATAAATACAACGAACATTGATCTCCATACATACATCAGGTTAACTGTAGCGCTCGTTTCTTTATTTGTTACCTCCCCAAAAGCACTTTACACTACAAAAATCCCCTTTAGATCTTTGCAAAGCCACATAAACCACAAAACTGTAGATCATTTCTTCAAACTGATATCTTTAGGCCCTCGAGAAGCAGCAGCATTTTTAAAAGAAAATAAATGGGCAAAAAGCTCTTTACAGCAACAACTATTTCTAGAAACCCCCTTACAAATGGCACCACTATTAAATATAAATGAAAAATATTTTTCTTATGCTAGAGCCCTATTGTATCACAGCGCTCAAAATCTTGCCTATGATCTGCTGCGTGCGAACGACCCATATGTATTTGCCCAAAATTTTTCAAAAGTGTTTCAAAAATATGTAGAAAGATCATTAAAGTACGCTGGTCTGGACTATATAACCGAGGATGGTATTAAGTCACGAACAAAAAGCAGCAATAAGGTGGTAGACTTTTTAGTTGTTGAAAATGGTATAAATGTATTTATCGAGGCAAAAGCCGTTGAGATGCCTGCTCTTGGCAAGGCTTCCCACGAAAAGAATATTATTGCAGATAAAACAAAAACACACTTAGTTAAGGCAATAGACCAAGCGTTAAGCACAGCAAACGATTTGAATACCACTGAATGCGGAATTGACGTTTCAAAGCCAAACAGAAACTTTTTGCTAATAGCCACTTACAAGGACATGTATGTAGGTGGCGGTCGTGATTATTACAATTTTATTGCCAAAGATAAAATTGACAACATACTTAACAAATATGGCAAAGACTCGTTACTTATACCCATCGATAATGTCTATACCATTTCTGCTGAAGAACTTGACGTAATTGTAACGCATCTTAACGAAGGTAATGTAACCATCCGTAAACTTCTTGAAACCGCAGTTGAAAATGATGCAAAGCCTTCTACTGGTAAATTACTCCTTAGTCAACACCTTCCTGGCTCAGTTCGTGGAGATGAACTACCTGCGTATTTAGAGAAAGCTACAAAATTGGCTTTTAAAGATACAGTCGCGTTGCTTGCCAATTAACCCTGGGATGAGTAGTCGAAGCAATTGGCCTTCCCACTATCCGGTTGCGATTTCTCATTAAAAAAGGCGCCTCCTTACGGAGGCGCCTTCCCCTTCCCTCCTACCGTCCCCCAGGACGCTAGATCGCTCCGATGAGCCTGGCGATAACCAGGCGCTGAATCTCGCTGGTGCCCTCCCCAATGGTCAGCAGCTTGTAGTCGCGGTAAAAACGCTCCACGTCGTACTCCTGCATCAGGCCGTAGCCGCCGTGCAACTGCACGGCCTGGTCGGTCACCCGCCCCATCACCTCCGAGGCGTAGAGCTTGGCCATGGCCGCGTGCTTGGAAAAGAACTTGTGCTTGTCGCGCAGCCAGCAGGCGTTGTAGAGCAGCAGGCGCGAGGCTTCGATCTCCATGGCCATGTCGGCCAGCTTGAAGGCGTTGATCTGGAAGCTCGATATGGGCTTGCCGAACTGCTTGCGCTCCTTGGCGTAGCGCAGGGCCAGCTCGTAGGCCCCCTGGGCTCCGCCCACACCCATGGCCCCGATGGACAGCCGCCCGCCGTCCAGGGTCTCCAGCATCTGATGGAAGCCCTTGCCCCGCGTGCCCAGGATGTTGTCCTTGGGCACCCGGCAATCGTCGAAGTACAGCTCGCTGGTGTTGGAGGCCCGCCACATCATCTTGCCGTGCATCTCCCTGGCCTCGAAGCCGGGGGTGCCGTGCTCCACCAGGATGCAGGAGAGCTCGTCGCGGCCGCCCTCGCGCTTGCCGGTCTTGCACATCACCGTGACCCCGATGCTGTTGGGGGCGCTGGCGTTGGTGATGAAAATCTTGGACCCGTTTATCACCCACTGGTCGCCGTCCAGGATGGCGGTGGTGGCGCTGTTGCCCGCGTCGGAGCCCGCGCCCGGCTCGGTTAGGCCGAAGCCCCAGATGCCCTCGCCGGTGCACAGCTTGGGCAGGTATTTGTGCTTCTGCTCCTCGCTGCCGTAGTAGTACAGCGGCGATATGCCCAGGGAGTTGCCCGCGGCGATGGTGGCGGCGTGGGAGCCGTCGATACGGGCCAGCTCCTCCACCGCGATGATGTAGGACACGTAGTCCATGCCCTGGCCGCCGTACTCCTCGGCCACGATCATGCCGAACAGGCCCAGCTCGCCCATGGCCCGGCAGGTGTCCACGGAGAACTCCTCCTTGCGGTCCAGCTCCCGGGCCACCGGGGCTATCTCTTTTTCGGCGAAGTCCCTGACCGTTTTACGCAGGATTTCCTGCTCCATGGTAAGCTCGAAATCCATCCCCTCCTCCGCGCTGACTGGTAATGCCCACTCACTCTAGAAAATAAGCCGCCTCGCCGTCAAGATGCCGTCCGGCCCGGCCGATATGGGCTCAAATGGGCGGGGAGCCCGTTGGGGCCCCCCGCGTGCGGTCCTAGCCTTACTTGGGCACCCAGCAGATGTCCAAGATGGTGTGGGTGGGGTTGTTGGTGCGGAACTCGGCCCTCACCGGCATGCCGGTCACCGGCTTGCCCTGCTTGAGCCACCCCTTGAATATGGTGTCCACCCCCTCGATCTCCACGTCGATCTGCCAGTAGGGGGTCTCCATCTCGATGCCTATGCCCGCGTAGTCCAGCATGGTGTAGGCGTAGATTTTGCCTTCGGTGGGAACCTCAACCCACTCAGTGCGCGCGTAGCAGTCCGGGCAGTCGGCCCGGGGCGGCAGCCAGGTGGAGTTCTCGGTGCACTCGGGATTGGTGCACTTGGTGGCCAACAGCTTGCCTTCGGTGAGCCCCTTGAAGAAGGGGGTCAGCAGGCCGTAGGTGTGGTGGTGGGTGATTGAACGGGGGAAGTTGACCACCCAGAAGTCGCCGGCGTCGTCGTAGATCGCGCTGGGCTCGCCGATGAACTTGGTGGACAGGGGACCTTCGTATGCTTTGGTCATTTCTCGATCTCCTTTCCTACCAGGCCTTGCGCAAGATGCCGCAGGTTACGTGAGAGCCAACCCCGGCGTGGCTGATCCACAGGCCCTGCTTGGGGTCCTTTACCTGGAGGCTCTTCCAGTCGGCCGGTTTTTCCTTGCCGGCCCGTTTCCACCACTTCTCCGCGCCGTGGAACTTGTCGTACTTGCCCTGAAGCTGCCACAGCACCTCGGCCGCCTGCCAGATGCCGGTGGCGCCCACCGCGTGCATGGTGCCCAAGAGGCCGCCGGAGAGGTTGGAGGGGCACTTGCCCTCAAAGTAGGCGTCGCCGCTCTCGATGTAGTCCGGCTCCTGGCCGTAGGGCCGAAGGCCGATGTCGCCGTAGGTCTGGATGTCGCTGATGGTGAAGGCGTCGTGCAACTCCACCAAGTCCAACTCCTCCAGGGGGTCGTGGATGCCGGCCATGCGGTAGGCCAGGTAGGCGGCGAAGCGCGCCGCCAAGAAGGACTCGAAGCCGGGCCAGCGGCCGGAGTCTTTCAAGAGCTCGTCGTACATGCCCGGCTCTTCGTTGGGCAGCAGGGGGATTTCCATGTGCCGGCGGTCAGCCACGCGCAAGGTGTGGGTGCCGCCGGCCATGAACAGCTCCACCGGGTGGTCGCTGAGTTTGTAGGCCATCTCCTCGTTGCACAAGAGCACCGAGGCGCTGCCCGCGGTCATGGCGCAGCACTCCAGGAAGCGCAAAGGATAGGCGCTCATGCGCGACTCCAGCACCTCCTCCACGGTGTGGCGGCCCGGCTGCTGGGCGTTGGGGTTGCTCATGGCGTAGCCCCGGTTCTTCACCGCCACCTTGGCCCGCGTGACCTCCGAGAGGTTGTAGGCCTCGGCGAAGCGGTTGGCCATGGGCGCGTAGTAGGAGCTGTAGATGCGGCCCATGCGGGTCTCGAAGTCCTTGCAGGCCGCGGTGGAGATGTAGAAGTTGCCGGTGCGGGTGTCCACCTCGTCCATGCGCTCCCAGCCGCAGACCAAGACCGTGTCGGCGTATCCGCTGGCCACGGCCATGGCCCCGTTGAGCACCGCCGCCCCGCCGGTGGCCCCGCCGGTCTTGATGCCGTTGTTCCACAAGGGCTCCAGGCCCAGGTAGTCGTGGATCTTGGCCTCGCAGAGAAGCTGATCCTGGAAGTGGTCGGCGAACTCGCCGTAGGCGCAGTACTGGATCTGGTCCTTGATCTCCTTGGGTGAGAGCTTGAGGTCGTTGTCCTCAAGCATCATCTTGTAGCCCATCATCACCAGCTCTTCCAGCTTGTACTCCGGGAAGTACTTGCGGAAGGGGGTGCAGCCGCCGGCGACCATGAACACCCTTCTGGACCACTGGGGCACCCTCAAATTGCCCTTGCCGAATTTGATCATCGATTCCCTCCTCTAGACTAAAGTCGGCCAAGCGGCGCCCGCCGCTACTACATGGTTCCCACCCACAACACCACGGCAAGCTCCTTGCCGGTGTTGGCGATGGCCTGGGCCTTGGGCTCGGCCCAGAAATGGGCGGCGTCGTGTTTTTTCAAATGGAACACCTTGTCCCCATGATGCAGCTCAATCTGGCCGTCCAAAACGCACAGGACCTCCTGGCCGTTTTTGATGTCCTTGCGCACTGGCAGCGATTTGCCGGGCTCTATGAATAAAACCGCGCTGTCCAAGACCGCGCGGTCTTTGGGCGGGCTCATGCGCCGGGTGACAAAACCGGTGTGGGGCATGTCCACTTCGTCCCACTCGTCGGTCCTGAAGACAAACACCCTTTCCTGGTTCTGCAGGCGGCTGAGCAAGCCGCCCACGTCCACGGACAGGGCCTGACCGATGGACATCAGGGTCTCCACCGAGGGGGACTTGACGTTGTTCTCCACCTGGCTCAAGAAGCCTTCGGAGACGCCGGCCTTTTCGGCCACTGCTTTCAGTGTAAGGTTCCTTTGCTTGCGGCAGCGGCGCAGCTCGTTTCCCAAATTCACGTTTTTATCCGATATATTATTGACTTAACCAAGAAGGGGGTTCGGTTAATATTTACCATAGGCCAATATTTAGACTTGGTCAAGAAAAATAGGCAAAAGGGTGGGCTTTGGCAGGCGATAGGGAAAGAGGCGGCGCAAGGAGCACGCACCGCGCCCAGCGCAAAGTGCATAATATTTTCTCACCACCTCTTTGTCTTGCTAATATTTTTCTCCGCCCCAGGTTATTCCTCTAGCAACGCTCGCCATGCCGCATTTTTTATCTATTTGTTTTTGTAGTTATTTTTAATTTTTTTTCTCTTTGGTAACCGTTGGCACGCTGTCTGCTAGTTATTGGGGCAACCGGATACGCACCTAACCTAAACTGGGAACCTCGCAAAGGAGACATACGATGAAAAAGCTGATGGTAATCTTGGGCAGCATGGCTTTGGTGGCCACCATGGCGGTGGGCGCTTGGGCCGGCCCCTGGGGTCCTGGCCAGGGCTACGGTCCGGGCAACTGCCCCGGTTACGCCGCCGGTTCCGGTGGCGGACCCGGCTACGGCCCCGGCCCCAACATGACCAAGGAGCAATTTGAACAGTTCCAGGCCAAGCAGGCCGCCTTCTTGAAGGACACCATGCCTCTGCGCCAGACCCTGGCCACCAAGCGCATCGAGCTGCGCACCCTGTACGCCCAGCCCGACGCCGACCAGGCCAAGATCAAGGCCCTGCAGAACGAGATGATCGACCTGCGCAGCCAGTTGGCCAAGAAGGCCAATGACGCCGGTCTGCCCGGCTCCGGCTTCGGGCGCGGCTTCAATCGCGGCCCCCGCGGCGGCCAGGGCATGGGCTACGGTCCCGGTAGCTGCTGGCGGTAAGCACCCACCCTCGGTTACAATCAGGGTCCGGGCCTAGGCTCGGGCCCTGATTGGCTTAGAAGAAAAGAGCAAAAATGACCGACACCCCCTCCAGCCCCCTGGCCGAGCCCAAGAGCAGGCTAACCGGCCTCTTGCTGGTGGGGGTGTTGCTTCTCATCCTGGCTGTGATTGGAGTCACCACCGCCCGGCGCATGCAAAGCACCGGGCAGTTGATGCGCCATGCCTTGGCCACCCAGGGCGAGTTGGTGATCAAGTCCCTGGAAGGGGCCACCCGCTTCGGCATGCGTCACCACATGTGGGGCTCGCTTCGGATGCAGTCCCTGGTGGAAGAGATGCTGCGCCTGCCCTCCCTGCACTCCCTGGCGGTCATGGGCCCCCAGGGCGAGGTGCTGGCCGCCGGGGTGGCCTCCAGCGGGGTGGACGACGTGCCCGGCCAGGCCCTCACCGGCCTTCCCGCCAGCGTGCAGCAGGCTATCGACAAACGCATGCCGGTGATCCAGTTCCTGGGCAAGGAGCTGGTGGTCGGCCGCCCCTTCGAGCCCCTGGCCCCCTTCCAGCGGCCGGGGCGCTCCCTGCCTACTTGGGCCCGCTCCATGGACGACCACATGCGCCGCATGATGGGCCCGCCCCCGGATGGGCCTGATGGCCGGGTACCCGGCGGCCGAGGGCCCGGCTCTCCTCCCCCGAACCTGAAGCCGGGCTACGTGCTGGTGCGCCTGTCCACCGCTTCCATCCATGCCGCCCAGGGCCGCGACCTAATCAGTTCGCTGATCCTGGCCGGGGTGGTGTTCTTCTCCACCGGAGCCCTGGCCGCGGCCATGTTTTTCTACGCCCGGCGGCGTCAGGGCGAGCTGGCCCGCCTGCGCGAGGAGGTGGCCGAAAACCAGCACCTGGCCGCCGTGGGCCGCTTGGCCGGTTCGGTGGCCCACGAGGTGCGCAACCCCCTTTCCGCCGTGCGCGGACTGGTGCAGTACCTGGCCAAGGGCCACGAACCGGGCACCCGCTCCTACCAGTGCGCCGAGACCGCGGTGTCCGAGGTGGACCGTCTGGAACGGGTGGTCTCCGGCCTGCTGGACTACACTCGCCCCCGTTCCCCGCGCCTGATCTCCATGGATTTGCATGAGAGCATCGCCGGCACCCTACGCCTTTTGGCCGACGAGCCCCGCTCCCAGGGAGTAGAGATCATCAGCCGCCTGGACGACGGCCTACCCCTGGTCAAAGCAGACCCGGACCAGGTTCGCCAGATAATGATGAACCTGATCATCAACGCCCTGGAAGCCAACAACGGCAAGGGCCTGGTTACCGTTGCCGCCCATCAAAGCGGCCGCCTGGTGCAGGTGGAGGTAAGCGACCAGGGACCCGGCCTGCCTCCAGGCAAGTCCGAGGAAATTTTCGACCCTTTCTTCAGCACCAAGGAAAGGGGCAGCGGCCTGGGCCTAGCCATCGCCCGCCGCCTGGCCCGTGGCATGGGCGGCGAGTTGACCGCCGGATCGGCCGTGGAGCAAGGCGGAGCCAGGTTCATCCTCACCCTCATCCCCGACGAGGCGCACGCATGAGCAACCAACCCATCATTTTGGTCGTGGACGATGAGGCGGCCCATCGCCTGATGCTCACCGCCCACCTGGAGGAATCCGGCTACAGCGTTTTGGAGGCCGGGGACGGCGAGGCCGCCCTGGCCCGGGTGGAGCAGGCCCACGTGGACCTGGTTCTCATGGACCTGGTTATGCCGCGCATCGACGGCATGGAGGCGCTCAAGCGCATCAAGTCCAACCATCCCGACCTGCCGGTGATGATGATGACCGCCTACGGCTCCATCGACAACGCGGTCAAGGCCCTCAAGCTGGGGGCCGAGGACTACATCACCAAGCCACTGGACGTGGACGAGGTGCTGATAAAAATCGAGCGCCAGATCAAGGCCGCCAAGTTGGCCCGCCAGGTGGCCACCCAGGCCGAGCGCCTGGGCGAGCGCTTCGACTTCTCGGCCCTGGTGGGCGAGAGCCCGCCCATGCGCCGCCTCAAGGAGACCATGGCCCTGGTGGCCCCCAGCCAGGCCACGGTGCTCATCACCGGCGAGAGCGGCACCGGCAAGGAGGTGGTCGCCCAGATACTGCACCAGCACTCCACCCGCGCCAAGGGCCCTCTCATCAAGGTTAACTGCGCCGCCCTGCCCGAGAACCTCCTGGAGAGCGAGCTGTTCGGCCACGAGAAGGGCTCCTTTACCGGAGCCACCAGCCGCCGCGAGGGCCGCCTGTCCGCCGCCGACGGGGGCACCCTGTTCCTGGACGAGGTGGGCGAGATGACCCCGGCCCTGCAGGCCAAACTGCTCAGGGCCTTGCAGGAAGGCGAGTACTCCCCCGTGGGCAGCGACCGCACTTATCACGCCGACGTGCGGGTCATCGCCGCCACCAACCGGGATCTGGCCGCCGCCGTGAATCAGGGGGCCTTCCGGGAAGACCTCTACTACCGCCTCAACGTGGTCAACCTGGCCATGCCCCCCCTGCGCGACCGGGGGGACGACGTGCTGCTGCTGGCCGAAATTTTCCTGCGCCGCTTTGCCAAGCAGAACCAGCGGGAGATAAAGGGGTACAGCCCCGAGGCCCGCACCCGGCTTATGAGCTACGCCTGGCCGGGCAACGTGCGCGAGTTGATCAACGCGGTGGAGCGCTCGGTGATCCTGTCCCAGGAGCAGACCATAGGCGTGGCCGAACTCCTGCTGGGCCTGTCCACGCCCCAGTCGGCCAGCGACAGCGCCCTGCACCCAGGCCTCACCATCCGCGAGGCGGAGCGCATGCTCATCGAAAAAACCCTGCTGGCCACCGAAGGCAACCGCACCAGGGCCGCGGACATGCTGGGCATCACCCGCAAGACCCTGCAAAACAAGATCAAGGAATACGGACTGCCCCCGGCCTGAGAGCCCCGCCGCTCAGCCTCATCCCCTACTAAAATTGTTGTTTTAGTAGAACGGCGGGATAATTATAATGCTTGTTTAAGGTGTTATGAGTGAATTAGGGTAAGATGACTCGTTTGATGACCGCCAATGCAGTTCTAGCCGAGGGGGGTCATGACCTATCCCGAACGCATATTCTTTCTCGGCTTGCCGCCCAAGCTGGAGCGGGAGGCCCGCAGCCGTCTGTGCCCTAATGACTCCGACCGGGTGCTTTTGTCCACCAACGACGTTCTGGAAATCAAGGAAAACCTGACCCAACAGCCAGATTTTCTATTGGTGTACGCCGCCAAGCCTGAAGACGCCTCCCAAGCTCTGGCCATGCTGCAACAGCAGAGCCCCTATTTTCCCACTATCGTCATCGACCCCCACCCCAGCATGGAAAAGGCCATGGAACTGCTTCGGGCGGGCGCTGCCGATTACTTGGGGCTCAACCAGTTGGACCGCCTGGAAGCAGCGGCGGTGATGGCGGTCAACCGCCGAATCTCCCGCACCCAAATGCTCTCGGCCAGCGAAAAGCGTTACCGCACCCTGGTGGAGACCATGAAGGACGGCCTGGTGGCCATCGACAACCAGCGACGCATCACTTTCATAAACCCGTCCCTGTGCTCTCTGATGGGCTACAGCGAACAGGAGTTGCTGGGACAAGACATCCAGATATTTTTCGACCCCACCAACAAAGCCGTGCTGGAACATCACCTGTCCAGGCGGCGCAAGGGGATATCCACCTCTTACGACGTCGAGGTGGTCACCAAGGGGGGCAGCCGTATACCCATCCTCATCTCAGCCTCGCCGCTCATCGACCCCGAAGGTAAGCTGCTTGGTTCCATGGCCATCTACACCGACCTGAGAGCGCTCAGACGCATGGAAGGCGAAGTGCGCCAGGCGGCCAGCGAATGGCGTCAGTGCTTCGACGCCTTGGAAGACATGGTGGTGGTCATCAGCAACGACTGCAAGGTGCAGCGATGCAACAAGGCTCTGACTAGATACCTGGGCCTTGATTTCGCTGACATCGTGAACCAGCCCTACTACCACCTCATGTACGGCAAAAATCAGCCGCCTCTGGATTGCCTGCAACACGAGGTGATTACCACCGGCAAAGCCACGGTAAAGGATTTTATCGATCCCAAAACCGACAGGATTTTCTCCCTCACCGTTTCTCCCATTAGCGCCGACGACGGCAAGGTCATGGGCTCGGTGCATCTTTATCGCGACATAACCGAGCACCGGCGGCAGGAACAGGAGCGCATGAACCTGAGCCGCGCCATTACCGAAGGCCTGGAAGCCACCACCATGGCCCTGACCAACATGGTGGACAGCCGCGACCCCTACACCTCCGGCCACAGCCAACGGGTGGCCGAGCTGGCGGTAAAAGTGGCCACCCACATGGGCCTGAGCAGCGATGAGTTGGAGGGGATCAAGTTCTGCGGCCTGCTGCACGACATCGGCAAGGGGGCCATTCCCCTGGACATACTGAACCGGCCCGGCCGCCTCACCGAGCATGAGCAGGGCATCATCCGCGAACACCCCACCACCGCCTACCGCATCCTGGAAAACATACCCTTCCCCTGGCCCGTGGCCCGGGTGGTCTACGAGCACCACGAACGCCTGGACGGCTCGGGCTATCCCCAGGGTCTTACCGGGGAGCAGACCCATCCCTGGGCCAAGCTTTTGGCGGTGTGCGACGTGGTGGAGGCCATGACCAGCCACCGCCCCTACCGCCCGGCCCACAGCATGCACGACGCTTTCACGGTGCTCAGGGAGGGGGCGGGCAGCCAGTATGACTCCGAGATCGTCAAGGCGGCCCTGGAGGCCCTGGGCAGCGACGACCGCCGGGTGACGGTGGTGGACGACGACCAGGGGGTGCTCGGCGTCTACACCAGTTTCCTCAAGCGCGCCGGCATGGAAGTGTTCAGTTACAACGATCCCAAGCTGGCCCTGGAGGCCTACGAGCAAGACCCCACGCCCACCTTGGTCACGGACCTGAAGATGCCGGGGCTAAGCGGCCTGGACGTGCTCAAGGCGGTCAAGAAGATAAAGCCCAACGCCGAGGTCATCGTGGTCACCGGCCACGGTGACAAGGAAAGCGTGGTGGCGGCCATGCGCATGGGCGCTTCGGACTATCTGGAAAAACCGGTGCAGATGGCCGAGCTGCAACAGGCGGTGGAACGGGCCCGGCGGCGCTACAGCCAAGGCAGCTAGCCGAACAAATCCATCTGCCAGGCCCTTCGGCGGGTGACCACCCTCTCCCGCTGCCAGGCACCGGCGGGAATCTCCCCCACCAAAGGCGAGGCCTCTCTAGGCCCGCCCACCCCGAACAGGCTGCGGGCCTTGGCCCGGCTTAGGAACAGGCTCTGCTTGGCGCGGGTCATGGCCACGTAGAGAAGGCGGCGCTCCTCGCCCATGTCCGAGAGCTCGCCCCCGGGCGGGTGGTAGGGCAGCAGGCCCTGCTCCACCCCCACCACGAACACGGCGGCGAACTCCAGGCCCTTGGCCGCGTGCAGGGTCAGCAGGCTCACCCGCTGGGCCTTGAAGTCCAAGGGATCGGTTTCGCCCAGAGGCTCCTGTCCGGCCACCTGAAAGGGCACCCCGGCCTGGGCCAGGGCCTGCGCCAGCGGCGCGGCCTGGGCGTGCAGGCGGTAGAGCACCGCTATGTCCCTGGGGGCCAGTTCACCGGCGTCGCCCCGCTCCACCTGGCGCGAGTCCAGCCCGCCGGTCAGCTCCACGATCTTGGCCGCCACCCAGGCCGCCTCGGCCTTGGGGCTGGGCAGTTCGGCCCACACCGGCTTGACTCCCTGCCCGGCCTGGGCGCTTAGGGCCAAACGGCCGGGGTCCGGGTCCGCGGCCAACAGCCCCTGGGCCGCCTCCAAAATGGCCCCCTGGTTGCGGTAGTTGCGGGTTAGGCCTATCTCGCGCGCGCCGGGGAAGTCCTGGGCAAAGCGCAGAAAGCCCTCGCGGCTGGCTCCACGGAAGCCGTAGATGGCCTGGTCCGGGTCGCCGATGGCGGTGAGCGAGGCGCCCCCGGCCAGCAGACGCTTGAGCAAGCTCACCTGGGCCTGGTTGCTGTCCTGGTACTCGTCCACCAACACGTGGTCGAAGCGCCCGCCCCAGGCCTGGGCCAGGGCCGGGTCCTCCTCCAAGGCCAGCACCGCCCGGCGCACCAGGTCGTCCAGGTCCAGGGCCTCGCGCTGGGCCAGGGCGTTCTCGTAGGTCTGCCAAAGTGGGGCCAACTCGAGGCTTGGCTGAGGATGCACCTGCTGCTTGAGGCGGGTCAGGGCCAGCTCGGCCTGGCCGGGGCGCAGGCCCAGATCGGCGGCAAGCTCTTTGATAATAGCGGTGCGCTCGTCTTGGCCCAGAATCAGGAGGTCGCCGCCCAGGGCCTGGGAAATTATTTCGCGGCCCAAGGCATGGAAAGTGCTCACCTTGACCAGGGCGGCGGCGGGGTTCTCCTCGGCCAGGCGCGAAGCCATCTCCCCGGCGGCCTTGCGGGTGAAAGTGATCATCAGCACCCGTCCCGGAGCCGCGCCCTCTTCCACCAGGCCCACGGCCCGTTGCACCAAGACCCTGGTCTTGCCCGCGCCGGGACCTGCCCGCACGATGAGCGGCGCGCCCCGGTGGTCCACCGCCTCTTGTTGTTCGGGATTCAGTTTGTCGGCCGCCGCCTCGGCTAGGGGCAACAGGGGCGGGGCGGGCTCGGGCTTATTCAGGGCTTTTTTTTTAAGCTTGCGCTGGGCCGTTGGGGCGTCGCGCCACAGGCGGCCCTGGCCCTTTAGCTGCTCGCGCTCCTGGGGGGTGAACAGCTTGACCACCCCAAACTGGCCGTCAAAGCCGCCCTCCAGCACCACCTCGCCGGTACGCATGCGCCGCACCGCCTCGGAAAGCACCGGGCCGCGCACCCGCTCCAGCTCTTCAAGGGGGGCCTGGCGCAGGATGAACAGCTCGGGCCCCAGGTCGGCCAGCAATTGCTCCACCGCCTGCACCACGCCCTTGGTGGCCGGGCCACGCTGCATCACCTCTCCCACCACCTCATTGAGGGGCACGATGGACTCAAAGGACGGCGCGTCCGTGGGGCAGTGCCCCTCGGGGCGGTCGGCCAGATCCTCCACCCGGCTCAACACCCCCACCGTGAGAGGCTTGCCGCACACCGGGCAGCGGCCGCCCAGCCCGCGGGTCTCGCCGGGCTCCAGGCACACCCCGCACTTGCGGTGGCCGTCCAGGTGGTACTTGCCCTCATGGGGGAAAAACTCCAGGGTGCCGGCCAGGCCCTGGCCGTCCGGGGTGTTGATGGCCTGGGCCAGGGCGGGATAGGTGGGCTCGCAGGTGAGCAGGTTGGCCTCGCGGGCCAACTTGGAGGGGCTGTGGGCGTCGGAGTTGCTGATCAGCTTGTAGCGGTCCAGGGCGCTGATGCGCCAGTTCATGGCCGGGTCGGAGGACAGTCCGGTCTCCAGGGCGTGGATGTGCCCGCTCAGGTCGTCGAAACACTCCTCCAAGGCGTCGAAGCCGCTCTTGGAGCCGAACAGGCTGAACCAGGGGGTCCACACGTGGGCGGGAATGAAGATGACGTCCGGGGCCTCGTCCAGGCACAGCTCCAGGAGGTCGCGGGTGTCCAGGCCCAGGATGGGCCGTCCGTCGCTGGTGATATTGCCCAGGCGGTCCAGGCGCTGGTTTATGCGCCGGGCGGCGGCGAAGTCGGGCGCCAGGATCAGGGAGTGGACCTTGCGGGTAACCCCGTGTCGTTTGTAGATGGTGCTGATTTCGCCGGAGAGCAGGAAGCGCACCGGGGCGCGGCAGGGGCCGGGCACCTCGCTTTCCAGGGGGGCGGCCAACTCGGGCCGCAGCTCGTAGGCCCCGTCACCGGTGGCCACCAGCTTCTCTTCCAACTCGTCCAGCCAGGCGGGATGGGTGAAGTCGCCGCTGCCCAAGAGCCCGAGGCCCTTGCGCTGGGCCGCGATCCAAAGGTTCTCGGGGTTCAGGCTCTTGGCGGTGGCCCGGGAATAGCGCGAATGTATGTGCAGATCGGCGATCAACATGGCTCAAAAGGCTAACGCGGCCGGGCCCGGGAAGCAAGAGATCAATTGCTTTGCAGTATTTGCAGTATTTTGAGTGACATATTTGCAGTCCGCTTGTGTCGAATTCCGGTCAGTGTTAAGATGCGGCAGTTAATTGGGAGCAACTCATGTCTTCATCGCGGCAAAGCACCCCCATATTTTCCAATGGATCATTCCCGTGCCTGCCGCTCTGCTTTGGGGAGGCCTCATGACCGACGCGCCCCTGCCACGGGTAAAGCCCCACGCCAGGGTGCTGGTAGTGGAGGACGACGCCGACTCGGCCCTGCTCTTCGCCGCCCTCATGGAGTCAGAGGGCCACGCGGCGGTGAAGGCGGCCAGTGGCGAGGAGGCCCTGGAGCGCCTGGCCGCCGACAGCGACTTCGACCTGGTGCTCCTGGACCTGGTGCTGCCCGGCGTGGGCGGCTGGGAGGTGCTGGAGCATCTCAAGACCGACGGCAAGCTGCGCTACGTGCCGGTGGTGGTGCTCTCGGCCCTGGACGACAAGGCCACCACCATCAAGGCCCTGGAGCTGGGGGCCGAGGACTTCCTCACCAAGCCGGTGGATGTGGAGCGCATGCTCTCCCGGGTGCGGGTGATGCTCAGGATCCGCAGCCTGTACGAGGACCTCATCAACGAACGCTCCGGCCGCCAACACGCCCAGCGCAGCCTGGAGATGCGCCGCTACCTCAGCCAGGTCATGGGCGGCTCCAACCAAGTGCAGGAGCTGGCCGACGTGTTGGAAAACGTGGTGGACACCAATGCCACGGTGCTCCTGGAGGGCGAGAGCGGCACCGGCAAGGGCCTCTTGGCCGAAACGGTGCACCGCTTCTCCCGGCGGAGCCACGGCCCCATGGTGGTGGTCAACTGCTCGGCCTATCCCGAGACCCTGCTCAGCTCCGAGCTTTTCGGCCACGAAAAAGGCGCCTTCACCGGGGCCATCCGCCGCAAGCCGGGACGCTTCGAGCTGGCCCACGGCGGCACCATATTCCTGGACGAGATCGCCGAGATCAGCCCCCTTACCCAGCTGACCCTGCTCCGGGTCATCCAGGACCGCCAGTTCGAGCGGGTGGGCGGCGAAAAGACCATCACCTCGGACGTGCGCGTGTTGGCCGCCACCAACAAGCCCCTGGCGGGCATGGTGGAAAGAGGCCTGTTCCGCGAGGACCTGTTCTACCGCCTCAACGTGGTGCGCCTGGAGGTGCCCTCCCTGCGGGAGCGGCCCGAGGACATACCTTTCCTGGCCAACGGCTTTTTGATCTCCCAGACCGAAAAGCTGGGCAAGGCCATCTACGGCTTCGAGCGCGAGGCCCTGGCCCGGCTCATGTCCTACTCCTGGCCGGGCAACGTGCGTGAGCTCAAGAACGTGGTGGAACACGCCGCGCTCATGTGCCGGGACGACGTGGTGAGCCTGGCCAACCTGCCCTCGCGTCTGGCAGGGGACAAGGCTCTGGGCCACGGCGGCGGCGCGGCCGCTCCGGTGGGGCGGCTTTGGGACAACGAGCGGGATATCATCGCCCATACCCTGGAGCGGGTGGGCTGGAACAAGTACCGGGCGGCCCAGGTCTTGGGCATCGCCCGCTCCACCCTCTACGGCAAAATAAAAAAGCACGGCCTCACCCCCCCGGAGGGAAGCGAGGCCCAAGCAAGCCCGCCGGAATCCTAGGTCGCTTTGCGCAGGCTCAACTCCTGGGCCGCCCCCTCGGGCGCGGGCACCTGGAACACGTTCAGGGTCAGGGCCACCAGGCAGTAGTAGCCCACAATGCCGGTAAGCTCCACCATGCCCTCCTCCCCAAAAAGCTTCAGACAACGGCTGTAGGTGTCGTCATCCACCGAGGTCTGCTCCAGGGCCTGGCGGCAGAAGGCGTACACCGCCGCCTCGTCGGCGGCCTCGAACTCCGGCTCGATCTTGTAGTTGATGCTGGTGATGATCTCCGGGGCCAGGCCAGCCTCTCGGGCAAAGGGCTCGTGGATGGCCCACTCGGCCGCGCAGTTCCAGTGCCGCGAACCCACCAGGATGGCCAGCTCGGACAAGCGGCGCTCCAGGGTGCTGTGCAGGCGGAGTTGCTCCCCCAGGCGCGAGGCCCAACGGGCCATCCCCGGGGCCCGCAGCCACACGTTGAAGGGCCCGGCCGGGCTGGGGCGGCCCGACACCACCTCCTGCCATATCTCGGCCTGCTGGGGGGTCATCTGTTCCGGGGCTAATTCTTCTATCCGGGCCATAAGCCAAAACTCCCGCGCCAAGGGCGCAAAAAAACGGCCCCCGGATTTTGCGTCCGGGGGCCGTGGGCTTTACTTGTCCTTGCCGGCCATGTCCTTCACCGCCTGGCGCATGGCCTCCAATTGCTGCTCGACCAGGTAGTTCACCGAGCCCTCGGGGTAGGCATCATCTTCGCCGCGCTCCCCGGCGGGCAGGCCGGTGAACAGCTCCAGGGCCTGGTCCATGGTGTCCACCGCGTAGACCGCGAACTTGCCCTCCTGCACCGCTTTCACCACGTCGGGATGCAGCATCAGGTTCTTGAGGTTGGCCGAGGGGATCACCACCCCCTGCTTGCCGGTTAGGCCCCGCTTTTCGCACAGACGGTAAAATCCCTCGATCTTGAGGTTCACCCCGCCGATGGCCTGGGCGTGGCCGTGCTGGTCCATGCTGCCGGTGACGGCCAGGTCCTGGCGCAGGGGCACCTGGGCCAGTTCGGAGATGAGGGTTATCACCTCGGCCAGGGAGGCGGAGTCGCCGTCCACGGTGCCGTAGCTCTGCTCGAACACCAAGCTGGCGGTCAGGGCCATGGGGCCGCGGCGGGCGAAACGTTGGCGCAGGAAGCCGCCGATTATCAGCACGCCCTTGTTGTGGAAGGGCCCGGATAGATCGGCCTCGCGGTCTATGTTGGTGACCCCTTCCTTGCCCAGGCCCACGCTGGCCGAGATGCGGCTGGGGCTGCCAAAGGCGTAGTCGCCCAGATCGTACACCGCCAAACCGTTTATCTGCCCCTGGACGCTGCCGTCGGTGGCAATGTTGATGAATCCCCGGGTGGTGGCGTTGCGTAGGTGCTCTTCCATCATGGCGCCGCGCCGCCGCCGCCCGGCGATGGCCGTGGTCACGTCTTCGGTGGTGACGTGTTCGCGTCCCGCCTCACCGGCGTGGAAGTTGCTCTCCTTTACCAGGTCCTCCAGGTCGGCCAGGCGAAGGGTGAGATGCTCGCTGTCGCCGGACATCTCCGAGGCCCGCTCTATGAGCCGAGCCACCGCGCTGCGGTGCAAGGGCCGCAGCTCTTTCCTGCGGGCGATCTGGCAAAGGTGGTTGATGAACTCGCTCACCTCCTGGTCGCCCCAGTCCATGTACTCGCTCATCTGGGCGCGCACCTTGAACAGCTTGGGGAACTGCTGATCGTGCACGTAGAGCAAATGATAGAGCTGGCTGTCGCCCACCAGCACCACCTTGAGGTCCAGGGGTATGGGCTCGGGCCTCAGCGTGCGGGTGATCATGTAGCCCAGTTGCTCCATGACGTCTTCCATCTTCACCTTGCGGTCCCTGAGCGCCCTCTTGAGCCCCTCCCAGGGCAGCCAGTAGCGCAACAGGTCCATGACCGGCAGCACCAGATAGCCGCCGTTGGCCCGGTGCAAGGCGCCGGGCTTGAGCAGGGTGAAGTCGGTGAGCAAGGCTCCGAACTGGGCCTGGCGCTCGATACGGCCAAAGAGGTTGGGATAGGTGGGGTTGTGCTCCACCACCACCGGCGCGCCCTTGGTGGCCGAGTTGTCCACGAACACGTTCACCTGGTATTCGCGGAAGTCCGGCTCCTCGGTGGGCACCGGGAAGGGCAGCGGCGATTTTTCCTTGTGCTTGAACTGCTCGTAGTTGTTCACCAGGTCCTGCTGCACCTGCTCCAGATAGTCCAGCACCGGTTGCTGCCCGGCATATTCCTGCTGCATGTCGCTGAGCATGTGACCCACCGCCTGGAGCACCATCTCCTTGTCCAGGCCGCTCAGGGCCTCGTGCAGGTCTTTTTCCTTGGCGTTTACCGCGCGCAGGGCCTCGGTGACCTTGGCCTGAATCACGTCGCTTTTCTTGCGTAGTTCCTCGCGCTCCTGTTCGTTCATCTCCCGCAGGACGTTGTCGGGCAGGGGCTCGCCGTCCTCCCCGGCCGGGGCCACCATGATCCCGGTGGGCTCGAATTTGAGCACGTAACCCTGCTCCCTGGCCTGGGAGTCCAGGCCCGCGAAAATGTCGCTGCGGGCCCGTTTGAACTCGGAGGTCAAGTTGTCCTTGCGCCGGGAGTAGTTCTCGCCTTCGAACAACTCGGGGATGGCGGCCTTCATGTTCTCCAGGAGCTTGCTCATCTGCTTGGCCAGGCGTCGCCCACCGCCCGGCGGTAGGCTCAGGGCCTTGGGCTCGTCCGGCTCCTGGAAGTTGTGCACGTACACCCAGTCCAGCGGCGGCTCTTGCTCGGCGGCCAACCGGTTCAGAAAGGTTGTGACCAGGTGGGTCTTGCCGGTGCGCTGGGGGCCGGCCACGTAGACGTGGAAATCCATGTCTTTCATGGCCAGGCCAAAGCTCAGCGCCTCCTTGGCCCGGGCCTGTCCCAAGACCGAATCCAGACAATCTGGGGCCTTGTCGCTGGTTTCAAAGGGAACCAAGGCGGGGTCGAAAACCCGCCGCAGTTGAGAAATGTCCAAAGGCTTAGGGGTGGATGAAGGCATGGCGCGCTCCCGCCCGAGGTTCAACATTCGGATGAGTTTTCAGTTAGGCAATAGGATAGCACATGCCGGCGAGAGTCGGCGGGAAGGGAAAGGCGGGAATCAGCAGTTGCCGCCTGCGTGTTGCCACCAAGCGGTGTTGGCCATGTCCCGCAGGCGCTCCACCAGATCGCTTAAATCGGAAGACTTGTCCAGGACCGATAGGCCATCGATGGGTGGCGGGCGGCGGCAACGGCGGCCCAACAGGACTACCCCGCCTTCGTGCACCTGGCGCAGGTGGTCCATCCAGTGCTCCAAGCGTCCGCCCACCAGATCCAGGTTTGTAACCAGGACGTGGGCCGGAGCCCCCTGGAGGGTGCGCAAGGCATTTCTCAAATCCGAACGCACCACCACCCTAAAACCGGCGTCTTCCAGTTCTTCGCGATACAGGCGGGCCAGGCTGGGGTCGTTTTCAACGACCATTATTTGCAGCATGGCGTTACCTCGCAGGGTTAGCTAAGGCAGTCCGTGATTGATGAAACTTGCCTCTGAATATATGCAAAAAAAGGACCATGGCAGGGGTTAGGCTTTTCGAGGGGTTAGGATGACCCGCTCGGCCAACTTTGTCCGGAATTCGACAGGGGTCTAATTCACCGATCTGGACAACCGGTATTTAGTGTCTAACTTGAAGCTTAACGGCATCTGTTCGATTTTAGTCATATGTCCGCATTTGGACATATCATTACCCCTTTCCCGATAAGGTAGTAATTGATATCGCCAGACCACAAATTTGAGTTGCATACCAACTTTTTTTATTTTTAATCAGCATGTTATAGGCCAAGAACATTTCGCCTTAAAACCTGGGAAATGGTTATGGCACCTTTTTTGCTTTAGTGAGAGGCAGTATCAAAAACTATGCACCGGCAAGGGGGACTTACATGAGGCGTTTCAAGAGGACCCGTAAGCAGCAATTCATCCCCAACATCAACACCGAAGACTGGTTGGCCCAAAATCCCAACGCGATGATCCAGTGCCCCAGCCAGCCCGGCGGTTTGAAGCTTACCCGCGAATCTTGCGCCAAACGTTATATGACCGCCAACGAGCCCCGCTGGTCGAACATAGGAGCCGAACCCTTCCACATCTTTGTGTTCAAAATGAACCTGGTAGCTTGCCGCAAGTGCGAAATTGGCGCCGGGTTCGCCAAGGAATTGAAGGTCAAGGCAGCTTAGAACTCCCTGTTTCCCTCATCGTGTAGAGGCGGACGGATCACCCCCCCGCCCGCCAAGGCCCGCGCCAAATGCGCGGGCCTTTTTTTGCGCCCGCGCCGGGTTGCCATGCGGCCCTCATACCCTTAAAATGACTTGGTTTGGGCCTGACCTACAATTTTGGAGCAATTAATGGCAAAATCCCTAACCCGGAAGATCATCGAAGGGCATCTCAGCGAAGGTTCCTTCGAGCCCGGCAAGGAAATTTCACTTAAAATCGATCAGACTCTGACCCAGGACGCCACCGGCACCCTGGCCGCCCTGGAGTTCGAGGCCCTGGGCCTTGACCGGGTGCGCACCGAGGTCAGCGTTTCCTACGTGGACCACAACATTCTGCAAACCGATTTCAAGAACCCCGACGACCATCGCTTTTTGCGCAGCTTCGCCGCTCGCTACGGCCTGTGGTTCTCCCCGCCGGGCAACGGCATCTGCCACCAGCTGCACGCCCTGTGCTTCGGACGCCCCGGAGCCACCCTTTTGGGCTCGGACTCCCACACCCCCCACGGCGGCGGCCTGGGCATGCTGGCCATGGGGGCGGGCGGCCTGGACGTGGCCGCGGCCATGGCCGGAGTGCCCTTCTCCCTGCCCTGCCCTCGCGTGCTGGGGGTGCATCTGACCGGCAGCCTCTCCCCCTGGGTGGGGGCCAAGGACGTGATCCTGGAGCTCCTGCGCCGCCTCACGGTCAAGGGCGGGGTGGGTCTGGTGCTGGAATATTTCGGGCCCGGCGTGGAAGGCCTCAACGTTTACCAGCGCACGGCCATCACCAACATGGGAGCCGAGTTGGGTGCCACGGGCAGCATCTTCCCCAGCGACGGGCAGACCAGGCAATTCCTGGCCGACCAGGGCCGCGAGGAGGCCTGGCAGCTCCTGGCCGCCGACCCCGGCTGCGACTACGACCAGTTGGAGGAGATCGACCTCAGCTCCCTGGAGCCTCTGGTGGCCTGCCCCTCCAGCCCCGACGCGGTACGCCCGGCGGCGGAGCTCACCGGCGTTCCGGTGGAGCAGGTAATCATTGGTTCCTGCGGCGGGGGCAGCTACTGGGACCTGATGATTCTGGCCGCTGCCATGAAGGGCAAGCAGCCCGCCCCCGGGGTCAGCCTGGCGGTGAACCCCGGCTCGCGCCAGGCCTTGGCCCAGATCGCGGCCAACGGCGCCCTGGGCGAGCTGCTGGATGAGGGCGTGCGGCTGCACCAGGCGGGTTGCCTGGGCTGCATCGGCATGAGCCAGGCCCCGGCCACCGGCGTGGCCAGCGTGCGCACCTTCCCCCGCAACTTCCCTGGCCGCTCGGGCACCAAAGACGATCAGGTGTACCTCTGCGGCCCCCAGGTGGCGGCGGCCACCGCCCTGGCCGGGCACATCGCCGACCCACGGGAGCTGGGCCCGGCCCCGGTGGTGCCCCCCGCGCCTCCGGTGCGGCCCAACGCCATGGCCGCGCCCCCGGCGGACGGCTCGGGCATCCAGGTGCTGCGCGGCCCCAACATCGCGCCCTTCCCCGAGTTGGAGGAGTTGCCCGAAAGCCTTAGCTGCACCGTGACCCTCAAGGTTGGCGACAACATCACCACCGACCACATCATGCCCGCGGGCAGCCAAATTCTGCCCCTGCGCTCCAACGTGCCGGCCATCAGCCGCTTCGTGTTCGCGGCGGTGGACGAGAAATTCGCCGAGCGCACCCAGGCGGTGGGCTCGGCGGTGGTGGTGGGCGGGGAAAACTACGGCCAGGGATCCAGCCGGGAACACGCCGCCCTGGCCCCGCGCTACCTGGGGGTGCGGGTCAAGATCGTCAAGGGCTTCGCGCGCATCCACCGAGCCAACCTGATCAACTTCGGGGTGATCCCCCTGGTGCTGGCAAGCCCTGCCGATTACGACCGGCTGGACGAAGGTCAGGTCATCGAGTTCCCCGGCCTCAAGAGCGCCCTGCTGGAAGGGGCGGAAGATTACGAGGCCCGGCTGGAAGGCCAACCCCTGGCACTGGTAATCCAGGCCAGCGCGCGGGAACGGGAGATCCTCGCGGCGGGCGGAAGGCTCAACTACATCAGGAAAATGCTTTAATACTTGGGCGGCTCCCGGCTCTTGTCAGGAGCCGCCCTTGGTATTAAAATTAAGCATCATCCCGGAACGCGCCGGGATTTTTACGCGCTCTCGGGTGACCACATGGTCACCACTGATCAACGGCTTGGCCGTATTATTTTTGCACCGCCAGTGACCACCTGGTCATTGGCCTACACCGCACGGGGACCAGCAATATGCCTCCCACTGTGAACGCCGCGTTGGCCGGTTCGGAAAACGCCAATCCCCTGGGCCTCCCGCCCTTGGACATAGACCCGCGCCTGGTCGGCGACCCGGCCCTGAGGCCGGTGGCCGCCAAGCTGGCCCAGGGCGAGCGCCTGGAAGCCGAGGACGGCATGGCCTTGATGACCAGCAAGGACCTGTTGGGCCTGGGGGCCCTGGCCCACGCCGCCCGCTTGGCCAAAAACGGCCCGTATACCTATTACGTGCTCAACCGCCAGATCAACTACTCCAACGTCTGCGGCAACCGCTGCACCTTCTGCGCCTTTTGGAGGGAGCCCGATGGAGAGGGGGCCTATCTGCTCTCGCCCCAAGAGGCCGCCTCGGTGGCCGCCGAGCATCCGGAGATGGACCTGGCCGAGCTGCACGTGGTGGGCTCCTGTCACCCCCAGCTGAGCCTGGACTACTATTGCGAGCTGCTGGCCGCCCTGGCCGTAGCCCGGCCCCGAGCCACCCTCAAGGCCTTCACCCCAGTGGAGATCGAGCACTTCGCCCGCAAGGAAGGCATATACACCACCGAGGTGCTCCAGCGGCTCATGGCCGCCGGCCTGAAAGCCATGCCCGGCGGAGGGGCCGAGGTTTTCTCGCCCCGGGTGCGCGCCGAGTTGTGCCCCTCCAAGACCACCGGGGAGCGCTGGCTGGCCATCAGCGGCCAGGCCCACGCCCTGGGACTGCCCACCAACGCCACCATGCTCTATGGGCACATCGAGACCCCGGCCGAGCGGGTGGAGCACCTTTTGGCCCTGCGCGAGCAACAGGACCTGAGCGGCGGCTTCAGCGCCTTCATCCCCCTGGCCTTCCATCCCGAAAACACCGGCCTGGGCGAGATGGCCCGCACCACCGGCCTGGACGACCTCAGGGTGGTGGCGGCCAGCCGCCTGCTTTTGGACAACTTCCCCCACATCAAGGCCTACTGGGTGATGCTGGGCCCCAAGCTGGCTCAGGTGGCCCTCAATTTCGGGGCCGACGACCTGGACGGCACCATCGTGGAGGAGCGCATCACCCACACCGCCGGGGCCACCACGGCCAAGGGTATGACCGAGGAGGAGTTACGGCACCTCATCATTTCGGCGGGCTTCACCCCGGTCAGGCGCGACAGCTTTTACCGGAGCCTGGAGCAGGACTGATGGCCTTGGCCCAGGCACAACGCAGCCCTCTGGCCCAGGCTCTGGCAGCGGCCCAGGCGGGCGAGCGCCTCAGTCCCGAGCAGGCGGTGACCCTACTCGAACAGGCCGAGCTGCTGGAGCTGGGCCGCCTGGCCCACGCCGCCCGGATGCGCCTGAACCCCGAGCAGGTGGTGACCTTCGCGGTGGATCGCAACATCAACACCACCAACGAGTGTTTGTCCGGCTGCCGCTTTTGCGCCTTTTTCCGGCCGCCAGGCCATGCCGAAGGCTACGTGCTCAGCCGCGAGGAACTGGGCCGCAAGATCGACGAGACCCTGGCCCTGGGCGGCACCCACATCCTCATCCAGGGGGGCCTGCATCCGGATATCGGTGTGGAAGCCACCTGCGACAGCTTCCGCTTCATCAAACAGCACCACCCCATCCACATCCACGGCCTCAGCCCGCCCGAGGTGGTCCACATGGCCCAAGTGGATGGCCTGAGCATCCCCGAAGCCCTGGAGCGCCTGCGCGAGGCGGGGCTGGGCTCCATCCCCGGCGGCGGGGCGGAGATACTGGTGGACCGGGTGCGCAGCCGTATCGCGCCCGGCAAATGCGACGCCGACCAGTGGCTGGCGGTCATGGCCGAAGCCCACAACCAAGGCCTTATGACCACGGCCACCATGATGTTCGGCAGCCTGGACACGGTGGATGATCGGGTGGAGCACCTGCGCCGCCTGCGCGATTTGCAGGACCACAGCCTGGCCCAGGGCCGGGGTCGCTTCACCGCCTTCATCCCCTGGACCTTCCAGCCCGCCAACACGGCGCTGAGCGACATCCCCCCGGCCACGGCGGTGGACTACCTGCGCATGCTGGCGGTGAGCCGCCTGTTCCTGGACAACTTCCCCCACGTGCAAGCCTCCTGGGTCACCCAGGGCGCGGGCATCGCCCAGACCGCGCTGGTCTTCGGGGCCGACGACCTGGGCTCCACCATGATCGAGGAGAACGTGGTGGCCGCCGCCGGGATCAGCTTCCGCCTGCCCCGGGAGGAGTTGGTGCGCCTGGCCAATGACATCGGGTTCCAGGCCCGCCAACGCGACGTGTTCTACAACCCAGTCTAGTCGTGCTATAAAGCCTTCATGACTTCCCCGGCCACGGCATACACCGCTCGCTGGGTCTGGTGCGGACCCGGCGACCTGCGCTCAGGCGCGGCGGTGCTGCTTGAGAACGGCTGGATCACCGAAGTGGCCCACCACCCGCCCCGGGGAGTTGCTGTCACCGACCTGGGCAAGGGCCTGCTGCTGCCCGGCCTGGTCAACGCCCACACCCATCTGGAGCTGTCCGGCCTGGCCGGCATGATGCCCCCCCAAGGCGATTTCGTGGGCTGGCTGGAGAGCATGGTCAGCCTGCGCCCGGCCCAGCTCAGACAAAACGGCCCCGAGTCCACGGCAGCGGCGGTGGATTACCTGGCCCAGGACGGCACCGCCCTGGTGGGCGACGTGACCAACACCGGCAAGGCCGCCCCAGTCTTGACGCAAGCCGGGGTGAGCGCGGTGAGCTTTTACGAGGCCCTGGGAGCGGCCAAGGCCGAGCCGCCCCCGGCCCAGGCCGTTTGGCAAGGCGCGGTGCTCATGGCTGCCGCTGTGGCCGCCCACGCCCCCTACTCCATCCCCACCTACCGTCTGGCCGCGCTCAAGGCCAAGGCCGGGGCTCTGCCCTTTGCCATCCATCTGGCCGAGTCCCGGGCAGAGGTGCAGTTCGTGGCCGGGGTTGGTGACGAGGGCAAGCGCCTGGAGGAATTCCTGATCCTGCGCGGCCTCAGGCGCGAAGACCTGCGCCTGGCCGCCGACACCCCCCTGGGCCAGCTTATGGCCGCCCAGGCTCTGGACCAAAACACCCTGCTGGTGCACGGAATCCAGCTCACCTCCGGCGAGGTGGCCCAGGTGGCCGCCGCTGGGGCCAGCCTGTGCGTGTGCCCCCGCTCCAACCTGGGCCTCACCGGCGCCATGGCCCCTGTGGAGGAGCTGTTGGCCGCGGGGGTGAACCTGGCCCTGGGCACCGACTCCCTGGCCTCCACACCGGACCTGAGCCTGTGGGCCGAGATGGCCGCCCTCGTGGCCGCCAAGCCGGACCTGGCCCCGGAGGCGGTGCTCACCATGGCCACCCAGGGTGGGGCCAAGGCCCTGGGCCAGGCGGGCAAGTTCGGAACGCTACGCCCAGGCGCTGCGGCACCCCTGGCCTTTGTGCCTCTGGCTGATTTAGCCGAGGGTGAGGTCGTCGAGGCGGTGGCGCGGGGTGAGCACGCCGCAAAACCGGTCAGCGTGGGGCGTTTCGATAGTGCCGAAAGAAAAGAGCAAGGCAGGTAAAAAGTAATCAGGTTTTGCCCGCGCCGAATCGAATTCGGCCAGGCAATCGCTCTACGACTTCAGCCCCCCCTTTTTTCAACCCACAAAAAACGGGCCTGCCATGATTGGCGAACCCGTAAAGAAAGCTTAGTGCCGAAGCTATTTTCTTAGGTGCAGCGGATAGCCCCCCGCCTCCCCCCACTGCACAGCCAAGCTGCGGCAGACAAGGCGTCCGGCGAGTGACAGCCGGAGGCGTAGCAAAGCTACGTCGAGGCTGGAGCGACGCCGGCAACGCAGTATCCCGCTGCCTGGCGAAGCCGCTTTGCTAGTGCAAGATTTTCCCTATCCTATCCCAGCGCACCCCAAAGCCATGATCCGTCCACGACCAGTAGATGATAAAGGCGCGGCCCAAAATGTCATTGCGGGGCACGAAGCCGCCGCGCCCGCCGAACCAGAAGCGCGAGTCATAGGACTGGTCGCGATTGTCGCCCATCACGAAGTACTGGTCCTCGGGCACCTTGACCGGGCCGAAGTTGTCCCTGGGCTGCACGCCCTGGGGCAGCACCACGTTGTCGGTATAGGTTCCCCAGCGGTCCCCCAGCTTCTTGCCGTTGATGTAGACCGCCTTGTCCTTGACCTCCACCGTGTCGCCGGGCAGCCCGATGATGCGTTTGATGAAGTCCTTGTCCTTGTCCTCGGGGAAGCGGAACACCACGATGTCGCCCCGGTGGGGATCACCGATGGGGATGATCACTAGGTCGCTGAAGGGCAGCTTGATGCCGTAGGATGACTTGCTGACCAGCAGATGGTCGCCTATGAGCAGGGTGGGGATCATGGAGCCGGAGGGAATCTTGAAGGCCTGCACCCCCCAGGTGCGGATGATCAGGGCCAGGACCACCGCCCAGATCAGGGCTTCCAGGTATTCGCGGATTACCGACTTTTTCTTTTTTTCCGGGCGGCGGCGTATGAACACTAACTGCTCCCTGAAGTTCAGCGTGAGAACACTAGTCGGAAAGCATATCCCCTGTCCCCAGGCGTGACAAGCCTTATGGCAAACCCAGCAGGCCGGGCAAGTCCCTGAGGTCGTCCAGGTGGGCCCAGGCGTTCAACTCCGGGTTGCCGAAAGCCACCAGGCGCACCCCGGTGGCCTGGCACAGTCCCTCGTCGGTGGTGCTGTCGCCCACATAGACCACCTGGTCGGGCTCCAGGCCGAAATGGCCCAGCACCTGGTGCATCATAGCCGGGTGGGGCTTGGCCTGCCCGGCGCTGTCCGGATTGGCCACCAGGTCGAAGAGCCTCAGCAGGTCGAAATGGGCCAGGCTGGAGTGGGCGGTGGCGGTGCGGTTGGTGGCCACGGCGGTGCGCCAGCGCCCGCGCAGGGCGGCAATGGTCTCGCGCGCGCCGGGAAAGAGCCTGAGCAGCTTGAAAAATGGCGCGGAGTCCATGGTGCGCCAGTAGGCCATGGCTCGCTCGAACTCCTCCCCCTTGCCCACCAGAGCTTCCAGGGAGCCTTGCATGGCCTCGCGGTGGATGATCTCGGCATAGCGCTCGGCCACCGGCTCGCGGCCCAGATGCTCCAGGATGTGGTTGTAAAAGGCGATGTTGGCGGGCAGGGAATCAAAGATGACCCCGTCCAGGTCGAACACCACCGCTTGCAGGTTCGGCGGGGGGCTGGGTAGCTTTTGTGTACTCATGGCTCGCAATATAAGACGGGGCCCGTATGGGCCCCGTCGTAGGTTCGCTTAAGTGCTCCGGGCGCCTTGGCGCTAGTGCTCCGGCTCGTGAATGTGGCCGGCCCAAAGGTCAAGCATAGTCTTCAGGATGGTCAGGGTCAAGGTGCCGAAGATCACCGAGAGAATCCCGTAGAACAGTCCGAAAAATATGATATGGCCGATGTCCCAGATCCATTCGTAAGCAAAGGGGAACATATCCAGGCCTCCTTAGTCGTTAAGTTCCGGCTCTTGCGGGAAGATGGGGAGATAACGATAGGCCAGCATGAACACCAGCAGGCCGAAGCCCAGCACCAGGCTGGCGATGCCCCACTCCTGCCAGGAAGGCAGGTAGGAGTAGAACTTCTCAAAGGGCAGCACCGGCAGAGCCAGGGACTGGATGGTGAACACGAAGCGGTTCAGGGTGATGCCGATGCAGGCCAGGAGCATGGCCACGAACATCCAGCCGTAGCTGGCGCGGATCTTCTCCTGGACCAGCATCAGGGCGGGCAGCCAGCCGCACAGGCCAATCTCCACCCACAACAGCCAGAAGCCGTAGGGCGCTTGGTACATGCTGTCCAGGGTCAGACCGGCGGCGGGCAGCTTGATGTAGGCCCACCACAGAGTGTCGGCCGACTTGAAGACCATATACACCACCAGCAGCCAACCGCTGATCTTGCCCATGAGCATCTTAACGCTGTGCTTGGTCAGCTTGCGGCCGGATATCTTCTCGGTGATCATCACCACCATGGTGGTGAAGCTGGGGCCCACCGCGATGGCGCTCATGATGAACAGGAAGAAGGTCCAGGGCCAGATGCCCAAGCCGCCGCGAGCCGCGAAGGGCCGGGCGTAGAGCACGCCGAACATGCCGCCCAGGGAGCCCTGGTGGAAGAAGCTCAGGAAGGTGCCGGCAGCCGCGAACACGATCATGATGGTGTGCAGGTTGTGGCTGAAGGTCCCGAACTCGGGCACCCGGCTGATGCGCTTGTTGTCCAGCACCGAAGGCAGCAGCTCGATGGTGAGCACGATGGCGTAGGTGGTGATGCAGAACATGACCTCGGTGAGCATGGAGTGCACGTTGGCGTGCCAGAAGCCGAACCATCCCCGGATGGGCTGGCCGATGTCGATGCCCAGCATCAAGATGGCGCCCACATAGCAGATAAAGCCGATCAAGACCGCCGCGTTGACGATGGGCTTAAGCTCGGTCTTGCCTACTATGTAGTTGAGGAAGCTGGTGAAGAAGGCGCCCGCCCCCAGGGCGATGACCGCCAGGTCCACCACAATCCACACGCCGAAGGCGAAGTAGTCGTTCATATTGGTCTGGTTCAGGCCCAGGGCCAGGCACAGCACCGCGCCGACGCTGAAATAGGCCAGAAGGGTCAGGGGAAGGCCCAACCAGATCAGGAATACCTCGGGCCGGCAACGCTTGGTCCCTTTGGGCCACCAGCTCGAGTCATCCGCGTATTTGGGTAGATCGTCTAACCATCTTCTCATCGTTGACCTCGCCTATTGCTAGTGACCGCTCTGAGCGGCGGCCTGGGCAAACTTATTGTGGCGGGTTACATAGTTGTCTGCCATTTTGCGCACCCACTCCCGCTTGGACATGTAATACACCTTGGGGTTGGTGTGCAGCCGCTCCAGCAGGCGGAAGGTGTAGTCGCTGGAGATCAGCTTATGCACCTTGTGCTCGGGGTTCTGCAATTGCCCAAAGGTGATGGCCCCGGAGGGGCAGGCCTCGGTGCAGGCGGTCTGGTAATCCATCTCGCCGACTTCGCCGCCAGAAACCATGGCCTTGTTGCGGGCCGCCTGGTAACGCTGGAAGCAGAAGGTGCACTTTTCCACCACGCCGCGCATGCGCGGGCTCACAAAGGGGCTAAGGGCCCGGGGGCTGCCCTTGGGCCAGGGCACGTCGTACCAGTTGAAGTATCTCGCGTGGTAAGGACAGGCCGCGACACAGTACCGGCAGCCGATGCACCGGGTGGGAATCTGGCTGACTATGCCGGTATCCTCGTCATAGTCGGTGGCCGTGGCCGGGCACACGCTCACGCAGGGAGGGTGGGCCGCCTCATCCATGGGGCCTTCCTGGAAGAAGGCCTGTCCGGGAGTGCCCGACTTGCCGCCCTGGCAGTGCATGCAGGGGCGGGGGATGAAGGCCACCTCGGTGTCGGGGAAGGCCTTGCCGTTGTCGATCTGATATACCCGCATCCAGGTGATGGAGCGGATCTTGTCGGTCTCGTTGTGCAAGACCCCTATATTGTTTTCGCTCATGCAGGCCACCGAACAAGCCCCGCAGCCGGTGCACTTGTCCAGGTCTATGACCATTCCGAATCTCTTTACGTCTTTTCGCCACATAACTACTAACCCTGCACCTTCTCGACGCTAACCGCGGTCAGCTCCCAGACGGGCAGCCCGCTCATCGGATCGGTGGTCACCTTGGCTGCTCGGTTGAAGTTCATGCCTTTGCCCTCCACCTGGAATCCGAAGGCGCCGTGCCCCAGTCCCACCGGCGCGTATACCACGCCGGGCGCGGCACCCGCGAACAGGCTGAGCTTGGCGGTCAGGCTGCCGGCCACGGAGTCGATGCGGATCAGATCGCCGTCGTACAAATGCAGCTCGTGGGCGGTCTGGGGGTTCATCTCCACCACCAGCTTGTCCATGTCGGCCAGCATGGTGTCGGGAAGCACCTTGACCATGTAGGGGGTGATGGCGTCGCCGCCCCAGGTGGTCCTAAGCGAAGGCACCGCCGTGAGCAGCAGGGGCATTCCCGTGCCCAGGTCGTCGGCCGCCGCCGGGGCCTCCCAGTGGGGCAGGAAGGCCGCTTCCAGGCCACCGCTGACGCCCATCATGGCCACCAAGCGCTCCAGGTTCTGGGGATTGCCCGCCCGGCCGGAGAGCAGCTTGAACAGGCCCATGCTGAAGAACTCGAAACGCCCGGTGGGAGTCTGGAACTTCACCGGGCCGTAGGCCGGTTTTGCCTGGACCCAGAAGCTCTGCTCGGCCAGTTGCTCGAAGTCGCCCATGGCCTGGGTGCGGGCCGTCAGGACCTCTTCCATGTTTTTGTAAGGCAGGGCCGCGGCGATCTTGCCGCCCAGGCGCGAAGCCACCTGCAGGAGAACCTCGCCCGCGTCCTTGGCCTGGGGCACCGCCTTGATCAGCGGGCGGTGCAGGCCGTAGCAAGCCACCGGGCTGCCGTAGGGAGAGGTGCTGTCGCCCCAGCCCTCCAGCCAATGGGTGGTGGGCAGGACCAGGTCGGCCACCGAGGCCGACTCGTCCAGGTAGGGGGTCATGGCCACCACGAAGGGCGTCTTGCGGGCCAGCTCTTCCATCACACCGGCCTGGGGGCCGTTGAAAACGAAGTTGCCGCCCACCAGGAGCAAGGTCTTGATGCCGTAGGGCTTGCCCGCCACGGCCGCCTTGGCCAAGGCGTCGGGGTTGTTGGAATCCAGCCCCTGGGCCGGGTCCACCAAGGGGCGCACGTTGCCCCTGAGGCTGGTGGAGCCGATGGATTTGAGCGGCAGGGGATCCTGCACCAACACGCCGCCGGGCTTGCCGATGTTGCCCTTGAGGGCGTTCAGGGCCAAAACGGCCATGAAGTCGTACATGCGGCCCGGGTCGCTGGAGTTGCCGGGCCCGCAGACGGCCACGGCCTTCTTGGCCTTGGCGAAGCCCAGGGTCAGCTTGACCAGCTTCTCCAAGGGAACCCCGGCCATCTGAGCCACCTGCTCGCGGCGGTAGTTCTTGAGCAGGAAGGACTTGAAGCCCTTGAAGTCGCCCTCGTCCTTGAAGCCGAAGGAGGCGTTCACCGCCGCCTGGTCGTAGAGTCCTTCCTGGATCATGATGGTGCACATGGCCAGGGCCAGGGCGCCTTCGGTGCCCGGACGGCAGGCCAGCCACATGTCCGCCTGGCTGGCGGTGACGCTGGCGCGCGACTCGATCTGGGCCAGGAAGCCCGAGTTCTTGGGGAAACCCCGCCAAGAGGCGAAAGCCTTGCGGGTGGCCACCGGCGCGCCGAAGTTCTCCAAAAGCGGGGTGCCGAAGGAGATCACGTAGTCGGAGTTGGCCAGATCGAAGCCCAGGTCGGTCTGGCCCATCATGGCCAGGCCCGCCAGAGCCAGGGTCTCCCCGGCGTTGGGGGTGAAGGCCAGGTTGGGCGAACCCAGGGCGGCCATGAGGCTCAGCAGGAGCTGGCCGGTGGCGCTCTCGGGATCGTGGCCCAGGGCCATGATCGCCTCGGGCTTGCCCTGCTTGCTCACCTCGGCCAGATTGCCGGCCAGGATGTCCAGGGCCTCGGGCCAGCTCAGCTTGCTGTAGCGGCCGGTGGCCCGGTCGCGCAGCAGCGGGGCGGTCACCCGAATGTCGGTGTTATACAGAAGTTGCAGGGCCGAGGCGTCCTGGGGAACCACGCCGCCCTTGCTGAGGGGGTGCTCGGGATTGCCCTCCACCCGGATGGCCCGGGTGCCATCCACCCTGCCCTGCACCAGGCGCGCCTTGGCGCCGGTGCCGGTCTGGGGGTTGACCACGTTGGCGAAGGCCACCGCACCGTCCTCGGGCACCGGGACCCAAGACCAGTTCTGGGTCCAGATGGTGGAGTCATCCATGAGTTTCCACATGAGCGGGCTCGCGTGCACGCCCAGTACTCCACCCACGGCCAGCTTGATAAATGCTCGTCTATCCCATTGCATAAGGGTGTCTCCTTAGCATCCAGCCGACGCCTATTTGTGGCAAACGAAGCAGGCGCGGTTAACGCCGTTTTCGCTGTGGCACTTGGCGCAGTCGTCCATTTTCATGCGGTGGGGGGGACCGGACAGGCCGATGGGCCCCTTGCCCCAGATATCCCGGCTGTAGCCCGTGAGGCGGTTGTACTCATAGGGCCGCAGCTTGGTGGTCTGGCCGTGATCTCCGTGGCACTTGGCGCACTCGAAACCGGCGTTGGCCGTGTGGGCCGCATGAGAGAAGAAAACGCAATCCGGCTGGCGGGAGTAGACCAGCCAGGGGATGGGCTGGTTTTTCTTGACGTACTCCAGGAATGCCGCCTCGTTGGCTCCATCACCCATGGGCGAACCTGCCTCGTGACACTCCTTGCATGACTGTACGCTGGGAATGCCCGAGAAGGAGCCGTCTTCCCGCAGGGTGTGACAGGACTTGCAGCTGTCACTGACCTGCTCCAAATGCAGCTTGTGATTGAACTGCAACGGCTGCGCCTTCTCCGCGTAAAGGATGGTGGGGGTGGCCCAGAACCCGAAGGCCGAACCTATCACCAATCCCACGAAGAGAAGGATCCAGTCCGCACGCGACCGTTGTTTCTTTCCTTGCTGGTGCGATGACATAAGATCCTTGCCTCTCGCTACTCTCAATTGCCTCAAACAGACTTCCGGCACATCCACCGGCCATGGGCGCCCGGCGGTGGCCGCTACTTATATGGTTAGGTACAACCACACCTTGCATCGCCGGGTGGTCTTGTCCTTTCCGGCACAAAGGCCGGCCAAAAAACAAGTCCGCCTGGGACAGACGCAAAATAGCAGCTAAACGCGGGCGCTGTCAACAAACATCCCCGCCAAAATCAGAGCTTGATTCCGTGGCTTGGGCCAGGCGCGCCGCCTTGAGGATCACCCGCTTGGTGTCGTGGGTCAGGGTGTAGCCGTCCAGCGTGTCCAAGCCAGCCCACACCGCCGCGGCCGCATCGTCCCCCGCCCGGGGCTCCAAGGGTTGACAAAAGCACAAAAAGTCAATGAGAACGTAATGATACTCCACCCGGCCGGTGGGATCGCGCAGAATGCGCTCGATCACCTCCACCATAGGCCCAACGCTGACTTGAAGGGCGGTTTCCTCCAGCACCTCCCGGGCGCAGGCCTGGGCCAGGCTCTCGCCCACCTCCACCGCGCCGCCGGGGATTGACCAGATGCCCTTGGAGGGCTCGGCCCCCCGCTTGACCAACAGCACCTGGTCTCCGGCCAGCACGATGCCGCCCACTCCCACCACCGGGAGTTCGGGATAATGACGGCCCATGGGCCCTACCCCTGGGCCAGGATCGAGCGGAAATACTCGAGAGTGGGCGCCAGGCCCTGCTCCAGCTCCACGGTGGGGCTCCAGCCCAATTTTTCCTTGGCCAGGGATATGTTGGGCTGGCGCTGGGTGGGGTCGTCCGGCGGCAGGGGCTTGAAATCCAGGGGGCTCTTGGAGCCGCTGAGTTTGATGACCTTTTCGGCCAGCTCCAGCATGGTGAACTCCGAGGGGTTGCCCAGGTTCACCGGCCCAATGAAGTCCTCGGCCTCCATCATGGCCATCAGTCCGGCGACCAGGTCGTCCACGTAGCAGAAGGAGCGGGTCTGGGTGCCGTCGCCGTAGATGGTGATGGGATCGCCCTTGATGGCCTGCACCGCAAAGTTGCTCACCACCCGGCCGTCGTTGACCGCCATGCGCGGGCCGTAGGTGTTGAAGATGCGCACGATGCGCACGTCCACCCCGTTGCTGCGGTGGTAGTCCATCATCAGGGTCTCGGCCAGGCGCTTGCCCTCGTCGTAGCAGGAGCGAATGCCGATGGGGTTCACATGGCCCCAATAGTCTTCGGTCTGGGGATGCACCTTGGGGTCGCCGTAGACCTCGCTGGTGGAGGCCTGCAGGATGCGCGCGCCCACCCGCTTGGCCATGCCCAGCATGTTGAGCGTGCCCAGTACGTTGGTCTTGACCGTCTTGACCGGGTTGAACTGGTAGTGCACAGGCGAGGCGGGGCAGGCCAGGTTGTAGATCTGGTCTACTTCCAGCAGGATGGGCTCCACCACGTCGTGGCGCACCACCTCGAAGAGCGGGTTGCCCAGGTGCTGGGCCACGTTGCTCTTGTCGCCGGTGAAAAAGTTGTCCATGCAGAGCACCTCATGGCCCTGCTCCAGCAGCGCGTCCACCAAATGCGAACCGATGAAACCGGCTCCGCCGGTGACCAATATGCGTTTCAACTAGCTATCCTCCCGCCCCGCCCTGGGAGGCGGTGTAAATATCCGACGCTGGCCGCATTATCCTAGAGGCCGGGGGACAGGTCAAGGCCGCCGGTCTTGCCGATTCACCTGCCCCATGCTAAAAATTTATTCTATAAACCTATTCGCCAGCGAGGTAAGCAATGGCCGGTGAAACCTGCCGAAATCACCCCGACCGCCCGTCGGTGGCCATGTGCCAGAAGTATGGTCACGGCTATTGCATGGAATGTCTGGAAAACGACGCCCACTGCTCCGACCCTGACATCTACTGCAAATTCCGGGAGCAGTGCCTAGTGCACTTCCACTACAAGGAACAAAAACGAGAAGCGTCCAGGGGGTTGGCATGAGCAAGGAAACATCTTTTCCGGGTTTCATCAAGGACCTGCCCCAGGCGGCCCTGGGCCTGAAGGATGTCACCGGCTATCTCTTGGCCGGGCCCAAGGGACAGGCGGTTTTCTTCGACCTGCCCGCCGGGGCATCGGTGCCTCTGCACAGCCACGGGGCCCAGTGGGGCATCGTGGTGTACGGCGAGTTGGAGTTGACCATCGGCGAGGAGACCAGGGTATACCGTAGCGGCGAGTGCTACGACATCCCCGCCGGGACCGCCCACGGGGCCACGGTGCTGGCGCCCTCGCTGGTCATAGACGTATTCGCCGAGCCCAACCGCTACTCTCCTCGGGGCTAGTCGACTTCATCGCATAAAAGGTAACCCGCCATTGCGGCGGGCCGCCTTTGTTTTGCCTAAGCTACGGGCCCGGCTCAGAACTCGGTGACCTCTCCCCCCCGAATGGCCCGGCGCTGGCCGGAGTTGAGGTCCAGAGTCACCCCCGGCTCTATGATGCCTTCCCTGGTGTAACCCCGGTCCTCCCAGAAGCCGCCCAGCATCTTGTCGCCAAAGGTGACTCCCGCCAGCCACTTGGCGCTCTTGTATCCCCAGAGGTGCGGCACCAGCATGCGCAAGGGGCCGCCGAAGTCCGTCTCCAGGGGCTCGTCCTCGACCCCCAGCACCAGCATCACCCGGGGGTGGTCGAGGTCCTTCAGGCTCACCGTGGTGGTGTAGCCCCCGCCCTGGCTGGTGAAGGTGGCGTGGCTGGCCCCCGGCTCCGGTTCCAGCCCGGCCAGGAAATCGCGCCACAACACCCCTTGCCAGCGGGCCCGCAGGCTGAAGCCCGACACCGAGGTGAGGCGGGCGTCCACCTCGCTCTGGGGCATGGCCTTGACCTCCTCCAGGCCGAACTCGCGCTTCTGCGCCACCATGCCGTCCACGGCCAGCCGCCACTGCTCCGGGCCGATGGTGGGCCGCCCGCCCGCGCTGAAGGCGGGCATGCGGTGCCGGCTCATGAAGCTCATCTGACCTCAACCTCCAGGCTTCGGCTCTTGGCCGGTTTCTTGTCCTTTTCCCAGGGCCGCACATAGTTGAGCACGATCATGGCCCTGCCCGGCCCCATGGCCTGGAAGGTCCACACCTCATGGCCGCCCACCCCCATGCGCAGCTTGCCGTCCGGCCCCTCGGCACTGTCGGGCACGTAGTTGTTGGTGACCAGCTTGACCACCTTGGGGTCGGGCACCTTGGCCAGCATCCACTTGTAGCCGGTGGTGTGGTTGGCGGCCAGGGTAACCTGGAACACCTGTTCCTGCTTGAGCACCAGGGTCTGCCCCGGCCCGGCAGCCCAGACCGACCCGGCCACCAGCAGCAGGGCCAACAGAGGCAGCAGCCTCAAACCGCGGAGCAAGGCCCTACTCCGAGAACTTGAGGGTGAGAAGTTGGCCGCCGTCTTCCTTTTCGCTCTTCACCTTGACCTCCAGGTTGTCGTTGCGCACCCCCAGAGCCAGCAGGGCCTTGATCTTGTCGCCCTCGGCATGGGTCATGGCCCGCACCGCCTCCAGCACCTTGGGGCCGATCTCAGCGCCCGGTGAAGGCAGGGTGCTGGCCCGGTATTTGGCCTTCACGGTTATCTCGCCGCCCGGAGCCTGGAACAGGGTGATCTTCTTGGCCCCAGCGTTGACCGCGTGCAGCACGGTGAGGGCCAACCACTTCAGGGCCGCCTCGTCCTTGTCCTGGTCCTGGGCCAGCTTGGACATCTCCTCAAGATAGTCGGTGGTGGCGAAGCAGTCGCAAAGCTCCTGAACCTTCAGGTGCAAATTCCTTTTGTCTTCCATGGTATTGCTTACTCCATCGCAGAAGGTGTTTTGCCTATAATATAAAATTGTAAGCCATGCCGCCGGGCGAGACCAAATCATTCGGCGCTTCGGCTTGCCCCCGGGGCGGCGGCCCCTTATTCTTAGGAATAAGAATCGACAGCCAACCCCACACTCAGAAAGCGGCGGCGATGAACCACGAACCCATCCCCTTTGAGCGGCTGAACTTTTTCCTGAAGCAACTGGAGTTGGATCACCAGGCCCAGGAACGACTGGCTCCCTGGCGGCAACATTTCATGGACCAGAGCCATGAGTTCGGCCGCGAGTTCTGCCGCTATTTTCTGGCCATCGACCGCACCAAGCACATCCCGGAGCAAGGGGAAAATCTGCCCCGCCTGGAAAAAGTGCTGGGCCAGTGGTTCCACGCCCTGTTCAGCGAGGAGTTTTCGCACCACTTTCTTACCTACCTTTGGAACAGCGGGGTGCGCCACGTCAACCTCAGCCTGGACCAGCGCTTCGTAAACCTGGGCTACGCCATGGCCCGCCAGTTCTGTCACCGCATCGTGGACAAGAAAATACCTACCGACCAGCAGGAGAGCGTGGCCGAGGTGATTGACCGCATGCTGGACTTCTGCGTGCTGGTGGCCACCGACTCCTTCATCACCACGACCTCACGCTGCGACCGCCAAATGATCGAGGGCATCGCCCACCAGGTACGCAACCCCATCACCATCATCGGCGGCAATATCCGCCGCCTGCAAAAAAAGACCGACCCGGCCAGCCCGGCCTATCAGGCCTATGAGATGGTGCTCAAGGAGAATCAGCGCCTGGAGCGCATGATGGGCGACATCGCCATGTACACCGGCATGTTCCAGGAAGACCCAGCCCCCCAGCTCTGCGCCCTGGCCGACTACCTGGACCTGGCCCACCGCTGGGTGCTGCAACGGGGCTTGATGCAGGAAGTGGCTTGGCGGCCGGAGCTGCCCTCCGGATTCGACCAGGTGCTCTGCGATCCCCAGGACCTGGAGGCCATGCTGCGCTACGTCCTGGAAAACGCGGCCGAGGCGGCGGACCCGGAGCGCCCCTTGGTGGAGGCGGCCTCGGGGCCGGACAAGGACCCGCACCTGGTGTGCCTGGCCATCAGCAACAACGGCAAGACCCCGGAGGCCATGGATATGGACGATATCCTGAGCCCCTTCCACTCCAGCAAGCCCATGGGCACCGGCCTGGGCCTGCCCATCGTCTCCCTGGCCGCCCGGCGCAATTTGGGCGGCCTCAGCTTGGAGCCCAACCCCGAGGGCGGGGCCGTGTGCCGCCTGAGCCTGCCCGCGCCCACCACCAACTAAACTTGGGATAAAAGCAAATCCACCAGGGCCTGCTGGTGGGCGGGAAGCGACCTGCCCTTGCGGCTCAGGATTACGATGCGATCGCTGGGCAGCAGATGCTCCAGGGACAGGGCCTTGAGGTTCCATTTGCGCAGCCCCGGCGGCTCCCCGGCGATGGACGCAAAGGCCAGGCCCAGGCCCTGCTCCACCAGGGCGGCGCTCACCTCGGCATTGGCCGACTCCATGATCACCCGGCAGGGCAACCCCCGGCTATGAAACATCTCGTCCAGAGCGGCGCGGTGGGAAAAGTCCGGCGAAGGCGGCGGCAGCACCAGGCGGTACCGGCTGATCTCGGCCAGCTCCAGGGGACGGCGACGCCTGCAAAGGGGATGGCCCTGGGGAACCAACAGCACAGGGCGCACCGTTTTCCAGGCCTGGGCCTTGAGCCCCCGGGGGGCCTGGGATGCCAGGGCCAGGCCCAGATCCGCCTCGCCGGAGCGCACCAATTGCACCACCTGGCCCTGGGGCCGGTCCCACAGGGTCAGCTCCACGCCGGGATGCTCCCGGCCATAGGCGGCCAGCAGCGGCGGCAAAAGCTGCACCAGGGTGGTCAGGGGCGCGGCCAGGCGCAGGCGTTGGCGGGGCCCCTCGCCCAACTCGGCCAGTTCCTCCCTGAGGGCCTGCTCTTCCCGGTTGGCCAGCTCGCAAAAGGCCAGCAGACGCTCCCCAGCCCTGGTGAGGCGCACCCCTCTCCGGCCCGAGCGCTCCACCAGCAGGCAACCCAGGTCAGCCTCCAGGGCCTTGATCTGTTGGCTAACCGCTGGCTGGGTGCGCAGGGTGAGCTGGGCCGTCCTGCTGAAGCTGCCGGTGCGTGCCAGATGGCGGAAAGCGTTTAGCTGCTGCCATTCCATAATATTTCCTTATATATTTATTCAATTTTATTAATTTCACTTATTTCCTGTCCACCTTCATAGTGAAAGAAAAAACCAAGGAGGCAAACATGCTCCCCAGCCTCAAGCCGGGCCTCAAGTTCACTTTCGACTACACGGTGCCCCCGGAGCGTACCGTGCCCTGCCTGTTGCCCGAGTCGCCGGAGTTTCAGCAGATGCCCCAGGTGCTGGCCACCGGCTACATGGTGGGTTTGTTCGAATGGGCCTGCATCCAGGCCCTAAACCCGCACCTGGACTGGCCCCGCGAGCAGAGCGTGGGCGTGGAGGTGCGCCTTAGCCACCTGGCGGCTACGCCGCCGGGGCTGACCGTGCGCATCAGCGGGGAACTTGTCAAGATGGAGGGGCGCCGCCTGGAGTTCGCCATGCGGGGGCACGACGGGGTGGAGCTGATCTCCGAGGGCACCCACGGCCGCTACATCATCGACGCGGGGCGGTTCAATGAAAAAGCGGCGGCCAAACGCGCCGCCGCCACCGAATCTTTGAAGCCCTAGATGCCGCTGATACGTTTTACGTCCCTGGCAAACGCAGTGTCCTCCCAGAGCTTCTTGGCAAACCCGTGGTATTTGCTTACGATAGACTGGATGGCGAATCGAAGGGCAAAATTTTCTATGGGTTTTTCCAAGAGGCAGTGAATCTCACCGGCCACGCATATGTCGACAATTTTATCGTCAGCCCTCCCGGTGATGATCACCGTATCGTGGGGCGCCATGGGATAGTGAACCCGGATGCTGCTTAGAAAGTCAAATGCGGTAAATTCACCCAGATAAAAGTCCAAAATGAAAATGGCCAGGGAGCCTTCACGGTTAAAACAGAAGGTTTTGGCCTCATTGATATCCCTGAAGGAATATATCGATCCCTCAACGTAAAATCGCTTCAAAATATTTTCAAGAAGTTCAGCGACCTGCTGATCGTCATCCAGAATGATGACATCAAGGGTGGTGGACATGACTGCACCTCCCAAGAGATTCTAATTGTAATTTTACTATACCACTCGGAGCAAATTCCAGGGTGGCGGACAAGCGCGCCGCCGCCACGGGGAGGGAGCCGTCTAGGCTATCGGCTGAAACTTCTCGTGCACCGCGCCGCACACCGGGCAGCGCTCCGGCGCGCTCCCCGTGGCCAGCCAGCCGCATATGGAGCAGACCAGATAAGGCCCGGCCTCTTGGCCGCCTTCGGTCAGGGCCTGGGCCAGTTCACCCTGTCGCTGGGCCACCTGGGCCGACTGGTCCAGGGCGGTGCCGTCCACCCGCCGCCCGGCCTGGTCGGCCTGGGCCACCAGCTCGGCGTAGCCCTGGAGCAGGCCCGGAAGCATCTCGTCCCTGGTCTCGCCCAGGTTGGCCGCGATGTCGCCCAACTTGCCCCGCATGAGCATGAGAAAGCGCCGGACGTGCACCTTGAGCGACGCGGCCAAGGCGTCGTAAAGCTCGGCTTCCCGGGGGCGCTGCCGGCTGCGGGCCTGCTGGGCGAACATCTCCAGGCGGGCCTGGGACAAACTGGCCTGGAGGAATGCCTCTTGTAGATGAGCTTGAGGGACTTGGCTCACGGGGCTCCTTTCAAATATCCTTGAACACCTTGGCCAGGGACTCCCCGGCCACGTGCATCTTCCATTCGTTGAGATAGCCGAAGGGCGTGGCGCTCACCTCATAGCCGGTGTCGCCCAGGCGCTGGGCGGCGCGGGCTGCCAGATCCTGAGCCAGCTCGGGCGGGGCCTTGCTGGTTGAGAGATGGCCGAAGGAGTGGAGCACCACCCGTTTGGTGTCGAACTTGCCCGCCAGCCACTTTATGTTCTTGAGCATCTTGCTGAGCACCTTGGCCTCGCGGCCCAGGTCCTCGGCCTCGGCGTGGTAGAACACCACCACCGCCTGGTCGGCCTGGCCGCCCTCCGGGGCGTCCGGAGCCTCTTCCAGCGATTTGGCAAAGGGGCGGTGCCAAAAGCTGGGCGCGTAGAACATCAGGAGCTTAACGCCCTGCCCTTGGCCCTGCTCTGCTTTTCCCGCGCCTTTTCGGCCAGGCGCACGTTGCGCCGGCTCATGGCCTCGGCGTTGCGCCGCTGTTCGTCCGGGGTCTCCAGGATCAGGCCCGGCACCGGGGCTGGCTGCTTTTGCTCGTCCAGGGCCACGAAGGTGAGGTAGGCGCTGGCCACATGGCGCACCTGGCCCTTGCGGGGGTTTTCCGCCTCCACCCGCACCCCTATCTCCATGGAGCTTTTGCCCACCAGGTTCAGGCCCGCCTTCAGGAACAACAACTCGCTCACGTATACCGGGTTGTGGAAATCCAGGCGGTCGATGCTGGCGATCACCGCATTTCCCGCCGCGTGGCGCAGGGCCACCACCCCGGCGGCGGAGTCGATGTTTTTCATGATCACGCCACCGTGTACATTGCCGGCGGGGTTGGCATCCGCCGGTTGCATGACCACGGCCATGACCACGCTGCTGTCACTGACGCGTTTACTTTCCATGACAATCCCTTTTTGACCTGTCCGGGGCGTTGGTTTTGCCTTAAGCTTACCGGTATGGAGCGCACTATGGCAAACAAAGGTGGAGCGATATGAGCCAGCCTCGAAAAACCAAGATAGTGGCCACCATCGGCCCGGCCAGCGCCGACCCCCAGGTGCTGGGCAAAATCATCGCCGCCGGTTTGGACGTGGCCCGCTTGAACTTTTCCCACGGCGACCACGCCAGCCACCAAAAGACTATGGACCTGGTTCGCCGCCTGGCGGCCGAGCAGGGCCGCACCGTGGCCATCCTGCAGGATTTGGCCGGGCCAAAAATTCGTCTGGGCAACCTGCCCGAACTTATGTGGCTGGAGGCGGGCCAGGAGGTGGAGTTGACCCCCGGCGCCACCGCCGCGCCGGGCGTGCTGCCCGTGGATTACGCCGGCCTGGTGAAGGACGTGGCCGCAGGTCAGAGCATACTCTTGGCAGACGGCTTGGTGGAGCTCAAGGTGCTGGCCGCCTCCGGCGGCAAGGTCACCGCCATGGTCAAGGTGGGCGGCGAGGTAAGCTCCCGCAAGGGGGTGAACCTGCCCACCAGCGAGTTGGGCATCAGTTCCTTCACCGCCAAGGACCAGCGCGACCTGGAGATGGGCCTGGCCGCCGGGGTGGACCTGGTGGCCCTGTCCTTCGTGCGGCACGAAAAAGACCTGGCCCCGGTGCGTGAACGCCTCAACCACAGCGAAAACCCGCCCCTGCTGGTGGCCAAGATTGAAAAGCCGCAGGCCGTGGACCGGCTGCACCAGATACTGGCCGCGGTGGACGGGGTCATGGTGGCGCGCGGCGACCTGGGGGTGGAGATGCCCCTGGAGCAGGTGCCCCTGATCCAGAAGCGCATAATCGCCGAGGCCCGCCGGGCGGGCAAGGTGGTGGTCACCGCCACCCAGATGTTGCGCTCCATGATGGACAACCCCCGCCCCACCCGGGCCGAGGCCGCCGACGTGGCCAACGCCATCCTGGACGGCACCGACGCGGTGATGCTCTCCGACGAGACCGCCATGGGCTCCTACCCCGTGGAGTCGGTGAGCATGATGGACCGCCTGTGCCGGGCCGTGGAAGGCAGTGTGAACAGCGAGACCCTGCTCAAGGAGGAGTTGAGCCCCTTGCTCCCGGCGGTGGCCGCCGCGCTCAGCCGGGCCGCCTGCTGGCTCTCGCGGGACCTTAAGCCCGCGGCCATCGTGGCCTCCACCACCAGCGGCAGCACCGCCCGGCTCATCAGCCGCTACCGCCCGGAAGCCACCTTCGTGGGTCTCACCCCCGACCCTTCCACCTGCCGCCAACTGGCCCTGTCCTGGGGCGTGGTGCCGGCCCTGGTGGAACCCTTCGAGGACATCGAGGAAATGGCCCAGCGGGCCGCGCGGTGGATACTGGACAACGGCCTGGCCCAACCGGGCGAGCACATCATCCTCACCGGTGGCGTGCCGGTGGGCACCCCCGGCACCACCAACCTGCTCAAGGTGCTGGAGTTGTAAAGCGAGACTCGACCGGGGACGGGTTGGCCCAAACCTTCGCCCTCCCCGCGGGGCCGCCAGTGGTCATCGGCGATACCTATCGTAATAGCCTATTTGACCAGCCAAATTTAATTAAGTTATCCTCTAGCCTGCGCCCAAATAACCGAACCGGGTGCTTTTAGTGCGGCCACTCCCCCTCTCTCGGCATGGGAACCAGATCGATATGCAGACCTGGGTCGACAACGCGTGGATAGTTTCTCTGGTGAGCGCCTCCTTGTGCTTTACCGCCGCCATCCAGTTTTGGCGTTACCGCGATAGTTGGCAGGTAAAAAGCATACTGGTCATGACGCTTTCCCTCTTCCTATGGGCGCTGGGCTACGGAATGGCCCTGAGGGTTGGCACCGTGGGAGCAACGCTCTGGTGGTCCGGGGTTGAATTGACCGGCGTGGCCGCCATACCCGGGGCCTTGGTCATGCTGTCGTTGAGCTATTCCGGGTGGGCCTCTCTGCTCAACCGCAAAGTGCTGCCCTGGATTTTCGTCCTACCGGCCATAACCGCGATCCTGACCTGGACCAACCCCTATCACCACCTCATCTTCGGGCCCTTTGAAAGCGCCCAGGGCAGCGATGTGCTTCGGCCCGACTACAGGATCGGCTTCTGGGTGCTGTATCTGGTCTATCCTTACCTGGTGTCCACGGCATGCGTGCTGAGCATGTTCATCTCGTTTTTCCGTAAAAAAGGACGGGAGAAGAAGGAACTGCTGTTCATCCTTCTGAGCTTTTCCCTGCCCACCCTGTTGGTGTTCTACTACCAAACTCATCTGATCAACCTGCACGTCCCCGATCCCACCAGCAGTTCTTTCGCCGTTGTCGCCATGTTCAACTTCTACGCCATATTCCGTTATCGCTCCCCCCAGACCTCCGCCATGGAGGCTTCGGACAAATCCACGGAGCTTAACTTCAAGGTGCACGTGGTGCGGGCCCTGACCATGGTATTGGTCCCCACCCTCACCTATTTCATTGCCACCAACCTCAGCGCCGGATGGATTTTCGCCGGCACCATAAATATTCTTTTTCTGTGCACCATAATTTTTTCCGCCGTTTTGATCGTCAATTCCAGCTCCGTGCGAACCATCGACCATTTGTTCAGGGCGGCCATGATCGTTTTCGTGGGCCTGCTCTGGACCCTGTGCACCTATTTCCTGAGCTATGACATAAGCAGCGGCACCATCCTATGGTCCCTGGCCATGCCCCTGGTGTGCATCCTGGCCTTCGGCTCCAACTGGGGCCTGGCCCTCTCTCTGGTGTATCAGGGCGTATCAATGCTGGTCAGCGTGCACATGGGTAACTTCGACATCGTCTATTTTTCCAGCTTCGGCATGCGCTACACCGTGGTGTATCTCATCCTGACCATAAGCCTGTTCTACATGGACAAGAAGCGCCTGGAGTTTCTCCGGCAAACCACCAGCCAAAGGGACTCTCTGCTGGAGTCGGACCGGCGCTACCGCTGGGCCACGGAATCAGGCTCGGTGGGGGTGTGGGAGATGGACACCGCCGGACACAACCTGCACATGGACAGGAACATCTTCAAGATGCTGGGCTCGCCCAACGGCTCCAAACTTTCCAGCTTGACCCAGTTGCTGGCGCTGTGCCCGGAGGCCCAGCGTCAGCAGGCGCGACGCAACTGGCGGGCCCTCAGCCAAGGCAGCGTGGCCCGAGCCTCATTTGAAATGCCACTGTTGCACCGCGAGGGAAACGTGCGCTGGTTTTTGATTCGCGGCCAGATGCTGGAGGGCCTGGGCGAACACCAGGGCTCGGTCTACGGCACCATCACCGACATCACCGAACGCAAGCAGGCCGAGGAAGACAAGACCCGGCTGGAGGCTCAGCTGCGCCACTCCCAAAAGATGGAGGCGGTGGGCACCCTGGCCGGAGGCATCGCCCACGAATTCAACAACCTGTTGGCGGCCATCATGGGCTATGCCGAGCTGGCCCATGAAGACGCCAAGGGCCAGCCCAGCGTGCAGGAAAACCTGGACCAAGTCGTGGCGGCCAGCCTGCGGGCCCAGGAGTTGATCCGACAGTTGCTTACCTTTAGCCGCAAGGACGTGCCCCAGGTCAGACCCCTGGAGATCAACAACGAAATCCTGGCCGGGCAAAGGATGCTCCAGAGACTGCTTCCCCGCACGGTGGAATTTGCCACCCATCTGGACCCGGAACTGAAGATGGTCGAGGCCTCGGCCAGCCACATCAACCAGATGCTTGTCAACTTGGTTAGCAACGCGGCCCACGCCATGCCCGACGGCGGCAGGTTGGATATCAGCACAGCCAACGTCACCGTTTCGGAAGCGCCCTGCCCCACCTGCGGCGAGACCATGCATGGCCAGTACGTGCTCCTGAAGGTGAGCGACACCGGCCACGGCATGAACCAGGTCACTTTGCACCGCATCTTGGAGCCCTTTTTCACCACCAAGGAGGTGGGCTCGGGCACCGGCCTGGGCCTGTCGGTGGTGCACGGCATCATCAGGAGCTACCAGGGCCACATAATCTGCGAGAGCCAAGAAGGCAAAGGCGCCACCATCCAGGTGTACCTGCCCGCCTACCAGGGCCTATCCGAGTCACCCGAGATGGGCTCCGGCGACAACAGGCCACTGCCCGGCGGGGACGAGACCATTCTTCTGGTGGACGACGAGGCGGTGCTGAGCGAGATGGGGCGGCGCACCCTGAGCGAGGCGGGCTATCAGGTTTTAACCGCAAGTAGCGGCGAGGCGGCTCTGGAGATTTTCTCCGAACACGCCCAGCGCATCGACTTGGTGTTGCTGGATCTGGGCATGCCCGGCATGGGCGGCCAGAAGTGCCTTAGCGCCCTGCGGGGGCTGAGCCCCGAGTTGAATGTGATCGTACTCAGCGGCTACACCTCCGGCGACCACCGCAAGAGCGCCCTGCGGGCCGGGGCGGCCGCCTTTTTGAGCAAGCCCACCCCCAAGGCCGAGTTGCTGCGCAGCGTGCGCGCGGTGCTGGACGCCTAGAGTATATCCTCGCCCTCGTAAACGTTGGCGATGCAGCACAAGAAGCGCCCCACCTCGCTGCCGCTCACGTTCTTCATGCCGTGGGGCTCCATGGAGGCCAGGTACACGCTGGTTCCCGGCCCGCACACCTGGGTGTCGGTCAGTTCGTCGCTCTGGGCGTCGTAGCTGTAGCACTCGAAGGTGCCTTCCAGGATGTACATGGTCTGGTGATAGAAGTGATTGTGGATGGGGATCTCGCCGCCGGGCTGGGCGGTGAACAGCCGAAGGCCGTACTCCGGCGAGCCGTGGCCGTCGTCGCCGCACTTGGACAGCCAGCGCACGCTGATGCCCTTGACCTCGTACATCTTGCCACGATAGGGGAACTGGTTGATTTTAACGTCCTGGGCATCCAGGGCTTTGATGGCTTGCATGGCGGCTGATCACTCCAAGTAGGTCATTAAAGTTGCGGTTACGCCTCTTGCTCGGGAGCCGTCTCCTGTGCGGTTTCGGCCTCGGGCGGCGGCGGGGGCGCGGGCAAATCGCCCTTGGCCTCGGCCTTGATAAGCGCCTCGAACTCCTTGCCCTCGATCACCTCCACGCTCAACAGGCGCTGGGCGATGTTCTCCAGAAGGTCGCGGTGCTTGGTGAGCAGCTCCTCCACCCGCTGCTCGTGATTCTCCATGAAGCGCCTGATCTCATCGTCCAGGGCGGCGGCGGTGGCTTCGGAATATTCCGCCGAGGCCGGAGCGAAGGCCGAATCCTGGGGTATGAACACCGGCTGGTTGCGGCGGCTGTAGGTCACCGGTCCCAGGGTGGTGCCCATGCCGTACTGGGTGAGCATGGCCCGCACCAGGTCGGTGGCCCGCTGCAAATCGTTGGCCGCGCCGGTGGAGCCCTCGCCGAAAATGATCTGCTCGGCCACCCGGCCTCCCAGCATCACCTCCACCTTGCCTTCCAACTCGCTGGTGCTCATCAAATAGCGGTCCTCGGTGGGGCGCTGCTCGGTGTAGCCCAGGGCGGCGATGCCCCGAGGGATGATGGATATCTTGTGCACCTTGTCGGCCTTGGGGGTGAAGGCGGCCACCAGGGCGTGGCCGGTCTCGTGGTAGGCCACCCTCTTTTTCTCCTCCGTGTTGATCACCCGGTTCTTTTTCTCCAGGCCGCCCACGATGCGGTCCACCGCCTCGTCCAGGTCGGCCATGGTCACATCGTCGCGGTTGGCCCGCGCGGCCAACAGGGCCCCCTCGTTGAGGATGTTCTCCAAGTCGGCCCCGGAGAGTCCCGGCGTACGCTGGGCCAAGGCCCTGAGGTTCACGTCCTTGTTCAATACGATGCGCTTGGCGTGCACCTCCAGGATGGCCAGGCGGCCGTTGAGGTCGGGCTTGTCCACCAACACCTGGCGGTCGAAGCGCCCGGCCCGGAGCAGGGCCGCGTCCAAAATTTCCGGACGGTTGGTGGCGGCCATGATGATGACCCCCACCCTGGGGTCGAAGCCGTCCATCTCCACCAAAAGCTGCTGCAAGGTCTGCTCGCGCTCGTCGTGGCCGCCCATGGAGCTCATGCCCCTAGCCTTGCCCAGGGCGTCAAGCTCGTCGATGAACACGATACAGGGAGCCTTTTCCCGAGCCTGCTTGAACAGGTCGCGCACCCGGGCCGCGCCCATGCCCACGAACAGTTCCACGAACTCCGAACCGCTGATGGAGAAGAAGGCCACCCCGGCCTCTCCGGCCACGGCCCTGGACAGCAGGGTCTTGCCGGTGCCCGGAGGGCCCACCAGAAGCACGCCCTTGGGCATGCGCCCGCCCAGGCGGCTGAACTTTTCCGGGGTGCGCAGGAATTGGACGATCTCCTCCAACTCCTCCTTGGCTTCGTCCACCCCGGCCACGTCATCAAAGCGGGTGGGTATGTCCTCCTCGGCGAAGATCTTGGCCTTGTTGCCCGCAAAATTCATGACGCCCTGGCCAGGGCCCATGCGCTTCATCATGAAGTACCACACCCCCATGAACAGGAAGATGGGCACCATCCAGGAAAACAGGGAACGCAAGAACGTGGACTCGATCTCGCCTCGGAACTCCACCTCGTGCCCCTGAAGCTCCTTGGCCAACTCGGGCGATACCCGCACCGTGGTGAAATTGATTTCACTGCCCTTGTCGTCGAGCATCTTGCCGGTGATGCGGTCCTTGCCGATGGCTATTTCCTTGACCTTGTCGGCGCGGACCTGTTCCAGAAATTTACTGTAGGGAACCTGCTTGGGACCGATCTGGCTGGAGATTACGTTGTTGAGAATCAGCACGAACCAGATGCCCAGCAGCACGTACCAGATCGAAAATTTATGATGCTTTTCCAAGCCAAACCGTCCCTCTCCCCGGCGAGGCTTCCGCCTTCGGGCCACCCACCCAGGGTCCTGCCGGGGTAATGGTTAACAACTATTTGTTATCAGGTTACTATCAGGATGAAACCCGGTCAATAGCCGCGCCCGGCTCAGGCGCGGCTTCCCCAGACGGCGTAGATTGGGTCCGAGTTGGGATACTCGCCGTAGTGGCGGTCGTCCTCGGGCCGGGGCCAGCCCCTCTGGCTCAGGCTGCCCAGGTCTTTGAAGGCCCCGCTCTCCATGAAGTAGTCCAACACCAGGCCCAGCTTCTCGAAGTCGTGCAGCTCCTTCCACAGGTGCACCGCCTTGGGCGGGAAGAATCGGTTGGAAAAGGCCACGGCAAAGACCCCGCCGGGCCGGAGAACTCGGGCCGCCTCCAGGAAAACCTCCCGTGGCTGGGTGAGGTATTCCACGCTCACCGTGCATATCACCGCGTCAAAGGACTCGTCCTCAAATGGCAGCACCGGCTCCTGATTGAGGTCGTGCACCAGGGCCTTGCCCACCTGGGGGTTGGCCTCCATCTCCGCCCGGTTCAGGCCCAGGCCCACCACCTCGGCCAATTCCAGCCGGGGCGGCAGATGGCTCTGAAAGCTGCTCATCAGGTCCAACACCCGCGAGCCGGGCGGTATCAGCCCGCCGTAGAGCACGGCCACGTTGGCGCTGGCCTGGGAGTCCAGATGCCCCACCAAGCGGGGATGGTCGTAGAAAACCGCGTCCGGCACCTCGTCGTCGCGCAGCAGGGCGTCGCCGCCCAAAAAGTCGGTGGGCTTGCCCCCGGCCCTGGCCTGCATGCCAGGGCCCGCGCAGAGGCGGGCCATCCAGTCCACCCCCTGGCCGGTGGTCTTTTCCGGCGGCAGCTCGGCCTGCTCCACGGTCACCTTGAGCTTGAGTTTGCGGCCCGCCAGGGGATGGTTGAGATCGGCGGACAGGCCGTGGAGCTCGGCGGCCAGGCAGCGGAAGGGCTCGTTGCTGTGGGGAGACACCCCCGGCACCCCGGTGAGCAGGTAACGGGGATAAAAGCGCCCCAAGCGGGGGTAGGACTCCCCGCCCGCAAACTGATCCAGGGGCACGGTGCGCACCAGGTCCGTGGAGCGGTCCGGCACCGACTCGGCGGTGCTCAGCTCCAACTCCACGCTCCGGCCGTCCTCCAAGCCCTTGAGCGCGTCCAGCAGGCGCGGCGGCAGCATGTCGCCCCACAGGTCGGCCGGGGCGTACATAAGCTCCCGGTGGGCCGCCTCGGGGCTTTGCCAGGTCATCTCCAAGACCAGCCCGGCCGCTCCCCTGGGGTCCACCCCGCTCATTTGTCCCTCACCAGCTCCAAGTGGATGTACATATCCACCTTGTTGCCCACCACGCCCATTTGATAGTACTTGCCGCTGCCCACGTGGTAGTCCAGGCGCTCGAGGGCAAAGCCGCCCTTTAAGCCCGTGAGCATCTGGTCCTTGTTCATGGGGTTGGGCTTGGTGCCCAGGTAGGTAAAGACTATCTCCACCGGCCGAGTGACGTCCTTCATGGTCAGGCGCCCCTTGACCACGTATTCGCTGTCGCCGCGCTTGGTGAAGCTGTCGCTCACGAAGCGGATCACCGGGTACTTGGCCGCGTCGAAGAAGTCCGCGCTCTTCAGGTGGTTGTCCCTGGCGGCCACGCCGGTGTCGATGCTGGCCACCTGGATGGTCATGTCCACCTTGCTGCCCGCGAGGTCGTCAGGGCTGAAATTGATCTTGCCGTCGAATTTATGGAACTGGCCCATCACCGGGGCGAAGACGTGCTTGATGGTGAAGATCACCTGGCAGTGAGGCGGATCGAAGCTCCACTGGGGCGCGGCGGCCATGGCCGGAAGGGACAGGCCCAATAGCAGGGCCAGGGCTATGATCAGGCGGGTGGTTTTCATACTGCCTCTCTATGTGCGTTTCGGCCTATGCCTAAAAGTATGAGGCCTGGGGCCGCCCAAATCCAGGACGCAGGGAATCAACCAGCCACGGCCCGCACCATGAAGAAGCAATCCCGGTCGGCCCGGCCCACGTAGCCGCCGTCCAAGCTCACGTACCAGGCGGTCAGGGGGGTGGCCCAATCGGCCGACCACAGGCGCTGGGCCAAGGAGTCCAGCAAGGCCGGTCCGCAAAAGCCGTCCGGCCCCTGGGGCGGCTCCAGAAGGGAGATCAGCTCCGGGGCCGTGGGCAGACGCCAGTCCCCCCTGCCGCCCAGGCGGCGCAGGTTAAGGGCCCGCACGTAGGCCGGTGCCTGGTCCCAGGTCAGGGGCTGGGGTGAGCAGCCGCGCTGCCAGAGCAGGCCGGTGTCCAGGTCGCGGGCCACGCCGGGCTCGTCTTCGCGCAAGCGCCGAGGGGGCCAGGCCTGGGGCCGCATGAGTTCGTCCAGGCCCAGCGCCCGGCGAGCCTCGGTCAAGCTGACCCGAATCGGTTCGCTGCGCCTGACGGAGTTGCTTACCGTATGGGCCTGGCTTGCGGCAAGCTCAGGCCAGGCGGCGCACACCGCCTCGCGCCTCCGCTCCCATTGGACGGACAAGCCCTCCAGGGCCTGGGCCATTTCCTTGGCCGAGGCAAAACGCCCTTGTGGATCAGAGGCCATGGCCCTGCTGAAAAAATCGTCCCAGGCCGCGTCGGTCAGAGGGGCCAGGGAAGAGGCCGCTGGGCCTCCCTCCTGGGGAAGCGCGCCGGTGAGCAGGCGGAACAGGCTGACCCCCATGGAGTAGAGGTCGGCTCTGGGTCCCGCGCTCAGGGGGTCGCTCTCCTGCTCGGGCGCGGCGTAGGCGGGCGAGCCCAGCACCAGGTTGGCCGGTCCGGCCAGGCTCTCGCCCCGGCGGTGACTCAGGCCCAAGTCCCCCAGGCGCACCCAGCCCTCGTCGCCCAGCATGAGATTGGATGGCTTGATATCGCCGTGCACCAGCCCGGCCAGGTGCAGGGCCTCCAGGGCGGCCAGGCTCTCCTGGCCGTAGGCGATGACCTGGTCCAGGCCCAGGGCCCGGCTGAGGTCTTCCAGGCGCGGTCCCTCGCCCGCCAATTCGGCCAGGTTCAGGCAGAAGTGCTCCATTAGGTAGTAGGCGGGATCGTCTTCATGCACGGCCAGCACCCGCACCAGGTTGGGATGCTTTAGCCCGGCCAGGCGGTGGGCCTCGTCCAAGAAGCGGGCCAGCAACTCCTCGCGGCCCTGCAAGGCCTCCAACTCGGAGCGGGGATCGAACAGCTTAAGGGCCCGCACCGGGCCATATTCCCGGCGCACCTTATACACCCGGGAGGTGCCTCCCCGGCCCAGCAGGCCCAGCACCTGGTGTCCGTCGATGTATTTCATGTCAGACCTACAACAAGCGGTTCGCGTTGAAATCGGGCAGGCCCAGGCGGCGTATCTTGTCTACCGTGGTCTGTATGTCGTATCTCACGTAGCGCACTTCCAAAGATCCCGCCTCGTGGTCCACGATGACGTACTTGGCCCGGTTGTCCCCGTCCCTGGGCTGGCCCACCGCGCCCACGTTGATCAGGTAGCTGTCGCCGGATTTCAACTCGTACATTCCCTGGCACAGGGTCAGGCTCTCCAGGCCGCCCGTGGCGGGCAGATGGGCCATGGCCAGCTCGTGGCTGTGGCCCACCAGGCACAGGGGCTCGTCGATCAAGCCCATGCGCCTGATTATCTCTTCCCGCTCCAGCTCGAAGTAATAGGTGCGCGGCGAATCCGGCGGCGCGCCGTGCACCAAACGGCAGGGGCCTATGACCAAGTAGACCGGCAGGGCCGCCAGCCAGTCCAGGGACTCCTGGCTGAGCAGGCCCATGTTCTGCTCCAGGGAGCGGCGGGCGGTGGGGTTGAACCAGGCCAGCTCGGCTCGCTTGCTCATGCCCAGCTCGTGGTTGCCCATGACGCTGGGCAGGCCCAGCTCCCTGGTCAGCTCCACGCAGGCCTCGGGGTCCGGGCCGTAGCCCACTATGTCCCCCAACAGGGCGATGTTATCCGCCCCGGCCTGGTCCACGTCGGCCAGAACCGCCGTGTAGGCCTCCAGGTTGCCGTGAATATCGCTGAGAACCGCCAATCGCATAATTACAAATTTAGCACAGGGCCGGGCTCGGGCGAAGATAGATCGGCGTAGCGGGCCTCCGTGACCCCCAGCACCCGTGCCCGCGGCCCCAGGGGCGACCACAAGCGCGGGTCGCTGGCCTGAAACACGGCCAAGGTGGGGGCTCCCAGGGCGGCGGCCAGGTGAGTCGCCCCGGAGTCCGCGCCCACATACAGGGAAGCGCCCAGCAGGTTGCGGGCCAGCTCGGCGATGGGCGCATCGGCCAGTATGCGGTGGGGCACGCCACTGAGGGCCTGAACCAACTCGTCGCGGTAGGCGGCATCCTCTGCCGGGCCCAGCACCAGGGTGATCGAGGCGTGCTCCGCCGCCAAACGCCGGGCCAGGTATGCGGTCATGTCCGGAGTAAGGCGTTTGGCCTTGCCCCCGCTGCCCGGAGCCAAGAAGGCCCCGGTTGGCTCTGCCGGGGGCTGGACCAGGGGAATCAGGGGACGGGACGCCTGGGCCAAGCCCAGCCGCTCCAGTTGCTCCACCTGCCAGCGCCCCACCAGTTGAAAGCGGCCCCGGGGCGGCCGGGTGGTAACCGCGTGCACCTGAGGGATAGAGGCGGCAAGGTTGCGTAGCAGGAACTCATCAGGCTTGGCGGCGAATACCACCGCCTGGCCGAAGCCGCCCAGCCAGGCATGCAGGGAGGGCTCCAGCTCCGAGGCGAAGAGCGAGGCGAAGCGGGCCGCCTCGCGCTCATGCACCCGCTCGGAAGGCAGGACTAAGCGGCCCCACTCTCCCCTGCCCCACAGGTGCAACGGACCCAAGGCGGCCAGCCGCTCCAGGGCGGGCCAGGAGAGAACGAAGTCGCCTAGGGCCCCCAAATGCAGGGCCAGGGTAGAGCCTTGCGCCATTCAGCAGGCAGCGCCCGCCGGGGCGACGTCCAGGGCGCCTTCCTCAGCCAGACGGTGGATCTCCAGGGCGGCCCGCACCCCCTCGCTGGTGGCCTGTCCCATGCCCGCCGGGCTCATGGCATCGCCCACCAGGAAGATGGCGCTCACCTTGGGCTCCAAGGCCAGGAATATCTTCTCGTTGGGCTTGGCACCCATGGCCGAGACAAAGGTGTCCACCGGCTCCACGTAGGTGAGCTGGCGGCTGCCATCGGGCCGGGTGTGCAAGAAGCTCACCTTGTTTTTGAACAAGCGGCGCACCTTGGCCCGGATGTAGCGGCGCACCTTGTACTTGCCCAGCTCGCGGCGCAGGTGATAGCGCCGGGCCGGCCCCAGGTCGTTGCCGATGCCCAGGCCCAGTTCGATGATGCACACGTCATGGCCCCGGGTGGCCAGATAGTGGGCCACCTCGCTGCCCAGGTTGCCGCCGCCCATCACCGCCACCTTGTGGCCCACCGGCACCTCGCCGGCCAGCACCTGGCGGGCGTTGACCAGAGGCGCGTCGCCCGCGCCGGGCAGGTCGGGCAGGATGGGCTCGCTGCCCGCGGCCACCACCACCGCCTTGGGGTTGATCTTGCACACCGCGCCCACCGTGGCCTTGGTGCCCAGGCGTATCTCCACGTTGGGAAGTTCGGACAGGGCGTGGCGGTAGTAGTCGATGAGTCCCCGGAACTCGTCCTTGCCCGGCGGCAGGCAGGCCAGGCGCAACTGGCCACCCAACTCGCCGGTGGCCTCGAACAACACCACATTGTGCCCCAAACGGCCCAGGGTGCAGGCCGCCTCCATGCCCGCCAGGCCGCCGCCCACCACCACGGCGTTGACCGGCTTGGCGGCCGGTTGTATCTGCTGGGCCTGAAGTTCCAGGCCCACCCAGGGGTTGGAAACGCAGCTTATGGGCGCGCCGTAAAGCACCTTGTCGATGCAGCCCTGGTTGCAGCCTATGCAGGGTCGTACGTTATTGGTCTTTCCGGCGGCGGCCTGATTGAGCCAGCCGGGATCGGCCAAAAAGGCCCTCCCAACGGCCACCATGTCCAGGCCCTTCAAGGCCTCCTCGGCCTCGGCGGCGTTGCGGATGCGTCCCACCCCGGCCACGGGCACATCCACCGCGGCCTTCACCTGACGGGCCGCCTCCAGGTGGGTGCCCGGAGGCATGGGGGTGGGCGGCACCACCATGGAGGGGGTCTCGTACACCCCGCCGGTCACGGAAATGATGTCCACCCCGGCGGGCACCAACAGCTTGGCCGTGGCCGCCGCCTCCCTGGGGCCCATGCCTCCGGCCACGTGGTCGTCGCCCGAGAGCCGGAAGGAGATTATGGCCTCGGGGCCCGCCGCCCGGCGCACCGCCTGGACCACCTCCACCGCGAAACGGGCCCGCCGCTCCAGGTCGCCGCCATAGGCGTCCTGGCGCTTGTTGGCGTAGGGGGTGAGGAACTCGTGCACCAGATATTCGTGGGCTCCGTGGATCTCCACGCCCTCGAACCCGGCCTCCATGGCCCGCCAGGCGGCCCTGGCAAAGGCCTGGACCATGGCCTCGATCTCAATGACGGTCATGGCCCGGGGGGTGGAGTGGGCCGTGGGGCCGCGCAGGGCGCTGGGGGCCATGGCCTCGCCCACCAGGCGCGGATGGGCGTTGCGCCCGCCGTGAATGAGCTGCAAAATGGGCAGGCTGCCCTGCTCCTTGACCAACCTGGCCAGCTCGCGCATCCCCTCAATGAGCGAATCGTCATGGGCCATGAAGTTGCGGTCGATGACCTTGCCCGAGTGGTGCACACAGGCCGCTTCCACCACCAACATACCGGGACGCCCGGCGGCCCGGGCGCGATAATAAGCCAACATGGCGGGGGTCACATTGCCCTGGCCGTCGGCCAGGTTGCTGCCCATGGAGGGCATGATCACTCGGTTGGGCAGCGTGTGGCTGCCCACCTTCACAGAGCTAAGCAGTTTTTCAAAGGCGGCCATGTAGTCTCCTGTCCTGCTCTCGAATCAAGGCGACAAAAAGCAACGGGGCGGATGAACATTCTATCCCAGGAAGACTGCAATAAAAAAGGGCGGCTTATTCTCCGTTTTTATGGTTGTGCACCCACAAGTCGTCGCGCTTTTCAAACCACCAGTCGGTCCAGTCGGTGGTGAGCACCGCCTGGGCCAGCTCCCGGCCCGCCTCGGTGTTCAGGCGCTTGAGGGCATAGTGAATCCAGTGCTTGGCGTAGCTGTTGCCCAGGTCCTGCTGCTCCTTGAGCTCTATGAGCAGGTCGAGCTGGTCCGCGTCCCTGGCCAACTGGGCCTCCGGGGTGCGGCCCTCGTTGAACTCCGCGGCGAACTCCTTGATGCGCGCGGCGGTGGCCTCGGGCAGGTCCCGGGTGGCGTGATCCAGGGCCTTTTCCTCGTCCGCGGTGCAGTAGCGCTTGTTCATGTAGTTCAGGTCCCCGGTGCGGGCCTCGGCCAGGTCGTGGTGCAGCAGGAGCAAGGCCACCCTGGTCTCGTCCACGTCCTCCAACTCCAGGGCCAGCAGATAGCCCAGCAGGGCGGCCCGGAAGCAATGGTCGGCTATGGATTCTCCGCCGCTGCCCAGGAAGGGGTAGCCGGTGCGGCGCATCTTCTTGAGCATGCCCGCCTCGAAGAGCAAACGCGCCAGGGCTTTCATGCGCTCACCTCGGCCGCGCAGGGGCGGCACATGAGTTTGCCGTCCAGTTCCACGGTGCGGCTGGCCTGGGTGGGCTCGCCGCAGCGGGCGCAGGTGATGGACTTCTCGATCACCGCCTCGGGGGGCGGCTCCACGGCCACCTCCTCCACCTTGAACAGGCTCTCCTGGGGCGCGCTCAAAAGCTCCTTGGCAAAGGCCTGGCGGTCCACGTTGCCGTCGGGTCCCTTGTGCTTGAGCCGGTCGCCGATGAAGCTCACCCGCACCGCCCGATTCTTCTGGCGGTCGATCACGGTGAAGGCCTGCTTGCCGAAGTCCCGCCAGATGAGGTTGCCCTTGCCGAAGGTGGTGGAGAGCATCTGCTGGAAGGCGTCCACGCTGCAAGAGTTGTTTTCGGCGATGGTCACCAGTTCCTCATCCTCGCTCTTGCCCAGGTCCAGGGCCTGGGAGGCCGCCTGGGCCGCCCGATAGCCGATCAATAGACCGGGGCAAAGATGGCCGTGAAAGGCCACCACCGGCTTTAGTTGTTCGGGCAACGGTCCTAAATCCATGCTCACAGCTCCTTGCTGTTGAAAGCCGCCCCAGGGCTAGCGGCCGAAGGTAATCACTTGCTGGGCCCGGCCCCGCTGGAAGAGGATGGCCACCTTGGGCTGATGGCGGCTGCGCACCATGTCCAGATAGAACTCGTCCAAATCGGCCACCGGGTCCCGGCCCATGCGGCGCACCAGGTCGCCGGGTTGCAGACCGGCCCGCTGGGCCTTGGAGCTGGAGCGCACCTTGGTGACCATCAAGGCTTGGCCCTCGGGCACCCGGTTGCGCTGGGCGGCCAGGGCGTCCATGGGCCCCAGCTCCAGCCCCAGGCGCTGCCAGACCAGTTCCTTGGCCCGCTCCATGGGATAGCGCCGGGCAACGACCACCAGGGTGCTGCGCTTGCCTTTTTCCAGGAGCCACATCTTCACCTTCTGGTCCTGAGCCAGCGAGCCCAGGCGGGACTGGTAGTCCGCCGTGTCCTCCAGGGGCTCCTCGTCCAGGGCCAGCACCACCATGCCCCGATTCAGACCGGCTTGGGCGGCGGGGCTGTTTTCCTCCACCCGCACCACCACCACCCCGGAGGGGGCTTCCAGGCCGAAGTGCCCGGCCAGGCGGGGGGTTATGTCCTGCAACTCCAGCCCCAGCCAGACCGGGGTCACTTTTCCGTGGGCCAGAAGGTCGTCCACCACCCGGCGCACCCGGTTCACCGGAATGGCGAAGCCGATGCCCTGGGCCCGCTGGAATATGGCGGTGTTGATGCCCATTACCTCGCCGTCCAGGTTCAAAAGCGGCCCCCCGGAGTTGCCGGGGTTGATGCTGGCATCGGTCTGGATCAGTCCGCCCATCCACTCTCCCGGCCCGGTGGGCACCCGGCGGTTCAGGGCGCTGACCACTCCGGTGGTTACGGTGTGTTGCAGGCCAAAGGGGTTGCCGATGGCGATGAGGCTCTCGCCGATCATAAGCGAGCGCGAGTCGCCCAGCTTGGCCTGGGGCAAGGGGCTGCCCCTGGGGGTTATCTTGAGCACCGCCAAGTCGGAGGTGGGGTCGGCCCCCAAGAGTTTGGCCTTGAAGACCCGGCGGTCGGCCAACTGCACCTGAATGTCGCTGCCGCCGTCCACCACGTGGCTGTTGGTGACGATCAGCCCCTTCTTGCCGTCGATGATCAACCCGGAGCCCAGGTTGGTCTGCTCCCTCTCAAGAGGCTGAAAAAACTCCTGGAAAAAGCGGTCCAGCATGTCGTCGCCGCTGCTGAAGGCGCGCAGGCGCACCTTGGCGGTGCTGGAGATGTTGACCACCGCCGGTCCGGCGGAGCGCACCACGGTGACCACCGGGGTGACCCGGCCCATGGGCTGGGCCTGGGCCTGTGCGCAGACCACCACCAGGGCCAACCAGAGCAGCCATGGCGTTAATTTGATGATCTTTTGTAGCTGACGCATATTTATTGATCCAAATTGCCTAGGCTTGGCCACGGGCCAGGGGAGACCCGCCGGTCACCAAGTGTGTTTAAGTATGGCCGCTTTCCGGTTTGATCGCCAGGGCCATGGGCACAAAACTAATGCCGTTGCGGGTTTCCATGCCGCCGGTAGGCTGAAAACCCAGGCGCTGGTAGGCCTCCACCGCATTGGGTGAGGCATTGACCGTAACCTCGGCGAACCCGGCTCCGCGCTCACGCCATAGAGCCAGGGCTTGCCCCAAAAGGCTTCGGCCCATACCTTGACGCTGCTGGTCTTCGGTGGTGAAGAACATGGCGATGTGTGCCGGTTCGCGCAACTCGATGAAAGCCAGCATGCGCTCCCCTGCCCAGGCAGCCAGCATCAGGTTGCCATCGGCCAGACGCTGGGCCAGGGCCTGAGTCGTGGCGTAGCGCAGGAATTCCTCCCTGCCCTCGGGCTGAAACTTGGGAGCAACGAACTGATTGAACACCTTGGTGACCAGTTCGGCGGCCAGGGCTTCCTGGCCGGGTTCCACCGAGGCTATGCTTATTTCCCCTAACGCGCACATGATTTCCCCCCGTCCTGCAAGTTGTTCGGGCAGTCGTTTAAAACCATAAGAAGAGGGCGCCGCCTTGTCAACGCGGTGTAATTTGACCCGCCGGAAGTCCGGGAGGTAGACTTCATTATTATGCGCTTACTTCTCACCAATGACGACGGGGCCTACGCCCCGGGCATAAAGGCCCTGCACCAGGCTCTGGCCCTTGAGCACGAGGTGTGGGTGGTGGCACCGGAGACCGAGCAATCGGCGGTGGGCCACGCCATAACCCTGGCCTACCCCATCAGGGTGCACCCGCTGACCACCGAAAGCGGCATGCAGGGTTGGGCGGTGACCGGCACCCCGGCCGACTGCGTGAAGCTGGCGGTGCGCACCCTGCTGCCCCAGCCGGTGCAGATGGTGATCTCGGGCATCAACCAGGGGGCCAACGTAGGGGTGAACCTGCTGTACTCGGGCACGGTCAGCGCGGCCACCGAAGGGGCCATCCTTGGCCTGGGGGCCATCAGCGTGTCCCTGGACACCCACCACCCGGCCGACTTCAGCCAGGCGGCCGACATCACCGCCCGCCTGGTGGCGGCCTGGCCCGGGCTGGGGGTGCCGCCGGGGGTGTCACTCAACCTCAATGTGCCCGCCCTGCCCCCCGAGGAGATCAAGGGAGTGCGCTTCACCCGCCAGTCCACCGCCTCCATGCGCGAAACCTTCCTGGAGCGGCGCGACCCCCGGGGCCATGTGTACTACTGGCAGGCCGGCGAGGTGATGAGCACCGACGGCGACGGCTACACCGACTACCCCGCCCTGTTGGAGGGCTATGTGACCATAACCCCGGTGGCCCACGACCTCACCCACGACCCCACCCTGGCCGCCCTGGGGGCGCGTAATCTGGACCTTGGTCTGTGAACTCTTTTTCCGCCGGAAGGTGTGGCCCGGCGCGGGCAATCCACCCCTAAATCCACGTTACCCCTAGGATATTGGGGTGTGGGTACTTTTTCCCCATGGCGGGGGATAATGCACCATCAAAACCCCGCCTTGTACCATTTGTGAATTTTGTCTCGTTTAGGTTACTTAATGGCCGCCAAAAACATACTTTGCCTCAATAATCGTTGCTATCGGCCGTTCACCAAGCGCTTGAATAGGGTTTAATCTATCATGGCACGCAATTTGCTTTTAGAAGCGGGCAACCATCAACCGTCGCCAGATAAAAATAGGCGGCAGGAGAAAGACAATGCCCGCATACGAATATGTTTGCAGCAATTGCGAAGCAAGAGAGCAGCGCATCGGCGGTCTGGACGACCACACCATCATTTGCGACCAATGCGGCCAAGTCATGGTGCGCCAGGCGGATCTGGACACCCTGCTGGCTTCCTACTCTCAGGTTCAGCAAAAGGCCGACAGCCTAGGCTAGCGCCTGATTTTATCCACCGCCCCTTTTCCGAGGCGGCGCCTGAGGTTTGGTCATGAGCCATTCGGGACGCCCGGATTTGAGGAGCGGCCTGCAAGAGGCCTCTTCCAGAGGCCTCTTCGTTATTTTAGAGCAGCTATATCAAGAGCTTCCCGAAACCACCTGCGCCCGGCGGGGCGCTTGCTGCGCCCTGCTCCCCCCGTTTTTCACCGTGGAACTGGCCGCTTGGCTGCACCGCCTGCCCAATATCCCCTACAAGGAACGCGCCGCCCAGGCCAGGCGCCTGGTGGAGCACTTCCTGGTGAACGCGGCCCAGCGCCGCCCCTGCCCCTGGGCCCGCCCCGATTCCTGCGCCATCTACCAAGACCGCTTCATGGGCTGCCGCACCTACGGCCTGTGGAAGCCCCAGGCCTATGAAAAGCGCGCCGCCCAGGCCGCCCAGGGCCAGGAGACCGTGGCCCAGGCCTGGCAGGGTTTGGGAGTGCAATTACCACCCGAGGTGCTGGCCCCGGCCCCGCCCTATTGCCTGCTGGTGAAACCGGTGGGCGGACCCGCCCCGGAGGACGGGGCCATCGAGGCCCTGGAAGAGCGGGCCATTGAATTGAGCCGGGATCTGCCGGACGGCCTGGATCGGCTGCACGACTTCGGCGGGGACATATCATTCGCCGTGGCTTGCTTGGCCCTGGGCCAACCCCAAGCCCTGAGCCTCAAGGTGGCCGTCACCAAGGCCCTGCTGGCCGGTGACCAAGCCGAGGCCCACGAGCTGTTGGCCAAGGCCGGAACCGCGGCCAAGCGATGGGCTCAATCCTATTAGATTTATCTTGTTATAAAACTTATATTATAAATATTTAATAAGTTTTTCTAATACTATTTCTAACTTTCATTAAGGCGCTTTTCCGCCATCTTCGCCTGCTTTTTGCGGCACCATTCCTCGTATCGCCCAGCCAGTTCCCGGTAACGATCCACGCTAAAGGGAGGCCGCTTGATGGCCTCCAAGGTTACGGGGCGCACCCTACCTTCCTGGGCGACTTCCATGCCAGCCTGGGCGATGAGGGCCAAATGCGTCTCCAGCACCGAGGGCTCCATCTGGATGGCCAGGGAGCCGGGCACGCACAGCTCGGCGATGCAGCGGCCGCCCAGGTTTATGGCCTGGGCGCGTATGGTGGCCACCAGGGGCTCGAAGGTCACCGGCTCGGGGAAGGAGCAAGTGGATATGAGCATCACCTTCTGAGGCATGGCCCAGGTCATGGGGTGGCGGGTTAGGCCTGCGGCGTCGGCGTAGAGAAACGGCTGCCTGGAGCATATGGTGCGGTCCATCACCGCCTTGAGTTGGGCGCTCATGGTGTCGGTGTACACCGGGGCGGCCCAAACCAGCAGGTCGGCCCGCTTCAGCAGGGGCAACACCACGTCCATGTCGTCGCGCTGGGCGCAATGGCCGGGGTTAAGGTGCATGCAGCTCAGGCAGGCGGTGCAGGGGGCTATGTTCATGTCCGCCACGAACAAGGTGTCCACCGAGGCCCCGCCACGGACCAATCCTTCGGCCAGGGCCCGGCCCATCTTGGCGGTGACTCCCTTGGCCCCCCGGGCGCTGCCGTTGATTATCAGTGCGCGCATGGTCCCCTCCCTTTTCGGCCCAAATTATCACACCGCGCCGTTTAGGGAAGAAAAATGCGGCGTCATTTTTTTGACGTACGTAGCCACCACACGCTGAACAGGGTCTGCAAGGCGCTGAGGCCCACGAAATACCAGGCCCAGAGCGGCCACCCCGCCAGGGTGCCGCCCACCCTGCCCCAGGCCCAGTAATCCTGGGCCGCCAGAAAGATACCCCCGAACAAGACCAGGGCCAGCCATCCCCGCTTGCTGAATCGAGGCAGGCTCAGGCCGCCGGACAGGGCCTGCACCACCAGATAGGCGGCACAGGACACCGCCATAACCGGCACGGCAGGCAAAAACCCATAGGCGGGCAACAACTTGAAGTGATAGGCCACCACCAGCGCCTCCCCGGCCACGATGGAGGTCATGGCCGCCGCCGCCTTGGGGCGCTCCAGGTACAGGCCCAGGAAAACGGTGGGAAACAAGGCGGCCAGGCCGGTGAAGGCGGTTAGGCCCAGTTGCAGGATGGTGGTGTCGGAGATCAGGGCCACGGCCAGCCCGGCCACGGCCAAGAACACCACGAAGATGCGCCCCACCAGGCCGCTCTGGGCCTTGCGCCCCCAGAGGTAGGGGAACAGGTCCCGGCTGAAAATTGAGCTCAAGGTGAGCAACTGGGAGTCCATGGTGGACATCAGGGCGGCCAGCCCGGCGGCCAGCACCAGGGTACCCATGAAGTCGCCCGCCAGGTGGGTCATCATCAAAGGCACGATGGCGTCCGACTCCCGCCCGCCGAGGCCGGGGAAGGACAAATGCCCCAACACCCCCAGGGCCACGGGCAGGGCGAACACCGCCGTGCAGATCAGAGGGTACAAGGCCATGGTGCGCCCCAGGGAGCTTTGGCTGCGGGCGGAGTAAAAGCGCTGGAATAGCTGGGGAAACATGGGGTCGCAGAAGAACCACAGGGTCATGAAGCTGAACCATACCGCCGGGCTGTACACCCCGTGGGGTCCGGGGCGGCTGAACAGGGCGGGCTCGGCCTGGCGCACCCGGTCAAAGGCCTCGCTCCAGCCGCCGTAGTGCGACACCACCAGACCCAGGGCCGCGGCCATGAGCACGAACATGAGGATTCCCTGGAACACGTCGGTCCAGGCCACGGCCTTGAGCCCGCCGCGCAGGGTGTAGGCCAGGATGATGACCGTGACCAACGAGGCCCCGGCCCAGGCGGGCAGGCCGAAGAGCTGGCCCAGGACCTTGGCCCCGGCCAGGGGCTGCAAAGCCAGGTAAGGCACGGTGAACACCACCATTACCAGGGCGAAGAGCCCGGCCAGGGGGCGGCTGCCGTACACCTGCTCCACCAGCTCCGCCGGGGTCACCAACTCGTGTGTGCGGCCCCATTGCCACACCTTCTTGCCCACCAGCCAAAAGGTCAGGGCCATGAAGCCGGTGCCGAAGGCCATGATGGGGAAAAAGCTCAGTCCCTCGCGATAGCCCGCCCCCGAGGCCCCGAACACGGTGAAGGCGCTGAAGTTGGTGGCGGCCATGGTCCCCACCAGCACGAAGGGCCCCAGGGCCCGGCCCGCCAAGAAATAATCCGTGGGCCCGTCCTTCAGGCGGCTCTTGGCCAAAAAGCCCAACGCCAGCACTGCCACGAAATAGACCGTCAGAACAATCACCTTGGTAAGCATCGTTGCGCCCACTCCCGCCTAAAATAAAAAAACGGCCACCCCGGCGCAGACCGGGATGGCCGAAACCTAGAAACATAATCTGCGGTTACCTGTATAGCCGCCGCAGCGGGCCTTGGCAAGTATTTATTGGCCCTGCTGGGCTCTTAGCCTGCTAAATTGTTGACGACTTGGGGGCCCTATGGTAAAAATCGCTCAACGTTTTCCCCGGTAGCTCAGCTGGCAGAGCAGGTGGCTGTTAACCACCGGGCCGGCGGTTCGAATCCGTCCCGGGGAGCCAAAAATATCAAGGGGTTAGGCTACACAGCCTAACCCCTTTTAATTTTCTGGGAAGCATATGGGAAGCATCGCAGATGATTATGAGACCTTCCCTGCCTCGGGTAATGAACGGTGAAGACTATTCTGTAACGGAAATAATCTGAAAGTTTAGGCTTCAAAGGTTGGTGGCCATGCCACCTCCAGCCGGCTTAGAAGAAGTGTCCGGAGGAAGTTGAACTTGCCAGAGCTGGCGGCCGAGATAAAAATCTTCAGCCGTGCCTGCCGCATCATGGGTTATTCGCTCCAGCGATTATGCGAGGCTAGGCGAAACTACCATACCTATATAGCCAAGGGTCTTGTGGACAGGCTACCCGCGCCTAGAGGTCCACACCTCAATCTGATGTCCAAACTAGATGGAGGCGGACATTTTGGAACGCGACCTAGATCATCCCACCCACGGTTGACTGCGGGTGGCTTGGCCACAGCGGCGGCGATCACGTCAACACCGAGTTGGGATTCTCGGTACGCATCCAGGGACAGGCGATCAAATATCCACCCACCGCGCCCATCGTCAGGGTCCGGTGCACCTACGATGGTGCCCTCACGCGCCAGAACCTTAAGCCGCTTTTGTCCCAGGGAGGCATAAGCGGCAGCATCGCGCAGGGAGAGCCAGCGAGGTTGTATGGACAGACAATCGCCCAAACCGGGGGACTCCGGGCTTGGGCGAGGAAACGATCGAATAGGGTGATTTCAAATTACAGGCTAATCGACGCAAATGTCAACCCCCACAGACCGCGGGCATGGCCGAACAAACTTAAACTGAACGGTAGCCCAAAAAAGTTCCTTATTTACCTGGTAAAAGCCCCGAAAACATTCGCTCTAACTTCTGCACCGTCGCCGCCGTTTTCCTGGATGCCCTTATCAGCTTGGGCGTGACCACCATAGATTCAGTTGCCTTGCCCTTGTTGTCGTAGAGGGCAACATAAAGATCTCCGCCGCTAGTAAGGTCGATGCTCGCTCTAGTGACGCCCTGTGGGTCAGTGAGGTGGAACTCCTGGGCTTTGAGAACTTTGGTAATTTTTACTTTGGCTTGAACAAGCTGACTGCCAAAAGTACCACCGACAAACCCAGCCCCCATGGCCAGCAGGACCAAAAAGGTGGCCATTTTCTTAGGCATAGCATCACTCCATTGCTGTGTTGACGGTGGTATTGTATCAAAATTACAAGAAAATCAGGAGAATATTGGACAAGGCCTGGCTGCTAGGAAGGTAAATCAAATTATTATTTACAATACACCCAACTTAAATTTATTTAATTACTTATAACCTATTAAATTTCAATGTATTTTTAAGGCTACCAATAAAATAAATAAATATGAGTTGAAAACCTTCTTTGAGATTTGGCAAGATTAATGTTAAATATTCTGGTCCGTATCTGACCCTAGCCCCCCTCAGAAGGAGATTAAGCTTTGGCTAAGAAATCAAAATGGAACGAGGAAGACCGCAAAAAACTTCTAAAGATGGTCGACGATGGCGTGTCTGAACAGGAAATTAGGGAAACATTGGCTCATAAAAGCAAATCTATGACTTCAGTGGAATTCGCACAGCAACTGAAGATGTCCATGGTGGAATCAGGAAAAATTAAACAAGCTGCGCCTGCTGGCAAAAAAATGGCCAAGGCTGTCATTTACCAGGTAACTCCCAAGGGTCGCCTTACTCTCAGCGACTTTGCGGAAAAAACGGAATTTCAACCGGGTGTTCAGTTTACCTTGGAAAAGCCCAGAGGCAAATCCAAGGCTTGGCGCCTAGTGCCAGTAACGTAATCGCCTGCTTTAAAACAAAAAAGCCCCACATCTATGCGCCTACCATGGCCGCGTAGCGTGGGGCTTCCATTTTCAATAAGATGCCCCCGGGTGGCGGGGGGGCCTACCCGGGGGCGAGGAGGTAGCAGGCCGATTTCAATTTGGCCTGTTCTCCTTAATAATTATAACCCTTATCGTGTTTCGTACGCGCGTGATAATTTTGCGCTCACGCTCTTTAGGAAATCTCACACCAACCCTGCCCTTCCCGCATACCACCTGGCGCTTAAAGTCGATCAAGATTGGATCAGATTGTTTTTGTGAAGCGCTCGTGGGCCCGCTGCACCGCCTTTTGCAGTTCGGCCATCTGCACCGGTTTATCCAGGAAGTCCGAAGCACCCATCCTCATGGCCTTGATTACAACTTCCTTGTTTCCGTCGCCGGTGACCAAAATCGCCTCGGTGTGCGGGCTCACCCGCTTGGCCTCCCATATTACCTCTAGGCCGCTCTTGCCCGGCATCTGCAGGTCCGTGATCAGGATGGGGGTGGGGCTCTGGGCGAAAGCCTGTATTGCTTCAGAGGGGTCGCTGTAGCGGAGGATCTCGTACTTGTCCCGCCTGAGGAAGTTGCTGTACAGCTCCAGTATCTTGGCGTCGTCGTCCACCGCGGTCACACGGCGGTCATCCACGTTCAGGCAGGTCAGGGCCGCTTCCACTATGGCCGCGTCGAACTTGCTGCCAGCCCCCTCCCGGAGCGTCTGGAAGGCCTTCTCCGTGCCGTGGGCCGGGCGGTATGGCCTGTGGCTGGTCATGGCCTCAAACACATCGCAGACGGCCAGCAAGCGAGACCAGGGGTGGATATCGTCTCCCTTTAGTCCCTGGGGGTAGCCCGAGCCGTCCAAGCGCTCGTGGTGCTGGTAGACCACCTGGGCCACCGGCCATGGGAAGGAGATAGTCTTCAGGATGCGATAGGCCGTGGCTGGGTGCTCTTGGATGATGCCCTCCTCGTGCTCGGTGAGCTTGCCGGGCTTGTTGAGGATATCCAGAGAGATGGCCCCCTTGCCGATGTCGTGTAGCAGACCGCAGTACTTAAGGCCGGAGAGGTCGTCTTCGCTTAGGCCCATCTGAGCCCCAACCCGCACGGCTAGTTCGGCCACTCGCTGACTGTGGCCCGAAGTGTAGGGGTCGCGGCTGTCCACCATGTTGGTCAGGGCCATGGTGGTGGACTCTAGGCTTTTGGTTAGCTCCAGGGCCATTTTCACCCGCTCCTGCTCCCGGCGGCGGTGCTCGCTTATATCCTTGAACAGATGCACAGTGCCCATGATGGAGCCTCCGGCATCGGTGATAGGCGAAACGGTCACCGAGAAAAGCTGGCCGGTGGCGGGGTTCTGGTAGTCATCGGTTATGGCCTTGCCCTGCTGGAACATCCGTTGTTGCAGGCAAACGTCAAGGGGAGACTCCGAGCCATGCAGCAGGCGGTGGCAGGGCTGGCCCACGATCTGGCTGAAGTCCAGGCCCAGGTATTTGCTCATGGCCTTGTTGCAGCGTTGCACCCGGTAGTTCCGGTCGATGACCACCACCAGTTCTTCCAACGCGTCGAAACACTGACGCCATTCCTGGGCCGCCTGGCGTATCTGCTTTTCGTCCAAGCGCTGGTCGCTCAGATCTATATTGATTGGCATGGGCATTATTTAAAATCCTTACGGGTTTAAGCCATAGGACATCCCATCCGGAATATAACTAACATAAGTCAGTCTTTTTTTCAACATTGACCGATAGTTCTGCTTTAAGTAGAACATCTATTGTCGCCGTCAGCTTAACAAAAGATACAATTGCTTGCGAAATATCCTTGTCCCCATTAACTGCACCATTTTCAATCAGAGTGTTAATTATATTCTCGGCCTCTTCTTTTCTTTCCTTTAGCAACGTAACTAACGAATATGCATCAAGCTCTTTGGATTGATTCGGCATCGTCTTTTTCTGCTTTCCCCTAGGCCATGATTTGGCTGTGTCAGACATGCATTGTCTACATCTGCCAGCGGAGACTCCATTTTTCCTTATAACCACGGGGCCGCGACCGCACTTGCACGTTTCAGTTTCTTCAGAAGATATTTTGGTTCTGCTGTCATCATTTTCGTTGCTAGACACCTTCTTATCTCCCGTCTCTTTTAGCGGTAATGGTCCTGGGCACTCCTTACATCCTAAGAGATCAATACGTTTAGGATATTCCTCTGCCCTAGTACGCCTGGCCTGGCATCCCTCAAGGTTGTTAAACTTCAGCCCTGGCCTTTGGCGACATTGATACTTCAATTCGGTCGAAGGCATTTTAATATGCCCTGAGTTTACGTTTTCACCATTGGGTGAAGTTTGCCCGATTGAAATTATCAACTTATGTCCATGCTTCCTTGAAGTTTCTCGATTAAATTGTAGCTATCCCACCATTTGAATTATTTTATTACTCGAGCCAAGCCAAATTTACATCAAAGTATAAAAAATCGTTTTAAGCAGTTTCTACAACGATAAGGATATATACCTATAGCTGACAATAAATATTCCCATCCGTTTCTTCTATGAGATCGGTCCAATTCCGTTGTTTTACAATTAGGGCAACGGCCGCGAAAGCTAAAAGAACGGTGACCCACGATATTACTACCCCCTGAAAGCATCCACCCAAGTGATATAAAATCCGGCTATTTCAATTTATTATCACATGGATAGTATCCCAATGATTGCATGCAATCTTGAAAATTCAATTCAGAAGAAATGGCCAGACCTCCAGCTTCTTTGCGACAATGTTCTTTACAAGTTTCAAGAATTGAATAATCATTTGTTTCGGTACACCACTTGGATCCACCACAACCAATTATCATATAAAAGAAAGTGGCAGAAGTTAAAATGGCCAACAGGTTGATCAGAATTAGCAAAAATTTAAAATCAGCCGCCTTTTTAACTTTTTTGTATTTAATCAAAATGGCCCTCCCTGCGATATCCCCATGCTCCTGCCCCAAAAGCAAAGAATATTACAGGGAGAGCCACACCCATATTTTTGACTAGTTATAAAAAATTACCAGTAACATCCCAAAAACGTTCCACGATGATGAACTTAAACCAGAACATATTTTTTTATAAGACAGGGCTAGGCTAGTTTATAAGTAGGTAATACCTATTGATATGGTTTCTGGTTTTCTAGGGAAAAATAACGCTAGCTTTCCGCCATATCTTGTAAATAGCTAATTAAATTAACTTTTGACTTCTTTAACCCGAGCTTGAGTCTAATGTTTTGCCTGTGAAAAGCAACTGCATGCTCAGAGATCGCTAAAGCGTCTGCCACTGCTGAATTGGTCAGGCCGTCCCTTATTAATAAAGCCACCTCCTTTTCCCTAGGGGTCAAACCAGACAACTTCGCCGATAGCTTCTTTATGTATGGAGATACCAGCTCTTCAAGCGCCTTTTCTACCATTGCTAAAAGCGCCTTTTGACCCTTGTCAAGCTCACTTTTTTTAAGACGATCAATAAAAGGTGTAATCCGCACAGCAGCCGTTGACGCTACGCTCTCTTCTAAGCTCCGCTTTTCCTCTTCCCGGTGGTCTAGCAGTACTTGCAGGGCAAGGTTTAATTTTTCTAATTCGGCGGTACGCTCTTTCACTCTCTTTTCGAGCATACCGTTCGCCGATCTAAGGCCATCCTTAAAACGTTTAAGGCTGGTAATGTCTTCTATGATAATTAAAATATATTTCGGTTCATTGTTTTTTGAATAAATAGTTTTTACATTAGCATGGCCCCACATAATGGTACCATCCTTACGGACATAACGTTTTTCAACTAAATAATTATCAATTTCTTTTGACTTTAACTTTTTAAACCATTCAATTGTATGCATGTCACTTTTGTGAGTAACTTTGTCAACGCTGAGGTCTTCATGAGAATCAAGTTTATGGTCATAACCTAGCATTTCAAACATTTTTTGATTTGCCAATCTAATTTTTCCATTAAAATCCGTTAGAATAATTCCAATTGGAGCATTTTCAACTATAGCTTTAAAACGCGCTTTACTTTCGCTTAGCTGATCTTCAATTGTCTTTCTCTCGGTTATGTCCCGTAGGGTTCCAACTATTCCAACTTGCTTCCCTTCAGAATTTTTTATCAGGCTGTTGTTCATCAAACCAGGAAAAGACGTGCCGTCTTTCCTGAGATGACAGATCTCACCGTAAAACATCCCATTAGTTTTGATTTGGTGGTTAGCAGCTTCCACCGCCTGCATTTGATCATCGCTGTGAAAAACAGACAAATTTTGTCCGATTAACTCTTCACGATCATAACCATGTAGCTGGGCGAAAGCAGAATTAAGATACTTTAGGTTTCCATCCATATCAACCACAGCTAGCCCATCGACACTTTGTTCAACAACGTTTCTCAAAAGGATTACTTCATTTTCTACTTTCTTCTGCTCGGTGATGTCTGTTGATATTCCAACTATTCCATAAATATCACCATTATTGTTTTTCAGGGGATATTTTGAAGAGGAGAAATCATGAATTTCCCCGCGCACAGGACCAATTTCTTCTGCTTCTAGCTGGTGGCCAGCTTCAATTACAATCCTGTCATTTTTGGCTGACTTTTCTGCGACTGGTTTTGGAAACAGTTCAAAATCCGTTTTACCAAGCACATTTTCTTGCTTCAATCCTGATAATTCTTCGAACTTTTTATTTATATAAGTGTAAAGCCCCTTATCATCCTTTGTATAGATAACAGAAGGAATAAAATCTAACGTTTTTTTAAGATGATCAATTTGCGCGGTAAGGCAAGCTACTTGTTTATTATTTTCTAGTTCGGACAGCTCCAGCTCTTGTACTCTTTGTAATAGTTCTTCACAGGTCCGCTTTTGCTTCATGGTTTCGCCCACGCTACTAAAACCAGTAGGCCCTAGGTTTTCGTACAAATTTTAAATGATTTGCGCACCCCTTATCGTCAATATTTTTTTAGAGATGAATGGTGTAGGTTATAAGCACAGATAAAAAAGACTAACGACAACACAAATAGAAGAAGCGCAAAGAATATTGCTTCTAGAGTATAGCCATATAGAAAGTTGGAACCTGCCCAAAGAAAAAGATAGAACCCACCTGCAAACGAGCACAGTCCAGCAAGAAGGGAAAGTACAAAAATTAATTTATTTGATTTGTTATAGGCCATGCTACCCCCCTCCGGAGCTTATCGGTCAAAATCAATCATAATTTTGCTTTCCTCAGTGTTGATATGAAGCAGGTAAGTGTGTTGAAGATAATTGCCATACATTCCTAAACACATTAAACAACTTATTCTTTTTTATCATATTGTCAAGTGTTTTTAATTATTTCTTAAACACATAATGTTATACTTTATAATTTTTTTACGTCACTTTACAGCAGCTAACTACTTGAAGTTACAAAATATATTAGAATAGTATTGATTTGCCAAGTTTAGCTTTTCATGGCTAGCTAATAAAGGTTATCATTTTATAAGTAAATGAAAAGAAATCGCCTGCAATTTGATGAAGACCTCGAAGGCCACACATGCATGTCGGTCTAATTTTAAATGTAAGTAAGCGTAGAAGTTTCAGCCGGAAATTTAAGCTGATGTTCGGGGGTGGCAAGCCGCGGCCATGCGAAAGGGCGGCCGAAGTAAGAGCTGGCTCCCTGCATCAATAGTTGCGGGACAACTCCTCTCGGAGTACCACGGCGTTGTTGCGCTCTCTGTCCTTGGCCGCATACAGCAACGTGACCACGTCCAAATCGATCTCCTGAGCCAACTCCAGCAGCTTGGCCTTCTTGGTCTTGGCCTTCAGCTCCAGGCGGTATCGTCTTTTAAATTCCTTCCAGCGGGCGGGGTTGTGTCCGAACCATTGGCGCAGCTCATCGCTCGGGGCTAGTTCCTTGAGCCAGCCATCCAGGGATGCCTGTTGTTTGCTCACTCCGCGAGGCCAAAGCCGATCTACCAAATAGCGCTTGCCGTCAACAGACTCGGCTGGGTCATAAATTCTCTTGAGGCGTGGGGCCTTGCCTTGCATGGTCACCTCAGGCGCTGCTATTTCCCCGCTTCGTAACCTTCGACCTTGTCCTGGAAGAAGTGATGGACAAGCTTGCGGTCGAACTCGTAAAAGTCTGCAAGCATGCGGTCCATCTCCTCCCGGTTGAAGTACTCCATAATCGGGAAGAAAAAGCGCTTGTCCTCCTTTTCAATGTGCTCAGGGTAAAAGCGGGCAAGCTTTTCCAATAACTGAACAATCTCTTGGGTGCCTGTTCCTGAGGCGATGTAGGCGCGGTTGGCTTCGTAGAGGCTTTTCACCATGCCACGACCAAGTTTGTGCTCCTGAATCAACTCGTCAGTTATGGCCGATAGCTCGGGAGGGAGCTCTTTGTTACGCAGCTCCACGAAAAGCAGGTCTTCTTCCTTGCCGTGGTGGCAGCGGTCGGCATAGACACGAAAAAACTCCACCGCGTCCGCGATGAACTTCGAGTCCGGCTCAGCGCCCCCCTGAAGGTGCTTGGCTTGTTTTTGAATCAGGGCTACCATGCGCTCAATCAAGCGGTGTTCATGCATTAAAGGACCTATCGGTTGCATTCTGGTCTCCCCACAGCCGGATTTGTCGGTTCTCCGGCTGATGTGATTTGGTTATGCTTGTCTAATCCCTAATTATGCGGCAGCCACCGCTCTTGACCTCGTTTCGTGCCTTCTTCTGCCCTCGGTGCGCTCTGCCACGCGGTTGGGCCGCAGCCAAAGGCTTCATTGCCTACCAGACAAAGCAATTTCTCACTGAAACCCCGACGAGAATCGCAATCTCCAGTATTTTTATATAGTAATCCACCTCACTGACCCCGGTCAATCAGCTGCCTCCCGCAGCCCCCTGCCCTGCCGACTTGGCTCCCACCAGCCCTTGTGCCTGCTGAAAACGCCGCGGCCTTGAATTCCAGTGAGCAGCGCCGCCGGGAAAGCTACAGGCCTTGGCGGAAATGCGACCCCACAGTGGCCAGAGCCAGACCCGACCGGGTCCGGCTCCCTACTTAAACCCGTTGTTTCGGACCGCTAGGCCCGGCCGTGCAGACGGGCGATGCGGTCTTCCAAAGGCGGGAGGGAGGCGAACAGGCGCATGAGCGAATGGCCTCCGGCGATCTTAAGGGTGGTCACCAGGTGGCGGATCACCACCTGGCCGAGGCGGGCGTCGAGCCGTCGGTGGGCCGCGTGGGCGACTCCTACGACAGCGTCATGACCGAGACGGCGATCAGTCTTCACAAGACAGAAGTGACTAGAAGGCCGGCCTTGGTGGAACCTTGATGAATTGGGATTAGCCACCTTGGCATGAGCGGATTGATTTAATAACCGGCAACCGCTAGTGAACCCATAGGAAATATTCCACCCGTGGAGCCCTAGATGTCATACTATCAATCACAGTAGGCCCCGGCCATGATGGCCTGACTCAAACAAATGAGCCCCAGGAAAACCGTGGTGGTTCGCTACTGCATAACACACTCTCACATAGGCAAAGAATGAATAGGTACCTTAAAATTACCGCCTATGTCGGCTTCGCGCTTATCTCATTGTGCGGCCTGTACTATCTCAGCCGGGTCAACTACCTTCTGTTCCACAGCATGGTAGAAGGCTACTCCACCGTGATCGCCTTCGCAATTTTCATTCAGACCTGGAACACTAGACCCCACCTTGAAAACGGTTATTTACTCTACCTTGGCGTTGCCTATCTTTTCATCGGACTCCTAGACTTTCTGCACTTTTTGGCCTATACAGGCATGAGGGTTTTCTCGGCTGAAGGCCCCAACCTGCCAACGCAGTTATGGGTGGCCGCACGCTACATGGAAAGCTTTTCTCTCCTTACTGCCTTTCTCTTCATTAAAAGACACCTTAAAGGCTACTGGACGCTGGTATTCTTCGCAGCCCTGACTACGACCATTCTGGCCGGCATCTTCCCCTGGAAATTTTTCCCCGATTCCTACCAAACCGATGTCGGGCTTACCACATTCAAAATCTTCAGCGAGTATGCCATTTGCCTGATGCTGATCTTCGCCCTGATCTTGATCTACCGATACCGCAGGAATTTGGATCCCCACGTCCGCAGACTGATGGTTTGGTCGGTGGTACTGACCATACTGGCCGAGCTCACCTTCACCCAATATGTATCCTTGTACGGCTTCATCAACATGTTGGGCCACCTCTTCAAGATCGCCTCTTTCTATCTGATTTACAAGGCCATCGTCTTCACCGGATTCACCAGGCCCATGGACCTGTACTTCAAGGAGATTAAGGAAAAGGACGCCATGCTCCAGAAAGACTTGATCACCATAGAGGAGATGGCAAAAGAGCAGGAAATGGCTCTGTCGCTGCTGGCGCATGACATGAAAAACCCGCTGATAAGTATCAAGGGATTTTCCAACCTGATACTAACCAGGCTTGAAAGGTTGTCCAAGGACAAGACGGCCGAGTACGCGAAAGTAATCTATCGACAAAGTCAGCGGTTGGAGGCATTAATTCAGAACTTTTTGATCTCTTCCCGGCGCGGCGAGCACAAACTATCCCTGGACCTTAAGCGGTATGATATTGCCACATTTTTCAAAGAAGTGGCCGAAGGATTCAGCGAGTTTTGCAAAGAGTCAGGAATCGCACTAGAAACCGAAGCACCCTCGGGCTCCCTTGATATATACCTGGATACCACCCACTTCTATCGGGCTATAAGCAATTTGCTAGACAACGCCATTCGCTTCTCTCCCCGAGAGACGACGATCCGGCTAATGGCCTCGCTTATCGACGGGGAAGTCATAATCACGGTACAGGACCAGGGCCCAGGCATCCCTGAAACGGAAATCGACAAGTTATTCCGCCCGTTCTACCGGGGTGAGGGCCAAAAGGGAGACAACGGCTATGGCCTGGGCCTGGCTGGCGTCAAAACCATCGTGGAAAGCCACGGTGGGAGCATAAGCGCTAGTAACGTAGAGTCCGGCGGCGCGCTGTTCACCATCCGCCTACCTAAAAGTGAATTTGCTCCGCGCTCCTGTAACAGGCCGATCTGACAGCGCCGCCTTAACCCCCGCAACCCATACCCCCTGATCGCGATGATTATCGCAACGGGTCTTGCTTCTCGCGCAGCTTAATGATTGCGCAATAGGTGAGAGGTGAGACGCTTGGCCAAGCATATCAAGGTTAGCACCACCGGACGGCCTAGCGACCTGGGGATTACGGAGGCGTCTGACACGTACAGGTTTGGGATGCGGGTCTGTAGGTTTTGATCCACCACCAGACCGATTGGCGCGGTACTCATGGGATGAGCTCCGCGTACTTTACCCACCATGATTGAGTTAGGGCGGCATCCGGCCTTTATTAGGATTTCTTTGCAAATTTTCACACCGCGATCAAGCCGGGCACGATCTTGATCCGTGAGGGGCTTGGATATGGGGCCTTTTACACTTATGCTGCCTTTGCGTTCATCGGTTACTTTGACCATTAGACCTAATTGGCGACGGTAGGACAGGAAGTTGAGTAGCATTGCGGGGTTCTCCTGAATGACCATGATAGGCCAAAGACCCCATGGGTCGATAATATCGCTGAGGATGAACCCTTCATCCATGTATTGGTAGGTACCCACGCTCATAGGGGGACCCAGACAGGTGCCGGGATGCTTTGACACCCCGGTAATAAACACCAGGGGGTCGATGCACATTCCTTGGCCAGCTTCTACTATGCCGGACTTTTGCAAAATAAATGGGGTGCCAAGACCACCGGCAGAGATTATCACTGTTTCCGCCTTGACCTCTAAATCTCCCCTAGCGGTTTTTGCTGTCACGCCAGTGGCCACCCCATCCTGGACCGTTACCCGATCAACCTCCGCCCGGGTGATCAACTCTCCGCCGGCCTCAATCATGTCAGTCAGATAGTTACGGGCGCTCCACTTGGCCTGGTATTGACAGCCCAGCATACAGGTGCCGCCGCAACGCGACCGGCATTTAAGAGGATCTATGAATTTGCGGAACTTTTGAAACCCATGCCCTAACTCGTCACCGGCCGCAAGCAGGCGCAGGCTTGCTGTTCCCGCTACCTCGTCGGGCAGTGGAACGAGATTCAACTGTTCGATAGTCTCCTGTAAATAATCGCCCAGTTTGATGCCGTAATCGGTTTTGAACCAATCAGGCGGTTCGGTGGCCGCGCCGCAATACAATATAGTTGATCCTCCGGCAGTCTGGCCGCGAACCAAGTTGAGTCCTTCCACGGTGCGCCTCATGCCAGCCCGATCGACGTATCCCAAGGCGGCAAGGTGGTTGCCTAACCATTTGTGCCAGCGACCCTTTTCCAGCACGAGGACCTTTTTACCGGCAAGCGCCAAACCCCGGGCAATAGTTGCTCCGCCTGGTCCGGATCCCGCGACCACCACGTCAACCGTTTTTTGGAAGCTCCCCATAACTTCACTTGATTTAGAGGGATATCGCTTAGCCAACTATCTAAATTTTAACCTAAATAGTGCCGCAGTCGTAGGGTATAAAATTCGTCTCTTCGATCGTATTGTTGGGAAAAAGGAGGAATGGTTGGGCGAGAGCAGTTAAGTTCAGATTATGCGGCAGCCGCCGCGTCTCTCCTCTTTTTGGGCTTTTTAACGCTCCCGGTGCCATTCGCTCTTTCACCGGATGGGCTCCAAGGGCTTCATTGCCTACCGATCAAAGCAATTTCTCGCTCAGACCCCGGTGATAGTCGCAATCTCCAGTATTTTTATATAATAATCCACCTCACCGACCCCGGTCAATCGGCTACCCCACGCCCCCCTGCCCTGCCGGCTTAGCGCCCACCAGCCCTTGTGCCTGCTGAAAACGCCGCGGTTTTGAATTCCGGCGAGTAGCGCCGCCGGGAAAGGTCCGGGCCTTGACGAAAATGCGACCCCACGGTGGCCAGAGCCGGACCCGCCCGGGTCCGGCTCCCCTATTCAAACCTGTTGTTTCCGGACCGCTAGGCCCGGCCGTGCAGACGTGCGATGCGGTCTTCCAAAGGTGGGTGGGAGGCGAACAGGCGCATGAGCGAATGGCCCCCCGCGATCTTAAGGGTGGCCACTGCCTTGTCCGAGGTCTCTACCAGCTCCTTGGTTGCCCCCAGGCTCTCCAGGGCGTGGATCATGGCCCCGCGCCCGCCCAGAGCCGCGCCCCCGGCGTCGGCGGCGAACTCGCGGTGGCGCGAAAAGGCCATCACCACCAAGGTGCCCAGCACGGCCAGGAAGATCTCCATGACGATGCTCACCAGGATGTAGGTCATGTAGGAGAAGCCGCCGCCCTCCTCCTCGTCGCTCCGGCTGACCTGGGCCGCGGCAAAAGCCGCCGCCCGGGAAAGGAACACCACGAAGGTGTTGACCACCCCCTGCAGCAGGGTCATGGTCACCATGTCGCCGTTGGCCACATGGCTAACCTCGTGGGCCAACACCCCGGTTACGGCCTGCTGGTCCAGGCGCTCAAGCAGCCCGGCCGATACCGCCACCAGGGAACTGGAGCGGGTGGGGCCGGTGGCGAAGGCGTTGACCTCCGGGCTGGGGTAGATACCCACCTGGGGCATCTTCTCCAGGCCGGCCGAGCGGGCCAGGTGATGCACCGTCTCCACCAGCCAGCGCTCCTGGCCACCGGCGGCGCGGGGGTCTATGAGCTCCACCTTCATGGACCAGCGCGCGATGTTGCGGCTCATGGCCAGGGAGATCAGCGAGCCCCCAAAGCCGATGACCAGGGCGAAAACAAGCAGGGCGCCGTAGTTGATGCCCGACTGGGCCAAGAAACGGTCCACCCCCAGCAGGCGGGTTATGATTAGCAGGGTCAGCAGAACCGCGAAATTCACCAGAACGAACAGCATGATGCGCTTGCCCACGGCGTCTTCTCCTCCGGCCCGGGGGGGCGTCAGGGTTGGCGTCGCACCCCCGCCGGCTTGGGCGGGGGCTCTTCGAAAGTTGTTTCACTCCGGATTATGGCGCACAAAGCGCCGCCCGGGACCGTATAGGCCTCGGGCGGCGTTAAAATTTATTCCCTTGGATTACAAGGCTGCTGGACCGCAGAGAGCGTTATACCCCGTTGAGGCTCAAAAGTTCCGCCGGCTTTTACTTGATCCCTCTCTCCTTGAGGAGTTGCTTCATCCCGTCGTGGAACGGGGCGCTGATCCCCCAGTTCAAGTCCCGGCTGCTCTGGCGTTCAGGCGGCTCGACCTCGCGCATGGGGGCCATATTTTTTTTGAAATACTCCAACTGGCTAAGGAAGATTCTGCTGATTTCGTAAATGGTCTTGGCCGGCACCTTGTCGGTGGTGACCAAGAAACTCGGTATCCCGCAAGTCTCAACCTTCATCCCTGAGTTGCGCAGGCCAGGATAATCGCTGGTCCAGATGAAGTACTTTTGATAATAGGGCGCCTCAGCGGTCATTGCCTTGGTTGGGGCGAAAGGCACCATGTTGGCGCGGCCATAACTGGCGATGAACTTGCGCAATTGGTTGTTGGGGTGGCCCACGGTCAAGAAGAAAGCGTCCAGTTTGCCCTGGGTCATGAGTTTAGCGGCTTGGGGCGGGTTGATGGACAGGGCTTGGGCCAGGTCCGAGGTTTTGAGCCAACAGGTAGCCAAGGCCTGTAAGGCGTTGATATGGGTGCCCGAGCCTTCGGTGCCCAAGGCCACCCGCTTTCCGCGGAAGTCGGCGCAGGTTTTTATGCCCGACTCCACGGTGGCCACGCAGGTCACCGCTTCGGTGTAAAGCTCATATACGGTGCGCAGGCTTTTGAACTTGCCGTTTTTTTCCCAGTGTCCTTTGCCGTTCCAGGCCATGTATTCCGCATCCGCCTGGGTGATGCCCAACTGAAATCGACCGTCTCGCAGTCCATTGAGATTGCTGATCGAGCCGTCGGTGGGGCGGGGTTTAATGCGGAAGCCGGTTTGGGCGCTGTATTTGTTGACCGCATCGGCCAGCAACTGGCCGAACTTGTTGTAATTGCCCCCCGGCAGCCCGGTTCCCATAACCAGCCTGTCTGCACTCCATAAATGACAAAATTTGCACTTCATAAATGACAAAGAACGGATGTTCAATGCTGGAAACCGATACATACAATTATCCTTTATGGGTATATATTGCTCCAGCTTTCAAATATTACATGCTGGGACGCATTTTCAAGTTTTCTCAGAACGTATTGGTGATACTTGGATTGGCTCTGTTTATTCCGAAGTAGCTACCTGATATGAAAAGATAGCCGACAACCTTCACTGCCCTGACCCGGGTAGAGATTTAATGTTGAATTTGTAGGTATTATTTTTGGCGGGAAAATACTGGACACCATCTTAGGCCGATGCGAGGTTGACCCGAGTAACAAAAAGGGATTACCATGCTTGAAGCTAGGAAATACGCGGCATTAGTGGGTTTTTTAAGAAAAAACACCTTACCTGATGGTTCACGGCGTCCCCGAATGTTGATCGACTGAAAGGCTCGTAAGGGTTGAGGGTGCCCAAGGTTAAAAAGCAATAGCGCGGCGTATACCGTATAATTCTTATTAAAGACCATGAAAACCCAAACAGATTAACCGGCACCCAGCCAAACCTTTGCCCAAAAAATTGACCAATGGAAAAGACACTTGCCCCCCTGTCTGTAAGCTTACGAAATCAGATAATATCTCGTGCTGTTGCTTCTGATGGGTATTCCTCGTTGCCGGGGGAAGCGCCACGGCCTGACTCCACCGCATGGGCGGTTTTGGCATTGGCCTCAAATGGGTCGGCAGGGGCAGCATTGCGTCCGGCGAGACAATATTTGGTGAATTGCCAGGAGTCTAACGGCGCGGTGCCTTTGAGCAGAGACCATCCAGCGTCATGGTGGCCCACCGCGTTGGCAATGCTGGCCTGGCTTGGCCCCGAAGAATTTGCTCAGCCCCGGTCCAAAGCAGCCGCCTTTTTATTACTGAATACCGGGCACCATCCCCAGCCAGACCCAAAAGGTGTTATTAAACACAACACTGCATTAAGGGGCTGGCCCTGGGCGGCTGGCAGCCACTCTTGGGTCGAGCCCACAGCCATGGCTGTTTTGGCCTTGCAAGCGAACGGGCATGCCGATCATCCCCGGGTGTCCGAGGCCGTGCGGATGCTAATGGACCGCAGGCTGGACCACGGGGGATGGAACTACGGCAACACCGTGGTGTTCGGGGCTGAGCTTGATCCTATGCCTGATGCAACTGGCATGGCCCTGGCCGCCTTGCAGGGTATGGTCTCCCGCGACGACATACAAAGTGGTCTCGATTACCTGTTGCCCGAGTTTAATCAATGCCTGACTCCGCAGACCTTTTCCTGGGGCCGCTTGGGCCTGGCTGCCTGGGGGGTGCCCATCGGCGGGATTGACCAGAAAGTAAACAGGATATTGGACAGGCAGGCCAGGCTGGGGTCTTACGACACCTCCGCACTGGGCCAGCTCCTGGTAGCCCTCAACGCGCCTGAGGGGATTATGGGGCTTGTCAAAAAGATGAACAGGGGCGCTATATGAGGCGAAAACAGGAACGCAAACTATCCCGCCGCGAATTCCTAGCCCTTTCGCTGGGAGGAGGCGTAGCCTTATCCGGCGTTGGATTCGCCGCGTGGCGCTTGGCCCGCACCTGGGAGGGACCGGCCGAGGTTTTCATCGGCCGGGCCAATAGCTACGAGGCCGAACTGGGAGGGATCATCGACGCGGGCCTGCGCGAGCTTGGCATTGGCCCTAAGCAGACCGCCGGCAAAAGCATATTGCTAAAGCCCAACCTGGTGGAGAGTTCCCCCAATACGGTCCACGTCTGCACTCACCCGGCGGTGGTTTGGGCCACGGCTGAGGCTTTCTGGCGCATGGGGGCCCTAAAGGTGATGGTGGGAGAAGGGCCCGGCCACTGCACCGATACCATTCGCACCCTAGATCAGAGCGGACTCAGCGCGATTATCGATGTGCGCAAACTACCCTTTGTGGACCTAAATCGGGACGAGGTCTTCACCGTAGCCAATCAAGGGGGATTCAGCACCCTGTCCCACTTGAGCTTTCCCGCCACGTTGCAAAAAGTGGACATGGTGGTTTCCCTGGCCAAAATGAAAACCCATCATTGGGCCGGGGTAACTCTTTCCATGAAAAATCTTTTCGGCATCATGCCCGGAAACGTATACGGCTGGCCCAAGAACGTGCTACACCACGCCGGGTTATCCCAATCCATCCTGGACATCAGCGCTACCTTCCCACCGCAGCTGGCCATCGTGGACGGCATCGTGGGCATGGAGGGCGATGGCCCCATCATGGGCACGCCAAAGCAGGCAGGGATCATCGTAATTGGCAAAAACCTGCCCGCAGTGGACGCCACCTGTGCCCGCATAATGGGTATAAACCCGCTCAGGGTGGAGCATCTACGCCTGGCCTCGGGCGCCATCGGCACAGTGCGGGAAAGCAACATCGAGCAGCGCGGGGAGACCATCAGCAGCGTGATGACGCCCTTTGAGCTGAAAGACTACATCCCCGCCCACCGCAATCTAAGAAAAACGTGAGATGTGCAGGCGTCTTTTGGCGTGATGCCTAATTGTCTATATAGTTGATTCGGTAAACCGCGAACCGTTTGTCCCGGCCGGCGTACACTTTCCCCAGGAACCCGGGAGATTTTTGCAGCACTTCAGCGATGTTGTCCCGCAGGGAGTTTGCTTCGGAAAACCCCGGCATGGGCACATCCACCAAGTATTGCGGACGATACTCGTACATGAGCTTTTTCAAGGCAGGGGTTCCACCCAGAGGATCTCCCACCCCACCATAAAAAAGCTTGGCCGGTTCCGCCACAAAGGCCCGCATGCTCTTTCGCCCGGTGTAGAGGTAGAGCATGGAGTCCAGGCCGGTTATCAGTACGCTGGCGGGTGCGGTGTTTTCTTTCACCCAGGCGAACAATGCCTGATAAGAGGACCAGACCACCAGCATGGATTTTTGGCTCGTGTGCGGATAACCGGTGGCTACGCGCAAGGCGTGCAGCCTGGAAGACGCCGCCAGATTGAACCCGACCAGAGCCAGCACGACGACGACCTGGGTCCAGGTCAGGAGTTTTATGCCCGCAAAACGTTTGGCTAGGTTTCGCCAGCCTACGGGGATGACCACCAACAGCAAGGGCATGACGGCAACAACGAACCGAAAGGGGGGCCAGGCCCATACCACGACCAAGGCCAGATAAAGCAGGTTGAACAGGGCCAACAAGCGCCATTTTGTATATATCGTCAACGTGCCAACGATGAAAACTACCCCCACCACGCAGGCTACGGCGATCAAAATTCCCCCACCGACAGCCGCCGCCACCCCGGGAATAGCCGCCAGAGGCAGGGACAGCAACAGATACCAGAGATTGTAAATCGCCACCTTGAGCAGCGAAGGCAGGCCCATGGACAGGTACCACTTTATATAGCCGGTGTAGTAGACGGCGCTTGGGTCCCTGTTGACCTCCAAAAAGTTCCAAGCCATCCAGGCGATCCAGGGCAGCACTCCGGCCAAGGTTCCCAGCAAGACCGGCAACACTCTGCGTTTTTGCCGCCACAGGTATAACAGGCCCGCCACGACCAAGACTATGCCCATGCTCCTGACCAGGAAAGGGACCGCCAGCAGCAACCCTAACAAAAAGCCAAGGAGCCAATTCTCGGAAGTATGAGTATCCCCGCTTTCCAAAGCCCACAGGGCCAGCACCGCGGTAAGTAAAAATAGCGGCTCGGACAGGGTCAATGTGGCAAATTGCAGGAAATGGTACGAGGTGGCGCATATGGCCATAATCAACGCCGCGGCCAAGCGGCCGCAGTATTTGCAAGACAACAAATACAAATAGCCAAAGCCCAACGCCAAAGAACTCAACAGGATGTTTATAACCTGCATTACGGAGATATTATCGGGGGAAGACGGCCCCAGCTTCCAAACCATGGCCAGCAAGGCCGGATATATAATGGGATACTTAGCCTGCGGCGGAGAGCCGGGAAGGTTAATCAGCCGGTAGCCTTGCCCTTCGGCCAGGGACTTGGCGGTGCACACATAAATGGCGTCATCGTGGTAGGTGCCGCAAACACCGGGGACCATGAACCAAACGCCTGCCAAAAACATGACCAAAGCCACGCCTGCCGCCACCAGCCAATCCCAACGCCGCAACGACTTTCCCGCCTCGCGGGGCGTTGATGGGGCTTCACTTTTTTCTCCACTCTGGGTCACGTCCATGCCTTGCCTAAGGGTGCTTGAAGCGCGGGCCTCTGGGGAGCTATCGCCAGTCCTTGACGGTGAAGTAGTCCGCCGGATATAGACGGGCTTCGGTGATTTCAGCCACATGGTCCTCATCATAGCGGTTGATATATTGCCAAACTATTTGCCCCTGGGCATCGGTTTGAAACACCCTGCCGCCTTCGAACTCGGTAATTAACAGCCCGTTGTCCGGAGTCGCCTGCACCTTGCCCCGCAGCACGGACAACAACTCCTGGCCTTTTCTTTGGCCGTAGATATTTTGGATTTCGCCGGTGTTTGGGTTAAAGGATAAAATTTTGGAGGCGCGGGGGATGCTCAACAAGCTCTTATCTTGACTCAACTCGCCGCCGAAAGCGGTCCTATAGGCATTATTGTCGAAAATGATTATGGTGCCCGACTTGGTAAATTCCGGATCATGCTGGCGCACCCACGGCCCTATTCGCCACCATTTGATCCTCCTCGTTTTGGGCGACAGCACCGCCAGCAGGTTGTACTTGCGAAGCGAGATAATCAAATCGCCCGCTTGGAACATGGGAAACTTGCCGGCTAGGTTGGGGGAGAGTTCCCCGACTTTATTGAGGTGCACGATCTCCCCGTCCCAAGCCATCTCCTTGAGGAAATAGTCCCCGGTAGAGGTGAGCAGGCTCTCCAACCCGTTATCATAAAACAACTTGGGCACTGATATTTCGCGGACGACCTTGCCGTCTTCAGATACCTTTAAAATGGTGTCCTCGTTGTACGGCGTCTGGAACGGCTCGAATGCAGACCGGCTGCCCTGGGGGTGAAAGCGTCTGGCGCAGACCCAGAAACCTCCATCCTTGGCGGTTTCCACTGAGTGATGGGTTTCCCTGGGCAAGGTCCAGACCACCTGGTTGAAACGGTCGATTTTGACCAGCCCGCCGTACTCGAAATTAAACACCACCGAGCCATCCGGCAAAACCAGGGCTCCGTGAACGTCTATGTTCCAATCAGTTTGGGGCGGCAGGTGTATATGGCTAGTGTCCTTAAAAATTTCGCTGAATTTCAGCGGCCACTTGGCCACCACGGAACCATCGCGGCGCACCAACCTTATCTGATTGTTGCCCTCGAAAAAACCGGCCAGCAATACAAATGATCGGTCGTTTGAGAGAAATTTGTTTGTGGTGACGCCGGAGCCCGGATAGCGCGACGGCTGCAGAAAGTGAGTGGGCTCGATTTTGGAAATTACGAAGGCCTCGTCTTTGGCGGCGGACATCAACCTGCCTATACCCCCGAAAAAGCTGTTTACCGCCTGAAAGACGGAGGTACGGCCATATCCGGAATACAGACCGAAAACAAAGACCGAAGCAATAAAAACGACCGTTGCGACAGTATAGAACGCCGCCCTTGAAAAATCCCTTTTCATCGTTGCTGACTACTTAGGCTCCGATCTGCGGCCGCAACTTTTCAACGATTGTTGATTTTACCTAATCCCCTATATTCGCCATCTAGATTCCCAGGAGTCACCATGGGGCTTTGATCTTAATTCCAGGGTCATGCAAAGACAAGGGCCAATTGGTTGGGCTGGATCAAACAACTACTAAATTGACAGTAAAAAATCTTATGGAGGGCTGATTCCTGGGGGTGCAGGGAGGTCGTGCAGGGCGAACAGTAATATTATCCACTCCGATGGACACCTTGCGAAGCTCACTTCATTTCGGCTGGCAAGGAGCGCTTTACTGGAGGATTTACAAGTGATTTAAGTGGGCACGATACAGCCCACAACTAACTGCTCCCGCCGTCAGGGCTTCATATTCGCGTCGACCAGGTCCAATATCAAAGCGTCGATTTTATTTAAAAGCCTCACGGCCTTCTGGGAAGCGATACCACCAGAAGACAATTTTTTGGTTACTGCCTTGCGGGCATTTAGGCTCACCTCCAGGAGTTCATTGGTCGCGCATTGCGATTCCAACATCAGTGCCGCGTTGACGCTGTCTTTGGTTGCTTTCACGTGATCCTCCACCAGACCGTACTTGTGCGTCCAGCGGCGGATGGTTTCAGCGTTGAAGGCCTTGTGGCCTTTGCGCCGCATGCGTTCTGCTACGTCTTCCATGGAAAGACCGCTTCTATACAGGGCGCAAGCCTCTCGAACGACCTCTAGTGGATAAATGACAGGCATAACTACAAAAGTCCCAGGTGCTCCCGTGCGGAGCGCAGGCGGCGGCTTTCCAGGGCAAGACTCTCTATGACTCTGGATGCCTTGCACCAAAAATCTGGTCTTCTCACTGCCCGTGACAGCTTCCGCGCTCTGGTTCGTAATGCGGATATCTCAGTTTTTAAGCTTTTCAAATCCATCACCGCTCCATCAGTTCCACGATGGTTGTCCACAGGCCTTTCTCTCCCCTTTCCTCGGAACTCACAGCATGGCCGCCGGCGAGATTAGAATCCTTTGGAGAAAAATAATTCCGGGCATCCGGCGGCGGCGCGATCCCGTCTGCCTCGTTGCGCAGGCCGCATATTTCACAGGAAAACCCGGCCCAAGATTCGATCACAGCGCGATCCAGGCAATCTTCGTAATGCTGGCAGGAAAAATTCCGCTTAACCCCTAAGGGGTTGGGTGTGAGTTCTGAATTTTGGTCCCTGAGATTTGGCATCATTGCATCATCTCTGCCAGCGGCCTTCGCCAGCCTGAAGAGCTGCTTGTCAGGGATGCCATAAATCCTGGTCATCCCCTTAGTCTCCAATGCCTGTCGCCAACGCGTGTGTGCTTCAGCATGTCGATCAATCGGGAGGCCTCCTTGATGGACAACTCCTTGGTGCTGGGCGCAAAGCGGCCATCCCTGCCCTTGCGCTGAGCCTTGGGGAAGTTCTGCCGTAGGATCTCATCCAGGTAATCCCTGTCTCCGCCGAAGTTCTGGGCCACCAATGCCCAAATCCGCTTGTTCTGGACCTGCGTGCGGCGGGATTGGCGGTGTACGGCTCTTAAATCGTATCGATGTTCCCTGAGCACGCCGGCCAGCTTGCCCCATACTCGCCTATCGGTAGGAGGCCAGACGGGGGCGCTGAGTTTGCGTAGCATGCTTATGATCCAGGCAGTGGTGTCTTCCACTGGCTCGTAGCTCATGGCCCTTCGCAGCCAGCCTATCTCCTTGATCAGAGCGCTTATAAACCGGGCTTGCCGGTCGGTGGGCAGGTTGGGCTCGACTTGCGGCCAAATCGCCGTCCAGAGGGCGTCAGGAGGCGTGGGCATGGTCTTCTTGCGTGGGGGAAAATCCGGCCCTTCACCCCCGTCTCGGGCGATCTTTTCCAGGGAGACGAAGGCCGCCTTCACCGCGGCGATTATGATCTCCCAATCCTCGCTTTCCTGCGGAGGCCAGGGCGAGCGATCACTGCGTTTGTTTTTGACCACTTCTGGCAGCCACAGGGGCGGAGGCACCACGATACTGCAGATTCTAGGTAGCACGTCGTAGCATGCCCCCATGTACAGTTCCAGCCGTCCCCGCTGATCATCGCTGGGCTTCAGAGGCAGACGGTCCCAAACCTGGTGCCAGAAATTATCCCAAATCCAGGAGCGTGACTGGGCCAGTCTCCGCGCCAATGGGAAGTTAACTACCCTTGCCATTTTGTCCCTCTCAATAGCCCTTGTTTAGGCCCTAAGCCGCCCATGCCGAATCAATGGCCTCTGGCGATGTCTAGCAAAACCCAGCCGTCGGCATAATTGACCATGACGAAGGCGGGAGCGATGCGGGACAGCAGGCCTGTGTCCACGCCGGCCGCTTCCAGATTTTCCTTCACACGAACCAACGCGCGGGGATTGTTAAGCGATGGTTTCGCATCCTGGCCGTTGCAGCAGCAGTTGTAAAAAACATCGGCCTGCATAGGCAGAGGCCGCTGCCAGGGATCCGGAGGCCGGGTGGCCTGGTTTGTCTGGGCAGCCCGCAAGACCAAGGCTGGCATGATCCGCTTGCTTAGTTTAATTGGTGACATGAGCTCCTGGTATTTGGTCAAGGCTGCCAGGGCCAAGCCTTCCGGATTCTGCAGAATCAGCTCTTGGCAATACGCATGGGGATCAACCGAGGCCAGGTCTTTCAGGGCGATCTCCATGAGCTCATCCAGGTAATTGACCCAATAGCCCCAGTCATAATGCTCGGATTGGGCCTCATCCCAACGCTGGTGCACCCGGTACACGAAATTTTTTACCTCTTCCGAAACGTAATCGCTGGCTGCAAGTTAAAGGGAAAGGCAAAGTTCCAGGGCGAGGATACTAAGCAACAAAGCACCCAAAATGACCAAATTACCACCTAGGCAATGGGTCAATTTTCAATGTCTATTGACAACCCCTTAGAGGTGGTCCTCAGAAATTGGACAGTCGTGTAAGGTGGTAGGCACGACGATGGAGGGACCACGGAGATGAGCAAGACCAAACGCAGACGGTTTTCGGCTGACTTCAAGGCCAAGGTAGCGCTTAATAACCATAATGGGTATATGGCTAATATAAAATATTGGTTGCAACTTAAAATTGTATCCAGTTTTGGCTAAATCATTTAACGCCTTTAAATTAAATAAAAAAATAAGGCTTGAAGTCGGATGCAGGTGAGTTGTAGGTAAATCGAATAGCTGGTTATTTTAGTCAATTAGCATGCAACCAGAATAAAAGATAAATTTTGAATAAAGTGTTGTGATAGAGAATAGTTGCCAAGTAACCACAAAACTGTCTTATGTCATTTATCCAGTGCAAAATTTCCTATGTTCCCTTGCACGACTGTCAAAAGCATAAAGGAGGTTTTGTGTTGGATCGTCCAACACAAAATGCCATATAAGCAGCCGTTTTCCGAGTAAATCTAATATAAATCCAACACAACTAAAAAACAAGTTATGTCATTTCAGGAAGTTGTCATTTATCAAGTGCATTCAGGCCTCCAAGGGAATGGGGCGTGGGGGTGTCGCACCCCTGGGCCAACTCAGGCGAGGCCTCCAGCCCCCGGACCCACATGGCCACAAACTCCTCTATGGACGCGATGAATTCCGGGTGGTGCTCGGTGCGGTTGATGGTGCAATGCACCACCACCTGCTCCGGATGGGGCGGAAAGCCGGTGGTCACGGTCCAGGCCAGGGAGTTGGGGCAGGTGGGCATGGTAAAGCGAACTCCGCCGTTGATATTCTCCTTGCGCAGGGCGAAGTGGCCCCACATGCAATACACCTCGCCTTCAAATTCGCTTATGTGCTTGACCAGGGAGCTGATGCCGGAACAGAACTCTGGAAGGCGCTCCAGGCGCAGGCACTGTTGCAAGCGCGTCTCATTGGTGCGTATGTCGGCCAAGCCAAAAAATTCCAAGTTTTCTCCATCCGTTCCAGGTTGCTGATACTTAAATTATACTTTAGCCATGTGATATTGCCTTTTTTTTAGCCGTCCGGTGCTCCCCTGGTGCGCCATCCGCCCGCTTGGTCTGGCCAAGGCCATAAAATTGGATTAATGTGCTCCGGGAAAAGGGGCGTGGGGAGAGTCGAACCGGCCTGCCGGGGGACACAAATACATGCGATCCGCCATGGGAGTCATTAATAGAAGCTGGGCGCTCTGCCTGGTTTTGGCCTTTTTGCTGGCCTCTCCGGCGGCGGCTCAAACCGCGGGCCAAAGCGCCGCCGGGCAGGCCCCGGCCAAGTCGCAAGCCGTCTGGAGCGTGGAGGCCAAGGTCAAGCGCTTGTTTGACAGCCATACCTCCTATGAGTTCGCCAATCCCTACCCTCCCCATCAATCCCCCCTGAGCCGCCTTGAGTTCGGGCTCAACTCCTGGTGGGGCGGTCTGGAGGTGAGCCGCTGGACGCCGCTGTGGTCGGTGAGCCTGGAGGCCATGCGCAACCTCACCAGTGGGGTGGACGGCATCCTGGCCGACTCCGACTGGAGCGACGAGCAAGCCACCCGCATGCGCGACATCTACTCCGAGTCCAACCTGCGTCTCAAGCCCAGCTACGACGTGCGGGCATCCCTTGACGTCTCGGTGGCACCCTGGCTGGGCCTGCCCAAGGGTTTGGACCTGCGCCCGGTGGGCGGGGTGCGCTGGCAGCGCTTCGACCTTATGGCCTTTGACGGCACCCAGTGGGAGATTGAGCCGGACGGCTCGGTGCACACCACCCCCCTGCCCGGCGACGCGATCCACTTCAAGCAGACCTACTGGCATTACTTCTTCGGCCTCAGGGGGCAGTGGCAGCCCCTGCTCCGGCAGCATCCCGGCTTCACGGTAAGCGGACAGGTGGACTACGCCTATGTCACCGGCTTCAACCAGGACCACCATCTTTTGCGCGCGGGCAACCGCATCACCGAAGAGAGCACGACCGGCCATGCCTGGCACGCGGCCCTGGCCCTGGAGGCCCCCCTGGGGCGCGAGTTCTTTTTCGGGCTGGAGGCCGAGTACATGACCATCGTGACCACCGGCAGCCACCGCCTGGTCAACGATGCCTACGGCATGGACTACACCTGGGACAACCTGGCCAAGGTCTGGTCCCAGCAATGCAGCGTCATGGCCACCTTGCGCTACTGCTTCTAAGCGGCGGGACGCCAACCTCACCAGACAAGGCCCTTCCATCCCGGCGACGCTCACCGATTCCCGGCTCCACAGCGCCGGCCGGGCCTACCCACCGGGCGGGTGCGCTCCGCCTGATACGCAGATTTGCAAAATATGTGTTCAATCATGTTGATTTTTAAGGTTTTTTAGTCAATAGTAAAAAGCCGACTAGTTGGTGGATTGAAAAGGGTTTTCTGAGGTAATTATGCCCCGCAATTTGTCCACACTACTAATAATCCTGATGTTGGTAGTGGGCCCCGCCTGCGATTGGGACAAAAGCCCCAAGACCAAGCACCCCCCCACGGAGGTGGGCCTGCTGGAGGACTCCTCCTGCCAAATGGACATCACCCAGGCCACATCCGCCAACACTGCGTCCTTGTATCAAGTCAAGCACACCAATCGCATGTCCCTGGGCTTTTGCCGCTCGCCGCTTTGGGTGCGCATTCCCCTGGATCAAACCCCGGCCAAGGGCCGCTGGGTGTTGGAGGTCGCCGCCCCCTGGATGGACCGGGTGGACCTGTACCTGCCCGGCCCCCAAGGCGGCTGGCAAAAGCAATCCACCGGCCTGGAGCAGCCCCTGGCCAGCAATCGCCAGGGTGTGTTCGCCCTAAAGGCTCCGGCCGATTCTCCCCGCAGCGGTTATGCCTACTTGCGCCTGCAATCGGTGCTGTCGCTCAACGCCGGGTTGCACATATGGTCGGAAGACGCCTTTGAGATAAACAACTCCACCGACACTTTCCTGTACGGTCTGCTCTACGGGGTGATGGGGGCCATGGTTTTGATAAACCTCCTGGTGCTCCTGACTACCCGCGACCGAGCCTACCTGATGTACGTCCTGTACCTGCTCAGCATCATGGCCCACCAATTCTGTTTACAAGGCCAGATACTTTTCCTGCCAACCTGGGTGTGGCCCCTGGTGCCCTCCATCAGCCTGGTGGTGTCCGCCCTGGCGCTGTTGTTCGGCGCGGCGTTTTGCCGGGTGTTCCTCAACACTAAAAAGAACGCTCCCCTGGCGGACTACCTTATACGGGGATACATGGCGGCCTCGCTGGGTCTGTTGGTCCTGGGCCTGCTCGGGCAAATCTGGTGGGGCACCTGGGTGGTGCATAGCCTGGCCCTGGTGGGCCCGATGATCGGGATCTACGCCGGGTTCATGGCCTTGGCTCGGGGGTTCCGGCCCGCCCGCTTCTACCTGGTGGCCTGGATCGTACTTTTGTTCGGGACCATGAGCTGGGGCGCCTGGAGCATGGGCGGGGATTTCCTGATGCCGTTGCCACGCTCCCTGATAACCGTCGCCGCGGCCCTGGAGAGCGTGCTCTTGTCCCTGGCTCTGGCCGACCGCATCGGGATGATACAGCGGGAGCGCAACGTGCTGGCCCAGCGCGAACGCCGCTATCGTCAGTTGAGCACCACCGACGAGCTCACCGGCCTGTTCAACTCGCGCTATTTCAGGAGCAAGCTGGCCAGCGAAATTGTGCACGCCCACGAACTGGGCCATCCCTTGGGCCTGGTGCTCTTGGACGTGGACGACTTCAAGCGCTACAACGACACCTACGGGCACACCGAAGGCGACAAGGTTCTGGAAACCCTGGGCAGGCTCCTGCGCTCGGCGGTGCGCCCGGCGGATTCTCCCTGCCGTTATGGCGGCGACGAGTTCGCCATTCTGCTCCCCGGAGCCGATAACGAGGCCTCGCGCGACGTGTGCAGACGCATCAGCGAAGCAATGGCCCGTTGCGTGTTCCTGCCCGGAGACGGAGCCCGCGAGTCGGTCACCGCCAGCCTGGGAGCCACCCAAATTCAACCGGGCGATGATGCCTACTCTTTGCTCAAAAGGGCGGACCGGGCGCTTTACCAAGCCAAGGATATGGGTAAAAACCAAACCGTGGGTCTCTCGGCCTAGCGGGCGCGGCCCATACAAACCGGGCCTTCACCAACCATTAAATTCCAGTGTTGCAACGATGCCATTTACGAAATCGGCAGAATCTTCTTTAGCCAGTTGGAGTATTTCAAAAAAAATATGGCCCCCATGCGCGAGGTCGAGCCGCCTGAACGCCAGAGCAGCCGGGACTTGAACTGGGGGATCAGCGCCCCGTTCCACGACGGGATGAAGCAACTCTTCAAGGAGAGAGGGATCAGGTAAAAGCCGGCGGGGCTTTTGAGCCGCAACGGGGCATAACGCTCTCTGCGGTCCAGTAGCCTTGTAATCCAAGGGAATGAATTTTCGCGCCGCCCGAGGCCTATACGTTCCCGGGCGGCGGCTATTTTGGATGCCCCTTCAGTTTTTCCGCAAGGTTGTCACCGGTTCCTATACCCGGTAACATTCAGTAGTCCGTGTGGCTACCACCTCGAAAAATTGGCATTAATTACCATCGCATCAACACCGGCGAGGCCATGTTCAACACGCTTTTGCGCAACTTCCCTCCAAATCCCCTTCATCGCCGAATCAAAAGACCTTTAGGTCGCAGAGGTCCATTCCCAACACGCTAATGGCCCCTCACAACTCATCGAGATTTTCAAAGGGGAACCTGCCTTGCCCTTTTTATCCACCAGACAATTCTGGCAACTCAAAGTTTCCCAGCCTCCGGTCCACGACATGGTCCTGGCCGGCAACTCACGCATATTTTTAGGCTTGTGGCCTCGTCAGATGGCCAAGTACCTGTCCGTGCGAAGTATCTACAACTTCAGCTTCGTGGGCTGCTCTTTGGAAAGGCCCTATCTTGAACACGCGGCCAGGCTGCTCAATCACAGGTCCCATAGCCCCAGCCTGGTGGTGGGGGTGAGCCCTCACAGCCTCATGCGCCAAACCAAGAGCAATCACAGCCTGGGCTACCTGCACTGGTCCAACAGACATCTGCCAAAGCGGGAAGAAGTTCTAAGAAGGATCAGGCGCGACAATCTTTCCGGGCTGGCCCTCGCCCGCTCGTTGGCCCGCAATCTCTTTTTCCTTACCAAAGGCCATCCCTTGGCCTGCTATTTCCTGGACGGCTGGGAGGCTTCGGTGCCGCTACGCAAGGAGAAAGAGGGCTACGCCCATTGGATGGAGGAGGTCTACCAAAAACAACCGGTGGACTGGGCGTTGCTGGATGACCTATTCAAAATGGTGAGCGAGTTTCAGAGCGCGGGCATCAAGGTCTACGGATTCAGGCCGCCGGGGGACGAGGCTATGCGCAGAATTGAAAACCTGAAAAGCGGACTGGATTTCACCCGACTGCCTCGCAGATTCGAAGCCGCCGGAGGGAAATGGCTGAAGGTGGACGAAACCGGCTTCCCCACCTACGACGGGGTGCACATGGACTTTGGGACGGCCATTCGCTTTTCGCGGCATTTGGCCGGGCTGATCGCCCAGGCCGAAAGAAAAGGGGCCTAGTGGCGCACCATCAGCGCCCGCACCGCCTCGTCCAGGCCGTCCAGGGTCAGGGGGAACATGGGGAAGACCTTGGCGATGGTGGAAATGGTGGGGTGCATCCAGGCCCGCTCAGGCATGGGGTTTAGCCACACGCAGTAGCGGAAGTGGTCGGCGATGCGCTGCAACCAATCCAGCCCGGCTATCTCGTTGTGGTAGTAGTAGTCGATGGCCCCGCCCACGCTCACCAGCTCCGAGGGCGACATGAAGGCGTCGCCCACGATTATCACCTTGTAGTCCGCCCCCAGGTTGCGGATCAGGTTCCCGGTGGGCTCGCTCTCCGAGGTGTAGATGTCGGTGTAGATGTCCTGGTAGATGCAGTTGTGGAAGTAGTATGACTTCAGGTCGCGGAAGTGGGTCATCTGGTGGGCGGCGGAAAACAGGCGATCGGCCAGGCGGGCGTAGGGGTTCATGGAGCCGCCCGAGTCCATCAACAGCAGCACCCGCACCGTGTTCTTGCGCTCACGGGTGAAGACCAGCTCGATCTCGCCCGCCTCCTTGCAGGTCTTGTCGATGGTGGCCTCTATGTCCAGATAGTCCTCCGGGCCTTCCTTGGCAAAGCGCCTGAGCTTCTTCAGGGCCATCTTCACCTGGCGCACGTCCAGGGTCACATCGGTGCGGTAGTTCTTGAAGCGCCGCGCCGCCGCGATCTGCACCGCCCGGCCTCCCCCGCCCGATCCACCGATGCGTATACCCGCCGGGTTGGCCCCGGAGTGCCCAAAGGGGCTGGTGCCTCCGGTGCCGATCCAGCGCCCTCCCCCGTCGTGGCGCTCGTCCTGCTCCTGAAGGCGCTTTTCAAACTCCTTGAGCAGCTCCTCCAAGTCCATCTTGCGGATCTTGGCCAGTTCCTCCTCGTCAAGCTCCAGGCGATTCAGGGGGTCGTCCAGCCAGTCCAAGATTTCCTGGCGGATGTCCGCCGGCAGCTCGGCGTCCTTGAACACGTGGGCGAATGCCTGGTCGTACTGGTCGTAAAAGGCCTCGGACTTGATGAGGATGGCCCGGGCCATGTTGTAAAAGTCCACCAGGCTGGCCTGGGCATGACCCTTGTCCAGGGCCTCCATAAGGGTCATCCACTCGGTGACCGACACCGGCACCTTGAGGGCGCGCAGGGAATAGAACAGGTTCAGGAACATCGGCTATCCCTTGGCGGCGGCCTGGCCGCCGGTCAATTGCCCGTAGCGAAAGCATCCGGTCAGGTGGTCGTTGACCATGCCCACCGACTGCATCAAGGCGTACATGGTGGTGGGCCCCACGAAACCCATGCCCCGCTTCTTGAGATCCTTGCTCACCGCCCGCGAGGTCTCGTCCTCGGCCGGTATCTGGGCCAGCTCGATGTAGGCGTGTTGCACGGGCTGATGGTCCACAAAGCTCCACAGGTAGCGGTCAAAGAAGCCGAACTCTTTTTGCAGATCCAGGAAAACCCCGGCGTTGTTGATCACCGCCTTGATCTTGGCCCGGTTGCGCACTATGCCCGCGTCGCTCATCAGGGCATCAATCTTGCCGCTCCCGTAGGCCGCCACCTTGGCCGGGTCGAAGCCGTCAAAGGCGGCCCGGAAGTTCTCCCGCTTGCGCAGAATGGTCAGCCAGCTGAGCCCGGCCTGGAAGCTCTCCAGCAGGAGCATTTCGAACAAGCGCCGGTCGTCGTGCAGGGGCACGCCCCATTCGCGGTCGTGGTAGTCCTGGTAAAGCGGGTCGTCGCCGCACCAAGGGCAGCGGACCGGAAAAACTTGCCCCACCCTAGAACCGGCCGCGCAGGCCCATGCGGTTGGCGGGTCCGCCGGCCCTGGTCAGGGCGGCGTCCAAGACCTCCAGGTCCTGCTCCTTCTTGATCAGCGCCCCGGCGAAAGGCAGCTCCTTGGCCACCTGGTTCGGGTCCATGCCTCCGGCCACCAGGGCCTGGATCCAGTCCAGCAGCTCGCTGGTGGATGGCTTTTTGCGGAAGCCCTCGATCTGGCGCAGCCAGTAGAAGCGCTTGAGCACCTCTTTGAGCAGCTTCTCGGCCAGGCTGGGGAAGTGCACCCCCACGATGCGGCGCATCAGCTCTTCCTCGGGGAATTCGATGTAGTGGAACACGCAGCGCCGCAAGAAGGCGTCGGGAAGCTCCTTCTCCGAGTTGGAGGTGATGACCACGATGGGCCGGGTGGCCGCGCTTATGGTCTCGTCCGTCTCGGGGATGTGGAAGCTCATCTCGTCCAGCTCGTTGAGCAGGTCGTTGGGGAACTCGATGTCCGCCTTGTCCACCTCGTCGATGAGCAGCACCACGTCGTGGGCCTGGGCAAAGGCCCGGCCCAGCTGGCCCAGGTGGATGTAGCGCTTGATGTCGCTGACCTCGCCGGTGCCGAAGCGCGAGTCGTTGAGCCGCTGCACCGTGTCGTAGACGTACAAGCCGTCCTTGGCCTTGGTGGTGGACTTCACGTTCCACACGATGAGCTTCTTGCCCAGGCCCCGGGCTATGTTGTGGGCCAACAGGGTCTTGCCGGTTCCCGGCTCGCCCTTGACCAAAAGGGGCCGTCCCAGGGCGATGGACACGTTGACCACATCCTTGAGTTCCGGGGAGACGATGTATTTGTCGGTGCCGGTGAAGCGATCGAAGTCGGCGGACATCTGGACTCCTTGTCCTTGGCGCAGGCGGTTTGTGGCGGGGCCGCCCTCTCCGCCCCGTGGCGGATGGGCTGCCGCAAGTAGCTACAATGTAACACGTTTGGAGCCATATTCAAGAGGAGGCTGATACCGGCTCCAGGCGGCCGCACGGCGCCTTGCTCCTTGACTTTGCGCGGCCCGCCTTCGTATAGTGTGACTACATTGTAGCTGGTAGCGGGTCATTTCACCACATACGGAGCCTACGAACCAAGGTCTCGCCCGCCACCATCATTCCGGGGGGCTTCCCTCCCCCCGCCGAGCTGGAGGAATCCTTTGCTAGGCATCGCGAGTCCCGAGCTGGCCCTTGCTTACGTTTTGTGCATCGCCGCCTCGGTGCTGTGCATAATCTACGGCATCGTCAAATGGAACGACAGCGGACCGCTGACCGAGGAACTCAGGGACCTGGACCAATGGGCCCCCGAGGGCGAGGGCAAGTAACACCGGCCGCGCCGCCGGTCCCGGACGGCGCATTACCATAGCTGACGAGGAGGCAGGATGACCGTCAAGATCATTTTGGCGTTGGTGTATCTGGCCGTGGTCTTCTACCTGGGCTACAAGGGTTGGCGCGAAACCCGCCAGGCCAGCGACTACATGCTGGCCGGACGCCAGATGAACCCTTATGTAATGGCCATGAGCTACGGGGCCACCTTCATCTCCACTTCGGCGATCATCGGTTTCGGCGGAGCGGCGGCCCTGTTCGGCTTCCCCTTGCTGTGGCTCACCTTCCTCAACATCTTCGTGGGCATCTTCATCGCCATGGTGTTCTTTGGCAAACGCACCCGGCGCATGGGAGTGGCCCTGGATTCGCACACCTTCCCCGAGCTTCTGGGCCAGCGCTATCAGTCGCGCTTCATCCAGGGCTTCAGCGGGGCGGTGGTGTTTTTGTTCATCCCGGTCTACGCCGCGGCGGTGCTCATCGGCATCAGCCGCATGCTGGAGGTCAGCCTGGGCATCAACTACTACGTGGTGCTCCTGGGCTTCGTGGCTATCCTGGCCATTTACGTGATCACCGGCGGGCTCAAGGCGGTGATGTACACCGACGCCTTCCAGGGCAGCCTGATGCTGGTGATGATGCTTATCCTGATCATTTTCACCTACTCCACCCTGGGTGGGGTCACCGAGGCCCACCAGGCGCTCACCGACCTGGCTCCCCAGATGCCCGCCAACCTCAAGGCCGGGGGCATGCTGGGCTGGACCCAGGGGGCCAAGCCCTTCACCCCCCTGTGGCTGGTGATCTACACCACCATCATCTACGGCGTGGGCATCGGCGTCTTGGCCCAGCCCCAGTTGGCGGTGCGCTACATGACCGTGGCCAGCGACCGCCAGCTAAACCGGGCGGTGCTCTTCGGCGGCATCTTCATCGTGCTGATGACCGGGGTGGCCTTCGTGGTGGGCGCGCTGAGCAACGTGGTGTTCTTCCGCGAGCTGGGCAAGATATCGGTGGCCGTGGCCGGGGGCAACATCGACAAGATCATTCCCCTGTACGTCACCAAGGTCATGCCCGACTGGTTCGAGATACTCTTCCTGCTGGCCATGCTGGCCGCGGCCATGAGCACCCTGTCCAGCCAGTTCCACGTGGGCGGCACCAGCCTGGGCCGCGACTTCTATGAGAAGGGCCTGGCTTCCGGCGGGCGCGGCGAGCTGCGTATGAGCCGCCTGGGGGTGGGCATCACCATCCTGGTCACTTTGGTGTGGGGCCTGCTGTTGCCGCCCTCCATCATCGCCCTGGCCACCGCCTTCTTCTTCGGCCTGTGCGCGGCCAGCTTCCTGCCCGCCTATTTCTTGGGCCTGTACTGGAAAGGCATGACCAGGCTGGGGGCCGTGGTCTCCATAGTAGGCGGCTTCGCCACCAGCTTCTTCTTCCTGTTGTTCGTGCACACCAAGGAATCGGCGGCCATCGGCCTGTGCAAGGCCACCTTCGGGGTGGACAGCCTGGCCCAGAGCGCGGCCCAGGGATCGGGTTGGTGGCTGCTGCAATTCACCGACCCCAACATCATCGCCCTGCCGGTTTCGCTCATCCTGGCGGTGGTGGTCAGCCTGGCCTCCCCCAAGATGGACCAGAAGCACTTGCAGCTTTGCTGGCGAAACTTATAGAATGCCACAGATATCCCGCCGGGCATCGGCTGGGCCGGTGTCCGGCTTTTTTTCCACCCCGGGGGTGAATATCCATGAATGACCAGACCAACCCACCCGGCGGCAAGCTGGACATCGGGCAGACCTCCTCGCCCCAAAGCAATCCCTCCGGCTCCTCGCGCTGGCCTTGGCTTTTGGCCCTAGTGGTGATCCTGGCCGCCGTGGCGGCCCTGTGGGTCTATTGGGGCGACATCTCCCCCAAGGAGGGCAAGCAGGCCAAGCCCGCGACCGCAGCCGGACAAAAGGCCGGGCAAGACCAGGCCGCCGGGGTTCCCGTGCCCAGCAAGCACGGCGACACCATCAAAGTGGACGGCAGCCAACAGGGCGAGCAGGACCAGCGCAAAAAACCCTTCGGACTGGACAAGTCCGTGGACGCGGTGGCCCGCAGCGACGAGAGCATCCAGGTGGGCGGCAAGAAAGTTCCCGTGGAGGAGTTGGAGCGCAAGCTGGTGGTGGAGCAGCGCGGCGAGGTGCGCGAAAAATCCCTGCAGGGCGGCAAGGTCAGCGCCTGGGGGGTGCACGTGGTCCGCCCCGGCGACAACCTGTGGCAGATACACTACCAACTGCTGCGTGAGTACCTGGCCGGGCGGGGGGTGAACCTTCCGCTCAGGGCCGACCAGCCACAACCCAAGGGCTACTCCACCGGCGTGGGCAAGATACTCAAGTTCGCCGAACACATGGTGGGCGTGTACAACCTGCGCACCGGCCAGATGACCAAGGACCTGAACCTGCTGGAGCCGGGCCAAAAGGTGGTGATCTTCAACCTGAGCGAGATCTTCCCCCAGTTGGACAAGGTGGACCCCAAGGAGATCAACGGGGTGCTCTACGACGGCCGGGTGCTGTTCTTCCCCAAGCCGGACCAGGTGAAGGTGACCACCAAGGAAATGGAGTCGCCCGCCAAAGCCCAGCCGGAGAAAAAATAGCCATGAGTGTGGGGGTGGTCAACGATCCGATCTTCCGGGAGCACGACACCGGCCCCTACCACTGCGAAGTGGGCGACCGTCTGGAGGCCATTGACGAAGCCATCTCCCACTGGGATGGGCGCGGCGTCCTGGAGACGCTTCCCCTGCGCCCGGCCCGGGAAGAAGAGTTGACCACGGTGCACCACGCCAGCCACCTGCGCCGGGTGGCGGGCACCGCCGGACGCAGCACCAGCCTGGACCCGGACACGGTGTGTTCGCCCCGCTCCTGCGAGGTGGCCCTGTTGGCCGCGGGCAGCCTCATCGACCTTTGCGACGCGGCCCTGTCCGGAGAGGTGGACCACGGCTTCGCTCTGGTGCGTCCTCCCGGCCACCACGCCACCTCCACCCGGGCCATGGGCTTTTGCCTGTTCAACAACGTGGCCGCCGCCGCCGCCCACCTTATGCTCAAGCGCGGCCTGGAGCGCATACTGGTGGTGGACTGGGACGTCCACCACGGCAACGGCACCGAAGACATCTTCTACCCCGAGTCGCGGGTGCTCTATTTCTCCACCCACCAATCGCCCCTATACCCCGGCACCGGCCAGATCAGCGCGGTGGGCCAGGGCTCGGCCAAGGGCCGCACCATAAACCTGCCCATGCCGCCGGGCCGGGGCGACCTGGAGCATTTGCAGGCCTTTGAGCGCCTTCTGTTGCCCGTGGCCCGCCAGTTCAGGCCCCAGTTCATACTGGTGTCCGCCGGTTTCGACTCCCACCGGGAAGACCCCCTGGGGGGTATGATGATCAGCGCGGCTGGCTTCGCGGCCATGACCCAGCGCCTCACCGAGATCAGCCAGGAGTTCTGCCCCGGACGCATCGTGGCTTCCCTGGAGGGCGGCTACAACCAGGCCGCCCTGGGCCGCTCGGTGGTGGCGGTGTTGGCCGCCCTGGCCGGGCAGCGCCGGGAGGAAGAGCTTATCGCCAAGGCGGCGGCCACCGACCCCATCACCTGGGTGGACCGGGCCATGGAGGCGGCCAAGCACTATTGGAAGCTGCCCTAGCCTCCGCCCGGGCGCCCGCCCTACAATCGCCCCCCAAAGACCGCGCCCGCCTTGTCCCCAAAGCCCGTGCGTGATAAAAAACCACCTAGCCCGCACATTTCATGAGGGTTGGGGAGGCACCAGGTTTGAGCTATTTTCGCCATCTTCATGAATACCGCGTCGCCTTTGTCGCATGCTGTCCGTGCTCCGACCCGGCCCAGTCAGCCGCCGGCAGACAAGGCATCCGGCAAGAGAGGAACGCAGGCGTAGCCTAAGCTGCTACGTCGAGGACCGAGCGCAGCCGGTAACGCGGTATGCAGGTGGCTGACGAGGCCGGACGCACAACCTTCATGAAATGTGCGGGCTAACCAAATTTTGGAGACAGGTGATGAAAATCAGTGCGTCCGAGGTGGCCCACGTGGCCGCCCTTGCCCGGCTCAGACTAAGCGACGAGATGAGCGCCAAGCTCACCGAGCAGCTCAACGATATCCTCACGGCCATGGACAAGCTGGCCGAACTGGACACCAGCGGAGTGCCCTCCACCAACCACGCCCTGGAGCTGAGCGGAGCCATGCGCCCCGACCAGACCGGGGAGAGCCTGGACCACGAGCGGGCCCTGGCCAACGCGCCCGACAGCGATGGCCAGAGCTTCATCGTGCCCAAGGTCATATAAGGAGACGATGGTGGAACTGCACGAGCTAAGCCTCACCCAGGCGGTGGACCTGCTGGCCAAGGGCGAGGTCTCCAGCCTGGAGCTGACCCAGGCTCTCATCAAGCGCATCAAGGATACCGAGCCCCAGGTCAAGGCCTACCTCACCCTCACCGGCGAGGCGGCCTTGGACCAGGCAAAGGCGGCGGACCAAGCCCGGGCGGCGGGTCAGGCCGGACCCCTGTGCGGGGTGCCCGCCGGGCTCAAGGACGTGCTGTGCACCGCCGGGGTGCGCACCACCTGCGGCAGCAAGATTCTCGAAAACTTCGTGCCCCCCTTTGACGCCTTCCTGGTGAAAAAGCTCAAGGAAGCGGGCATGGTGCTTTTGGGCAAGCACAACATGGACGAGTTCGCCATGGGCTCCTCCACCGAGAACTCGGGCTTTCAGACCAGCCACAACCCCTGGGACCTGGCCGCCATACCCGGCGGCTCCTCTGGCGGCACCGCGGCCAGCGTGGCCGCGGGCAGCAGCCTGTTCTCGGTGGGCACCGACACCGGCGGGTCCATCCGCCAGCCCGCCAGCCATTGCGGAGTGGTGGGCCTCAAGCCCACCTACGGCCGGGTCAGCCGCTTCGGCCTGGTGGCCTTCGCCTCCAGCCTGGACCAGGCGGGCCCCATCACCCGCACCGTGGCCGACGCGGCCCTGGTGCTATCGGTGATCGCCGGGCACGACCCGGCCGACTCCACCAGCGCCCCGCGCCCGGTGCCCGATTACACCGCCTCCCTGGAGCGCGGGGTCAAGGGCCTCAAGCTGGGCGTGCCCAAGGAGTTTTTCGTTCAAGGCCTGGACCCGGAGGTGGAGGCCACGGTCAAGGCGGCCATGGCCGAACTGGAGAACCAGGGAGCCGAGCTGGTTGAGGTGAGCCTGCCCCACACCGAGTACGCCCTGCCGGTGTACTACATCATCGCCCCGGCCGAGGCCTCCTCCAACCTGGCCCGCTACGACGGCGTGAAATACGGCCTGAGCGTACGCTCCGAGGGCGCGGGGCTCATGGACATGTACCTGGACACCCGCAGCCGGGGCTTCGGCCCGGAGGTGATCCGCCGGGTCATGCTGGGCACCTACGCCCTAAGCGCCGGATATTACGACGCCTACTACGGCAAGGCCGGTCAGGTGCGCACCCTCATCCGCCGGGACTTCGAGGCGGCGTTCGAAAAGGTGGACGCCATCGTGGGGCCGGTGACCCCCACCCCGGCCTTTGACATCGGCCAAAAGGTGGACGACCCCTTGCAGATGTATTTGAGTGACGTGTTCACCCTGTCCACCAACCTGGCCGGTCTGCCGGGCATGAGCATCCCCGCCGGGTTCTCCTCGGCCGGGCGGCCCATCGGCCTGCAAATCATTGGGCCGCACTTCGCCGAGGAGACGCTGTTCGCGGTGGGCCAGGCCTATGAACAGGCCACGGACCACCACCTGCGGCGGCCCCTTTTATAGAGGCCTGAAGTGGAGCCCCTGGACAGCCGAGCGTTTTACGACCGGGTGGCCGGGGTCTACGACCAACGCTACGCCTATCCCCCGGCCCTGGGCCTGCGCCAGGCCCTGTGGCTGGCCCATACCTTCGCGCAGGGCACGGTGCTGGACCTGGGCTGCGGCACCGGCCGCATCCTGGGCCCCCTGGCTCAGGCCGGTTTCTCTCCGGTGGGCCTGGACTGCTCCAAGGCCATGCTGCGCCGGGCGCACCGCAAGACGGCCGCCCGCCTGGTGTTGGCCGACGCCCGCCAGGGACTGCCCTTCGGCGACAACTCCCTGGACCTGGTCATCAGCCTGCACGCCACCCTGATTCATTTCACCGGACCCCAAGAATTGGAGAAACTGTTCGCCGAGATTAGGCGGGTGCTGGCTCCGGGAGGGGCCATGGTGGTGGAGTTGCCCCACCCCGCCACCTACCCGACCGAACCGGTGCCTGGCGCCTGGCGGGAATACCAGCCGGGCATGCGCTGCCGCTCGGCCGGTCCGGGCCTGGAGGAGATGAGCCTAGTTGAGGAAGGCGGCCTGTGCACCCTCATTCGGGTGCTAAGAGTGGCTGATATCCAGAGGCTGTTCAACGGCTGGCGGCGGGTGGAGTTGCATCCCGGATTCCGGGGCGGGAAGTTCCGTCCCGACCGGGGCGAGGTGATGGTGGTGGCCGCTTGGGCCTAGCCCGCATGTTTCATGGGGGTTGGGCGGCAATGCACATCGAATTTACCTTTAGGCGATCATCATAAACAGTTGTCAGCGTTGTCGGGTGGCGGTGTCCTTTCGGCCCGGCATAGCCAGCCGACGGCAGACAAGGCGTCCGGCAAGTGAGGACCGCAGGCGTAGCCAGAGCGCTACGTCGAGGCCCGAGCGAAGCCGGCTACACCGTATGCCGGTGGCTGGCGCAGCCGGACGCACGACCCTCATGAAATATGCGGGCTTAACTAGCCTAGCTCGTACTTTTTCAGCTTGTAGGCCAGATTGGACTTGGTGAGCCCCAGGGCCTCGGCGGCGTGGGCGGCCACCCCCCCGGCCTCGTTCAGGGCGCGGACGATCATGCGCCTTTCCAGGTCCTCCAGGGCGTCGTTAAGGCTCAGGTCCCGGGGCAGCTCGGTGGCGGCGGCCTCCTGATCGGGTCTTATCTCCAGGGGCAGATCGCCGGAGGTGATGACGTCCCCGGCCAGGATCACCGCCCGCTCTATGGCGTTCTCCAACTCGCGCACGTTGCCCGGCCAGGAGTGGCTGTAGATCAGCTCCATGGCCTGCTTGTCCACCTGCGGGGCGGACCGCCCCACCTCGGCGGCGTACTTCTTCACAAAGTGGGCCACCAGCACCGGCAAGTCCTCGCGGCGCTGGGACAGGGGCGGTACGTTGATGCGCACCACGTTGAGGCGGTAGAACAAATCCTCGCGGAACTGGCCCACCTCCACCGCCTGGGTCAGGTCGCGGTTGGTGGCGGCCACGATGCGCACGTCCACCGATAGCTGCTGATTGCCTCCCACCCGCTCGAAGGTGCGCTCCTGCAGCACTCTCAGAAGCTTCACCTGCAAGGAGAGGCTCATCTCGCCCACCTCGTCCAGGAACAGGGTGCCGCCGTGGGCCATCTCGAAGCGGCCCTTGCGGCGGGAGGTGGCCCCGGTGAAGGCCCCCTTCTCGTGACCGAACAGCTCGCTCTCCAAGAGGGTCTCGGTGAGGGCCATGCAGTTCACCGCCACGAAGGGCTCCTCGGCCCGGGGCGAACGGGTGTGGATGGCCCGGGCGATAAGCTCCTTGCCCGTGCCGCTCTCGCCGGTGAGCAGCACCGTGGCCCGGGTGGCGGCCACCTTGTCGATGAGCCCGTACACCTGGCGCATGGCCTTGCTGTCGCCGATGATCTCGCCGTAGCCCTTGAGCTCTTCCTTGAGCAGGCGGTTCTGGAAAAGCAGGCGGCGCATTTTGAGCGCCTTTTGCACCGTGAGCAGCAGCTCGGTGTTCTCGAAGGGCTTGGAGATGTAGTCAGTGGCCCCGGACTTCATGGCCTCCACCGCGTTTTCCACGGTGCCGTAGGCGGTCATGACGATGATGGGCATTTCGTTGAAGCGGGCCTTGAGCCGTTGGATGAGGTCCAGGCCGCTCATCTGGGGCATGCGCATGTCGGTGATGACCAGGTCCGGCTCCTCCTCGGCGGCCAGGGCCAGGGCCTGAGGCCCGTTCTGGGCGGTAAGCATCTCGTAGCCGTTGTCGGCCAAAAGGGCCTGCAACACCACCAGGTAGTTTTTCTCGTCGTCAACTATGAGGATGCGTTCCACGCCATTAGCCTCTTATTGCTTGTCAGTGGGCGGCGGCCTGGGGCAACAGCACCACCACCTTGGCCCCGCCTTCGGGGGTGTTGTCCAACTCCACCATGCCCCGGTGGCTGGCCATGATATTGCTCACGATGGACAGGCCCAGTCCGGTGCCCTTTTCCTTGGTGGTGAAGAAGGGGTCCAACAGGCTGCCCTTAGCCTCGGGGTCGAAACCGGGCCCGGTGTCGCTGACCACCACCTGCACGTAGCCCCGCTCGCCCCGCTCCACCTGTTCGGTGGACACCCCCATCACCCCGCCGTGCTCCATGGCCTGCAAGGCGTTGTTGAAGATGTTGAGGAAGGCCCGGTAGAGCAGATCCTTGTCGCCCAGCACCAGGGCAGGCACCCGCGGGTAGCGGGTCTCGATGCGCACCCCCAGGCGGTGGGCCTCCGGTGCCAAAAAGCGCAGGTTGCGCTCCAGCACCTCCTCTATCTTCAGGGCCTCCAGGCGCGGCTTCTGGGGCCGGGCGAAATCCAAGAATTCGGTGACGATCTGGTTGAGGCGGCTGCTCTCTTCCACGATGACCCCGGCCAGGGGCTTGCTGCTCTCGTCCACCCGGCTGCCCAGCAGCTCGGCGGTGGAGCGCACGATGCCCAGGGGGTTGCGTATTTCGTGGGCCACGCCCGCCACCATGCGCCCCAGGGAGGCCAGGCGCTCGGCCTGGTTGAGCTGCTCCTCCAGGCGGGCCTGCAAGGCCGCGCGGCGGCCCATGATGCGCTGGCCCCGGATCACGATGGAGCGCAGGATCACGAACAGCAGGGCCATCATCACCAGCATGGTGGCCAGAATCAAAAGCTGGTTGATCCACACCTCGCGGAATTCCTGGGACAGGTCCAGGGTGATCTCGAAAACCGCCCGTGGCGGGCCCAGTTCGGCGGTGCGGCGGCGCTCGTCGCGCAGGGGAATGAAGGTCTTGAGCACCCGGCGCTCCCCGCCCGCCTGGAAAAAGTTGGGCGGCGGCTCGATAACGCTCACCGGCTTGCCGGAGATGGCCCCCTGAAAGGCCTGGCTCTCATCGCTCACCCGCCCGATGTAATCGGCCTGGGTGCTGTAGATGATGTTGCCCTCCAGGTCCAGGATGTTGACCTTGAGCACATGCAGGGAGTGGATGGTGTTCTTGACCACCGCGTCCAGCAGGGTGAACTGCTCGGGCTGGCCCACGTTGATGCCGCCGTGCTCGGTGATGGAAGGCACCACGAACCGGGTCATCACCTGGTGGTTTAGATTCTCGGCCAGCAGCAGGGCGTACTGCTCCCGCTTACTGAGGAACAGCTCCGAGGCCCGGCGGCTTACCGCGGTGGAGATGAGCAGGCTGAACAACAGGATTATGATCAGGCTGGTCACCGAGAAATACTTGACCAGCTTGAAAGGCTTGGCAGCCTCGCTTTGGCTGAACTCCCCCGGCGGGGGCAGCGTGGCGGCGGCGTCTGGGCTCAAGCCGTTCTCCTACACAAGGTATTGATCGCCCGCGTCCAGAGCCTGCATCTGCTTGGCTTCGGCCTCGAAACCCTTGCGCCCCATGAGGCCGTAGGAAAGCTTTTTGCTTAGCTCCACCCCCGGCTGATCCAGGGGGTTTATGTTCAGCAGCCCGCCGGTCATCACCGTGGCCAGCTCCAACAAATACAGCACCTCGCCCAGCACCTCGGGGCCGATGCCCGGCAGGCGCAGGCTGAAGCTGGGCCGTCCCTGGCTGGCCAGGGCGGCGGCGGTGGCCCGGGCCTCGGCCTGGACCAGCTCGGCCAGGGAGCGCCCGCCCAGGTAGGACAGGGCGTCGATGCGCGGATAAAGGTCGGGGATGGAAAGATCGCGGCCGTAGTTGCCCAGGGTGAGGAACATGATCAGCTTGTCCTGGGGCCCCTCCATGTAGAGCTGGAGTTGGCTGTGCTGGTCCGTGGCTCCTATGGCCGCCACCGGGGTCTGGCCCAGGTTGACCTTGGAGCCGTCCAGGGCCTGGGCCTTGCCCAGGGACTCGGCCCATAGCTGAGCGAACCATTGGGCCAGGCCGAACAAGTCGGTGGCATAGGGCATCATCACCAGGATATTGCGGCCCCGCTTATAAAAGCCCAGGTTCAGGGCGGCCAGCATGTAGGCCGGGTTCTTGGCGGTCTCCGGGCTTTTGCAGGCCTCGGCCATGGCCCCGGCCCCCGCCAACAGCGCCTGGATGTCGTGACCGGCGCAGGCCAGGGGCAGAAGGCCCACCGGGCTGAGCACCGAGTAGCGCCCGCCCACGTTGGGCGGCACGCTGAGGATGGGCACCGGCTCGTCCTTGGCTATGAGCCTGAGGTTGCCCTTCTCGGGGTCGGTGATGAACACCATGCGCCTGAGGGTCTCTTCCTTGCCCAAGCGGCGTTCCAACAGCTCCTTGACCACCAGAAACTGGCTCATGGTCTCGGCGGTGGAGCCGCTCTTGCTGATCACCGCGAAGGCGGTGCGCTCCAGGTCCACGCGGTCCAGCATGGCCCCGAAAAAGCGGGGGTCGCTGTTGTCGGCCACGAACAGGCGCATGCCGCCGGGCCCGGCGGGCTGGGCGTAGCGCAGAGCCCCCTTGAGGGCCATGTCCACGGCGGTGGCCCCCAGGGCGCTGCCTCCGATGCCCAGCACTATCAGGTCGTCGGCAATGGAGCTAAGCCGTGCGGCCTCCTCCAGTATGGTTTCGATCAGCTCCAGAGACTGGCCCGGCAGTTCCATGAATCCCAGCTCGCCGGCCTGGCGCTGTTCATTCAGGCGCAGGTGCACCTGGGCTACCTTGTCCGAAAGCTCACCCAGTTCTTTGTCGGCAATCCCCTGGGCTCCAATTACTTTACCGAGGCAATAGGCGTAATCGAGCTTCACCCCGCGCTTGGCCATAACCGCTTATCCTTTCGAGCTTGTTCCCGCCCATCCTCGGCGGCGAGTCTTGAGCTGTCTACAGCTGATTACTGGTCGTGTTGATTATACGTTGCCGGCCGGGCCCTCTCAAGGCTAAGGATGCCGTCAATAAATTTGACAAAAAATATTAAAAGGGTTATTAAAATGAGATTAAATTCATTTAGCCTTGTCGGTGTGGGTGTAGTCAATCTTACCACGGAGGTAAGTGTGCGGGAGATGCTGGATCATCTAGCGGACCAGATATTGGATCTGGACGCCGACGAACTCAACGAACTTCTGCCCGAAATGCAGCACCGCATGGAAAACTGTGACAACTCCCAGGAATGGGAGCGATCGGTAATCACTTTTTTCCTGATCAACGCAGTGCGATTCAAGTGTTCCCTGGCCAGCAAGCATGCCCAGAAGAACTGTCCCCAGGTCGAGGAACACCCTAAACTCAGGCTGGTCAAGTAGGCTGGTCTTTTTTCTTGTCTTGAGCCAGCCTGGCTTTGGCCTGTCTGAGCCTCTCCAGACGCTCTGCTAGAAATTTTTCCCTACCCCGTTGGCTGGGCCGGTAATAGCGCCGGCCCTTGAGGCGTTCGGGCATGAACTCCTGGGCCACCACCGCGTCCTCGAAATCGTGGGGGTACTGGTAGTCCTTGCCGTAGCCCAGGCCTTTCATCAGCTTGGTCGAGGGGTTGCGGATGTGCAGGGGCACCTCCAGGGGGCCCAACTCCTGGGCGTCCCTCTTGGCCGCCTGGAAGGCCACGTACACCGCGTTGGTCTTGGGGGCCAGGGCCAGGTAGACCACCGCCTGGGCGATGGGCAGCTCCCCCTCCGGCGAGCCCATGAGGTCGTAGGCCCTGAGGGCGGCCATGACCTGGTTCAGGGCGTAGGGGTCGGCCAGGCCCACGTCCTCGCAGGCGAAGTTGGTCAGGCGCCGCAGGATGTAGTGGGGGTCCTCCCCGGCGGCCAGCATGCGCGAGAGCCAGTACAAGGCCGCGTCCGGGTCAGAGCCACGGAGGGACTTGTGAAGGGCGCTGATGAGGTTGTAGTGCTCCTCACCGGCCTTGTCGTAGCGCAGGGCCTTTTTCCCCACCGCCTCCTCGGCCTGGGCCAGGTCGATGAGCTTGGCGCCGCCCTTGCCCAGGGGAGCCGCCGCCGCGGCCACCTCCAGAGCCACCAGCAAGCGCCTGGCGTCGCCGAACGCGGCGTTGACCAGGTGCTCGGCCGCCTCGGGAGTCAGTTCCACCCCCTGGCCGCCCAGGCCCCGCTCAGGGTCGCTGAGCGCCCGATCCAGGATGGGCCTAAGCTCCTCCGGCCCCAGGGGATGCAGCACCATGACCCTGAGCCGCGACAGCAAGGCCGGGATTATCTCGAAGCTGGGGTTTTCGGTGGTAGCCCCCAGCAGGGTGATGACCCCGGATTCCACGTGGGGCAAAAAGGCGTCTTGCTGGGCCTTGTTGAAGCGGTGGATCTCGTCCACGAACAGCACGGTGCGCTGGCCGCTTTTGAGCATGGTCCGGGCCTCTTCCACCACCCGGCGAACCTCGGCCACCCCGGAGAGCACCGCCGAGAACTCCACGAAGCGATAATCCCAGGAACGGGCCAATATGCGGGCCAAGGTGGTCTTGCCCGTGCCCGGCGGGCCCCAGAAGATCAGCGAAGCCGAGCGCCCCGGCCCCATGAGCTTCTGCAAAGGCTTGTCCGGGCCCAAAAGGTGCTCCTGGCCCGAGTACTCATCCAGGTTCTGGGGGCGAATGCGCTCGGCCAGGGGTACGGCCATGGTTGCGGCCTGGTTTTCCGGGGATTCGTCGAACAGGCTCAAGACGCCCTCCTCGCGCCCCGGCCCAGGGCCCGCCGCCACCAGGGCGCCTGCGGCTTGATGAGCGCCTCGATCTGGTCCCAGGCCTGCTCGGCGGCCTTGGCACCCTGCTCCATGATCCAGGCGGATCGACTGAAGTCGGCCCAGTGCACGTCTCCCAAAGCGGGGCGCAGCACCACCTCGGCCAGGCCGCAGAGCATCTCGGCAAGGTGATAGCCCTGAATCTCGGTGGCCCTGAGGTAATACTCCAGGGACTGGGCCGGGAGGTCGTGGGTGCCAATGTCGCGGTCCACGTTGATCGCCAGCACCGGGCAGGGAGCCAGGCCGCGGGCGATGGGAGTGGGCACCAGGCAGGAGGCCCCGCCGTCCACCAGGTGGCGTCCGTCTATACGCACCGGGGCGGCCACGCCGGGCACCGAGCAACTGGCCCGCACCGCCTTGCGCATATCGCCCTTGTCGAGCACCACCACCTCGCCGCTCTTTATGTCCGTGGCCACGGCGGCAAAGGGGATATAGGCGTCTTCCAGGCGGACCATGGGCAGGAAAAAGTCCACCATCTCCCGAAAAAATTCGCCGCCCAGCAGGGAGTTGTCCAGAAAAAACGACTTTACCAAAAACCCTTGGCAATACAGGCGGGCCAGCTTGTCGGTAAGGCCCAGGCAGGCATCGTCCGTGCCGCCGCGCATGGCCTTCAGGCGCGGGTGCCGGGCCAGGGGGCTGGCCGCGAATTCCATGACCCGCTGGCGCATCTCCTCGTAGGTGAAGCCCAGGGCATAGCCCGCCCCGGCCACCGCGCCGGAGCTGACCCCCACCACCCCCCGGATGGGAACCCCCCGATCCTGCAAAACATGAAACACCCCCACGTGGGCGAAGCCCCTTGCCCCTCCGCCCCCCAGGGCCAGGGTGAAACCAGTGTCCGAATGCTCCATAAAAAGATGATACACCCCAATTAAATGCTTTACAGCTTGTAACTGTTTGGCTATATTTACCAACTGCTTCCACTGTGAAGCGGCGGACAGCAAAGATGTCAAATTATGCCATAGAGGGTGGTGATTACTGTGCAAGTCCATGTAGTGGACAATAATGTCGAGAAGGCTATCAAGGTTCTCAAGCGCAAGCTTACCAAGGAGGGCGTTTTCCGCCAGCTCAAGGAAAAACGTTGGCATGAAAAGCCCTCGGACATGCGCCGGCGCAAAGAGCGTCAAGCGCGCCGTCGCCTGCGCCGCCAGATGGCCAGGGCTCGAGCCCGCACTACTCGCGGTTAAAAGCCGGCTCGCATACGATTTAGCGGCCGCTCCCGCTGGGGGCGGCCGCTTCGTCATGTCTTTTTCCAGGATCTAGGCCAGGAACTCGCCCAACTGCTCCCAGGCAAACCAGGCGAAATAGGCCGCGAAGAACACCAGAAATCCAGCGCAGCACCCCAACAGCCACCGGTAGGCGGTGTCGTTAATGAAGCGCCGCCCCTTGGCCACCACCAGGGCCACGAACCAAAACCAAGCCAGATCAGAGCTGATGTGCCCCACGTAGAACACCCCCAGGCCCCACCAGCCCAGGGGAGTCTCCAAGGCCATGGTGGTCAGGGACAGTCCCACCGTGGCCCACCACAGGGACCAGTAGGGGTTGGCCAGGCTTAGGAGAAACCCGTCGCGCACCGGGCCCGAGGCCCGCGCGGCCCCCGGCTCCACGGTCAGGGTCAGGCTGGGCAGGGAGCGCAGCATGCCCCAGGCCCGCCACGCCAGGATCAGCGCCCCCGCCCCACCGATGACTCCGGCCACCGAGGCGCGGGTGAGCAGCGGCCCCAGACCCAGCACCAGGGCCACGAGCAGGGCCGCCTCCAGAAGGGCGTGGCCCAGCACCATTAGGGGACCGGCCGAGGCGCCCTGGCGGGCGGCGTGGCTCACCGTGGCCGCCAGCACCGGGCCGGGCATCACCGCGCCGGACAGGCCGATGACAAATGATGTGAACAGGAGTCCCCAGACACCCAGGGTGCCGGGATCGGGCAGAACGGTCATGAGATCAACCTAGAAGTATTTGCACCCCGGCAAATGGAACTTGGCGTAGCCGATGATGGGGCAGTCACAATCGGGCATGGCCGGGGAGCAGTCGGTCCACTGGGGTTGGCGCTGGCCGCCCTCCTGGCCCTGGCGGCACATGGGGCACGGCCCCTCTTCTTCCACCGGCTGCCCGCACACCGGGCAGTGGTGGGTGAATATGCCTATGGGGCCGGTCACGGCATGCGCCCCGCGCGGCAGGTCATCACCGGGGCCTCGTAAAAGGCCTGGTAGGCCATGAGCGAGCTGTAGATGTCGGCCTTGGCGCTGATCTCAAAGGGCGAGTGCATGGCCAGCATGGCCGGGCCCACGTCGATGATGTCCATTCCGTAGACCGCCATGTGCTTGGCGATGGTGCCGCCGCCGCCCTCGTCGATCTTGCCCATGCCTGCCGCCTGCCACACCACGCCGGCGTCGTCCCACACCTTGCGCAGCCAGGCCACGTACTCCGCGTCCGCGTCGCTGGCCCCGTACTTTCCGCCGTGGCCGGTGTACTTGGTCAGGCACACCCCGTAGCCGATGAAGGCGGCGTTACGCTTCTCGTGCACCTCGGGGTAGTCAGGATCGTAGGCCGCGTTCACGTCGGCGCTGAGCATCTGGCTCTCGGCCAGGGAGCCCATGACCTGGCGGTAGGAGGCGCTTTCCCCGGCGGCCTCCAGCAAGGAGGCGGCCAGGTGCTCCAAAAAGCGGCTCTGGGCCCCGGTGGCGCCCTCGGAGCCGATCTCTTCCTTGTCCAGGAACACCGCCACCGAGGTGATGGCCGGATTCTTGACCGCCAGGATGGCCTCCAGGGCGGCAAAGGCGCTGGAGCGGTCGTCCTGGCCATAGGCCCCCACCAGACCCCGGTCCAGGCCCACGTCCCGGGCCTTGCCAGCGGGCACCAGCTCCAACTCGGCGCTGATCAGGTCGGCCTCGGTGATGCCGTAGCGATCGTTCAGAAGCTTCAAGACGGCCAGCTTGGCCTTGTCCTTGCCGCCCTCGGCGTCCAGGGGGGTGGAGCCGATGAGCAGGTTCATGCGCTCGGCCTCCACCGCGTCGACCAGCTTTTTCTGCTCCTGGCCCCGACGGCTGAGGTGGGGCAGCAGGTCCAGCACGGTGAACACCGGGTCATCAGGATCTTCGCCCAGGTGGATCTCCACGCTCTTGCCGCCGCTGGTGCAAACCACGCCGTGGATGGCCAGGGGACGGGCCAGCCATTGGTATTTCTTGATGCCCCCGTAGTAGTGGGTCTTGAGGAAGACCATCTCCTGGTCCTCGTACAACGGCTGCATCTTAAGGTCCAGCCGGGGGGCGTCGATGTGGGCCCCCAGCAGGCGCATGCCTTGGGTCGGGGAGTTCTTGCCCATTACGGCCAGGGCCACCACCTTGCCCTTGTAGTCAAAGTACAGGCGCTTGGCCTTGGTGCCCTTCTTGAAGGGCTTGAAGCCCTTGGCCTTGGCCCTGGCGATGATGGTGTCCACGGCCATGCGCTCGGTCTTGGCCTGGTCCAGGAACTCCTTGTAGCTCTCGCCCAGCTCCATGATCTGTTTGCGCTGGGCCGGTTTGGCCTGGTCCCACACGCTTTTCTTTTCAATGGTGAGCTTCTCGCTCAGGTCCTTGAACTGTTTCTTGCTCAGCTTGGCCATGACCGCTCCAGCCGGATTTGCATTACTTTTGTTTTCGACCGGTAGGCCTTTTAGGGCCAATCCCCGGCCGAGTGCTTAATTCTAATGTGCCGGAGGTCCGGCGTAAACCGTTAAGCCCCTGCACCGCCCTCCAACGGCTTGCGGGCCAGGAGAAAAAACTCCTGGTTGCCCTTGGGCCCCAGGATGGGGCTTGCCGCGCTGCCCAGCACGTTGAGGCCCAGTCCCGCCAGGCAGTCGGCCACCTTGTCCACCGCCGCCTGGCGCAAGGCCGGGTCGCGCACCACCCCCCCGGCCCCCACCGCCTCGCGGCCCGCCTCGAACTGGGGCTTGACCATGGGCAGCAGGCGCCCTCCCTCCCCCAGGCGGGGAAGCAAGGGCGTTAATACCAAGGTAAGGCTTATAAAGGAAACGTCCACCACGATGAGCCCGAAAGGTCCGGGAGCCATCTCCGGGGGCAGGTTGCGGGCGTTGGTGCGCTCGAACAGAGTGACGCGTGGGTCTTGCCGAAGCTTCCAGGCCAGCTGGCCGTAGCCCACATCCACGCAGGTGACCGCCTCGGCCCCGCGCTGCAACAGGCAGTCGGTGAAGCCACCGGTGCTGGCCCCCACGTCCAGGCAGGTGAGGCCCGACACCGCCAGGCCGAAGTGGTCCAGGGCCCCGGCAAGTTTGACGCCGCCCCGGGAGACGTAGGGATGCTCCGGCCCGTCCACTTCCACTTGAGCTTGTTCGGGGATAACTTGGCCCGCCTTGGCCGCCGGGTTGCCGTCCACCTTGACCAGACCGGCCAGGATCATGGCCTGGGCCTTGGCCCGGCTGGGGGCCAGGCCCCGAGCAACCAATTCCAGGTCCAGCCGTTGGCCTTTAGCCAAGACTCAGCCCAGCAGCTGGCGGGCGGCGGCGGCCACCGCCTCGGCGTCCACCCCGTAGAGGTGGCGCAGTTGGGCCTGGCTGCCGTGCTCCACAAAGGTGTTGTCCAGGGCCACCACCTTGACCTTGACGCCATACAGGCCCCGTTTGGCCAGCAGTTCCAGCACCGCCGAGCCGAAGCCGCCCGCGGCCTCGTTCTCCTCCACGGTGACCACCCGGCCGCAGGACTGGGCCAGGTCGCAGATCAGCTCTTCGTCCAAGGGCTTGGCAAAGCGGGCGTTGACCACCGCCGCGGCCACCCCTTCCTGGGCCAGGGTCTGAGCGGCCTGCATGGCCGCACCCACGCCCACCCCTATGCCGATGAGGGCCACGTCCTTGCCCTGGCGGCGCAACTCGCCCTTGCCCCAAGGCAAGGCGTGAAGCGGCTCGTCGTGGGCCACGCCCTGCCCCTTGCCCCGGGGATAGCGCAGGGCCACCGGGCCGTCGTGGTCCAGGGCGGTGAACAGCATGTGGCGAAGCTCGTTCTCGTCGGCCGGGCTCAAGAGGGAAAGGTTGGGCACGCAACGCAGGAAGCTCAAGTCCAGCAGGCCCTGGTGGGTGGACCCGTCCTCGCCCACGATGCCCCCCCGGTCCATGGCCAGCACCACCGGCAGGTTGGTGAGGCACACGTCGTGCACGATCTGGTCAAAGGCCCGCTGCATGAAGGTGGAGTATATGGCCACCACCGGCCGGAAACCCTGTACGGCCAAACCAGCGGCAAAAGTAACCGCGTGCTGCTCGGCGATGCCCACGTCCACGAAGCGCTCCGGGAACTCCTCGGCGAAGTGCGCCAAGCCGGTGCCCTCGGGCATGGCCGCGGTGATGGCGATGATCTCGGGGCGCTTGCGGGCCAGTTCCACCATGGTGTATCCGAAGACCTCGGTGTAGCTCTGGGGAGGCGGTGGGGCGGCCGGGTCGCGGCGGGGCGGCCGGGCCCCCACCCCGTGGTAGTGGGAGGGGTTGGCCTCAGCCGGGGCGTAGCCCCTGCCCTTGGTGGTCATCACGTGCACCAGCTGGGGGCCTTGCAGCGGCTTGACGTTCTTGAGGGTCTCGATGAGCCGCTCGATGTTGTGGCCCTCGATGGGCCCCACGTAGTTGAACTTGAAGGCCTCGAAAAGCATGCCCGGAGTGTAGAAGGCCTTGAAGGACTCCTCCGAGCGCCGGGCGATGTCCAGCAGCTCCTCGCCCATGGAGCCCATGGCCTTGAGGCGACGCTCCATGGCCTTGCGGAAGGTCTGGTAGGCCTTGCCCGACAGGGCCCGGGACATGAACTTGCTCAGCGCGCCCACGTTGGGGGCGATGGACATGCCGTTGTCGTTGAAGATTACGATGAGGTCTTCGTCCAGGTCGCCCGCCTGGTTCAGGCCCTCGAAAGCCATGCCCGCGGTGAGCGAGCCGTCGCCGATCACCGCCACCACCCTGCCCTTGCCTTTTTTCAGGCGCTCGCCCACGGCCAAGCCCAGGGCGGCGGAGATGCTGGTGGAGGAGTGCCCGGTGTCAAAGGCGTCGTAGGGGCTCTCTGCCCGCTTGGGGAAGCCGGAGAGGCCGCCCAACTGGCGCAGGGTGCCGAAGCGCTCGCGCCGCCCGGTCAAAAGCTTGTGGGCATAGGTCTGGTGGCCCACGTCCCAGACGATCTTGTCCTGGGGCATGTCGAAGACGTAGTGCAGGGCCAGGGTCAGCTCCACCACCCCCAGGCTGGGGGCCAGGTGGCCGCCCACCTTTTCCACCGTGCCGATGATGCGTTGGCGCAGCTCCGCGGCGAGGCTCTCCAGTTGGCGAAGGTTCAGGTACTGGAGGTCGGCCGGTGAGTTGATCTGATCCAGCAGAGGTACCGGCGGTTGTTTAGCGGCGCACACTATCTATATATCCTCAATGGGTGCGGGCCATGATGTAGCGGGCCAGTTCGGCCAGGGGGGCCGCCTGTGGCCCCAGGGATTCGGCGATTTCCGCGGCCTGGTCCACCAAGCCCTGGCCCATGCTCCGGGCCTGGGCCGGTCCCACCACCGCGGGATAGGTCATTTTGCCCCTGGCCTGGTCCGCGCCCACGGTCTTGCCCAGGGCGTCGAAGTCCCCTTCCAGGTCCAAAAGGTCGTCGGCGATCTGGAAGGCCAGGCCGATGCGCCGTCCGTAGCGCACCAACTGGCGCACCTGATCCGCGTCGCCCCCGGCCAGGATGGCCCCGGACTGCACCGAGGCGGTGATCAGCGCCCCGGTCTTCATGGCGTGCATGTACTGCACCGTGGCCAGGTCGGGCCTCAAGTTTTCGCTGGCCAGGTCGACCGCCTGGCCTCCCACCATGCCCACATAACCGGCGGCCTTCATCACCACCTGGGCGGCCTCCAGCACCCGGCTGGGGTCCAGCCCGGCGGTCTCGGCCGGGTCAGAGAGCAGCACCATGGCCTGGGTCAGCAGGCCATCCCCGGCCAGCACGGCCATGCCCTCGCCGTAAACCATGTGGCTGGTGGGCACCCCACGGCGGAACTCGTCATCGTCCATGGCCGGAAGGGCGTCGTGAATCAGGGAGTAGGTGTGTACCATCTCCATGGCGCAGGCGCAGAACATGACCTGGGCCGGGTCGCCGCCCACCGCCTCGGCCCCGGCCAGGCACAAGATGGGCCTGAGACGCTTGCCTCCGGCGAAAATGCTGTAGCGCATTGCCTCCAGGATGCGTCCGCCGTTTTCATCGGCGGGGAGCAGGCGCTCCAGGGCCGCGTCCACCATCTCCCGGCGGCTGCTCAGATAGGCCTTGAGGTCCAAGCCCTACTCCTCTTCGTCCTGGTCAAAAGGGGCCTCCACCAACGCGCCCTCGTTGTTCTTGAGCAGCAGGGCCACCTTTTTCTCGGCCTCGTCCAGGCGCAGGTTGCAGGCGGTGGCCAGCTTGACCCCTTCCTCGAACAGGGCCAGGGACTGCTCCAACTCCAGGTCGTCGTCCTCCAGGCGCTCCACGATCTCTTCCAGGCGCTGCAAGGACTCCTCGAAGCCGGGTTCTTTCTTGGCTTTGGCCATGCTCACTCTCCCAAACGCTGGGCTAATAACTGGCTCAGGGCCACCCAATCCTGGGGGTCCACCCGCGCTCCGGCCAGTTTGACCCCGAAATCCAGATGGGGCCCGGTGACCCGGCCGGTTGCTCCTACTTTACCTATAATCTCGCCCTTTTTCACCTTTTGTCCCGTTTTGACCAGGGCTTGCGACAGATGCAAATAGCGGGTTATGACCCCCTGGCCGTGGTCGATGAGCACGGTGTTGCCGCTGAAGTAGGCGTCTATGACCAGGGCCACGGTGCCGTCGGCCGCGGCCGGGACCGGAGTGCCGGTGGTGCCGCGCAGATCCACCCCGCCGTGAGGGCTGCGCTCCTTGCCGTTTACAAAGCTGCGCCGCCCGAACAGGCTTACCACCTTGCTGTCCAGGGGCAGCATGAAGGCGGTGTGCCACTGGGGCGCGGGGGTAAAGGAGCCGAAGACCTTCTGCATCTGCTCGCGGTCCTTTTTGTAGCGTTCCAGGGCCTCGGGGCTGAGCTTCAGGTATTTGGGATCAACCGTGAGCTTGCGGGCTCCCCGGTCGCGGCGAAAGAGCGTTAGGCGCGCGGCGGCCACCTGCTTGCCGTCGGCTGTTACCCGCACCATCGCCTTGCCGGTCTTGTCTTGCAGGTCCGGGGCCACCGCCCCGTACCAGCAGCCGTCCTTGCCCAGGGCCAGGGCGGTCTCCCGCCCGTTGAGCTCGGCGCGCACCAGCTTGGGATTGCCTTGCAAACATAGGCGCACCAGGGCGGGTTGGCCCAGAGCCAGGCTCTTGGGCTCCACCTGCAAACTCGCCGCCCAGGCGGGCGCGGCCAAAAAAAACATCATCAGGGTGCAAAAACCGGCCTGCCAGAACCGCCTCACTGCTCTATCTCCTCCACCTTGGCCCGCAGGCTTCCCTGGGCCAGGCGCACGCTAATCTTTTGTCCCTTGCTTGCCTCTTCGGCCCGGCGCAGCACCCGGCCCTGCTGGTCGCTGACCAGGGCGTAGCCCCGCCCCAGCACCGCCAGGGGGCCAAGGGCCCTGAGGCGCGATTCCAGGGACTCCACCCTAGAGCGCCGCCTATTGATGCCCGAGGCCTCGGCCTGGGCCAGACGGCGGGCCAACTCGCGCTGCCGCCCCAGGGCCAGGGCCAAACGGCGCTCCGGCCGGGCGGTCAGGGCCCGCTCGCGCAAGCGGCCCACTTGGCGGGCCCGGCGGTGCAGCCCGCCTTCCAGGGCGTGGCCCGCCCGGGAAAGGAGGTCGTCCACCCTGAGGCGCTTGTCGGCCAGGCGGCGGCGGGGATCGCCCAGGGCGCGGGCCAGGGATTCCACCCGGTCCAGCCTCGCCTTGACCAGGCGGGCCCCGGAGCGGCCCAAGCGCCCGGACAGGGCCCTGAGCCGCCGGATGAGATCGTCGCGGTTGGCCACCAGAAGCTCGGCCGCCGCCGAGGGAGTGGGCGCGCGCAGGTCGGCCACCAGGTCGCTGATGCTCACGTCCACCTCGTGGCCCACCGCCGAGACCACCGGTATGGGGCAGGCGGCGATGGCCCGGGCCAGGGCCTCGTCGTTGAAGGCCCAAAGGTCCTCGGGCGAACCGCCGCCCCTGGTGAGCACGATCACCTGGGGCCAGCCCCAGGCGGCCAGGTCTTCGAGGGCCTCGATCATCTGAGGCGCGGCGGAATCTCCTTGCACCCGCACCGGGTAAACGGCCACGGCCACGTTCTGGTCGCGGCGGTGCAATACGTTCAAGAAATCGCGGATGGCCGCGCCGGTGGGGCTGGTAATCACCGCCACCCGGGCGGGCACCTCGGGCAGTGCCTGCTTGCGCTCCGGGTCGAAGAGCCCCTCGGCCTCCAGGCGCTTGCGAAGCTGTTCAAAGGCCAGGGCCAGGGCCCCTGCCCCGCGCGGCTCCACCGCGTCCACCACCAGTTGCACCTCGCCTCGTGCCTGGTACACGCTGACCCGGCCCTGACAAAGCACCTGCAAGCCCTCTTCCAGGGCGAAGCGCAGCAGGGCGGACTGGCGCTTGAACAGCACCGCCCTCAGGGTGGCGTCGCGGTCTTTCAGGGCGAAATAGACGTGGCCGCTGGGCGGGGTGCGCAGGCCGCTGATCTCGCCTTCCACCCACACGAAGTCAAAGGTCTCCTCGGTCAGGCGCTTGAGGCGTCCCACCAATTCGCTGACCGTGAGGATTTCCCGCCGGGTGAAAAGCTCCAGGGGCTCCAAAATCTTGCTCCCGTCAACCCGCCGCCCCCCAGATGAAGGGCTGATGCATCAAAACTAACACACGCCCCAGGGGGCCACAAGGATACCTAGGGCGCGGCGGGCAGAGAATCCAGCCAGCGACGCGCCTGCTTTACTTGCCCGCATTCGCCCGCATCGCAAAGCGGGTCCGCGTCCAGGCTGCCCTGGGGCCAGGGCCCTCCGGCCAGGGCCTGGTTCAAATCACCGGCGGTAAGTTCCATGGCCGATAAAAGGCCGCGCTGGTCCTGGGGCGAGGGCCAACGGGCGGTTAGCACCCCGCGCACGTCCAGATCCCTGTCCCGCCAGCCCAGCCAGGCCACGTACAGGGGGCGGGCGCTGTGCCCCAACACCCAGCCCAGGGCATTGCCCGCCCAGTGGTCCGGCCTCTCCAGACGTCCGGAAAGCCAGAAAACATAGGGCAAGCGGCGCACCTCTTTCTCATGAGCCCGCATGGCCTGCGCCATCACCTCCCGGTCCACGCGGCGGCCGTAGACCTTGGCCATGACCCGTTGCCACAGGGCCAGGCCCGGCTGCCAGTCCAGGGGCGCTTGCCACAGCCATTCGCCCTGAGGGCGCGCCAGCAGCCAGCAGTCCAGTCCCCACTCGAACTGCTTGTGGGCCAGCATGGTCTGGGAGTAAGGCCCGCCGGTGAAGGCGTTGACCAGGTCGCGGTGGGTGCGGATATCCAAAAGGGCGTGGGAGAGCCAGCCCAGGGCAAAGGCCCACTCGCCGGGGTTCTGGGCCTGGGCCAGCATGCCCTGGGTCACCCGCCAGGGGTGGACCAGGTGCACCGCGTAGGACAGGTTGTTATCGGCGCCGGGGTAGTAGCCCGCGTCGTGGGCGATGGCCCCGGCCAGAAACACCGGCCACAGCCGGTCCCGTTGGGCCTGGGTGTGCCCCAGGCGGACCGACAGGGAGGGCCACAGCTTTTGGCAAAAGGTGAAGTGGCTGAACGGCCCCACCGCCCCGGCGGGAGCGGCCGGAACCAGCAGGGCCAGGAGCAGCAGCAGGGCGGGAAGTCTACGCGCGGTCCAAGACAAGTACGGCCTCCGTGTGGCCGGTGTGGGGAAACATGTCCACCACGGCCAGGCTGTGCATGCGATACCCAGCCGCCAGCAGAACCGCTGCGTCGCGGGCCAGGGCCGCCGGGTGGCAGGAGATGTAGACGATCCTCTTGGGGGCCAGGGACACCAGGGAGGCCATGACCTCCTTTGCTCCGGCGCGGGGCGGGTCCAACAAGGCCAGGGCGAAGCCGCGTCCCTGGGAGGCCAGCCCAGCCACAGTTCCGGCCACCTCGGAGTTGCGCAGCTCGACGCTGCCGCTCAGGCCTTCCCTCTGGGCCAAGGCCTTGGCGCTGGCGTGGCTTTCCGGGTCGCCCTCCACGGCCAGCACCGCGCGGCCCTGCTTGGCCAGCGGCAGGGTGAAGTTGCCGCCGCCCGAGTAAAGCTCCAACACCCCGCCCTCCGGGGCCGAGGCCGCGGCGGTGAGCACCAGGCGGATCAGCTCCCGGTTGGCTTCGAAGTTGGCCTGCACGAACTCGCCCGGATAGGCGCTCAGGGTGAGGCCGTCCTCCTGCCAGTAGTCCACCCCGGTTTCCGGCAGGCGCTCCCAGGGCTCCACCGCCCCGCCCTGTTCCAGGCGGGTGGCCGCGGCCCCAGCTCCCCGGCACAGGCGGCGCAGTTCGCCCCGCCAGCGGTTGGACAGGGGGCGGCCCCGGTCCAGGCCCATGGTCACCAGGGAGCGCTCTCCTCCGCCCAGAATCTCCACATAGGCTATGTGGTCGGTGTTCATCTCGGCCAGACCCTGGGCCAGGCCGGGCAGCAGGCGGTTGACCTCCGGCGCGGCCACGGGGCAGACCTCCACCGGCACCACCCGCTTGCTGGCCGTGGCCAAGAAGCCCAGGCCCCCCTCGCCCACGGTGAGGCGCACCCGGTGCCGCCATTCCCAGACCTGGGGAGAGGGCACATTGACCAGAGGCGGTAGGTCCCCCAGGCGCGACAGGGCCCGGCGCACCCAGGCCGCCTTGGCCTCCACCTGGGCCGAGTACTCCAGGTGCTGCATCTGGCAGCCGCCGCACTCTCCGAACAAGGGGCAGACCGGCGACACCCGCGCGGGGGAAGCCTCCTCCACCGCGAGAAGCTCGGCCCGCCCGAAGTCGCGCTTGGCCTGGACCAGCTTGGCCCGCACCTTTTCGCCGGGCAGGGCTCCTGGCACGAAGACCACTCGGCCCGAGGCTTCACGGGCCAGGCCGTCGCCGCCGGAGGCCAGGTCCTCGATGGTCAGCTGCATTTCTTTGCCGGGTTGGGCAGGAGTTTCTAAGTCCAAGCGGTTCTCCAGGGTATGGGTTCCATGGGGGTTTACATGCTATCTTACCGCATGAAATATTCTTACCCCGCCCCAGGGAGGTAAAGCGTGAGCCAAGAGGCGGTGGACAAACTCCGGAAGCGTTGCCAAGACGAGCCTTACCCCAAGCTTCTGGACATCGAGGTGCTGGAGATCGAGCCCGGCCGGGCCCGCACGGCCATGACTTTTCGGCCGGACATGCAAAACATTTTCGGCAAGCTGCACGGCGGGGCGATCTTCTCCCTGCTGGACGAGGCGTTCCAACTGGCCTGCAACGCCCACGGCATGGTGGCGGTGGCCCTGTCGCTGAGCATCTATTATTTGGCCACGCCGGACCAGGGGGCGCGCCTGTTCGCCGAGGCCAAGGAGGTCAACGCCACCCGCAAGACCGCCCTGTACGATGCCGAGGTGTGGCAGGAGGACGGCAAGAAAATCGCCACCGGCCAGGCCCAGGCCTACCGGGTGGGCCACCCCCTGCCCATCGATGAAAACGGTCGGCTCACCAGTTAAAGTAATTTATTAACTAATAAGCCTTATACCCCGTTTTTATTTGCGCTTTAATAGGGCATCCGCCAGGGCGGCCAGGGCCTCCCCGGCGGGCCGCCTAAAGAGCAGCTTGGCCTTGGGGTCCAGGTGGGTCAGGGTCTGGTTGATGATCACCAAGTCATGACCCAGGCCCAGGGTGTAGCGGGGCAGCTCGGCCGCCGGGCTCACCACCAGGCTGGAGCCCACCACCACCAGGGGTTGGGCTTCGCAGCACAAGTGCCGGGCCAGCTCCAAGTCCCTTAGGTTCAGGTCCTGGCCAAAGGATATGGTGGCCGGCTTGAGCCTGCCCCCGCAGGAGGGACAGGTCGGGTCCTTGTGGCCCTTGCGGAAGCGCTTAAGCACCTCGGCGGTGGGCTCGCTGAAGCGGCCGCAGTCCAGGCACCTGGTCTCGAACACGTTGCCGTGCAGCTCCACCACCGCGTTGTCCGGCACCCCGCCCGCCTGGTGCAGGCCGTCCACGTTCTGGGTGATCACCCCGGTGAGCAGGCCCGCGTCCCACAGCCGCCCCAGGGCCTTGTGCCCCTGGTTGGGGTAAGCTTTGGTAAAGCCGGGATACCACTCCTGGTAAAACCGCCAGTAGGCTTCGCGTGCTTCGGGACTCTCCAAAAATTCGGAAAAATCCACCGGCTTGTGACGGCTCCAGATGCCCCCCGGCGACCGGTAATCGGGTATGCCGCTCTCGGTGGACATGCCCGCCCCGGTAAACACAACCAGACCGCCGCCCTGAATCACCAGGTCGGCCAATTTTTCGATTTTTTCGTCCATGGACCTCGCCTAGGTTGACAGCAGCATGGCCCTAGTCTAGAGATGTGCCCATGACTAATCAAGAAAATGCCGTAGACCTGAGGGCTCTGCCCCGGCCGGTGGTGGCGGTGATGTCCTCCGGATTTTTCGGTTTCTTCGCCCACGCCGGTTTTTTGCAGGGCCTGGCCGACCTGGGGCTCACCCCGGACGCCTACGCGGGCTCATCCTCCGGGGCCCTGGTGGCCGCCTTTGCCGCGGGCGGGGCCTCGCCCCAGCGCATGCTGGAGCTTTTCAGTCAACTGGGTCGCCGCGACTTCTGGGACCCGCCCTCCCCGGCCGACACCATTCGCTGGCTCCTGGGCGGCCTCAAGGGGCGCAGCGGCTATCTGGCGGGCGAGGCCTTTGAGCGCCTGTTGGGCGAGTACCTTCCCGCCACCCGCTTCGAGGACTGCCCCAAGCCCTGCCTGATGAGCGCCCTGGACCTGACCAGCGCCCGCCGGGTGGTCTTGACCAGCGGTTCCCTGCCCACGGCGGTGCGCGCCTCGGGCGCGGTGCCCGCCCTGTTCGCGGCGGTGCCCCACCAAGGCGGCCTGCTGGTGGACGGCGGGCTCATCGACAAGGCCCCTCTCACCGCCTGCGCCGAGCACTTGGGCGCGGCCAGCCTGGTGGTGCACATCCTGCCCAGCTCCAGCCTGGAACGCACCCCGGCCCAGACCCTGGCCCTTAGCCTGGCTCCCGTGCGCATCCAATCGCGCTCCGTGGACGCGGCCCGCTGGCAGATGTATCTGGATCAAAAGCAGGCGGTGATGGAACGCGGCCTGGCCCTGCGCGAGGTCCTGGCCAGGGACATGCCCCGCTGCGGGCCCAAACGCATGCACCACGGACCGGCCGCCTTTGCCGCCGCCCGCCAAAACGCCAAGAATGTACTGGGGACTTACTAACTAGGTCTTTTCAACGATTATGGGCAGGCCGAGTTTGGGGGCCTGTCCCCTTCCCAAGGCCATGCAGGAGCGCACCCGCTCCCAGTTCACCGTGCCCTGACGGCAGTTCTGCCGGTCCATGAGCACTCCCTGCAAAGGAGCGACGGTCTTCTCCCGCGGCTCGGCGCTGGCCACGGAGGTGTAGTTGCCGCCGCGCAGGGTGTACTTTGCCAACAGCCGGTTGCGCAGATGCCAGGGGCAGGTGACCCCCAGGGCCGCTCCCGGGGCGTGGGCCTTTATCTTTTTCTTGATGAACTGGTCGCTGGGTAAAAGACCCCGACCCCTGAGGATGCGCGAGCTGGGCACCACGTACACCGCGGCGTAGCCCAGGGCCAGGGCCTCGGCGCGCACCTGGCCGACCTGGCAGCCGGGGCAACCGCCGGTGCACAGCAGGCCCTTGTCCGGGTCCACCTCGGCGGCGCAGTCCAGGGGCTTCAGGCAGAAGGGCAAAAAGAGCACCCGCCGGGAAAAGGGGGTGGCCGCGAAGGCCTTGCGGAAGTAGCGGTTGCCCGCCCGCACCATGAGGCGCAGATCCAGGCCGGGGCTGATGCGGTCCAGAAGGCCCTGCAAAAGCCAGCTATAGCGGCGGAACAAAGCCAGGGTGAGGCGGGGGCACAGCAGGCGGCCCAAAAGCAGGGGGCCCAGCACCGCAACCATCAGGGCCGCCAGGCCCAGGCCGATCCAGGCCAGCCAGATCCATATGCCGCTTTCATTCATGGGATGAAGTGTGCCAGAGGAACCACCAAGGGACAAGGGACAGTAAGGTTAATTTGCCGAAACTCGCCCGGCCCAGCCGCCCTACTCACCCCCCTCCAGCTCGTAGGCCTGCATGGCCAGGAGGTATTCTTCCGGCAAATCGCAGGCCCGGCCGGTTGCCGGGTTGAAGCAGGAGACCCTGGTGGTGCCTTCGGCGGCCAAGAGGTCCTCCTCGGGCAGCCACAGGGCGTAGTGGAAGCTGAAGGAGCGCCTACCCCAGTCGGCGGTGCGCAAGAACACCTGCACCAGATGATGGTGCTGCACCGGCAACTGGTAGCGGCAGGTGTCCCGCTGCACCAGCAGGCACAGGCCCGAACCGGCGGGGGCCCACAGGCCCAGCTGGGACAGGTAGGCCATGCGTGCCTCTTCGAAATAGGTGAAGAAGCGTGAGTTGCTCACCCGGCCCAGAGGGTCCAGGTCGGAAAAGCGGGGGCGAAACTCCAGGTTGAACCTGAAGGACTGCAAGCGATGGGGATGCTGTCTGCTCTCTCGTGGGCTCATGGCTCCCTATTCTGTCTGGGGCGGATCAGTCCTTGCTGCGTCGGCGGGACAAGCTCACCACCTTGCCGCCGCCCTTGCCCTGCGGCGCTGCGCCGTCTGGCTCGGGCTCCGGTTCTTCCACCACCGGCAGGGCGGGCAGGGGCGGAGCCAAGCGCTCCAGGCGCACCGGATCGCCGCCCATGGTGAAGTCTCCGCCGTCTATATACTCTTCCCGCAGGATCCAAGTGACTTCCTGGGCCGGGGGATGCAAAATCAGCATGCGGATTTGCCACCAGCCGGGTTTGCGGTCGGCCAGTATCTCCTCCACCCTGGCGTAGGCCACCGGCTCCTTTTTGCGGTGGATCAACACGATGTCGCCGGTCTGGGTCTCCACGGGCGGGGCTCCTTTCCTGTTTGTCTAGTATGCTGGCTCCGGGCCGCCGGCTGTCAAGCCACCGACCCGCCCAGGGTTTGTAAACGCTGGGCGAACTGGGCCTGGTCAACTTCATATTCCTGGGTGCCGTAGCAGGCCACGGCATAGGAGGCCAGCACCGCTCCCCACAGGCAGGCCTGGGCCAGGTCCTTGCCCAGGGCCATGGCCTTGAGCAGGCCGGAGCGATAGGCATCGCCCGCGCCGGTGGGGTCCAGCACCTGGCTGGCCGGGCAGGCGGGGATGTCGGTGCGGTCCGGACCACGCCACAAGACCGAGCCCTCCTCGCCCTTGGTGGTGATCAGGGCCTCCACCTTGTCAATAATCTGGCTGAGCTTGAGGCCGGTCATGCGCTGGATCAGCTCCAACTCGTAGTCGTTGCTGATGAGAATCTTGGCCCCGGTGAAGGCCTTGGTCAGCTCCGGGCCCTTCCAGATGTTGAGCGACTGGCCGGGGTCGAAGATATAAGGAATCCCCCGGCGGCGGAACTGGACGGGCAACTCGGTCATGTCCTCCAGGTTGCCGGGAGCCACGATGGCCAGGGAGGCGTCGGGCTTCATGTCCTCCACCGCGCATTGGCAGGGGAAGTTCATGGCCCCGGGGTTGAAGCCGGTGATCTGGTTGTCCGACTTGTCGGTAGTGATGAAGGCACCGGCGGTGAACTCCTCTTCGACGCGGCGCACCTGGCTGGTGTCCACGCCGTTGCTGTCCATCCACTCCAGGTAGCGCGCGCCGTCGCGGCCCAGACAGGCCAAGAGCACCGGACGCTCGCCCAACTGGGCCAGGCCGTAGGCGATGTTTCCGGCGGTGCCGCCCAGCTTTTCCTGCAGGCCGTTGACGTTGAAGCATACGTTGAGCACGTGGATCTTGTCGGGCAGGATGTGGTCGGCAAAGCGCCCCTCGAAATTCATGATGCGGTCGTAGGCCAAAGAGCCCGACACATAGATGCGCACTGAGTTGTCTCCTTATGCTCTCGAAAAAACGCTGGGTTTGTCCAAGGCGGCCAACAGGCGCTCCACCCAGGCTCGGGCCTCCTCCATCGCTTGCGCCGAGGAGGGCTCGGGGCAGGCCTCCTCGCTGAGGTCCAGGCTGAAACATTCGGCCCGGGCCACCCGGCACACGGTCCAACCAGGCATTCCCGGCGGCACGTGGGGGCGTTCGTTGATACGGTACAGGCTGAAGCACTCCGCGTCGCAACGCGCGCTGTAGGTGCGCCCGTATACCTGCACCCGAATCACCCTGCCCAACAGGCCGCGCCTTGTGAACTCGCGCTGCACCAGATCGAACAGGTCTTGCCCTCGCTCGTCATTCCCGTGTACGGCCATAAGCCCTCCCAGCGGTGATGGGCTGAAATGCCGCGTAGTTATGCAATATTAGAACCCCCGGCCCCGCCTGTCAAGGCGAGGCGCGGGGGCTTGGCTCAACCGCGGGAATACTTAGCGCTTGCGGCTGTCGGCCAGCATGTGCCCCAGGGCCTGGTTGGCCCCCTTGTTGGCGCAGAACTCGCCGCACATGGTGCACACGTGGCTGTTGCTGGGCGAGCGCTCACCGCGGATGCGCCGGGCGTCATCCGGGAACAGGGCCAGCTTGAACTGGGCCTCCCAGTCCAGGTCGCGGCGGGCTTTGCTCATGGCCATGTCGCGGTCACGGCGCTCGGGGTACTTGGCCAGGTCACCGATGTGAGCGGCCAGGCGGGCCACCTTGACCCCCTCAACCACGTCGTTCAGGTTGGGCAGGGCCAGGTGCTCGGCCGGGGTGATGTAGCAGATCAGGTCCGCGCCGTAGCGGGCCGACTGGGCCGCGCCGATGGCCGCCACCACGTGGTCGTAGCCCGCCCCCAAGTCGGTGGGCAATGGCCCCAGCATGTAATAGGGCGAGCCGCCGCTCATGCGCTTTTCCAGGATGATGTTGGCCTCCACCTCGTCCAAAGGCACGTGGCCCGGCCCCTCCACCATCATCTGGCAACCCATGTCCCGGCCCAACTCGGCCAGCTCGCAGTTGATCAGAAGCTCCTGCACCATGACCCGATCGCTGGAGTCGGCGATGGAACCGGCCCGGAAGCCGTTGCCTAGGCTGAGCACCGCGTCGTACTTCTTGAGGATGCCCGCCACCCGGTCGAACTGCTCGTAAAGGGGGTTCTCGCGCTTATTGGCCTGCATCCAGGCCACCATGGATGCCCCGCCCTTGCTCACCAGGCCGCCGTAGCGGTAGCCCTGGCGCTGCAGGCGCTCCAGGGTGAAAAGATTGATGCCGCAATGGATGGCCATGAAGGAGATGCCGTCGGCGCACTGGCGCTCGATCAGCTCGAAAAGCTCCTCCGGGTCCAGCTTGTTGGGGTCGCCGTGGCGCTTGGCCGCCTCGCTGAAGGCCTGGTACAGGGGCACGTTGCCCACCGGCAGGTCCACCGCGGCCAAGACCTCGCGGCGCACCAGGTCCAAATCGCCGCCCACCGACAGCTCCATCAGGGTGTCCGCGCCCGCCTCCTGGGCGGCCAGGGCCTTGGCCACCTCCTCGTCCACGTCGGCCAGGTCGGTGCTGGTGCCGATGGAGGCGTTGATCTTGGTGCGCATGCCCCGGCCGATGCCCACGACCCGGCATTCATGGTTGGGGTTTTGGGGCACCACCAGACGGCCCAAGGCGATCTCTTGGCGCACCGCCTCGGCGCTAAGGCCCTCTTGGGCCGCGATGGTTTCCATGACAGGGGTGGTCCGGCCCGCCTGGGCCGCCAGCAGGGTGTTTTCCATGTCCGGTCCTCCAGAGAGATGGGGAGCAACAACCGTGCTCCACAAAAAAGCCCCATCCCGCATGCATTACGGGATCGGGGATTTACCATCTCCCACGACCGGGGCGTTCATGGTGTGGCCGGTCTTCTGGCTCGTGGATCGTCCTACTCCCCGCGCCTTCCCGGCCCGCGTCTCCCTGGGAGGCTGGGCCAGTGGCTTTATGCGGGTTTGGTCCCCACTCACAGCGGCGGGTCCGCGCCGGATTCGCACCGGCTTCCCATGCCCTTTTCAGGGCGCCACACCACATGGCTTTGACTCTTAGTTATCATCGCCGGGCGCGCCGGTCAAGCCCCGTCAGCATTGTTGGCATTGACCTGGGAGCGCAAAAAGGCTATCCCAGGAGCAGGCGAACACGCTTGGCGTCTACCGGTCTCTTACAGGGAGAAGCGCATGGATTTCACGGGCGAAGTGGCCTTGATCACCGGAGCGGGCCGGGGCATCGGCCTGGCCGTGGCCGAAAAGATGGGCAACCTGGGCGCGGCGGTGGTTTTGGCCGATCAGGACCTGCCCACCGCCGAGGCCGGGGCCTTGGCCATCGAGGGGGCCGGAGGCCGGGCCATGGCCCTGGCCATGGACGTACGCCGGGCCGATGACTGGCAGGCCGTGGTGGAGGAGGCGGTGCGCCGCTACGGGCCGCTCACCGTGCTGGTGAACAACGCCGGCTTCGACCGACCCGGCGGGGTGGCCGGCCTGGGTCTGGACGACTTCGAGGCGGTGCTGGAGGTTCATCTGACCTCCTGCCTGCTGGGCATGCAGACCGTGCTTCCCGTGTTCGCCCAGGCGGGCCAGGGCGCCATAGTCAACGTCTCCAGCATTTACGCCAAGATCGGCGGCCAGGGCGAGGCGGCCTACAGCGCGGCCAAGGCGGGCATGGTGGGGCTGACCAAATCGGCCGCCCGGGAAATGGCCCACCAGGGGGTGCGGGTAAACTGCGTGTTGCCCGGGCTCACCGACACCCCGGCCATCCGTGCCCTGATGTCTGAGAAGATAAAGGCCAAGCTCTTGGCCGAGACCCCTATGCGGCGCATGGCCCAGCCCGGCGAGATCGCCAACGTGATCGCCTTTTTGGCCAGCAGCGAGGCCAGCTTCGTTACCGGAGCCGCCTGGGAAGTATCGGGCGGCTGGAACATGTAATTAGGCGGCTTCGCCAGGCGCGCCTAGACTGCGTTGCGGGCGTCGCTCGCCTCCTCGGCGTATGGATCAATACGCCTGCGGGCCTCGCTAGCCCGACGCCTTGCCTAGTCGCCCCTGGCTGTGCCGCAGGAGCGTCCTTTAATTCTGGGAAATTGTTCCGCGAGAATTTACTTTTGCCGGACGGTGCCTGAGAGCAGGGTGACGTGGAGGCCGCCAAAGGGCGCGGTGATGAGGGACGGGTTCTCCAGCCCCAGCAGCTCGACCCACTCCTGCAGATAGAGCACCACCCCGCAGCGCCAGCCGGGATAGGCCTGGGCCAGGCGCTCGCCCAAGCGACGGGCCAAGTCCTGGGCCTGGCGCACACTGCCCAGGCGCTTGCCATAGGGCGGGTTCATCACCACCAGCCCCGAACCGGCGGGCGGCTCGGCCGCGAAAAATTCGGCCGTCTCCAAGACAAGCCCCTGCCCCACTCCGGCCAGCTCGGCATTGCCCCGGGCCAAGTCCACCGCCTCGCCATTGCTGTCCCGGCCCGTGATGGGTGCAGGCGGCGCGGGTAAGGCCTGCTCCACGGCCTGGCGCTTCAGATAGTTCCAGGCCGCCTCGCGGTGGCAGGGCCATTGCTCAAAGGCAAACGCGCGTCCCAGGCCGGGCGGCAGGTGCCGGGCCATGGCCGCCGCCTCGATGACCAAGGTGCCGCTGCCGCACATGGGGTCCAGCAGGGACATGGAACCATCATAGCCGCAGTGCAACAGCAGCGCGGCGGCCAGGTCCTCGCGCAGGGGGGCGGCCCCGCCCTGGGCCCGCCAGCCGCGCTTGTGCAGGTGCGCTCCGCTCATGTCCAGGCTGATGGTGGCGCGTCGGTCACTGCCGCGAATTTGCAGGCGCTGGGCGGTCTCGTCGCCGGGCTCGGCGGGCACCGGCGCGGCCAGGCCTATCTCCCGCAAGCGGTTGGCCGCCGCCTGGCCCACCACCTCGGCGATGCGCCCGGTGTGCTTCAGGTTGCTGCCGCTGAGGCTCACCTGGATGTTCAGCGGGGCGCCGGGGGTGATGAACACCTCCCATGGCACCGAATCGGCCTGACGCAGCAGGTCTTCCCAAAGGCGCACCCGGAAGTCCTTGAGCCGCAGCCACACCCGCCCGGCAGTGGCCAGCCACAGGTTGGCCTTGATGGCCGTCTCCAGCTTGGCAACGAAGTTCACCCCGCCCGGCTCGGGCTGGATGTCCAGGGCCCCCAGGGCGGCCAGTTCGCCCGCGCAAAGGGGCTCCAACCCCGGGGCGGTCACCGCGAAAAAGCGGTGTTCCGGGGCCCAGGCATGTCGTTTGATGCGGCGCTCTAAATTAATCTCAGGCATAGCCGAGGTTTACCACGCCGGAGGCGCGGGGGCCATGGCTTAGTAAAAAGCTTGGCCAACAAAGCCCCGGCTTCCAGGCTGTGCCGCTACACCATCGAATCGGCCAGCTCGTTCAGCAGATCGTCCGCGTCCTGCCCCGACGCTTCTATCTTCGCCAGGTTGGCCTCCAGGTCGCCCCTGAGGCCCAGGCGGTCGATGTCCCGAGGCTCGCGGCAGCGGCCCATACGGCGGCACATGCGATAAAGCAGGCGCTCATGATCCGGCAAGGCCAGGTACTTGTCCATGATGGCCAGCATCTTGGGCTTGTCCTCGGGAAGCTTGCCGCCCACCGTCTCGATGAGGTTCATGATGTGGTCGCTGGTGATGGTGGAAGTGATGCCGTCCAGGGTGGCGATGAACAGGCGAATCTCCTCCACGGTCTCGTCGTCGCTGCGCTTGACGAAGTCGCCCGCCAACAGGTCTTTGTGCAGCTCGATGCGTTCGGGCACTCGAAGGGTGCGCAGGCGTATGAAGTCCGGGTTGATCTGGTTTAGCACCTCGGCGGTGGCCTTGGCGTGCTCGCGCCACCAGCGCCGGCCACCCAGGCCGGGCATCACGTACTCGCTCAGCTCCATGCCCGCGGCCTTGATATTCTGCCCGCCCTTTATCTGCTTGGCCGCGGTCACGCCTTTGTTCATGAACTTGAGCAGCGGGTCGTATCCGGTCTCCAGGCCGATGTGCACCCGGTCCAAGCCCGCCTTCCGGATCATGGTCAGCTCTTCCACGGTGCGCTGGGCGGCGGTGGAGGAGCGCGCGTAGGTGGTGACCCGCTTGGCCTCGGGCAGCTTTTCGCGCAAATAGTGCAAAGCCTCGGTGAGCACCGCTGGTTTCATCACCAGGTTGTTGGCGTCCTGCAGGAACACGTTGCCCGTGCCGTAGTAGAGCCAGGCGGCCACGTTGCGGAAGGCTTCGCTGACCGTGGGGGTGGAGAACACCCGGTTCACCACGTCCGCGCTGAAGTCGCCGCCATGGCCCATGGCCCGGGAAAGCTCCACGATCTCCCGGCGCATCTCCGCCGCCGTGTCGATGTCGGCCTTGATCTCTTCGATGGAGCGGCGGCTGAAGGTGCGGCGCTTGTACACCGGACAGAACTTGCACTTGTTCCAAGGGCAGTTGCGGGTGAAGCGCAGGAGCAGGCTCTGGGCCTCGCTGGGCGGGCGGATGGGGCCTTGCTCAAAGGTCAGGGTGGGGTCCAGGGCGGGAAGCGCGGTCACGTTCTCTCCTCGGCTGAGTTGGTCGTTAGGTAATAAGTAAGGGGAGCGGGGGGCGGTGTCAAGGATAGTCGGTTGGGGCGGGGTTGGGTTATTATGGGCGTGACGTTTGCTTGGCGGCGTGGGGAAAGAAAAGAGTTGGTAAGGAAAGAGGGGGGAGTCGTGGCTAATCAGGAGCATTTGAGAATATTCAAACAAGGAGTGAAGGTTTGGAATAGATGGAGGCATAGCAATTGGGGAGAACACCTCGACCTCCAGGGAATACGGCAAGAAAATTGTAATTTGGCAGGTGTGGATTTTACTCGCGTTAACTTAAAGGAAGCATCTTTCACAAATTCTGATCTAAGGATGGCATTTTTCGCCGAATCAGATCTTACTGGAGCAGACCTAGGTGCCTCCATTTTAGGAGGTGCAGATTTTTACTGTGCCAATCTAAAAGGTTCCTATTTAGTAGGTGTAGATTTTAGGCAAACTGATTTCGCAGGAGCGAACCTCTCAAGAGCCTTTGTTGGGCATACCACATTCGCAGCCAACGATTTGAGTGAAACCCTAGGCCTGGATTCGGTTCATCATATGGGCCCTTCCTCTCTGGGCATAGATACCCTCTACCAATCCAAAGGCAAAATCCCTGAAGCGTTCCTGCGCGGATGCGGTGTACCGGAAGATTTCATCAAGCTCATTCCTTCCCTTACTTCCCAACCTTTCCAGTTTTATTCCTGCTTCATAAGCTATTCGTCTCAGGACGACGACTTCGCCCGCAGACTGCACGCGGACCTGCAAGGCAACAAAGTCCGTGTCTGGTTTGCGCCCGAGGACCTAAAGATCGGCGACCGTATCAGGGACAGCATTGACCACTCAATCCGCATTCACGACAAGCTTTTGCTCATCCTCACTGAAAAATCCATTCAAAGCGATTGGGTGGAAAAGGAAGTGGAGACCGCCTTTGAAAAGGAGCGCAAGAACCCCGGCAAGACGGTTCTGTTCCCTATTCGCCTGGACGACGCGGTAATGGACACCGACAAGGCCTGGGCCGCCGACATTCGCCGCACCCGCCACATAGGCGATTTCACCGACTGGAAAGACCACGACTCTTACAAACAGGCTTTCGACCGCCTGCTGCGCGACCTCAAGGCCTCGGAGGGATAGCTCCCTAAAAAACAAACCCCCGAGTCCTGGCGGACCCGGGGGCGCGAACCGTCTGTCCCCTGCCCTACGGCGCGGGGATGCTGGCGTGGGCCAGCCACTGCCAGCCCTTGTTGGTGTGGATGAACACGCTCATGCGCGGCGAAGTCTTTCCGTCCACCCGCAGGGCGCCCTTCATCTCCTCCACCTTGGCCAGATAGGTGACCACGGCCACCGGCCCCTGCTGGGTGGTGCGGAAACCGCTCAGCTCGAACTTGGTGAAGGTGACCTCATCCAAACTGGCCATTTCCTGGGCCTTGTTGCGCGCCCCGGAGGGATACACCGACTGAAAGGCCGGGGAGATCATCCCCGCCTGTTGGGCCCACTGCTTGGTGGCCGAGGAGGCCCACAGATCCCGCACCAACTTTTCGCCGTCCGCCTGAGGCTCGGCCCAGGCGGTGGCGCTGGTCAGCAGGCACAGGGCCGCAAGCAGGCAAAAGAGACGCCGCATGGTTTTCCTTACTTCACCGGCTTCAGGTTGGCGTGGGCCAGCCACTTCCACCCCTGCTCGGTCTTGATGAATATGCTCATGCGCGGGGCAGGCTTTTTGTCCAGCCGCTGGCCGTTGATGGTCTCGGCCACGCTGACCGTGTAGGTGGCCACGATCACCGGACCCTGCTCGGTCACCTTGAAGTCGCTCAGGGTGTAGGGCCCCAGGTCAAGGCCCGCGGTCAGCTTCATCTGCTGGGCCTTGTCACAGGCACCGATGGAGCGCACCGACTGAAAGGCCGGGCTGGTCATGGCTTCGACCTTGGCCAGGTCCTTGGCAGCGAACAGGGCCCACAGGTCGCGCACCAGCTTCTCCCCCTGGCTCTCGCCGGCCTGGGCCAGAGTTGCGGCCAAAAGCATCCCCAAGCTCAAACCAATCACCAACAACTTTTTCATGGTCCCCGCCTCCAAATTTAATTTCCGTACATTCTATGCCAGTCACGGGAGCAAAAAAAGCCCCCAGACCCATTGGGCCCAGGGGCTTGAGTATTTCAAAGTACCGGATTAGAGCTGCTCGGCGATGATCTCGGCCAGGTCCTTGACCTCGAGCTTGTCGTCCACGTTCTCGGTCTTGGCGCTGTCCACGAACATGTTGATGCAGTAGGGGCAGCAGGTGGCCAGCACCTCGGCGCCCTTTTCAGCCGCCTCGCGGATCTTGTGGGTGCTGAAGCGCTGCTCGGGCTCGGCTTCCATCCACAGGCGTCCGCCGCCGCCGCCGCAACATACGGCCATGCCCTTGTTGCGGCCGAACTCGATAACCTCGGCTCCACTGGCGGTCAACAGGTCGCGAGGCTCGTCGAACACCTGGCTGTGACGGCCCAGGTAGCAGGGGTCGTGGTAGATCACCTTCTTGCCGTAGCCGCCCAGGCTCAGCTTGCCCTCGTCCAACAGCTGCTTGAGCAGTTGGGTGTAGTGCACCACCTCGAACTCGCCGCCGAACTCGGGGTATTCCTGGGTGAAGGTGGTGAAGCAGTGGGGGCTGGTGGTGAGGATCTTCTTGACGCCCTTGTCGTTGAACAGCTTGATATTCTTCTCGGCCAGGCCGGTGAACTGCTCTTCGTCGCCCATCTTGCGCAGGGCCTCGCCGCAGCAGCTTTCCTCGTTGCCGATGATGCCGTAGCTCACGCCCGACGCGTTCAGCACCTTTACCAGGGCCTTGGCGATCTGCTGGGAGCGGGGGTCATAGGCCGAGGTGCAACAGACGCTCAGGAAATACTCCTGGCTGCCGTCGAAGCGCGGCACCTCCAGGCCCTCGGTCCACTTCTCGCGCTTGTCACGCTCCTCGGACCAGGGGTTGCCCTTGGAGTGGATGGAGCCCATGATGGCTCCCAGGCTCTTGGGGGCGGCGCCGCTCTCGGCGATCATGGCCCGCATGGCCCGGATCACGTCGATGATGGCCACCTCGCGGGGACAGTTGTTCACGCAAAGCTTGCAGGTGGTGCAGGCGTAAAGAATATCGTCGGACTCGAAGCCCTCCAGGCCCAGTTGGCCCATCTTGATGAGCTGGCGGGTGCGGAAGGGGCTGTCCACCGAGGGCCAGGGGCAGAGCCCCGAGCACAGGCCGCACTGCATGCACTGGTACAGGGTCTCGCCGCCCATAAGGGCGATGGCCTCACTAACCTCCAGGAACGGTGTGGCGGGCATACCGGTGTTCTCCTTATCATCCTAAAATCAGCCGAAGCGCCCAGCCCCGGGGCTGCGCGCTGTTCATGCGGGTGCTCATGATGAATAGCACCATCATAATTTAGTGTCAAGAAAATGGGCCCGCAGGTTCCAGGGAGTGGATAAAAGACCGGTTCAGGCCAATCCGGCCTTGAAGGCGGCAAGGGCCTGGGGGATCACCGAGCGCACCACCGCCTCGGGCTCCAGGCCCATGCGCCGCTCCACCTGCTGGTAGGAGGGATAGACCTTGGTCAGGCGCAGGGGCGCTCGGCCCGCCTCGGCCTGAAACCGGCGGTAGTTCTTGGCCATTTCCAGGATGCCCGCCTCGCGCACCGGGCCGGGGTCCAGCCAGCCCAAGCGCACCATCACCTCGAAGCGCACCTGATCGGCCAGGAACAGGAACACATCCAAGGCCTCCAGCTTTTGGCGGGCCTCCAGGTCGGGGTAGCGCTCCCCCGGCCCCAGGCCCCGCACCCCCAGCACCACGTCGTAGATGGCCAGGGTGGCCTGCTGGCCCAGCTCGGCCAACTGGTGCAGGGCGGCGTCTGGTAGGTCGGGCAGGGCCGCGGCGGCGTCGGGCCGGTGGCCCAGGCGGCGCTCCCAGCGGCCAAAGGCGGCCCTGGCCTGTTTGTCGCGCCTCACCTGATCCAGGCTCACCACCTCGGCGGCCATGGCTCCCCTCCCCTCTTACTTCAGATAGGCCCGGCCCTCTTCGGCGGCGGGCAGGGTCACCAGGAAGGAGGCTCCCTCGTCGCCCCGGTTGTGCACCTCCACCTGGCCGAAGTGCCGGGTGACGATCTTGTGCACGATGGACAGGCCCAGACCCGAGCCCGCGTCCTTGGTGGTGAAGAAGGGGTTGAAGATGTTGTGCACCACTTCCATGGGGATGCCGCCGCCGGTGTCGCTCACCTCGCCGGCCACGAACTGCTTGCCCTCGCGCATCACGCTGAAGGTGCGCATGGTCAGCCGCCCGTGGTTGGGCCCCATGGCCTGGACGGCGTTTAGCACCAGGTTGAGGAAAACGTGCTTTATTTGGCGGTCGTCGCAGTACACCGGAGGCAGGCCCTTGCCCAACTCGCGCCGCACCTCTACGTTGTTCTCCACCAGCTCGCGCTCCAACAGCTCCAGGGACTGCTCGATGATCTGGTTGAGGTCGTGCTCCTCGAAGTGCCCCCGGGCGTCCGAGGAAAAGTCCAGCATCTCGTTGAGGGTGCGCTCCAGGCGCGACACCTCCTCGATGATCACGTCCAGATAGGCGGTGATGGGCGAGTCGTCGCCCACCTTCTTGCGGATGCGCCGGGTGAAGCCGCCTATGGAGACCAGGGGGTTCCTGATCTCATGAGCCACCCCGGCGGCGATCTCGCCCAAGGCGGCCAGCTTGTCCGCCTCCAACAGGCGGTTGCGCATCTGGGCCAGCTCCTTGTTGGCGCTTTCCAGGTTGTGGTAGAGCCGCGCCGTCTCCAGGGCCAAACCGGCCAGGCTGGCCAGCATGCCCAGAAGCTTGAGGTCGCGCTCGCCAAAGGGGCGGCGGCTCAGGTAATTGTTCACCAGTATGGCCCCCACCACCTTGCCCTTGGCGAACATGGGCACGGCCACGAAGGGCTCTTTCAGGCTCAGGACCTCCACCAGATTGGGATCGACCCTGGGGTCGTTCTGGGGGTCCTCCACTACCACGCTGGCCCCGTTGTTCATGTACAGCGAAGTTTGGCCGTTCCCGGTGTCGAAAGGCACCTCCAGGTTGGCCAGGCGCAGGTCGGTGAGCAGGGGCCGGTGGGGCCGCTGGTCCCGGAGCTCGCTCAAGCTCTGGGTCAGTTCCATGTGCATCTGGTTGTCGGGATCCTTGCCCATGTTGGCGATGGGCCGCATCACCTGCTCGTCCTCGTCCAGCAAAAACAGCACCACCCGGTCGTGGTCCAGACCGGCGGGATGGATCACCGCGTCCATGACGATGAGCACCGTGGCCTCGAAGTCCATGGTGGTCATGAGCACGGTGCTGATCTCGTAGAGGGTGGCCAGGGAGCCCACCATCTCCTCGTTGCGCTGCGCCAACACCTCGATGCGCTGAAAGACAAGGGCGTTTTCCATGGCCGAGGAGATCATGGAGGCCATGGTGAGCAGAAGGTTGTGGTCCTCCACGTTGAAGCGGGGCACCGCGTCCTTGTCCAACACCATCTTTTCGAACACGCACAGGTGCCCGTGGTAGTTGCCCTTGAAGCTCAGCGGCACGCACATGCCCTTGGCCTGTCCGCCGCCCTCCTGGTGAGCCCCGTCGTCCGGGTCGTAGAGCTGGCACTCGCCCAGGCAGGCCGAGATGTTCGAGCACTCCGGGGGCACCTGTCCGAACAATGCCTGCAAGCGGGGAGGGTCGTTGGTGGGGGCGTTGATGCACACCTTGCCGCCCTTGGCTCCCAACAGCTTGGCCACCATGCCCGCCACCGTGTCCAGAAGCTCGTCCAACTCGATGGTGGACACCGCCGCCCGGCCCAGCTCGCTGATCACGTTGAGTTCGGTGATGCGCCGCTTGGCCTCGAAATAGAGGCGATGGTTGCGGATGGCGCCGGCCATCTCCCGGGAGACCATCTGCAAAAGGAGCACCTCGTCGGTGTCCATGGTGCGCCCCGGCTCGAAGACCAAAAGCAGCACGGCGTAGAGCCGGTTGTCGTCCATCACCGGGAACAAGGCGGCCAACTCGCCCTCCTGGCACAACGCGTCCAGGGCCGGGTCGTCGCTGGGCAGTTTCACCTGCACCAACTGAGGCTCCCGGTCACGGGCCGCCCGCCCCACCTGGCCCTGGCCAAAGGCCACTTCCAGGGGATTGCCGCCCCGCGGCTGGCGGGGCCATACGTTGGCCTGGGTCAGTTGGCTCTTGGCGGTTTCCTGTAGAAACAGCACCGCCAGGCGCGAGCCCAGGTGCTTGTTGATGGTGCCCAAGATGCTGTCCAGGCGCTCATGCACCTCCACCGAGGCATTGGCGATCTCCACCACATGAGCCAGGACATCGAAGCGTTGCCCATGATCCATGGCTTAGGCCCTCTGCCTCTGGCCCGCCAAATCCAGGGCCTTTTGATATATCTGAACGTAGCGTGGCGCCGCCGCCTGCCAGGAGAAGTCCTGGGCCATGCCCCGTTGCATCAAGCCTTGCCATTGCGCGGGCTGGGCGTAGACCTCCTTGGCCCGAATCAGGGACTCAAGCATGGCCTCTATGGTGAAGGGCCCGAACTTGAAGCCGGTGCCATCGCCTTCCGGCTGGTGGTCCACCACCGTGTCGGCCAAGCCGCCGGTGTCGCGCACCACCGGCACCGCGCCGTAGCGCAGGGCCTGCATCTGGTGGATGCCGCAGGGCTCGTAGCGGCTGGGCACCAGGAGTATGTCCACCCCGGCCATGATGCGGTGGGCCAGGTCTATGTCAAAGCCTATGGTCACGCCCAGCCGGCCGGGATAGCGCTGAGCCAGTTCATTCAGGGCCACGTGGTAGTGGTCCTCGCCGTAGCCCATGACCACCAGGTTTAGCCCCATCTCAAAAAAGCGCTCCATGGACGCGGTGATCAGGTCCAGGCCCTTGCGGTCTTCCAGGCGGCCCACCACGGCCACCAGGGGCCGCCCCCCGTCGTCGTTCAGGCCGTAAAGCTCCATGAGGGCCTTGCGGCATAGGGCCTTGGGGGCCACGTTGTCCGGGCTGTAATTGGCCGCCAAGCGGCCGTCGGTGGCCGGGTTCCACAGCTCGTAGTCGATGCCGTTGACCACGGCGGTCAGGCGGTCGCACCGGGCCCTGAGCACCCCCTCCAGGCCGTGCCCCAACTCGGGGGTGAGAATCTCTTGGGAATAGGTGTGGGACACGGTGGAGATCATGTCCGCGAACACCAAACCGCCCTTCAGGAAATTTATCTGCCCGTAGAATTCAAGGGCCTCTGGGGTGAAGTACTCCCACCCCAGACCGGTGAGCGGCATGTCGTAGTGCCAGAACTGGCCCTGGTTGCCCAGGTTGTGCACGGTCATCAGCGAGGCGCTGGTTTTAAGTTGGGGATCCTCGGCGTAGAGGGTGCGCAAATACACCGGCACCAGACCGGTGGTCCAGTCGTTGGCGTGGAACACGTCCACCCGCCATCCCATGGCGCGGGCCAGTTCCAGGCAGGAGCGGGCGTAGAAGATGAAGCGCTCGGCGTTGTCCTCATAATCGCCGTAGGCGTTGCCGTAGAGCCCCTCGCGGTCAAACAGGTGCTCGTGGCCGATGAGGTACACCTCTACCCCGGAGGCATCCCGGTGCCGGTATACTTCGGCCATGTGGCGTTTCCAGGAAACCGGAACCTCCAGCACCACATCCAGGCGCTCAAGGTCTTGCTCCAGTTCCGGGCGCAAACGGGGCTTGGGCGTAACCACTCCCACGGTGTGCCCCAAGGCGGCCAGGGCGCGGGGGAGATCGTGGGCGACCTCGGCCAGGCCCCCTACGCGTTTGAAGGGCCAAACCTCTGGAGCCAGAAACAGAACGTGCATTACCAATCTCTCCGGTTGTAGCTAAAATATATCATGACCTAGGCCGCGACAAAACAACAGCAAACAAGGTGGCGGCGCGTTGACACCTTCCGCCCGGCGGCGCTAAGGTGGGGCCAACTTATGCACACAAACAACATTTCCAAATTTTGGGCCTGGCTTATCGTTGCGGTGGCCGTGATCTGTCTGGCCTGGGCCTTCGTGGGCGGGTACCTGGATCTGCTGGCCTGGCAGCGCTCTCCCCAGGACCTCACCTGGCGGCAATGGTTGGGCTGGACCCTGTTCCTTCGGGGGTTGGGCCTAGCCGCGGTCATGGGCACCCTGGTGGGTTGGATAATCCTGCGCCGCCGCCTGGACAAGCAGATAGACGTCATGGTGGAGGCCTGCCACTCCATGGCCCTGGGCGAGCCCTCTCCCCTGCCGGACGCCCCCCAGGGTTTGCAGGACATGGGGCGGCTTTCACTGGCCATCCAGGTGATGCACGAGGCCCTACTGGACTACCTGAACCTTTACCGCCGCTTTTTCGACGCCGCGCCGGACATGTTCCTTTCCCTGGCCCCGGCCGGTCAACGCATCCTGGACGCCAACACCGCCTTTTGCCGCACCCTGGGCCTGCTCAAGGACGAGGTGCTGGGGCAGCCGGTGGAGCGCTTCGTAAAGCTGGACAAGGGCTGGGACCGGGCGCTCAGCGAGGGCGGCGAGTTGATAACCGGACAAATCAGAGGGCCCGGCGGTATCATCAGGGTGGAGGCCAGCATTTCCCTGGAAGGTGGCCCAGGGGGCCAGCCGTGGGTTCTGGGTGCAATTTTGCGCGACGTGACCCTGCGCGACGCCCTGTACAGCGAGTTGCTGCAAAAGTCCACGGCCCTGGAAAAGGCCCTGGAGGAGATAAAAAGCGTGGAAGAGCTGAAGGACGAATTCCTCACCACCCTGAGCCACGAGCTCAAGACCCCCCTGGTCTCCCTGAAGGGATTTTTGCAGCTGCTGCGCCAGGGCAAGGCCTCGGGCGACCAGGGCCAAAACTACCTGGAGATCTGTTGGCGCAACCTGAGCAAACTGGAGACCCAAATCAACAACCTGTTGGACCTGGCCCGCCTGAGCCATTCCAAGGAGCAGTACTCCCTGGAGCCGGTGGACCTGGCCTCTCTGGTGCGCACCTCGGCCGAAAATCTCCAGGCCGCCGCCGCCGAGCGAAGGGTCACGCTGGATGTGAGCCGCCTGCCGGGGCAAGCGGTCCGGGTGATGGGCAACCACGGCAAGCTGGTGCAACTGGTGGACAATCTGCTGGTCAACGCGTTGAAGTACAACAAGGAGAACGGCGAGGTTCGCCTGGACCTGCGCGGCGACGCCAAAAACGTGGTGCTCAAGGTGGCCGACTCGGGGGTGGGCATTGACCGGGAGCACATGGCGGTCATCTTCAACCGCTTCTACCGGGCCGATCTGAGCGGCACCGGCCGTTTAGAGGGGCTGGGCATCGGATTGAGCTTGGTGCAAGAGATAGTAAAGCTGCACAATGGAGACATAAGGGTGGAGAGTGAACCGGGCGTGGGAACCACCTTTACCGTCACCTTGGAGGCAGCTACTTGAAACGCCCTTTGATACTTCTGGTGGAAGACGACAAGGACATCGCCGCATTGTATGGAGACGTCTTGGGCGGCGAAGGCATGGAAGTGGTGTTGTGCCGCAGCCGGGGACAGGCCCGCACCTGGTGGCAGAGAACCAAACGCCAGCCCGACTTGGTCATCCTGGACGTGCGCCTGCCCGACGGCAACGGCCTGGACCTTTGCTGCGAACTGGGCGAGATGGGTTCGGATCACCCTCACCCGCCGGTTTTGGTGATCAGCGCCCACGGCGACCCGCGCATGCCGGTTTTGTGCAAACAGGCCGGCGCTTCCGAATTTATGGATAAAATGGAAGGGCTAGACAAACTGTTAGGCAACGTATACAAATTACTACCATAATTTCCCAATACCACCTATCGGCAATATTTCGGGCATTTATTACCTAAAGTCCATCGATCTTCACTTTAAGGTAATATAGCCCGATTTAAATCGGGCTATATTACCTTATACCTTTTGGTGTGCTTGGTTTCCAAAAACTTCGGCTACCATCTTTATTTGCAAGTTGCGCCATGTAAAACACCTGCGGCCAATGTATTAAAATCACTGAACCACTTGAAATATAGAGATATGTCATTTTTGACATATACAATAAAAAAAGGAGCGCGCCTTTGTTTATCACCCTCCCTGCCTGCCCCTCTAGGGAAAGTGACGCACTCGGGCGCGCATCCTAGCTTCATGTATTTGCAAAACGCAGGCCAAACGCTGCGAAAGGCCCCCAAACAAATTTTACTTGCGCCTGATAAGGCTCCACCCCACCAGCATGAGCACCACTCCGGTGATGCCAACCAAAAAAACAAAAGAGACACTGGCCATCATATTGCCCTGACTCCAGGCTTGGTCCACCACGAAGCCAAAAATGGGCACAGTGAGGCCCAGGAACACAAATCCGATCAGGGCCAACACCAGTCCAGCTTTTTTTCGCATTTTCCCCCGCCGGGCTTGTCGAGTTGGGCTCAACTATCTCAGGCGATCGCCTAACTTGGCCTTGCCTCGGTTTAGTCGATGATCTTGACGTAGTTTTCCGAACGCAGTTGCTTCATCCATTCCTTGAAGCGCGTTTCGGTCTTTTGTTGAGCTAGCTTGTCTCTGATTTGCTCTTTAACCTCTGCCAGGGCCAGCTCCTTGCTCCCGCTTCGGTCGATTAGTTTCATGATAACAAATCCTTGAGGGATTTGTAATACTTCGCTTACCTGACCTGGCTTCAGCTCGCCCAGGGCCTGGCGCATGCTGGGCAAAAGGTCGTCGGCTTTCACCGGCCCCAGCCGGCCGCCCCGCTCCGCTCCCGGTCCTTGGGAGTATTGCTGGGCCAGCTTGGAGAAGTCACCGCCGCCCTTGATATTTTGCAGGATATTCTCGGCTTGTTGGCGCACCGCGTTTTCGGCGGTCAGGCCGGCTTGAGGGTCCACCTTCAAAAAGATGGCCATCATGTTGACCTCGTCCATGTTCTGGAACTGGTCGTAGTGCGCTTTGTAGTACTGCTCCACCTCGGCATCGCTGATAACCACGTTCTTTCTCACTTCTTGATTGATCAGGCGCTGCTTGAGGATGTCCCGGCGCAGGTCGTCGCGGTACTCCTTGAGGGTCATGCCCTGGCGGCTCAGGCTGGCCACAAAGTCCTCGTCGCTGAGCTTGTTGGACTGCTTGATGCGGTTGATGTAGTGGTCAAGCTCCTCGTCGCTGACCGACAACCCGGCCTTCTTGGCTTCCTTGGCGAAGATCTTTTCGTCGACCATCCGCTCCAGGGCCATGCGCTTAATCTGGGCCGGTGGAACCCCGCCGCCGCGCTGCATGGCCTCCATGCGGGCCAAGTCCATCTTCAGGCGGCGGATGGCCCGGTCAAGGTCCAAGGATGTGACCACCTCGTCGTCAACGATGGCCACCACCCGGTTGACCACCACTTCCTCGGCATGGACCCACCCCATGGGAAGCGCCAAAATAACCGCCAAGAGGAAGCAACACACGAAACGCTGCGGCATTATTTACTCCTTGCAGGGGCCAGCCGGCCTTTTTCCAGGAACTGCTGGTCATAGATTATATCGGATTTGGCCTTCAGCTCCTCCAGCAGGGATATGGCCAGGGCCTCCTGCTTTTGAGCCACCAAGTTCTTTTGTATCGCCGGGGCGGCCTGGGTCAGGCTGAGCACCACCGCCGGGCGCTTGGCCTTCACCCGCACCACGTGAAAACCATAGGGGCTGGGCAAGGGCCCGGCCAGTTGGCCCGGCTTCAGGGCGAATACCTTTTTCTCCAGGCCCGGAGGCATGTGCCCCCGGCTCAGCCAGGTGGGCTGGCCGCCCGCGGCCAGGGGGGCTCCCATATGCTCCGCGGCCTGGCTCATATCCATGCCTTTTTGCACCTCGTCCACCAGCTTCTGGGCCAGGGGCTTGCTGGGCAAAAGCGCGTGCTGGGCCAATATCTGCTCCGGGCGGTGAAACTCGCTGCGGTGATCCCGGTAATAAGTGGCGATCTCCTCGGGCGTCACCCGGATTCTGGGGCGCAGAATCAGGCGCAAGGCTTTTTCCATTAGCAATTGACCGGCCAACTCGGCCCGCCACTGCTCCTGACTGATGCCGTGAATGGCCAAGTCGTGCTGAAAAGCCTCCGGCTCCAGTTGGCTGAGCAGGTATTGCTCGCGTTTCTCCAACTCTTCGGGCAGCAGGACCACTCCCTGGCGCTCGGCCTCGGCCAACACCAGTGCCCGGCCCACCAGGTCTTCCACCACCGCCCGCCTGAGCTCCGGCTCCAGCAGGGCGGGGTCTCCACCCAGCCCCATGAAGGCGGCCCTGGAATTGAATTCTGCCAGAGTCAACGGCTTGCCGTCCACCCTGGCCACGGCGGGCGGGCCCTGGGGATCGCTGGATGAGCAGGCGGCCAAGACCAGAGCCAGCAGAATCCCCACGGCCCAAAGTATACCCCTGGGAGCCCGCCGGGCGGCCATCTGCTGGGATGTTATTAATCCCGCCATGTTACCGGCTCTAGTTACCACCGCGGCTGATGTATTGCAAGAATTGCTTGGCCTGCTCCAAAGGCGGACGGTCCGTGGCCAGGGTCAGCTTGACCCGGCCGTCCGGGAACACCCGCACTTTGTTGGGCTGCTCCTGGGCCATGGCCAACAGCCGGTCCAGGTTTAGGCCCTCGGTTTGGGTGAAATAGGCCATGAGGCCGTCACTGGACAGGTCCAGGCGGTCGGAGTGCATGTGACGCAAAAGCACCTTGAGCTCCACCCCGGCCAAAAGGTTACCCGCCGCCGCCGGGGGAGGCCCGAAGCGGTCGTTCATCTCCGAAACCACCTGCTCCAACTGCTCGGGCTTGCGCACCCCGCTGAGGCGGCGGTACAGGCTCAGGCGCACCTCCGGATCGGGCACGTAGCTCTCGGGCAGGTGGGCGGGCAGGCCCAGCTTGAGCTCTGGCTCGGGGCCCTCGGGCGGGGCCTCGCCCTTGAGCCGGGCGATGGCTTCTTCCAACATGCGCAAATACAATTCGTAGCCCACCTCGGCGGCCACCCCGCTCTGGGCCTCGCCCAGCATGTTGCCCGCCCCGCGAATCTGCAAATCGTGCATGGCGATGGCGAAGCCGGCCCCCAGTTGGGTGAAGTCCATGAGCGCCTTGAGCCGCTTGGCCGCCTGGCGGCTGAGGCTTTGCTCCGAGCGCACGAAAAGATAGGCGTAGGCGCGGCGTCCCGAGCGCCCCACCCTGCCCCGGAGTTGGTAGATCTGGCTCAGGCCGAATTTGTCGGCGTTGTTGATGATGATGGTGTTGGCGCTGGGGATGTCCAGGCCGGACTCGATGATGGTGGTGCACACCAGCACGTCCAGCTCCCGGCGCACGAAACTCATCATCACCCGCTCCAGTTCCTTTTCGGGAAGCTGGCCGTGGGCGATCCCCACCCGCGCCCCGGGCACCAGGCGCTGCACCATGGTGGCCATCTTGGCGATGTCCTGCACCCGGTTGTGCACCAGGAACACCTGGCCTTCCCGGGCCATCTCCCGCTCCACCGCCTGGGCCATGGCCTTGGGGGTGAAGGCGGCCACATAAGTCTTGATGGACTGGCGGTCGGCCGGAGGGGTGTTGATGACGCTCAGATCCCTCAACCCCGACAGGCTCATCTGCAAAGTGCGGGGGATGGGGGTGGCGGTGAGAGTGAGCACGTCCACCAGGCGGCGCATTTTCTTGAGCCGCTCCTTGTCCTTGACCCCGAAGCGCTGCTCCTCGTCCACCACCATCAGCCCCAGGTCGTTGAACTCCACGTCCTTGGAGAGCAGACGGTGGGTGCCGATGACGATGTCCACGGTGCCCGCTTTGAGCCCAGCCAAGACCTCCCGCTGCTGAGACGGGGTTTTGAAGCGGCTCAAGGAGGCCACCTCCAGGGGCTGGTCCACCAGGCGCTCCACGAAGGTCTGATAGTGCTGCTCGGCCAGAACCGTGGTGGGCACCAGGAAGGCCACCTGGCGCCCCTGCATGGCCACCAGATAAGCGGCGCGCAGGGCCACCTCGGTCTTGCCGAAGCCCACGTCCCCGCACACCAGGCGGTCCATGGGCTTGGGGGCAGAGAGATCGGCCAGCACGTCCTGGATGGCCCGGGCCTGGTCCGGGGTCTCCTCCCAGGGGAAGCCCGCCTCGAACTCACGGAAGCCGCTGTCCGGCTGGGTGAAGGACGTGCCCTTGGCCACGCTGCGCGCGGCGTAAAGCTCCACCAGGTCGTGGGCGATGGCTTCCACCGCCTTCTTGGCCCGGCCCTTTACCCTGAGCCAGGCTCGCCCGCCTAGGCGATCCAGCTTGGGTTTGGCGTCCTCGGGGCCCCGATACTTGCTGATGAGACCCATGCGGTCGGCGGGCAGATAGAGCTTGTCGCCTCCCGCGAAGGTCAGATGCAAAAAGTCGCTCTCCGCCGCGCCCACGGCCACGGTGGTGAGTCCCTCGTAGCGCCCCACCCCGTGGTCCATGTGCACCACCAGGTCGCCGGGCTCCATGTCGTCCAGGGCGGCCATCATCTCGCTGAGGCGCGGTGGGGCTTTGTGGCGCACCACCCTGGGCGCGCCAAATACCTCGTCCTCGGTGATGAAGCAAACCGGCAGCTCTGCCGGGGCCAGCCCGGCGGTGAGCACCCCTTCCATGAGGAACAGGGCCGTATCCCCCGGCCCGGCGGGCCAGGTTTCGGAAACCACGCCCACCACCTTGACCGCCACCTCGCGCTCGGTGAGCAGTTCGGCCAGGCGCTCCACCTGGGAGCGGGAACGGCACACCAGGGTGACGCTGCGCCCCAGCTCCTGCTGCGCCCCCACCCAGCCCAGGAAGCGAGTGATGACCGAGCCCTCGCCGCCGCGCTTGAGGTCCTGGTGCAGGCCGGGGAAGGTCTCGGCCTTCAGGCGCACCAGGGCGGCCTCGCCCGGCTCTTCCAGGCCCATGGCCAGGGCCCGGCACAGCAGATGGGGCCGCTCGCCCAGGCGCTGGGCCATCTGGCCGGGAGTGCGCCGCAGCATGGGCGGGGAGAGCACCACCCGGCCATCTTCCCGTGCCTCGGCGAACTGGCGCTCCATGTCCTCGGCCTCGCCCTTGAGGCGGTTGTCCACTTCGGCGGGCTCCAGGATGTAGAACCAGGCGTCTTCAGGCAAATAGGTGAAGAGGTCCCCGGCGTTTTTGAAAAACACCGGCAGCAATGACTCCAACCCGCTGAAGGGGGCGCGCAGTTCGATCTTTTCCACCAACTCGGCCAGGCGGCGGGTGGAAAGCCCCTCCTCCCGGGCCAGCTTGCGAAGGCGCTCAACCGCCCGCTTGGCCGCCTCGGGGGACAGATCCACCGGCAGGCAGGGGATCAGCCCGGCCTCGCGCAGGGGCAGTTGGGAGCGCTGGTCGCTGGGGTCGAAACGCCTGAGGCTCTCGATCTCGTCGCCGAAAAACTCCACCCGCACCGGGTCGTCCAGCAGGGGGCCGAAAAAATCCACCACCGAGCCGCGCACCGCGAAATCGCCCACCTGCTCCACCAGACCCACCGGGGTGTAGCCCCCCTGGGCCAGGGCCGCCACCAGGGCGTCGCGCTCCAGGCGCTGGCCCTTGCAGAGCTCCAGGTAGTTGTCGAGAAGGTGCTCGGGCGGGCACAGGCGCGAGGAGGCGGCCACCGCCGAGGTGACCACCAACAGGGGCTCATCGGCGGCGATAAGCTCCCACAACACCGACAAGCGCCGGGCGGTCACCTCGGGCGGAGGGTCCAACTCCTGGTAGGGGCTTACCTCATAGGCAGGGAAAAGGCGCACCGGCGAGTCGCCGTTGCTCTGGCCCGCCAAGAAGAACTCCAAATCGCGAGTCAGGGTTTCGGCCACGGCTAGGGTGGGGCAAACCACCAGGGTGGTGCGGGGGGCGCTTCTCCACAAGCGGGCCAGGGCAAAAGCCCTTCCCGCACCCTCCAGACCGCCCAGCAGAGCCGCGCCCTGTTCCTGCAAAAGGCGGCGCGCCTCATCCAGGCGATCACCGGCAGGCCAGTAGCCCGAAAGCCCGATTTCCTGATTTAAGTTCATTCCCAGTGATTATCCCATCCTGTGAATTTTGTATCCAGGGGCCCGAGCCGCGCCCCGATCCATCCCCGCATTGAGCTGGTTAGACTAACCACTTTAATTTTAAAGAAAATAAATATAACTATCTTTCCGCCCGGTTAATTCTTTTTCTTAAACGAACCAAACGGCCGCCTTTTCCACAAAAGAATCACAACTTAATCACAGCAATGGCTAACCCCTTGTTTCCGTTCGATCAAAGATAACCGAGCCTGGGCCGGGCGGCAAGCGGCCTTGGCTGGGAGATGGGCCGCGCCTAGGGTATACTGGTGCTCCACCCAAGAACACCCGCCACGCAACGAGGAGTTATTTTTGCTGGACACGGTGGAGATAAAAGACGGCGGCGCGGCGCGCAACGCCGGTCTGCGCATCGGCCTGGCCCTGAGCCTCATCACCGGCCGCCCTCTTAGGGTGGGCAGCCTGGTGGACGACGCCCCCCGCCCCCGTCCGGGGCTGGGGACCTCGGGCCTCACCCTGGCCGTGGCCGCCTCGGCGGTGAGCCGGGGACGCCTACAGGCCGAGGCCGGTTCGACCGAGCTCACCCTCACTCCCGGCGGCCCTCCCCAACCCGGTGATTACCACCTGGACATGGCCCACCTGGAGCCCAGCGCCGCCCCGTTCAGCTCGCTGTTGGAGATGCTCCTGCTGCCCCTGTCCATGGCCGGGGGCACCAGCGGCCTGATCCTGCGCGGTGGCAGCCACGTTATGGGCGGCCCCACCAGCGACGAAATCTCCAAGGTGCTCCTACCCAACTGGCGCGCCCTGGGCCTCAACGCCAACTACAGCGAGATAGCCCCCGGCTTTTTCCCCAGCGGCGGCGGCGAGGCAGAGGTCACGGTGGTGGAGGCGGGCGGCGCCCTGGGTCACCTTAGGGCCGAGGCGCCTTTCCAGCCCCGCGAGGTGGGGGTGGAGGTGCTGTGCTCCAACCTGCCGGTGCACCTGGCCGAGCAGGCCATGCAGGGAGCCTTGGACCGCCTGGCCCTGCACGGGCTGGAAGGCAAGGGCAACCTGCGCCGGGCCAAGGGCGGCAAGGGCCAGGCCCTGCTGGTGTGGGCCGGCGACGGCCAAATGCGCATCGGGTTTTCCACCCTGGGCAAAAGAGGCTCCCGCCCCGAGGCCCTGGCCTTGGAGGCGGTGGAGGCCATGACTCATTTCCTGAAAAGCCAGGCGGGCCTGCCCTCGGCCCTGGCCTCGCGCATGCTCCTGACCCTGGCCTGCGCCAAGGGTATCAGCCGCTTCACGGTGAGCGGGCCGCCCAAGCCCTTGCAGGCGGCCATGAAGATCATCAACGCCTTTTGGCCGGGCACAGTGCGCCTTTCCTCGCCCCGCGACGAGGCCCTGCTGGAAGTCAAGGTCATCGGCCGCGACTGGGGCCGCGTCCTCTAGCCCAACGCCCACTACCGCATAGCCGAAAACGAGGCGGTGCCTGTCGCCCCTATTCCTCGGGGAAGTTGGGCTCCCGCTTCTCGATACCCGCGCTGAAGCCTTCCTGGGCGTCGGGCAACAAGGCGCCGATAGCCATCATCTCCTTGGCGTAGTGATAGGCCTGGTCCTCGGTCATTTCGCTCTGGGCGTAAAACACCTGCTTGGAAATGCCCAGCACTATGCGCGATCCCTTGGCTATCTCCTTGGCCCAGGCAAAGGTTTCCCGCTCCAACTTATCGTCGGGCAACACCCGGTTAACCAGGCCCATCTCCCTGGCCTCTTGGGCACTGTAGAGATTGCCGGTGAGCAGCATTTCCAGGCACTTTTTCTGGCCCACCGCCCGGCTGACCGCCACGGTGGGGGTGGAGCAGTTGTAGCCGATTTTGATGCCGGTCATGCCGAACTTGGCGCCGTTTTCCGCCGCCACCACCAAGTCGCAGCCCGCCACCAGATGACAGCCCCCCGCCATGGCGATGCCGTGCACCTGAGCGATGATGGGCATGCGCACCCGGCGCATGCAGCTCATCATGTTGTAGGAGGTCTGGAAAAGATTGCGAATGGACGAGGGGGTGCCGTCGCGCACCTCCAGGCGGTCGTGGCCCGAGCAGAAGACCTTGCCGTTGGCCTTGAGTATGACCACCTTGACGTCCTTGCCCCTCCCCCACTGTTGCAGAGCATCGGTGATTTCAAGCTCAACCGCCTCGCCCAGGGCGTTCATCTTTTCAGGCTGGTTCAGGGTGATGAGGCCGATGCGATCCTTGACCTCGGTTAGGATGTATTGATAAGCCATCATTCCTCCTCCAGATAGCGGCATCTTCCCCATAGTCCACGCGCCGGCGGCCTGGACCAAAAGACTGCCAAGACTCTAATGCATCGCGGTGTCAAGCTTCCATGCTTTTCTTGGGCAATCGCCCCGACCCGGGCCCGGCTTTGCCGCCGGGCCGCGGCGAGCCCAAAACCATCAGGCGCGGTTTCTGCGAATATCCCGATAATGATAATATACTTTCCTAGTCAGGTGGACCTAGCCGGTGATCGCCCGCCAAACCGGGCCAAGGAGGTTGCTATTGCGCAATAAGCTGATGTCCATGCAAGACGCCGTGGCCAAATACACCTGGGACGGCATGACCTATTGCCACGGGGCCGCCTTTCCGGTGGGCTCGGACTCCATCGCCTTTGGCAAAGAGATGGTCAAGCAGGGCCGCAAGGACCTGAACGTCATCTGCCACTGCGGCTCCAGCCAGGTGAACCTCCTGGCCGCAGTGGGCGCGGTGCGCCGGGTGGAGGTGGGCTTTTCCGGCCTGGAAGTCTACGGTTTCGCCAACGGGCTGAACCGGGCGGTGACCAGCGGCAAGACGGTCATCGAAGACTACTCCAACGGGGCCATGGCCTTCCGCTTCTTCGGCGGGGCCATGAATTGGCCCTTCGTGCCGGCCACGGTGAACATCTGTAACGACCAGCAGTGGTGCTCCGGCGACAAGCCCGCGACCTACCCGGCCACCGAGAAGATCCCCACCATCACCGACCCCTTCACCGGCCAGACCCTGGGCGCCTTCCGCTCCCTGCGGCCCGAGGTGGCGGCCATCCACGTGACCATGGCCGACATCCACGGCAACGCCATCATGCTGGGCAGCGAGTGGAGCCGTTTCGAGATGTCGCGGGCCGCCGAAAAGGTGGTGTTGGTGGCCGACAAGATCGTGGACACCGGGTGCATGCGCCAATACCCCAACCTGGTGCGCATCATCGCCGAAGTGGTGGACGCGGTGGTCTACTGGCCCCTGTGCTCCTGGCCCCAGGCCTCCTGCGGGCTCTACGACTCCGACGAGGAGCACATGTTCTACATGAACAAGGCCATGAAAACCGTAGAGGACACCGAGGACTACTGCAACAAGTGGGTGCACTCCTACCGCACGCCAGAGGAATATCTGGGGTTGATCGGCCAAGAAAAAATCGCCAAGCTAACGGCCACGGAAACCGCCTTTTTGATGGACCCCTACCGCAAATGGATTAAGAGCGATATCGAGGTAGCCGAACTGTTGGAACGGGCGGAGGGATAGGCACGATGGAATACACCAAGCAGGAGTTCATGGCCATAGTCACCGGCCGGGAGATAAAAGACGGCCAACTCATCATCCTGGGGGTGGGGCTGTCCATGCTGGCCGGGTACTTCGCCCAGCTCAACCACGCGCCCAACCTGATGGCCTTCACCGAGGGCGGCATATACGGCTCCACTCCGGTGGGTGGCTTGCCCTGGGGCATCGAGTGCAACCGCATCAGCGCCAACGCCACCAGCTTCACCAACGCCATCGACGCCCTGGGCTTTCTGGTGGCCTCGGGGCGCTGCGACAACGCGGTGATCGGGGCCGCCCAGGTGGACCAGTACGGCAACGTGAACACCACCGGCATTTGGGATGAGCCGCCCTGGAAGGCCGGGCGTTACGATCCGCCCCGGGTGCGCCTGAACGGCAGCGGCGGGGCCAACGATATCGCGGTGGGGGCCAAGAGCTATTTGATAATGGCCTCCCACGAAAAGCGGCGCTTCGTGGAAAAGGTGGACTACAGCTCCAGCCCAGGGTACCTGGACGGCGGAGACGCCCGCCAACGCTGCGGCTTCGTGGGCGGCGGCCCCTCGGCCATCATCTCCACCCTGGGCATCCTGCGCCCGGACCCGGTGAGCAAGGAGTTCTACTTGGACGTCTATTTCCCCTTCACCAGCGTGGAGGAGGTCAAGGCGTCCACCGGCTGGGACCTGAAGGTGTCTGCCGATATCAAAGTGGTGCCCGAGCCATCCGAGCAGGAGTTGGCCAACCTGCGCACCGTGGACACCACGGGGTCGCTGCGCAAAAAGGGCTAGGTTCCCACCGACGTGGGCCGTCCGCCTACCAGAGGGCCCACACCACGGTAGAGCCCTCGGGCCACTGCTCGGGCCACTGCTCCATCTTGGGGGCGTCCAAGGGCTTTTCTCCGCGCATGATGGCCAGCAGGTCTTCGCGGCTAAGGCCGGGAAAGGCCAGCAGGCTGAGCCCCCTTGGCTTGCCTCCGGCGCGCACCCCCGCCTGCTGCACCAGGTCGCCGTAGGCCTGGGCCAGTTCCTTGGCCTCTTGGGCCAACTCGGGAGCCAGGCCGGGCCACCACTTTTCAGAGTCCACCCGCTGAGCCAGATGATTCACCTTTTGGCGCAGCAGGTCAAAGTCGCTGTTGGCCGCCAGCTTGGCGGCCAGGTCCAAAAAGGCCTGGTCGTCCAGGTCGGACAAATCGGGCAGCACCAAGCGGGCCGCCTCCTGGGCCAGGGGGTTGTCGGGCCGGGCGGAAATGGGGGCCAGGGTCAGGGGAGACACCGCGCCCGCCGAGGTGCGAAACTCCTTGACCGGCGGCTGCACCAGTTCGTGGGCCCGCTCCAGGAGCAGACGCGCCGCCGGGCCGCTGGTAGTGGCTAGCCAACCGGACCCGGCGCCGAATCCCTGGGCCAGGGTGCTCCAGGCCTTGAGGCGGCTCTCCAGCAGGTGCTCCTGGGGCAGGGTGTAATCCACCGGGGCCAAGTGGTCCATGAGGGGAGCCTCGTAGTCCACCGGCTGATAGTCCCCCTCGTCCTGGCCCATGGAGTGGCGCAGGCGGCTCTCCCCCTGGCGGGCCTGGGACAGGGCCTGCTCCAGCTCGGCGGCCTGCTGATCCTGGATGTGGGCCAGATTCAACAGCAGGTCCGCCTCCACGCCGGGCAGGCCGGGACCGCCCTGGCCCTTGGGGTCTTGGCAGCTTTTGATTTCGCTCATCACCGTGCGGAACGTCTCCGGCGGGGTGGGAAGCTCCATGCCCGCCTTGAGGGCCTCCGCCGAGCTGGAGCCCTGGTGGGAGGCCAGCCATTGCCGCCATTGGTCCAGCAGTTTGGCCGCCTGGCGGGCCTGGGGGTTGTCCGAGCCCGCCGCTCCACTCTGACCCGTGGGCCTAAGCATGCGGGCCAGGCTCTCCAGCCCCGGCGGGGTGGCCCGGGCGTCCTTGCCCAGGCTGGGCGGCTCCAGCACGTTAAGGGGCTTAAACAAGGGGCACAGGGCGGTGAGGGCGCTTCGCCTGAGGGCGGTGGCAGGAAAAATAAGGGCGCTGAGATCCATGGCGGAAATTCCTTTTACAACCCGCCCGGCCGACGCGGGGGCTCGGCCCGGCGCGGCCGGTGTGGTAATTTACTGGTGCGACATTGTCCACTTTAGCGGCCTGTGGGGGCAAGGGAAAGCGAGAACATGGACCAACGCATCTTTGAGCAGGGCCTGAGCGTGGAAGCCACCAGTCTGTATCTGCTGCTCAGTTCCTTGTCGGACTCGGGCGTGCCGCTCATCCTGGAGCGGGTGGAGCCCATCTGGAACGCCGAGCCCGAAACCCTGGGCGCCTCATTTCAGGAGTTGGCGGGCCGGGCCATCGCCTTCCAGGACGAGGCCGGTGCCTGGCACCTGAACCCCGCCTCCCAGTGGCGGTCCGCCTAGGCCAGCATCACCATGCCCTCCAAAGCCTTGAGCGCGTCGTAGACCGCCAACACCTGGGCGGAACTCTCCACCTTGGTGTCTATGGTCACGGCCAGGTATTTACCCCCGGCCGAGGGCCGCGAACGCAGATCGCCCTCCCCGGTGATGGGCCCCAACACCCCCTCCGCCGCCCGGCGGACCTCCTGGGCGAATTCGCCGGAGTTGTAGCCGATCACCTTGAACATATAGACGCAGGGAAAGCTGTGGTGCTCTTCGAGCATCCTCAGGGCGTCCTGGCGCTCGGCCGTGGAGATGCGGTCCTGGGGTGTGGTGCAATCGGTCATGAATGGCCTCGGGTGGTAAGGAGTTTCTTGATTTAATTCGATGCCTTGTTGTTATTAATTCTAAAAGGCGGCTCCCAGGGTGTCAAACTTCTCACAAGCGCGCATTTTCTTGACTTCGCCGTTTCTTCTTGATATGAGTCGGCATTTCTAGATTTAGCGTCCGTGTCCCACCACCGCCGTCACCCCGGCGGTAAACAATCACCAGGAGGCCTCATGGCAAAAGGCAAAATTACTATCGACCGGGAAAAGTGCAAGGGCTGCGAGCTCTGCGTCTCGGTTTGTCCCAAGCAATGCATAGCCATTAGTTCTGGTCTCAACGACAAGGGCTATTACCCGGCCGAGTTCAGCCAGGGAGAGGAAGGCGACTGTTGCACCGCGTGCACCCTGTGCGCCCTCACCTGCCCTGACATTGCCATCGAGGTGTACCGTGGCTAAGCAATTAATGCGAGGATCACACGTATTGGGCGAGGCCGCCGTGCGGGCCGGCTGCCGTTATTACTTCGGCTATCCCATCACCCCCCAGAACGAAGTGCCCGAGTACATGTCCAGCCGCCTGCTCCAAGTGGGGGGCACCTTCGTGCAGGCCGAGAGCGAGTTGGCTTCGATCAACATGGTCATCGGAGCCGCCATGGCCGGGGCCCGGGTGATGACCAGCTCCTCCAGCCCCGGGGTCAGCCTCATGCAAGAGGGCATCAGCTACCTGGCGGGCCTGGAGCTTCCGGCGGTCATCGCCAACGTGGTGCGCGGCGGACCCGGCCTGGGCAACATCGCCCCGGCCCAGAGCGACTATTTTCAGGCTACTCGGGGCGGCGGACACGGCGACTACCGCACCATAGTCTTGGCTCCGGACTCGTGTCAGGAGCTCTGCGACCTGACCGTAAAAGCCTTCGACCTGGCCGACAAGTACCGCAACCCGGTGATGATCATGGGCGACGGCATGATGGGCCAAATGATGGAGCCGGTGGAGTTCCCCGAGGCCATCGACCTGGCCGAGTTGCCCGCCAAGGACTGGACCCTCACCGGGGCCAAGGACCGGCCCAGCCGGGTCATCCTTTCCCTGCTGCTCAACCCCAAGGTTCTGGAGGACCACAACTTCAAGCTGGTGCGCAAATACGATGCGGTGACCAGGGAAGAGACCGACTGGGAAGAGTACATGCTCGAAGACGCCCGCCAGGTGGTGGTGGCCTACGGCACCGCGGCGCGCATCGCCAAGGGCGCCATCAAGCGCGTGCGCGAGATGGGTCTCAAGGTGGGTCTGCTCAGGCCCAAGACGCTGTGGCCCTTCCCGGACAAGCCACTCAAGGACCTGACCAGGGTGGTGCGCCAGCTTCTGGTGTTCGAGATGAGCGCCGGGCAGATGGTGGAGGACGTAAGGCTGGCCGTCGAGGGCCAGGCCCAGGTGCACCTCTACGGCCGCCCCGGCGGGGTGATTCCCACCCCCGACGAGGTGGCTCACCAGATCAGCCATTATTATTATCAAGCCGGGCTGATGGACAAGGATCAGCAGAGCGGGCGGCAAGGAGGCGCGGCATGAAAAAGATATTCGAAGCGCCCAAGAGCCTGAAGGACAACCTGTTCCACTATTGCCCCGGCTGCGGGCACAGCATCATCCACCGCCTGGTGGCCGAGGTTATCGACGAGTTGGGCATCCAGGAGCGCACCATCGGGGTTCCCCCGGCGGGCTGCGCGGTGCTGGCCTACAACTACTTCGACGTGGACACCGGCGAGGCTCCCCACGGCCGGGCCCTGGCCGTGGCCACGGGCCTCAAGCGGGTGCTCAAGGACCACGTGGTGTTCACTTACCAGGGCGACGGCGACATCGCCGCCATCGGCACCGCCGAGAGCATCCACGCCGCCAACCGGGGCGAGAAGGTCACGGCCATATTCGTAAACAACGGCACCTACGGCATGACCGGCGGCCAGATGGCACCCACCACCCTGCCCGGTATGGGTTCCACCACCACCCCCGGCGGCCGGGACGTGGTGCGCGATGGATCGCCCCTGGACCTTACCCAGATGCTGGCAACAGCTAAAGGCAGCGTTTACCTGGAGCGGGTCAGCGTGGCCACCCCCAAGGGCATCCGCAAGGCCAAGAAGGCCATCAAGAAGGCCTTCCAGGTGCAGTTGGACGGACTGGGCTTCGCCCTGGTGGAGGTGCTCTCCCCCTGCCCCACCAACTGGAAGATGGACCCGGTGCCCGCCTATGAGTGGACCGAAAAGGAGATGACCAAGATCTTCCCCGTGGGAGTGATCAAGGACATCACCGGATACGACAAGGATTAGGAGGCCGCCATGACCAACAAAATGATCTTTGCCGGGTTCGGCGGCCAGGGCGTATTGCTGATGGGCTTTTTGACCGCGCTCACCGCCATGCGCCAAGGCAAAAACGTGACCTACCTGCCCGCCTACGGGGCCGAGGTGCGCGGCGGCACCGCCAACTGCACCGTGGTGATCAGCGACGAGGAGATCGCCTCGCCGGTGGCCAGCAACCCCGACTTCGTCATCGTTATGAACAACCCCAGCCTGGTGCGTTTCGCCAACATGATCGCCCCCGGCGGCACTCTTTTGATAAACTCTTCGCTGGTGCACGGTGAAATCAAGCGCGACGACGTCACCGTGGTGCCGGTGCCCTTGAACGAGTTGGCCCATGAGTTGGGCGAAAACCGCTCGGCCAACGTGATCATGGTAGGCGCCCTGGCCCAGGCCACCGGCGTGTTGACTATCGAAGCCCTGAAAGAGGCCCTGGCCGAAACCGGCCTTGGCAAGAAACCCAAGGTGCTGGAACTAAACCGGCGCGCCCTGGAAGTGGGAGCCGAATCCGCCCGCCAGGCGCTGGCCAAGGAGAAGAGCGCATGACCGTCAAGCAGCTCACCATAACCATGCCCAACCAACCGGGGCAACTTGCCTCGGTCAGCGAGATGCTCGGAGACACCGGAGTCAACGTCCTGGGCTTCTTCGTATCCACCTCAACCTCCAGTGGTGACGGCATAATGCGTTTTGTGGTGGACAATCCTGAAAAAGGTATTAATGTTTTAAGAGGACAAGGTCTGGATGTGAAAGAAGAGGATGTGGTCGCCGCTGAAACGCCGCACCATGCAGGGGGTCTCCTGGCAGTGCTCAATCCTCTCAAGCGGGCTCAAGTTAACGTTGATTACATCTACCCTTGTATCCAAACCGGCGAGGCCACGATTTTGATCATTGGCGCCGGCGGTCAGACCAAAGAGGCAATCGAGTGTCTTAAGAAAGACTGGATTCGTCTCTACGGTTCTGAACTCTACAACATGTAACCCCAGCATGATGAGACATCAGACTTCCCTCCTACCGTAGAGAACGAAGACAAAGGGCGCGCCCGCGAGGGCGCGCCCTTTTATTTTGTTTTTTATCGGCTTCGCCAGCCAGGCGGGAGCTTCATTTCCGGCTAATGGTTAATTAATCAAACCAAGTCTTCTCTCAACTCGGCATAACTAGAGCGGGTTCGACAGGCCGTCGCGGGCGAGGCGTCCGGCGAGCGAGGACCGGAGGCGTAGCCAAATGCTACGTCGAGGTCCGAGCGATGCCGGCAACAAAGCCCCCGGCGGCCTGGCGAAGCCGCCAACCTAAAATTTCCAGCCCCAGAAGAGCAAGAACCCCGGCAGGTCGTTCATGTCCGAGCTTTGGCGATACCAGGGCTTCAGGCTGGTGTACAGGGGATTGCCTTTTACCCCGTAGGCCTTGTCCATGCCCACCACCCCGTCAAGGCACCACCACCCGATGAACAGGGTCTCCCAAGGCTTCCAGGCCCCCTTGACGTGGCCCTCCAGCATGCCGTCCTCGTAGAACAGGCTGGTGGTTCCGCCCTCCAGGGGCAGGCGGCGCAGCTCGTCGGCGGGCAGCATAGGGGTGGGATGCCCCCGGTAGAGCCGGGGCTCGGCCAGGCGGGCGGCGGACTGCACGCTAAGGCCCATGACCCGGTGCTCGCCAGGTCGCACCTCCACCACCAGGCGGGGCTTCTCCTGGCCACCGTAGTCCAGGCGGGCGGGCAGGGTCTCGCCGTAAAGCTCCACCGCCTTGTCTTGCCAACCGGCCGGGTAGGCCCAGGCCGGGGTGTGGCTGGTGGGGGTGAGCGAGGTGTAGCAGCCGCAGGTGCCCAGGGTGGACACCAGCACCGGCCGCCCAGCCTGGTTAGCGATCACCACCACGAACAGGCCCATGTTGTTGCCCGCGCCGATGAAAAAAGGAATCAGGCTCACCGGAGTTTCCGGGAAGTGCACCCGGTAGATGTAGGCAACGTAGGAGCCCTTGGCGGTGCTGAAGGGCACGGCGCGCCAGTACATGGCCGGGCGGGCCGGGTCCATGACGATCTGCTCGAAGCCCTGGGCGTCCCGCGAGGCTTTGGGGCTGCCTATGCGGTTGTAGGCTCGGTCCCAGCCGTGGATCACCAAGGCCGGGGCCAGCCTCAGGGCCGTTTCGGGCCCGCCCTGGGGCTGGTACAGCTCCTGGGGCCCAGGACCTGGGGTCACCTGCTTCAGGTGCATGCAGCCCAGGCCCATGAGCAGGGCCGTGAGGATCGTCCCGGCGGCTATCAGCCGCAATATTTTTCCCGCGTTCATGGCCCCCTCATGACAGAGCCACCGCCATAACGGCGGCGGCCCCATAATCAAGTGCGTATATGGACTACCACCAGGAGATGATCTCCTGGTTGGCGAAGATAAGCTCCACCAGCTTGTCGTAATCCTGCTCCTGATAAAGGTCGTACCGGGTCACTTCCTTGCCCTCGCCCAGGGACTTCATGAGGAACTCGACGCTCTGGGTGGGCTCGGTCTTTACGATGTAGAGCAAACTCATGATTCCCTCCTAGAACGGCACGATGATCTGGTAGCTTTTGATCTTCTCGACCATCTCTTCCAGGGGCAGGTACTCCATGAACTCAAAGCGCTCGGCATTGGCCTTGACGTTGGTGTAGCACTCGCCCTCCAGGTCGTCGAGCATCTCCAGGTTCTCCTGGAACTCCTCCTCGCTCTTTTCGGCCGGCAGCTCGATCTCGGTGTCGATGAAGAAACAGGCGCCCCACAGGTTTTCCACCAGCAGGCCCAGGGTGGAGCGCAGCCCCTCCCAGGAATCGGGAGGCTCGTTGACCAGAATACAGACTCTTTCGATGCCTTCCATGGCTCCCCTCCCCTACAGCACGATGTAGCGATCGCACTCGGCGATCATGTCGGCGTGGCGCATCTGGGTGGCGAAGTCCTTGTCCGCCACCAGCGGGACGGGCTTTTCCATCTTGAACGCCTCGAAGTTGACGTTGCACAAGCTAATGTGGGCCAGCCCTTCCATTTCAAGGAAGCGGGGATCCTTGGAAAGCAGCACCCCTCGGTTGGTGAGGAATACAGTCACTTCCTTGCCCGCCTTGGTGGCGGCGCGGCTTATTCCGATGAGATGGTCCAGGTGCTCATCGGACGACACAAAGATGCCTAGCTTTTCGGCCATAGATACCGACTCCTTTGCCTAAGATGGTCAACGGTCCGCCCCGGGGACCCACTCAATAGCCTTTAATTTACTAGGGTAATCCGCCGGGTGCAAAGGCGCAAGCCGTTTTGCTTCCCAACCGACCGGCTCACGTCCTCCTACCGGTCCGTGAAGCCTATCGGCAAACCCCAGGGCTGGGGCATAACCATAACAGAGTAGGCGGATAGCTCAACCACCGGCTGGGGCATGGCCCATGCCTTGCCAAGCAGGGCCCACTCTGTTAGAAAGAGGGGCAACCTTTTAGTTGCCGCCGGCGGGGTCCCTAAATGATAAGCCATTATTATCATGACTAATATAGCCGGGAGTGGTGCATGATCGCCGCTGCCCTGGACCTGGGGTCCAATACCCTGCGGCTGCTGGTGGCCGAAGTGGGCGGTGGGGACTATCGCGACCTGGAGCGCGGTCTGGCCTCCCCCCGCCTGGGGCGGGGCCTGAAGCCGGGCCTTCCCTTGAACCCAGCCGCACGCCGGGAGGCCCTGGAGCAGGCCCGCAGCTTCGTGGCGCGGGCCCGCGCCCGGGGAGCCGAACGCATCGCCCTGGCCGCCACCCAGGCCTGCCGCCTGGCCGCCGACGGGGCGGATTTCGTGGCCGAGTTGGGGCAAGAGCTGCATCTGGACACGGCCCTGGTGTTGGACGGCGAGGCCGAGGCCGAGCTTTCCCGGGCGGGCATCCTTAGCCGCCTGAAGGGATCGTCCCTGGAGGCGGTGCTGGCCGACGTGGGAGGCGGCTCCACCGAGGTGGCGGCCCTGGACGGCGATTGGGCGCTGAGCCTCCCCTTGGGCGCGGTGAGCCTCACCGAGGCCCACTTGGCCTCCGACCCGCCCAGCGAGGCCCAGATGGGCGCCATGGCCCAGGCCGCGGCCCAGGCCCTGGAGCCCCTGGCCGGGCTTAAGGCCAGGCGCCTGGTGGCCACCGCAGGCACCGCGGCCACGGTGGGAGCCATGCTTCTGGGCATGACCACCTATGAGGCCGGGCGGGTCAACAACCTGGAGGTGAGCCGGGACGAGCTGGAAAAGCAGCTTTTCCGTCTGGCCGCTCTCCCCCTGGCCCAGAGGAAATTACAACCGGGCCTGGAGCCCGAACGGGCTGATATAATACTGGCAGGCATGGCCATCTTACGCGGCCTTCTGCTGGTTCTGCACCTTGAACAAACGACGGTAATGGATGCCGGCCTGCTGGAGGGCATACTCCTTCGGCTGGCCGCCGCCTAGCAATTTAGAGAGGTATACGGGCATGCAATCCCATCAACCCACCGAAGGCCTTACTTTTGACGATCTGTTGCTCAAGCCGGGACACAGCCGGGTCCTGCCCCGGGAGGTGGACACCTCCACCCAGCTCACCCGGGAGGTTCGCTTGAACACCCCCATCGTCACCGCGGCCATGGACACGGTCACCGAGTCCAGGACCGCCATCAGCATCGCCCGCCAAGGCGGCTTGGGCTTCATCCACAAAAACATGGCCATCGAGCACCAGGTGCTGGAGGTCATAAAGGTCAAGAAGTCCGAGTCGGGCATGATCGTGGACCCGGTCACCGTGGGCCCCGAGGCCAGCCTGCACCAGGTGCTGGAAGTGATGAGCCGCTACCGCATCAGCGGCGTGCCGGTGGTTACCGACGGCAAAAAGCTCATCGGCATCATCACCAACCGCGACCTGCGTTTCGAAACCAAGCTGGACCAGCCGGTGAGCCAGGTGATGACCAAGGACCACCTGGTGACCGCCCGGGAAGGCATCACCCTGGAAGAGTCCAAGGCCATCCTGCACCAGCACCGCATCGAAAAGCTGCTGGTCACCGACGGCGATGGAAACCTCAAGGGCCTGATCACCATCAAGGACATCGAGAAGCTGCGCAAGTACCCCTTTGCGGCCAAGGACTCCCTGGGCCGCCTCAGGGTGGGCGCGGCGGTCGGGGCCGGTGACGACGGCCTGATCCGGGCCGAAGCCCTTCTAGAGGCCGGGGTTGACGTTCTGGTGGTGGATTCGGCCCATGGCCACGCCCAGGGGGTCATCGACACGGTGGCCGAGATCAAACGGGCCTATCCCGACGCCCAGCTGGTTGCGGGCAACATCGCCACCGCCGAGGGGGCCAAGGCCCTCATCGACGCCGGGGCCGACGCGGTCAAGGTGGGTGTGGGGCCGGGCAGCATCTGCACCACCCGGGTGGTGGCCGGTGTGGGCGTGCCCCAGATGACCGCCATCTTCGAGGTATCGGAAGTGACCGGCCCCGCCGGGGTGCCGCTCATCGCCGATGGCGGGGTGAAGTTCTCCGGCGACATGACCAAGGCCCTGGCCGGCGGAGCCCAGGTGGTGATGATCGGCTCCCTGTTCGCGGGCACCGAAGAGAGCCCCGGCGAGACCATTCTCTTCCAGGGGCGCCGCTACAAGGTCTACCGGGGCATGGGCTCCATCGACGCCATGCGCCAAGGCAGCGCCGACCGCTACGGCCAGGACCAGAACGAGACCGACAAGATGGTGCCCGAGGGCATCGTGGGCCGGGTTCCTTACCGGGGCAAGCTGGCCGACAGCATCTACCAACTGGTGGGCGGGCTCAAGGCGGGCATGGGCTACGTAGGCGCGGCCAACCTGGAGGAGCTGCGCGCCAAGGCCAGGTTCGTGAAGATAACCGCCGCCGGACTGCGCGAGAGCCACGTGCACGACGTGACCATTACCAAGGAAGCCCCCAACTACCGGGTGGAGTGACCGTGAGCGAAATACACGAACAGAAAATCCTGGTCCTGGACTTCGGGTCCCAGACCACCCAGCTGATCGCCCGCCGGGTCCGCGAGGCCAGGGTCTACTGCGAGATCCATCCCTGCACCATGCCCCTGAGCGAGATCAAGGCCTACGGGGCCAAGGGGATCATCCTCAGCGGCGGCCCGGCTTCCTGCTACGAGCCCGGCGCGCCCAGCGTGGACCCGGCCATCTTCGAGCTGGGGGTGCCGGTTTTGGGCATCTGCTACGGCATGCAGATCCTCACCCACCTGTTGGGCGGGGTGGTGGCCCGTGGCTCCAAGCGCGAATACGGCCCGGCCAAGCTCCAGGTGCACAAGCAGGCGGGCCCCTTCCGCGACAACGATCCCGACGAGCCCCAGCCGGTGTGGATGAGCCACGGCGACCGCATCGAAAAGCTGCCTGATGGTTTCGAGGCCCTGGCGGTGACCGGCAACTCGCCGGTGGCGGCCATGGGCGACATAGAGCGGCGCATCTACGGGGTGCAGTTCCACCCCGAGGTGGCCCACACCCCCGGCGGCGAGGCCATGCTGGCCGCCTTCGTGTTGGGCGACTGCGGCTGCGACCCCATCTGGACCATGCACAACTTCGCCGAAGCCACCATCGCCGACTTCAAGCAGCGCCTGGGCGGCAAACCGGTGATCTGCGCCCTGAGCGGCGGGGTGGACTCCTCGGTAGTGGCCCTTTTGCTGCACAAGGCCATAGGCAAGGACCTGACCAGCATCTTCGTGGACAACGGCGTGTTGCGCGCCGGCGAAGTCAGCGAGGTGGCGGGCCTGTTCCGCGACGTGTTCCGCCTCAACCTGATCGTGGTGGACGCGGCGGACCTGTTCCTGGACCGCCTGGCCGGAGTCACCGACCCCGAGGAGAAGCGGCGCATCATCGGCCACACCTTCATCGAGGTGTTCGACGAGGAGGCCAGGAAGATCGGCCAAGTGGACTACCTGGCTCAGGGCACCCTGTACCCGGACGTCATCGAGAGCGTGAGCTTCAAGGGCCCCAGCGCGGTGATCAAGAGCCACCACAACGTGGGCGGCCTGCCCGAGAAGATGAAGCTCCAGCTGGTGGAGCCCCTCAGGGAGCTGTTCAAGGACGAGTGCCGCGAGGTGGGTCGTGAGCTGGGCCTGCCCGAGTCCATCGTCAGCCGCCAGCCCTTCCCCGGGCCGGGCCTGGCCATCCGCATCATGGGCGAGGTCACTCGCGAGCGCCTGGTCACCCTGCGCGAGGCCGACGCCATCGTGCTGGAGGAGATGCGCGCCGCCGAGCTTTACACCAAGGTGTGGCAGAGCTTCGCGGTGCTGGTGCCGGTGAAGACGGTGGGGGTCATGGGCGACGAGCGCACCTACGAGGACGTGGTGGCGCTGCGCATCGTGGACAGCGTGGACGCCATGACCGCCGACTGGTCGCGCGTGCCCTACGAACTGTTGGCCAAGATGTCCAGCCGCATCATCAACGAGGTCAAGGGGGTCAACCGTGTGGTGCTGGATATTTCCAGCAAGCCGCCCAGCACCATCGAGTGGGAGTAGCGCATTAATTCCCACCCACCCAAAATGAAAAAAGCCCGCACGCTCCGTTATTAAGGGAATATAAATGCCGCCCTTCGTCCATCTGCACACGCACACTCAATTCAGTCTGCTGGACGGGGCCATTCGCCTGCCCGACCTCATGAAGCGGGCCAAGGAACTCAGCATGGACACCGTGGCCATGACCGACCACGGCAACATGTTCGGAGCCATCCACTTCCAAATGGCCGCCCAAAAAGCGGGGCTCAAGCACATCATCGGCTGCGAGGTCTACGTGGCCCCCGGTGATCGCCGGGACAAGGAGCACCGCCCCGGCCACCCCATCGCCAACCATCTGGTGCTCCTGGCTAAAGACGTCACCGGCTACCGCAACTTGGTGCGCATGGTCAGCGCCGGGTTCACCGAGGGCTTCTACTACAAGCCCCGCATAGACATGGAGTTGTTGTGCCGGCACCACGAGGGGCTCATCGCCATGAGCGCCTGCCTGCAGGGCAAGGTGCCCCAACTCATGATGGCCGGGCGCGAGGACCAAGCCGAGGCCGCGGCCCGCGAGCTGGCCGAAGTCATGGGCGAGGACAACTTCTTCATAGAGCTCCAAGACGCCGGACTTCCAGAGCAGAAAAAGGTCAACCCGGGGCTCATCGACCTGGCCAGGCGACTGGGCCTGGGCCTGGTGGCCACCAACGACTGCCACTATCTGCGCCGCGAGGACCACGAGGCCCACGACGTGCTTCTTTGCATCCAGACCGGAAAGACGGTGGAAGCGACCGACCGCATGAAGCTGTCGGGGGAGATCTATTTCAAGTCGCCCCAGGAGATGGCCGATCTCTTCCCCGAGATTCCGGAGGCCATTTCCAACACCGCCGACATTGCCGAGCGCTGCGAGTTGGAGATACCCCTGGGTCAGCTCAGGTTTCCGGTGTTCCACCTGGACAACGGCGAAACCTCCGAGGACCGCCTGCGCAAGGTCTCCTGGGAGGGCTTGGACAAGCGCCTGGAGGAGATGAAGCAGCGGGGCCTGGCCGTGGACCGCCAGGAGTACAAAGACCGCCTGGAATACGAGCTGGACGTGCTGTGCAAGATGGGCTTCCCCGGCTACTTTTTGGTGGTGGCCGACTTCATCAACTGGGCCAAGGACCACGGCATCCCCGTGGGTCCGGGGCGCGGTTCGGCCGCCGGCAGCCTGGTGGCTTACTCCATGCGCATCACCGACCTGGACCCCATCCGCTACAAGCTGATCTTCGAGCGCTTTCTGAACATAGAGCGCAAGTCCATGCCCGACATCGACGTGGACTTTTGCTACAACCGCCGGGGCGAGGTGATCGAGTACGTCACCCAAAAGTACGGGGCCGACCACGTTTCCCAGATCATCACCTACGGGACCATGCAGGCCCGGGCGGTGCTGCGCGACGTGGGCCGGGCCATGAACATCCCCTACGCCGAGGTGGACCAGATCGCTAAATTGGTGCCCTCCAAGCTGGGCATCACCCTGGACGAGGCGCTGGATTCCGAGCCCCGCCTCAAGGAGCGCATGGATTCCGACCCCCTGGTGCGCAAGCTCCTGGACATCGCCCGCTCCCTGGAGGGCCTGCCCCGCCATGCCTCCACCCACGCCGCCGGGGTGGTCATCGGCGACGTGCCCCTGGACCAGGTGGTTCCGCTGTACCGGGGCACCGGCGAGGAAAACGTCACCCAGTTCGACATGAAGTGCGTGGAAAAGGCCGGGCTTATCAAGTTCGACTTTTTGGGGCTCAAAACCCTCACGGTCATCGCCCTGGCCGTGGAGATGGTGCGCCACAACCACGACCCCGAGTTCGCCATCGAGGACATCGACCTGGAGGACAAGGCCACCTACGAGCTGCTTTCCAGGGGAGACACCACCGGCGTGTTCCAGCTGGAGTCCTCGGGCATGAAGGAGCTGCTGGCCAAGCTGAGGCCCGAGGTGTTCGAGGACGTCATCGCCCTGGTGGCCCTGTACCGGCCCGGCCCCTTGGAGTCGGGCATGGTGGACGACTTCGTGGCCCGCAAGCACGGCACCAAAAAGGTGTCCTACGATCTGCCCCAGTTGGAGCCGGTCCTGAAGGAAACCTACGGGGTCATCGTGTACCAGGAGCAGGTCATGGAGATCGCCGGCCGCTTGGCCGGCTACTCCCTGGGTGAAGGCGACATCCTGCGCCGGGCCATGGGCAAAAAAGATCCTCAGGTCATGAGCCAGCAAAAGGAGCGCTTCCTGGATGGCGCCCTGGACAACGGCATACCCCGCGAAAAGTCGGGCGCCCTATTCGACCTCATCGAAAAGTTCGCGGGCTATGGCTTCAACAAGTCCCACTCCGCGGCCTACGCCCTCATCGCATTCCAGACCGCCTTTCTAAAAGCCCACTATCCCCTGGAGTTCATGGCCGCGCTTTTGACCAGCGAGGTCAACGACACCGACAAGGTCATGGCCCACATCGGTGAGTGCCGCGAACGCGGGCTCACCGTCTTGCCGCCGGACATCAACCACTCGGTCATCGACTTCACCGTGGCCGACAACGCCATCCGCTTCGGGCTGGCGGCGGTGAAGAACGTGGGCCGAGGCGCGGTGGAGGCCATCATCGCGGCCAGGGGGGAAGGCGGCGAGTTCACCGGCCTGCACGACCTGTGCGAGCGAGCGGACCTGCGCAAGGTCAACCGCCGGGTGTTGGAGAGCCTGGTCAAGTGCGGGGCCTTTGACAGCACCGGAGCCCACCGGGCCCAACTCATGGCCGTGCTGGACGAGGCCCTGGAGCACGGGCAGAAGATGCGCCGGGACATTGACGCGGGCCAATCCTCCATCTTCGACCTCATGAGCGGAGGAGCCGAGGCCGCCGCGCCGGAGCTGCCGGACGTGCCCGCCTGGCGCGAATCCGACCGCCTGTCCTTCGAAAAGGAGGCCATCGGCTTTTACATCACCGGGCACCCGCTGAGCGACTACCAGACCGAGATCAAGCGCTTGGGCACCCTGGACACGGTGAGCCTCAAGGCGGCCAGCGACGGCATGAGCATCACCATGGCCGGAGTCGCGGCCAAGGTTAAGGAAAAGATCACCAAAAAGGGCGACCGCATGGCCTTCGTGGACATGGAGGACCTCAAGGGCACCGTGGAGGTGATCTGCTTCCCCGACTGCTACGCCAAGGCCGCGCCCTTTCTAAACGGCGAGGAGCCGCTGCTGGTCAAGGGCACCGTGGACAAGGACGAGCGGGGCATCAAGATAAAGGCCACCTCGGTGGAGCCCCTGACCGGGGCAGCCCAGGCCCGCACCAGCCGCCTGCGCCTGCGCATCGAGGCCACCGGCCTCACCCATGAGAAGATGGTGCTCCTGCGCCAGGCCCTGGCCAAGTATCCCGGCGCCTGCCGGGTGTCGCTGCATTTGAACGTGCCCGGCAAGGGCGAGGCGGTGTTGGCCCTGCCTGGACAGTACCGGGTGGAGGCGGCCCCTGGCCTGTTCGACCAGGTCAACGAGCTTTTCGGCCACCCGGTGGTGGAGCCGGTGCTGAACGGGGATTAGGTCGTATGGGTTTTCGTCACGCAATCATCGCGGCCCTGGCGGGGCTGATCCTCTTGGCCACGGCCTGCGGCGGAGCCAGCCGCTTCGGCGCGGTGGAGGAAAGTCTGAGCAAGGAGGTGGGGGTGCTCACCTACGCCGAGGCGGTGGACCGCTGGGGCAAGCCCACCAGCACCTCGCCGGGTCAGACCATGTTCACTGCCTATTGGCTCAAGGAGCGCTCCGGCGGAATCGTCAAGGAGCGCCTCTACCTCACCTTTGACAATGAGAAAAAGATTCTCCGGGCCTACCGTTACACCAGCAAGCCGTTTGAATAGAAAAAGGCGGGGTTGCCCCCGCCCTTTATTCTTCCAAAATGCTTGCCCGCTTCAGCGCACCAACTGCGGCCCCAGCAGGTTGTTGCTGATCACCACTCGCTGAATTTCGCTGGTGCCCTCGTACAAGGTGAACACCCGGCAGTCGCGGTAGTGGCGCTCCACGGGATATTCCGAGCAGAAGCCGTAGCCCCCGTGCATCTGGATGGCCTGGCCCGCCACCTGCTGCACCATCTCGCTGGCGAACAGCTTGGCCATGGAGGCCTCCATGGAGTAGCGCTTGCCCAGGTCCTTGAGGCTGGCCGCGTTGAGGAACAACAGGCGCGCCGCCTCGATCTGGGTGGCCATGTCGGCCAGCTTCCAGCGGATGCCCTGGAAGTCGCTGATGGGCCGCCCGAACTGCTCCCGGGTCTTGGTGAAATCCATGGCCTCGTCCAGGCAGGCCATGGCCACGCCCACCGACTGGGCGGCGATGCCGATGCGCCCGCTGTCCAGGCAGACCATGGCCGCGCGAAAGCCCTCCCCCGGCTTGCCCAGCACGCTGTCCATGGGCACCCGGCAATCCTCGAAGACGAGCTGCACCGTGTCGCTGGCCCTGAGGCCCAGTTTTTCCTCCACCTTGCCCACGTTCATGCCCGGCGTGCCCTGGGGAACCAAAAAGGCGCTGATGCCCCGGTGGCGCTTGGCCCTGTCGTTGACCGCGGTGACCATGACCACCCCGGCGTTCTTGCCGGTGGTGATGAACTGCTTGGTGCCGTTGATCACCCACTCGTCGCCGTCCAGCACCGCGGTGGTGCGCTGGCTGGAGGGGTCGGAGCCCGCGCCTGGCTCGGTGAGGGCAAAGGCCCCGATGCACTCGCCGGTGGTCATCTGGGGCAGCCAGCGCCGCTTTTGCTCCTCGCTGCCGAAGCGCACCAGGGCCTCGCAGCAGATGGAGTTGTGCACGCTCATCACCACGGCGGTGGAGGCGCAGCCATAGGCGATCTCGCTAAGGGCCAGGGCGTAGCTCACCGTGTCCACCCCCACCCCGCCATAGGCCTCGGGCACCATCATGCCCATGAAGCCCAGCTCACCCATTTGCAGCAGATTCTCGCGGGGGAACTCATGGGTGCGGTCGCGCTCGGAGGCGGTGGGCAAAAGGACCTCGCGGGCGAAGTCCCGAGCCATGGTCTGGATCATCACCTGCTCTTCGGTCAGCGCAAAGGCCATGTTCTCCTCCCGGTGCTACGGAGTGTACAGAACGACCAGAAGTTCGGCGGTCTCTTCCCCCGGGTTCCTCAGGGTGTGCACCAGGCTGGAGTTGAAATGCAGGCTGTCGCCGGTGTTGAGTTGGTTAAGGTTCTGGCCCACCTTGACTTCCGCTTGGCCCTTTAGCACGTAGACGAATTCCTCGCCCTCGTGCTGGTAGCCCGCCCCCTCCAGATCGCTGGTGGGGTCGATGGTGACCAGAAAGCTCTTCAGATGGCGGTGCCCCGCTTCAGGGGTGAGCACCCGGTAGGAGTAGTGGTCGGTGCGCTTTTTAACCGCGTCCACCCGGCGCTCTGCGGCCTCGGCCTCTTCCTCGTCCTTGAGGAGCTCGCCGCTGTCCACCTCCAGGGCCCGGGACAGGGTCAAGAGCAGGGCCACCGGCGGGATCATCTCGTCTTTCTCGATGCGGGCCAGGTTTTCCACGGATTGGCCGGTCATGTTGGCCACCGTCTCCAGGCTCATCTCCCGGCTCTCGCGCAGCCGCCTGATGCGCTGGCCCAGGGACTGACGTTTTACTTTACGTGCCACGACTCCACTCCTCCCCTGGACCCTCAGTCGCCCAGGATGGTTGCCAAGATATTTTCGCTGGCCGTGTAGGGGTCTTCGACCCCTTCCAGCACCCGCTCGATCACCGGGGCCAGGCCCCCTCCCTGTTCCAGGCGCGCCAGCAGGCGTTGCATCATGCCGGCCTGCACCAACTCCAAAAGCTCCCGGCGGAAGCCTTCCTTGCGGCGCTCGGTCAGCATCCGGCCGCCATCGGCGGTGAGCACCTTGTAGTGCTCATCCAGGGTGTCCACCAACTCGTCCATGCCCTTGCCGTCTATGGCGCAGGTGGAGACGATAGGCGGCTCCCAGCCGGCCCGGCGGTTATGGCCCCCGCTCAGGCTAAGCATACCCTTAAGTTCGTTCACCGTGCGGCCCGCGCCGTCGCGGTCGGCCTTATTTACCACGAATATGTCCCCGGCCTCCAGGATGCCCGCCTTGATGGCCTGGATGTCGTCGCCCATGCCTGGGATGGTGACCACCACCGTGGTGTCGGCCATGCGCACGATCTCCACCTCGTCCTGGCCCACGCCTACGGTCTCCACCAGCACCACACCCAGGCCCATGGCCTCCATCACCGTAACCACCCCCCGGGCCGAAGCGGTGAGGCCGCCGAAATGGCCCCGGGTGGCCAGGGAGCGGATGAACACGCCCTCGTCGGTGGCGTGGCGCTGCATGCGGATGCGGTCGCCCAAAATGGCCCCGCCGGAGAAGGGACTGGTGGGGTCCACCGCCACCACCCCCACGGTTAGCCCCTTGGCGCGGAAGCGCTCCACCAGGGCGTCGGTGATGGTGGATTTGCCCACCCCCGGCGATCCGGTCAGCCCTATCACCCGCGCCCGCCGGGCCTTGGCGTACAGAAGCTTGAGAACGTCCTGCCAACCGGGCTCGTTGTCGTCGATGTCGCGCATCAAACGGGCCACGGCCCGGATGTCCCCCGCAATAACCTTTTGGGCTCTTTCTGCTGGTGTCATGAAACTGATTTGGCCCCCATTGTGTCGCACCGGAGCACGGCGTTGGTTGATCTTTGGCGAGGGCAAGCCGCCCCTGGATCAGGAGGGAAAAAAGGAGGGCCCGACCGATGCCGGGCCCTCCTTGGCTAGGCGTTACTTGCCCTTCATCAGGTTCTTGGCGATGACCAGGCGCATGATCTCATTGGTGCCTTCGTAGATCTGGGTGATCTTGGCGTCGCGCATATGGCGCTCCATGGGGTAGTCCTTGCAGTACCCGTAGCCGCCCAGAATCTGCACGCCCTCGATGGCCGCGTTCATGGCCGTGTCGCTGGCGAACATCTTGGCCATGGCCGCCTGCTTCTCGAAGTGCTTGTGCTGGTCTTCCATCCAAGCGGCGCGCAAGAGCAAAAGCTCGGAGGCATCCAGAGCCGCGGCCATGTCGGCCAGCTTCCACTGGATGGCCTGGAAGGCGGAGATGGGACGGCCGAACTGCTCGCGCTCTCCGGCGTACTGCACCGCTTCTTCCAGGACCGCCTTGCCGATGCCCAGGGCCTGGGAGCCGATGCCGATGCGTCCGCTGTCCAGGGTGGTGAGCATTTGCTTCAGGCCGTCGCCGGGGTTGCCCAAGAGGTTGCCCTTGGGGATGCGCGCGTCTTCGAAGACCAGCTCGGCGGTGCCGCTGGCGCAGATGCCCAGCTTGTCCTCCACCCGGCCCACGGAGAAGCCCTTGGTGTTTTCCAGGTCCACGATGAATGAGCTGGTGCCCTTGTAGCCCGCGGCCTTGTCGGTGACCGCCGCGATGACCGCGTAGCGGGCCACGTTGCCGTTGGTGATGAATTTCTTCTCACCGTTGAGCACCCAATGGTCACCGTCGGGCACCGCGGTGGTGCGCATGGCGGCCGGGTCGCTGCCCGCGCCGGCCTCGGTGAGCCCGAAGCAGCCTTCCACCTGGCCGCTGGCCACGGGGGTGAGGAAGGCCTTCTTCTGCTCGTCGGTACCGAAGGCGTTCACCGGGAAGCAGTACAGCGAGTTGTTCACGCTCATGATGACGCCGACGCTGGCGTCTCCCCGGCTGATCTCGCTCAAGGCCAGCACGTAGGAGATGTAATCCAGTCCGGCTCCGCCGTACTCCTCGGGCATGGCGATGCCCATGAAGCCCAACTCGCCTAGGGCGCGGCAGGACTCCATGGGATGCTCGTGGGTTTCGTCAAAATGTGCGGCCTGAGGCTTCAGCACCTCGTCGGCGAACCGGGCCGCGGTTTCCTTTACCATCTGTTGCTCTTCGGTCAGTGCGAAGTTCATGTGTTCACTTCCTCTCGAAAGTGCGCGTGCGGGCGCGTGAAGTTTTTAAAGAGCAAACTACCAATTAACTACTTGCCTCTACTTGTCCAGTCCCCCCTTGAACTCTGCCTTGCGCTTGTCCAGGAAGGCTCCCATGCCTTCCGCCTGGTCGGGGCTGGCGAAGCAGGTGGCGAACGCCTCCGCTTCCATGGGAATGGCTCTCTCCAAGGTCATGTCGTAACCGTTGTTGATGAGCTCCTTGATGGCACGAGTGGAGACCTTGCCCTTTTTGGCCATGCCCTGGGCGGCCTTCATGGCCGCGTCCATAAGTTGGTCGGCCGGGAACACCCGGTTGACCAGGCCGATGGTCTTGGCCTCCTCGGCGCTGATGATTGCACCAGTGAGGCACAGCTCCTTGGCCCAGTTCCTGCCCACCAGGCGGCTCAGGCGCTGGGTGCCGCCGAAGCCGGGGATGATGCCCAGGTTGATCTCGGGCTGGCCGAATTTGGCGTTTTCGGACGCGTATATGAAGTCGCAGGCCATGGCGATCTCGCAGCCTCCGCCCAGGGCGAAGCCGTTGGCCGCCGCGATGACCGGCTTGGGAAGCTTCTCGATATTAAACAGCACCTCCTGGCCCGCGCGGGCGAAGGCCCGGCCTTCCAGGGGAGTCATCTTGCTCATCGCCGCGATGTCCGCTCCGGCCACGAATGCCTTGTCTCCGGCGCCGGTGAGGATCACCGCGCCGATGCTGTCGTCGGCCTTGATGGCCGCTATGGCCTGGTCAATTTCGCCGACCACCACCGGGCTCAGCGCGTTCATGGCCTTGGGCCGGTTGATGGTGATAACCGCCACCGGGCCGTTGGTCTCAAACAGGATCGTCTCGTAAGCCATCTTCCCTATCCTCCCAATCCCCAACCAGGAATCAAATTCTAACGCTCTAGAACCAATGCCGCACCTTGCCCGCCGCCGATGCACAGGGTGGCCAGGCCCAACTTGCTGTCGCGCTTCATCATTTCATAGAGCAAGGTCACCAGGATGCGGCAGCCGGAGGCGCCGATGGGGTGACCCAGGGCGATGGCTCCGCCGTTGACGTTGACGATCTCGGGATTGAAGCCCAGCTCCTTGGTCACTGCCAGGGCCTGGGTGGCGAAGGCTTCGTTGGCCTCGATGAGGTCGATGTCCTGAACCTTGCCGTCGTACTTGGCCAAGGCGGCCTTGGTGGCGGCGATGGGGCCGACGCCCATGATGGACGGATCAACGCCGCCCCAGCCGTAGCTCTTGATGCTGGCCAGCACGTTCAGGCCCATCTCCTGGGCGGTCTCCCGGCTGGTCACCAGCACGCAGGCCGCGCCGTCGTTGATGCCCGAGGCGTTGCCCGCGGTCACGGTGCCGTCCTTCTTGAAGGCCGGGGGCAGCTTGGCCATGGCCTCCATGCTGGCGCCGAAGCGGGGATGCTCGTCGGTGTCGGCCACCTTGGGGTCGCCCTTGCGCTGGGGAATCAGCACCGGCACGATCTCGTCCTTGAAGCGGCCGGAGGTGATGGCCGCCTCGGCCCGCTGCTGGCTGCTCACGGCCAACTCGTCCTGGTCCTGGCGGGTGATGTCGTATTTCTCGGCCACGTTCTCGGCGGTGATGCCCATGTGATACTTGTTGAAGATGTCGAACAGGCCGTCGTGGACCATGTAGTCCACCACCTTGCCGTCGCCCATGCGCATGCCCCAGCGGGCCTTGGGCAGCAGGTAGGGAGCCACGCTCATGTTCTCGGTGCCACCGGCCAGCACGATGCGGCTGTCACCGCACTTGACGGCCTGGGCGGCCAGCATGACGCTCTTGAGGCCCGAGGCGCACACCTTGTTGATGGTGAAGGCGTTGGACTCCACGGGCATGCCCGCGCCGAGCTGCACCTGGCGGGCCACGTTCTGGCCCAGGCCCGCGCCCAACACGTTGCCCAGGATGACCTCATCCACCTGGCTGGGGTCCACACCCGCGCGCTCCAGGGTGGCCTTGGCAGCGGTCACACCCAGATCCACCGCCGAAACGTTGGTGTACATGCCGCCGAATTTGCCAACCGCTGTCCGGGCCGCGCCTACGATAACCGCTTCCGTCATGTCAAACTCCTTGTGTTGCATCGAAATGCCGAAGTAATTAGGTCATGCCCGCGAGGGCTTTTTATAAATTCTCCACGATCAAACTTACCGCCTCGCCGCCGCCCAGGCACAGGCTGGCCATTCCGTTGGCCGCGCCCACGTCCTTCATGGCGTAGATCAAGGTGGTGAGGACTCGGGCGCCCGAGGCCCCGATGGGGTGGCCTATGGAAAGGCCGCCGCCGTAAATATTGATGCGCGTGGGGTCCAAGCCCAGGGTGCGCTGCACCGCCACCGAGGAGGAGGCAAAGGCCTCGTTGACCTCCATGAGCTCGATGGCCTTGGGGTCGATACCCTGCTTGGCGGCCACCTTGGGGATGGAGTAGATGGGCGCCACCAAGACGTACTTGGGGTCGATGCCCGCCGCGCCCTGGGCCCCCACCCGCACCATGGGGGTGATGCCCAACTCCCTGGCCTTGTCAGCAGCCATCACAACCACCGCCGCCGCGCCGTCGTTGAGGCTGGAGGCGTTGCCCGCGGTGACCGTGCCGTCTTTCTTGAACACCGCCTTGAGCGAGCCCAGCTTGCCCAGGTCCGGGGCCATGAGCCCCTCGTCGCGGGCCACCACCTTGGGGGCGCCCTTGCGCTGGGGAATCTCCACCGGCATTATCTGGCTGTCGAAGCGGCCCTGGTCCGCCGCCTTGAGGCTCTTGGTGTAGCTGTCAAAGGCGAACTGGTCCTGGTCGGCCCGGCTGATGCCGTACTTCTCGGCGCACAGCTCGGCGCTCATGCCCATATGAAAATCGTTGATGTGGTCCCACAGGCCGTCGTGCACCATGGAGTCCACTGCCACGGCGTCACCCATGCGCATTCCCGTACGGGCCTTGGGCAAAAGGTAAGGAGCGTTGGACATGCTCTCCATGCCTCCGGCCACCACGATGTCCGCGTCGCCACAGGCCACCGCCTGGGCGGCCAGCATCACCGCCTTGAGGCCCGAGCCGCAGACCTTGTTCACGGTGATGCAGCCCACCTCGAAGGGCAGGCCCGCCTTGAGCGCCGCCTGGCGGGACGGGTTCTGTCCCAGACCGGCGGGCAGCACGCAGCCCATGATGCACTCGTCCACCTGGGCCCCTTGCAGGCCTGAGCGGGCCATGGCTTCGTTGATGATCGCCGCGCCCAGATCGGTGGCGCTCAGGCTGGACAGGCCGCCCATAAAAGAGCCGACCGCAGTGCGCGCCGCGCTGGTGATTACTACCTCTCGCATGAATCCCCTCCCCGGCTCCGAGTCTCCCCGTCCGCCGGCGGCCGGCTTATCGGCCCAGGCTATTAACTCGCCGCCAGTTCCCTCTCACTGACGGCGGGCTTTGAATATGGGCGTAGCGATGACCCGGCGGACCCGGGAAAGGGCCACCAGGCCCGACTCGCCCAATTTATCCCCGCTTGCTTCCAAAAAAAGTAGGCCCTCCCGCAGATATATCTGCCGGGGCTCCACGGTCATTCGCTCTTCGCCTTGGCCCTGGTCCACCACCAAGACCACCTGCCACTCTCCGGCGATGGCCTCTTCAAGGGACACCAGCACCTGGGGGTCGCAGCCGAAGCCGTCGGACACCACCACCCCGTCCACCGCCTCGGCGAACCAGGGGCGCACCGTGGGAGGCAGTTGGCCCACCAAGGTGCGCAATCCGGTGAGGGCCCCCATGGCCAGGGAATAGTCGCTCAGGCGGGTCAACTCGCGCACCGCCAGTATCAAGGCGAACAACTCGGCAAGGCTAAGGCCGTTGACGTTAAAGGTCAACTCTTTGTCCAGGACAAAGCCTCCCCGGCTGCGGGAGAAGTGGAACCCGAACCCCATGGCCAAAAGAGCGTCGCGGTCCTTGTAGAACTGACGACGTGAAATCTGCAAGCGGTCGCACATCTCGTCGGGGTTGCGGCGAGGGTGGGCCTTGATGTCGCAGATGATGTCCATTAGCCGGGCCAAACGGCGGCTGTTCATGCCTTTCCTTTCGCGCCTGATCCATCTCTACATAGCCAAGAACACATAATAAGTCAAGAAAACGCGGTCCGAACAAACGCGCCGAAAATCTGCGCACGGTTCAGTCGGCCCCGGCCCGGCCCTTTCATTGACACTGGCCTCAGGCTGGTCTATAAGCAAAAAGCCGCCTGTGTGGCACCGCAGGCGCTTAAGGTGGTGTGTGTGAACCTTTTTCAGGAAAGAAGATACCGGCTTAAGTGCCGGGGACGCGGGCTGGTTTCCGTTACCGCCAAGGTCAAGGAAACCGACCTTTGGATAACCGCGCCCAGAGATCTCAACCAGGAGGCGGTGGAGTCCATCCTGCGCCACCGGCGCGGCCTGGAAAAATACGCCAGCCTGCATCCCCAGTTCCTGACCTCGCTCACCCCCCTTCCCCCGGACCCCTGGGCCCCGCCCCTGGTGCGGGCCATGCTGGCCGCCGGAAACGCGGCGGGCACCGGGCCCATGGCCGCGGTGGCCGGGGCCCTGGCCCAGGCGGTGGGCAAGGACCTCTCCCCCCTGGCCGAGGGCGAGGTGATGGTGGAGAACGGCGGCGACCTGTACCTGGAGTCGCCCCGCGAGGTGACCGTGGGACTGGAGGCGGGCGACTCGCCCATCTCCGGCCGCCTTGGCATCAGCATCAGCCCGGAGGCCATGCCCCTGTGCCTGGGCACCAGCTCAGGCACGGTGGGCCACTCGCTTTCCCTTGGCCGGGCCGACGCGGCCACGGTGAAGGCCGCGGACGGGGCCCTGGCCGACGCCGCGGCCACCGCCCTGGGCAACCGGGTCAAAAGCGCCGGAGATTTGCAAGAGGCCCTGGACTGGGTGAGCACCGTGCCCGGCGTGCTGGGGGCGCTGATCGTGGTGGGCCGCAAACTGGCCGCCTGGGGCGACATGGAGCTGGTGCCCCTAGGGCAGGGAGGCCGGGAATGATACGCATCGGCGTGATCTCCGACACCCATCTGAACGATTTCGACCAAGGGCTGGCCGACCAAGCCGCCGAGGCCTTCGCCGGGGTGGACCTCATCCTGCACGCCGGCGACCTCACCAGCCTTTTGGTTCTGGACGCCCTTCAGGCCCCGGAGGTGATCGCCGTGGCCGGCAACATGGACGGCCCCACGGTTCGGGCCAACCTGCCGGACAAGCGTATTGTCAGCGCCGGAGGCTTCAAGATCGGGCTTATCCACGGCTGGGGCTCGCCCATGGGCTTGGCCGGGCGGGTGGCCCGGGAATTCGACGGAGTGGACGCGGTGGTGTTCGGTCATTCTCACCGCCCCACCAACCTGGTCAAAGAGGATATACTATTATTTAACCCAGGTTCCTATGACAAGGGATTCCTGGGAAGCGGCACCTTGGGTATCTTGGAGTTGGACCGAAAGATTACCGGACGCGTGCTGAAGTTATAGGGAGTTGAATATGGAAAATCTTTGGGCCCCCTGGCGCATGAGCTATATTCTGGAAGAGGACAAACCCGAGGGCTGCATATTCTGCCTGGCCACCGACGGCCAGGGGGCCGACGGTCTAGTTTTGGGAGTGGGCCGCCTCAGCCTAGTGATGATGAACAAGTACCCTTACAACAACGGCCACCTTTTGGTGGCCCCCAAGCGGCACCTGCCCAACATGGATGACCTTAGCGCCGAGGAAATGGCCGACCTGCTCACCACGGTGCGCCGGGCCACCCACGCTTTGAAGAAGGTCATGAACCCCGAGGGCTTCAACGTAGGGCTCAACCTGGGCCGGGTGGCCGGGGCGGGCATCGAGGAGCACATGCATTTTCACGTGGTACCCCGCTGGGGCGGCGATACCAACTTCATGACTCTATTCGGCGAAATCAGGGTGATTCCCGAGCACATCCAGGCGACCTACGAAAAGCTCAAACCATTTTTCGCCGACATGCAATGAAAGGCTGACCATGGGTTATATCAAGGTGATCGTTCTTTCGGCGGTGGTGGCCTTGTCCATCATCTTCATGATCCAAAACATCACCCCCCTGAGCCATCCCCTGGGCATCCGCCTCAACCTGTTTTTCGTAAACTGGGAATCCACCCCCTATCCCACCTATCTGGTGATCCTCTTGGCTTTCTTCGTGGGGCTCTTGGCGGCCAGCCTAGTGGGCATCAACGAGCGCTGGCGCCTGCGCCGCCAGGTGAAGGCCCAGGTCAAGAAAACCGAGGACCTGCGTAAGGAGCTTAACAGCCTTCGCAATCTGCCGGTAACCGGCGAACCGATGGTGGCGGGCACGGCCGACCTGCCCGGCGAAACCTTCAGCGCGGGAGAGGCCCCCAGCGGGAACGAGATTCCCCCCTCCCTGGAAAAACTGGAGGAAGGCCCGGCGGAAAACGGCCAGAACGCCGGTAAGGACAAGCGTTAGGCATGGACACCATAATACTCAGTTGGCAGGGTCACACCCTGACTACGACCGGGCTGTTGGCCGGGGTTATTCTTTTTTTGTTGGGCTGGCTCATCGGATGGCTCCTGGCCCGCTCCGGCCGTAGCGGGGAAGCGGCCTCGACCAAGAGCAAGGCCCAAGGCCGCAGCGCCAGTGACGATGCCTTTATGCGCGGCATCAGCCACCTCATGGCCGACCACACCGACCAGGCCATCGAGGAGTTCACCAAGGCGGTGACCCTCAACTCCGACACGGTGGAGACCTACGTGGTCCTGGGCAACCTGTTCCGGCAAAAGGGCGAGATAGAGCGGGCGGTGCGCATCCGCCAGTCCATCATCGCCCGGCCCAACCTGGACCTCAAATCCCACCTCCAGGCGGTGTACGACCTGGGCCTGGACTACAAGAAGGGCGGCCTGTTCAACCGGGCGGCCGAGGCCTTTGACGAGGTGCTCAAAAAAGACCCCCACCACGTGGACGCCGCCCGGCAAACCGCGACCCTTTACGAGGAGATGCGCGACTGGGAGGCCGCCTTCGAGGCCCGCAAGCGCCTGGACAAGCTGACCAAGAGCGACAGCCGCCCGGTTTTGGCCCACTACAAGACCGAACGAGGCAAGGAGTTGATGGTCTCGGGCCAGTTGGATCGGGCCGAGGACTCTTTCGGCCAGGCCATAAGCGTGGACAAGAACTGCCTGGACGCCTATCTGCACCTGGGCGACCTGGAGTTGGCCCGTGGCCGGGCGCGGCGCGCCCTGGGGGTGTGGAAAAAGGCGGTCAAGCTTTCACCCCAGTTCGCCCATCTGGTGATAAACCGGGTGAACTCGGCGGAGGAGGAGTTGGGAAGCAAGGCGGCGGATGGTTTCTACGCCGAGATCGACCCCGAGACCGCCGAGGTGCCCACCCTCATGTCCCTGGCCCAACACTACAACCAGCACGACGAGAATCAGAAGGCCCTGGAAATCCTGGACAAGGCCGTGAAACGCGCCCCGCATCTGCTGGACGTACACCGCATGCGCGGCCAGGTGCTCTTAAAGGACGGCGACCGGGGACGGGCCCTGGATGCCTATGGCGAGCTGCTGTCGGAGATCGAGGGAGACTGGGCCCGCTACCAATGCGGCCAATGCGGCTTCGTGTCCCACCAGCTCACCTGGAAATGCCCCCGTTGCCACCAATGGGACAGCATGTTCCCCCGGGCGCGCTAGGGCCTTCTGGCAGTTGGACGGCTTTTCTGCTATGTTAAACGGGAGTTTGGACGACTAACCCCCAAGGGAGTGGTTCCCCGCCAACCATGAGCCGCGCCGCCCAGCCTGATTCCGGCAACCGCCCTGGCCGCCAAGGAAATGCGTCCTCCAGTCCCCCCCGGGACACCCCCATGCTGCGTCAATTTTTCGAGCTTAAGGAGAAGGTGCCCGACTGCATCCTCTTCTTCCGCATGGGCGATTTCTACGAGATGTTCTTCGAGGACGCGGTGGTGGCCTCCAAAGTGCTCTCCATCGCCCTGACCAGCCGCGACAAGGACCATCCCGATCCCATCCCCATGTGCGGGGTGCCCTATCGGGCGGTGGACGCCTATCTGGCGAAGATGGTCGAAGAAGGCTACAAGGTGGCGGTCTGCGACCAGGTGGAGGACCCCAAGCTGGCCAAGGGGCTGGTCAAGCGGGAGATCACCCGGGTGGTGAGCCCCGGCATGTTCACCGACCCCAACCACCTGCCTCCCAGAGAACACCGCTATCTGGCGGCGCTCTACTTTGCCCGCGAGAGCCTGGGCCTGGCCTGCCTGGACCTGGCCAGCGGCGAGTTTTTGGCCACCACCCTCTTGCCCGGCCCGGCCCTGGCCGACGAGTTGGCCCACCTGGAGCCCGCCGAACTGGTCCTGGCCGAGAGCCAGGCGGCCCACCCCGGCCTGGGCGACCTGGGGCCCGTGGGGGCCACCCTGCCCCGTAGCCAGATCACCGGACGCCCGCCCAGCCCCTCCCAGGCCCGCCAGACCCTGGATGGCCGCCTGCCGGAGGAGGACGACGAGGCCTCCGAACCGGCCCTGGTGGCCGCGGCCCTGGCCTGGTCCGCGGTGCTGAGCACCCAGCGCACCAGCCCCGAGCATATCGAGCACCTGAGCCTGTACCAGGTCTCCAGCCATCTGGTCTTGGACGCGGCGGCCCAGCGCAACCTGGAGCTGTTCCGCTCCATCGCCGCGGGCGGGCGCAAGGGATCGCTGCTGCACGCGGTGGATCAGACCGCCACCCCCATGGGCGGCCGCCTGCTAAAGCAGTGGCTGTCCTTCCCCCTGCGTTCCCTGGAGGCCATCGAGGCCCGCCACCAGGCGGTGGAGGAGTTGGTGGGCGACCCCCTGCTCCTGGACAGCCTGCGCGCCGCCCTGGACGAGCTGCCCGACCTGCCGCGCCTGGTGGGCCGGGCCAGCCTGGGCCAGGCCACGCCGCGCGACTTGGCCGCCCTGCGCGACGCCCTACTGGCCCTGCCCGGCCTACGGGCCATGCTGGAGCCCTTGCAGTCGCCCCTGGTGGCCTCGCGCCTGGAGCAGATGTCCGGCCTGGGCGGCCTGGCCCAGCGGCTGTATGAGTCGCTGACCCCCAGCCCGCCGGGCAACCTAGCCGAGGGCGGCGTAATCGCTAAAGGCGTCAGCCCCGAATTGGACGAGCAGCGCAAGCTCAAGGGCGCGGGCAAGGATTGGATCGCCAGCTTGCAGGCCGAGCTGCGCGAGTCCACGGGCATCGGCTCGCTCAAGGTGGGCTTCAACAAGGTCTTCGGCTACTACATCGAGGTGACCAGGGCCCATCTGGAAAAAGCGCCCGAGAGTTTCATCCGCAAGCAGACCCTGGCCAATGCCGAGCGCTATATCACGCCGGAGTTGAAGGAAAAGGAAGCCGCCGTCCTGGGGGCCGAGGAAAAGGCCCTGGAGATGGAAAAGGCCCTGTTCGAGGAGCTGCGCGCCGCCGTGGCCGCCCAGGGCCCGCCCCTGGTGGCCGCCGCCCGGGCCGTGGCCGAGGTGGACGTGCTGGCCGGGCTGGCCCGCTTGGCCCAGAGCCGCGACTACACCCGGCCCCGCATGATCCCCTCGGGCGAGTTGGCCATCACCGCCGGGCGTCACCCGGTGGTGGAGCAGATGCTCAAAGAGGGCGAGTTCGTGCCCAACGACGTGCGCCTGGACGATCAGGGGCAGCAGGTGCTGATCATCACCGGCCCCAACATGGCCGGCAAGTCCACCATCCTGCGCCAGGTGGCCCTGATCTGCCTCCTGGCCCAGGCCGGCTCCTTCGTGCCCGCCGAGGCGGCCCAGCTGCCCCTGCTGGACCGCATCTTCACCCGGGTGGGGGCCATGGACGACTTGGCCGGGGGGCGCTCCACCTTCATGGTTGAGATGACCGAGACCAGCCACATCCTGGCCCAGGCCACGCCCCGCTCCCTGGTGATCCTGGACGAGGTGGGCCGGGGCACCTCCACCTTTGACGGCCTGTCCCTGGCCTGGGCCGTAGCCGAGCACTTGCACGACCTGGACGGGGTGGGGGTCAAGACCCTGTTTGCCACCCACTACCACGAGCTGACCGAGCTGGCCGCCACCCACCCCAGGGCCAAGAACTTCAACGTGGCGGTCAAGGAATACCAGGGCTCCATAGTGTTCCTGCGCCGCCTGGCTCCCGGCGGGGTGAGCCGCTCTTACGGCCTGGCCGTGGCTCGTCTGGCCGGGCTGCCCGAGCCGGTGTTGGAGCGGGCCCGTCAAATTTTGGAGCGCCTGGAGCAGGGCTCACGCCAAGAGCCCGCCCCGCCTTCGCCTCCGGCCAAGGGCGGCCAGTTGGCCCTGTTCGGGGGAGACGGCCACCCGGTGCTCAAGCGCCTGGCCGAGCTGGACCTGTCGCGCCTTACGCCGCTCGAGGCCCTCAACCTGCTCAGCGAGATGCAAGGTGAGTTGGACTAGGGCGCTAATATTCTTGCTGGGCCTGGCCCTCATGGCCGGGCTGGCCGGGGCGGCCCCGGCGCGCGCCCAGGACGCCAAGGCCATCTACGAGCAGGCCCGGGCCGACTACCACTGGCTCATGGAGCACCCCAAGGCCCAGGAGGTGTACCAGAACTGGCAGAGTCTGGCCGAGCGCTTCGCCAGGGTCTACATCGCCGACCCCAGGGGCCCGCAAGCTCCGGGCGCCCTGCTGTGGATGGGCCGCATCCACGCCCAGGCTTGGCGGCGTTTCAAGCGCGGCGAGGACCTCACCCAGGCCATGGACCTGTACACCCGCCTGGTCAACCGCTTCCCGGATTCGCGCCTGGCCGACGACGGACAACTCATGCTGGCCGGGCTGTACGAGGAGACCAACGACCCCAAGAAGGCCTACCTGGCCTATCTCAGGGTGACCATGAACTACCCCCGGGGCGACATGGCCCCCCGGGCCAAGAAGCGCCTGGACGTGTTGGAAGAGCAGCTGGCCAACCAGCAGAGGGAGCAGGCCAAGAGCCAGCCCTCGGCCGGGCTTGCGGCCGACGCATCGGCCAAACCCCAGGACAAGACGCCCCCGCCCGGCGGCAAAGCCCCCACCGGAGCCCTGGCCACGGTCAAGGGCCTCAGGCACTGGTCCACCCCTTCCTACACCAGGGTGGTCATCGGCCTGGAGCGGCCGGTGCCCTACAACAGCGCCCTGCTCAAACAAGACCCGGACCACAACAAGCCTCGCCGCCTGTACCTGGACCTCAAGGGGGCAAGCCTGCCCAAAGGCTTCGACGACAAGGTGCCCATCGGCGACGGCCTTCTAAGGGCCGCGCGGGCCGGTCAGTACAACCCGGACACGGTGCGCCTGGTGCTGGACATCAAGCACCTGGCCAGCTACAAGGTCTTCACCTTGAACGACCCCTTCCGGGTGGTGATCGACTGCTTCGGCCAACAGCCCAAGGCCAAGGCCCACGCCGTCCAGGCCAAGAAAGAGCGCCGGGTCAAACGGGGCAAGGCCAGCGAGCAGCCGCCCGAGCTGAGCCTGGCCGCCGCCCTGGGCCTGGGGATCAAGCGGGTGGTGATCGACCCCGGCCACGGCGGCAAGGACCCCGGCGCGCAATGGAAGGGCACCCAGGAAAAGGCTCTGGTTCTGGACATCGCCCGGCGGGTGGCCGCCAAGCTGCGCAAGCTTTTAGGGGTGCAGGTGCTGCTCACCCGTGACAGCGACACCTACCTGGACCTGGAGGAGCGCACCGCCTTTGCCAACACCAAGGACGCGGACATCTTCGTGTCCATCCACGCCAACGCGGCGGCCAGCCACCGCCTCAACGGCATAGAGACCTACTTCCTGAACCTGGCCTCGGACGAGGAGTCCATGCGGGTGGCCGCGCGGGAAAACGCCACCACCACCCGCTCCATCAGCGACCTCCAGGTGATCCTCAACGACCTGATGCTCAACTCCAAGATCAACGAGTCCAACCGCCTGGCTCGCTCGGTGCAAGGCTCGCTGTTGGCCAGCACCCGCCAAAAGGCCAAGGTCAACGACCTGGAAGTGAAGCAGGCCCCCTTCTACGTGCTCATCGGCGCGCGCATGCCCGCGGTGCTGGTGGAGGTGGGATTCATCACCAACCCCAACGAGCACCGTCTGCTCAGAAGCAATGCCTACCGCGACGCGGTGGCCCAGGGCATCGCCGAGGGCGTCGCCCGCTACGCCAAACAACTCAAGCGGGTCGAAGGCTAACCCCCAATAAAAAACGCCGCCCCAAGGGAGCGGCGCTTACGCTTTGCCTTGCCGGCCCCTACTGGGAGCGCCAGAGCAGGTAGCCCTGCACGAAGCTTTCCAGGTCGCCATCCAAGACTGCGTCCACGTTGCCCATCTCCACCCCGGTGCGGTGGTCCTTCACCAGGCGGTAGGGAGCCAAGACGTAGGAGCGAATCTGGCTGCCCCAGCCGATATCCTGCTTGCTGTCGTAGGCTTCCTGCTTCTCGGCCTGGCGCTTGGCCAGTTCCAGCTCGTAGAGCCGCGCCTTGAGCACCTTCATGGCCATGTCGCGGTTGCGGTGCTGGCTCTTTTCGTTCTGACACTGCACCACCGTGTTGGTGGGCAGGTGGGTGATGCGCACCGCCGAGGAGGTCTTGTTCACGTGCTGTCCGCCCGCCCCGGAGGCGCGGTAGGTGTCGATGCGCAGGTCGTTGTCGTCGATCTCGATCTCGATGTCCTCGTCCACCTGGGGCGAGACCGACACCGAGGCGAAAGCGGTGTGACGGCGGTGGGAGGCGTCAAAGGGGCTGATGCGCACTAGGCGGTGGATGCCCGCCTCACCCTTCATCAGGCCGTAGGCCTGGTTGCCGTTCACCTCCAAAGTGGTGCTCTTGATGCCCGCCTCGTCGCCGTCCTGCAAGTCCAGGATCTTAACCTCGAAGCCCTGGCGTTCCGCGAAGCGGGTGTAGAGCCGCAGCAGCATCTCGGCCCAGTCCTGGGCGTCGGTGCCCCCGGCCCCCGCATTTATGGCCAGGATGGCCGAGCGGTGGTCGTCGGGCTCGCCCAGCAGGCGCTTGGCCTCCAGGCGGGCCACCCCGCGCTCCAGGGCCTCCATCTCGGCCTCCGCCTCCTTGGCCGCCGACTTGTCCTGCTCCTCCTGGCTCAGTTCCAGCATCACCTCGGCGTCCTCGGCCTGCCTGGTCAGCGCGACCAAAGACTCCAAGCTCTCGGTCAGGCCGGAGCGCTCCTGCATAATCTCCTTGGCCGCGTCCTGATCATCCCAGAACCCGTCCTTGGCCATGAGCTTGTCCAGCTCGGCCAGGCGCTCCTTTTTGGCGTCAGGGTCAAAGATACTCCCGAAGCAGGTTCAAGCGGGCGTTGAGGTCGTCCAGTTTTTCCTTGATTTCCTCGTACATGGCTACACCTCTCGTTTGCGCTCTCGCCAGAGCACCCAGATTATGAGGAGCACCGTGGCTCCCAGGGCTCCCGGCCCGGCGATCTCGCCGTGGCGCAGGTAAAAACTGTCTTCGTTCATCAGCGGCAGGTCGGCGCCGGCCACCGCGGGAGTGAACAGGCCGGTGGGCTTGATCACCTCGCCGCTGGGCAGCACAAAGCCCGAAACGCCGGTGTTGGCCGCCCGGGCGCAGGCCAAGCGGTTTTCCACCGCCCGGAAGCGCAAATGGGCCATGTGCTGATAGGGCGCGCTGGTGCGCCCGAACCAGGCGTCGTTGGTCTGGTTCACCAACAGCCTGGCCCCGGCCAAGCGCATGTCCCGGGCCAACTCGGGAAATATGGATTCATAACAAATCAGGGGCCCCAGCGCCACCGGGCCCGCATTCAGCACCTTGCCCGGTTGGCCCACGGCGAAGTCCACGCCGATCTGGGCCACGGCCCGCACGAAAAACAACAGCTGGCTCCAGGGCACGTACTCGCCAAAGGGCACCAGGTGCACCTTGTCGTAAAATCCCGCCGCCAGGCCGTCCGGCCCCACCAGCCAGGCGCGGTTGGTCACCCTGAACTTGCCGTCCACCTCCACCGCGCCCAGGGAACCCAGCATGATGTAGGCGTCCAGCTCCTTGGCCAAGTTCAAGACCGGCTGGCTGGGCCGAGCCTGACGCATGAAATAAAACGGCGCGGCCGACTCGGGCCAAATTACCAGCCAGGGCCGCTGGCTCACCTTTTGCGCCTCGCGCTGGGTGGCCTTGACGTGGCGCTCCACCACCACCGGGCGCAGGCTTTTTTGCCACAGCATGGGCAAGGACACGTCGCCCTGCACCACGCTCACCGCCAGGGTGGGCGCGGCTTTGGCGGCGGCCCGCACCTGCTCCAGGCGGCCGCTGCCCCACGCCCAGCCGCCCGCCACCAGGGCCAGGCCCAAGACCAGGGCCGCAGAGCGCCGCCATAGGGGAGCCGCGCCCCAGGGGGCGCGCACCGCTTCGGCGATCAGGGCGTTCACCAGCACCAACAGCAGCGAGAGGCCGGTTGTGCTCCACAGCTCGACGCTTTGCATCAGGGGCAGGCTGCCGTCCAGGCCCATGGACAGAGGCAGCCAGGGCACCCCGGTGAAGGCCCAGGAGCGCACCCACTCCAGCCCGGCCCAGGCCAGGGGAGCCATGATGAGAGGGCTGACCCCTCCCCGATTGGCGAAGCTGACCATGCAGCAGAACACGCCAAGGTACGAGCCCAGGTAAAAAGCGAAGAAGAACAGGGCCAGCCCGGCCATCACCCAGTTCAAGCCGCCGTACTGGGTCATGACCACCAGGATCCAATACATGAGCCCGGTGAACAGGGCCAGCCCACCCAGCCACCCGGCGATCAGGGCTCGGCGGGGGCTGAGGCGCTGGGCCAGCAGAATGAAGGGGACCACTCCCACCAGGCACAGGGGCCACCAATCCAGGGGCGGAAAGGCGATGGCCAACAGCCCACCCGCCAACACGGCCGTGAGGGCGGCGCCCCATCCGGGACGCCAGCGGGCGAGAAGGGCCACTTGGATTCAGTCTCCGTTGTTGGGCGTGATGTGGACCGAGGAGTGATAGATCTGTACCTGGGTTACCCGGCGTTCGTCGGCCCCCACCACCACCATGCGCAGGGCGCCGTAGGAAACATCTTCCTGGGTGCGGGGGACCCGGCCCAGCAGGGTGGTGATGAAACCGCCCATCGTCTCGAAGCGCCCCTCGGGCAACTCCTCGGGAAGCTCGGTGTCCAGGTAGTCGGCCAGTTTTTCCACCTCCAGGCGGCCGTCGACCAACAACGACCCGTCGGCCTGCTCCATTATCTGGGGCTCCTCCTGGTCGTACTCGTCGATGATCTCGCCCACTATTTCTTCCAGCACATCCTCGATGGTCACGATGCCAGCGGTTCCGCCGTACTCGTCCACCACGATGGCCAGGTGCACCCGTTTGCGCTTGAAGTCGCTGAAGAGCTGATCAACCGGCTTGGATTCGGGAACAAAGAAAGGAGGCCTGCTCATCTTGGTCAGGTCGATTTCGCGCCCAGTCTTGCCCCAGTGGGGCAAGAGATCCTTGGCATGCACCACCCCGACGATGTGATCCAAGTCCTCATCGGTGATGGGCAGGCGCGAGTGGCCAGAATCCACGATGACCTGCACCACCTCTTCCAGGCTGGCCGTGGTGGGCACGGTCGCCATCTCGGTGCGCGGCACCATGATCTGGCCGGTGGTGGTTTCATCCAAATCCAGGACCGCCTCGATCATGCGGCCCTCGTTGGCGGAAATGAGGCCCTTGGCCTCGCCCTGATCCACCAAACCATGAATCTCACGCTCGAGATCCTCGGAGGTATTGGCGGGGGTAACGCCCAGGGCTAGCTTTAGTCGCTGGAGAAAGCCTCGTCGCGGCTCGGGTTCCACCTTTTATCCATCCAGACAAAGATGCCGTAGTGTTACACTGCGGGTCGAGGTAAATTTAGCGCATAAGACCCCGTGGGGTCAAAAAATTTTCTATCCGGCCAACAAACCGTGGGACGCCTCGGGCAGCAGCCCGACCTCCCGCCCCCGTGCCAAAAGCTCTTCCACCGCGGCCAAGCCCTCTTGGCCCAGATCACGGCTGAACTCGTTAACATACAGCCCAATGTGCTCGGCCACCACCTGGGGCTGCATTTCCTGGGCGTGGGCCAAGACGAATTGTTGGGAAACGCCGGGCTGGGCCTGGGCGTGGGCCACGCTGGCGGCCAGGACGCCCTGCAACTCACTGGCTGCATCGGCCCCCAGGTCCCGGCGGGCGGCGATGCAGCCCAGGGGTATGGGCAGGCCGCTGTCTTGCTCCCACCAGGCCCCCAGATCCACCGGGGCCGCCAGGCCGTAGTTGCCGTAGGTGAAGCGCCCTTCGTGGATGATCAGCCCGGCCTCGAACTCCCCTGTGGCCACGGCGGGCATGATCTGGTCGAAGACCAGGGCCCGGGCCTGGGGCGCTCGGCCCAAATAGAGGCTGAGCAGCAGAAAGGCGGTGGTGTTGAAGCCGGGGACGGCCACGGTGACCGAGCCCAGGCGCTCCAGGTCGAACCCTGGGCGACACACGATGAGCGGACCGCAGCCCCGGCCCAGGGCCGCCCCGGCGCTCAGCAGGCCGTAGCGGTCAAGACAGCGCCCCAGGGCGGGGAAACTGAGCTTGGTCATCTCCAACTCACCGGCCAGGGCCAGGCGGTTCAGCTCCTCCACGTCGGCCATGTGAGGGGCGAGCTTCCAGCCGTGGGTGTCCACCAGGCCGTGCAGGGCCGCGTAAAAGGCGAAAGTGTCGTTGGGGCAAGGCGAAAGCCCGAAGCGGATGGCGCGGCTTATCACCAGCTATCCCCCAAGGCCAGCAAGGCCCGCTGCGCCGCCTCGGCCCCAGTGGCCACGTCCAGCTGGCGCAGCCCGGCGGGGTTGCTCACTCCCCGGATGGCCGCGAAGGGCTTGGCGTACCAGCGGGCCACCTGGCCCACGGCCGCGCCTTCCATTTCTTCCATGATCACGCCCCAGCGCCGGGCCATCGCCTGAGCCGTGGTGGCGTCGCCGCTTATGCGCCCCACCGTGGCAAAGGGCCCCTCGGCGATGCCGGGGTTGGCCCGCCTGATGAGTTCGTTGAGGCCGGGGTCGCAGGGAATGCGGTTGTACAGCGGCCGGCCGGAGCTGCGCCCGGCCAGAGCGATGTCCACCTCGTCCAGGCCTTGCAGCCCTTCGGAGTTCTGCACTCCCATGTCGGCCAGCACCACCTCGGTGGCCAGGGCAACCTTGCCCAGACCCAGGCCGCTGCCCTCACAGGCCCCGGCGCAGCCCAGGTTTATCACCGCCTCGATCCCAGGCTCGGCCGCCAGGGCGGAGGTGGTGGCCTGGGCCGCGTTCACCGCCCCTATGCCTGTGAGCAGTAAAATAACCTCACGTCCGACCAGGGTGCCCCGCCAGCAGGGCCGCCGTCCGATCTCCTCGCTCAGATCAAGGCGCGCGGTCAGCATACGGGCCTCGGGGTACATGGCTACGGTCAACAGCCACAGGCTCATGGGCGGGCCCCCAATCCCCGACGCAATGTGTCCACCAAACCGGCGGCCAAACGGGACGCCTGCGCCGGGTCAGCATCCTTTAGCCCCAAACCGGTGTCCATGTGCTCCATCACCGAGGCGATCAAAAAGCGCTCCAAGGTGGCGTCCACCACCAGGGCGGCCATCTCCAGATCCAGGTCCGGCCGGAGCTGCCCTTCGGCGACCCCATCGGTAAGCAGGTCCATTATATAATCATGGCTGAACAAACGGATGGAAGCCAGTAGACGGCCTCGAAAAGGCACGTCGCCTTCGAAGACGACCTTGAGGTAGAACTGGAACAAGCGGGGGTTGGCCGCGATCATCTCCTGGCCCGCCAGCAGGCTGGTTTCCAGGCGGGTGAACACGTCCTGGCCGCGGGTGTCTTCGCGCACCCGGCGCAAGTGGCGCTTGACCCGCTCCACCGCGAAGTCGAACACCTGGGAGAACAGGCCGGGCTTGTCACGAAAATATTTGAAGATGCTGCCCTTGGCGATGCCCAGGCGGCTAACCAGACGGTTGAGCGAGGCCCGGGCGTAGCCCTTGGCCGCAAACTCGCTCAGGGCCTCGTCGAGAATGCGCTCCTGTTTGTCGGAGGGCAGGTTGTTGAAGGTGCTGGAGGGCGGCATCGCCTAGCGCCTAGTTGGTTGTGGCAAGCAGGGAGTCCAGCACTGCGTTGATGAATCCCGGTGAGTCCTCTGCCCCATAACGCTTGGCCAGTTCCACCGCTTCGTTGATGGCCACCTTGGGCGGCACCGAGCCGTCACTGAAGCGCATCTCGTAACAGGCCAGGCGCAGGATGTTGCGGTCCACCTGCGACATGCGCTCCACCCGCCAGCGGCGGCTGACCTCGGCCAGGGCCTGGTCTATTTCCTGGGAGTGGCCCGCTATACCGTTTACCAGCTCCTGGGCATAGACCCACAGCCGCTTGGGGGCGGCAAAGTTGTCCGCGAAGCTGTCCAGGGCCTCCTGTGCGGTGGCGTCGCCGTGCTCCATTTGGTAGAGCACCTTGAGGGCCAGCTCTCGGCTTTTACGGCGTTCGCCCACTTTCGCGAACCCTAGAGGTTCTTGAACAGGTCGACCATTTCCATGGCGGCCATAGCGGCGTCGGCACCCTTGTTGCCGGCCTTGGTGCCGGCCCTCTCGATGGCTTGCTCGATGCTGTCGGTGGTTAGCACCCCGAAGATAACCGGCACCCCGGTATCCAGACCGGCCTGGGCCACGCCCTTGGAAACCTCGGCGGCCACGTAGTCGAAGTGGGCCGTGGCGCCCCGGATCACCGCGCCCAGGGTGATCACCGCGTCGTACTTGCCGCCGGCGGCCAGCTTGCGGGCCACCAGGGGAATCTCGAAGGCGCCGGGCACCCATACCACGGTCAGGTTCTGGTCCGCCGCGCCATGGCGCTTGAGCGTGTCCAGAGCCCCCTCCACCAGCTTGGAGGTAATGAAATCGTTGAAACGGCCGGCCACCAGGGCCACCCGCATCCCTTTGGCGTTAAGAGTTCCCTCGATTACCTTGGCCATGTCACCCCCTATCGGCCGCTTTGGCGGCCTGGCTAAGCAGATGCCCCATTTTGGTGCACTTGGTGCGCAGGTAGGCTTCGTTGTCGGCGCAGGGCGGAATCTCCAGGGGAACCCGCTCCACCATCGAAAGTCCGTAGCCTTCCAGGCCCACCATTTTCTTGGGGTTGTTGGTCATAAGACGCATCTGGCGGACCCCCAGGTCGGCCAGTATCTGAGCTCCGATGCCGTAGTCGCGCAGGTCCGCCGCGAAGCCCAAACGCTCGTTGGCCTCCACGGTGTCGGCTCCCTGATCTTGCAACTCGTAGGCCTTGAGCTTGTTGACCAGGCCGATGCCCCGGCCCTCCTGGCTCATGTAGAGCAGCACGCCCGAGCCCTCGGCGTCAATCTTCTTCAGCGCCTCGGCCAACTGGTCGCCGCAGTCGCAGCGGCGGGAATGGAACACGTCGCCGGTTAGGCACTGGGAATGCACCCGCACCAGCACCGGCTTTTCCGGGTCGATCTCGCCCTTGACCAGGGCCACGTGCTCCAGGGCGTCCACGTCGTTGGTGTAGCCCACGGCGGTGAAATCGCCGAAATCGGTGGGCAGGCGCACCTCGGCCTGGCGGTGCACGAAAGACTCGTTGCGCATGCGGTAGGAGACCAGGTCGGCCACGGTGACGATCTTGAGCCCGTGCTGGTCCGCGAAAATTTCCAGGTCGGGCATGCGGGCCATGGTGCCGTCGTTCTTCATGATCTCGCAGATCACCCCGGCCGGGGTGAGCCCGGCCAGGCGGGCCAGGTCCACCGAGCCCTCGGTCTGGCCGGTGCGCACCAAAACGCCGCCCCGGCGGGCCCGAAGGGGAAAGACGTGACCGGGGCTCACCAGGTCGCCGGGGCCGGAATCGGGGTCCACCGCCGTGCGGATGGTGTGGGAGCGGTCATGGGCGCTGATGCCGGTGGTCACGCCTCTGGTGGCCTCGATGGACACAGTGAAGGCGGTCTCAAAGGGAGACTTGTTGTCGCGCACCATGGGGGTGAGGCCCAGGCGGTCCACCTGGTCCGGGATAAGGCTGAGGCAGATGAGACCACGGCCATGGGTGGCCATGAAGTTGATGGCCTCGGGGGTCACCATCTCGGCGGCCATGGTCAGGTCGCCTTCGTTCTCACGGTCCTCGTCATCCACCAGGATGACCATCTTACCGTTGCGGATATCCTCAATGGCCTCGGCTATGCTGGCCACGGGCATGATGTTTTCTCTCCGGCCGCCGCCTGGTCTAAATCGGGCCAGGCTCCGGCGGCGGCGCAGGCTAGGCCCTATAGGTGTAGTTCGAACTTTTGCTCGATTATCTGGTTGCCCCACTGGTCCACCCGGTGCTCTTCAGCCAGGGTGAATCCTTCGGCCTCGTACAGGCGCCTCGCGGCGTCCAGCCCGGCGAAGGTCCACAAAAAGACCTTGCGGTGCCCTGCCTGGCGGGCAAAATCCAGGCATTGGCTAAGTAGCTTACGCCCCAAACCCCGGCCGTGCCAGGCCGGCTCCACGATGAACCAGCGAAGCCGGGCCCCTTCGTCGAAGCCGCTGTCCAGGGCCACGCAGCCACCAAAGCCATCATCGCTCCGGGCGGCCAGGAACAAATCGCGGGCCGGATCGGCCCGCTCTAAAAACTCGGCCAACTCGCGGCCCACCTGGGCTTCGAAGGAAAGGTCAAAGCCCCAGTGCCGGGCATAGTAGGTGGCGTGCAGGCGGGTGACCTCTCCGATCGCCCCGGGGTAATATCCGACTAATTCCGATCCCTGCATCGCGCGCTTTCTCCGGTGCCCAAGCTCCCGGCTACCAGCCCATGCGCTTCATGTCCGCCGCGCTCAGCCCCTTGGAGGGTCCGGGACCGCCCTCATCGCGATTAAGCAGCCTTGCCACATACTTGCCGATGAGGTCGGTCTCAATATTAACAGAATCGCCTTGCTTGGCAAGATGAAGGGTGGTGGCGTCCATGGTGTGGGGAATGATGTTGAGGCTAAAGCTCTCGGGCCCCACCCAGTTCACCGTAAGGCTGATGCCGTTCAGGGCCACCGAGCCCTTTTCCACCACGTAGCGAAGCTGCTCGGCGGGCAAGCCCACCTCGATGCGGGTGGATCCGCCCACCTGCTCCAGCTTGCGCAAAACGCCCACGCAGTCGATGTGCCCGGTGACCAAGTGCCCGCCCAAGCGGTCGCCCAGTTGCATGGCCCGCTCCAGGTTCACCTGATCGCCGGGGCGCAGGCGGCCCAGGGTGGTGCGGGCCAGGCTCTCGGCCGACACATCCACCGTAAAGCCGTCGCCGCTGATGCGCGTCACCGTGAGGCAGGCCCCGTTCACCGCGATGGATTCGCCCAGCACCGTCTGGCCCGAGGGCCAGGGCGCGGAAATGCTCAGCACGCTGTCCGGGCCCTGGGGGGTGATGCGGCCCACCTTGCCCAAACCTTCCACCAGTCCGGTGAACATAACCCTTTACTCCCTTGCCGCCTAAGCGCCGCTTAGTCCCGGCGGGGCTGCCAGAGGCCGATAACCGCACCCTGGGGATCGTGAATCACCGCGAACCAGCCCATGCCGGGGACGGAAGTCTTGTGCTTGAGGATGCGGCCGCCCAGACGCTCCACCTTGTCGCACACAGAGGAGAGGTCCTTGACCTCCACGTAGGGGGTCCAGGCGGTGGGGGTGCGCGTGCTGGGTTTACCCATGATGCCGCCCTCGGCGTCGCCGCCGGTCTTGACGAAATAATAAGGGATGCTGGAGTCCTCAAAGGCTTCCATCTTCCAGTTGAATATCTCGCCGTAAAACTCTTTGGCCTGCTCTAGATCTTCGGTGGTCAACTCCACCCAGCGGAAGGGATTACCCATTTCGCGCTCCTTGCTAATTAATCTTTGGTTTGCTTATGCCTAACCTAAGGTCTTTGACCACAGCATAACATCCTCGCCAAAACGCCGCACCACCGGGCGGCAAAGTTGCCAAGCTTGGTCCATGCGTTGTTGGCCGGGGCCGCCCACCATACCGGGGGCCGTGGCCCCGCCCACCAGTTTGGGCGCGAAGAAATACATAACCTCGTTCACCATCCCGCCCTTCAGCAGGGACCAGGCCAGGCCCGCCCCGCCCTCGGCCAACAGGCTGGTGACGCCCCGCGCGCCCAGATCGTCCATGAGCGCGGCCAGGTCCACCCGGCCCTGATCATCGGCGGGCAAACGCAGCACCTGGGCCCCGGCCTCGGCGAGGCGCCGGGCCTGATCCTCTGGCGCGTCGCGCAGGCAAGCCACCAGGCAGCCCGGCGCCTGGGCCGGGTCCAGCACCTTGGCCGTTACCGGCAGGCGCAGCCTACTGTCCATCACCACCCTCAGGGGATTGGGCCTGCCCGCCAGGCGGCAGGTCAGCTGGGGGTCGTCGCTCAGCGCGGTGCCCGCGCCTACCATGATGGCGTCCACCCAGCCCCGCACCCGGTGCACGAAGCGGCGGCTTGCCGGGCCGGTGACCCAGCGGCTGTGCCCAGTGGCGCTGGCGGTCTTGCCGTCCATGGTGGCCGCGGTCTTGAGGATTACGTGGGGCCACCCGGTGGTGATGTGGGTGATGAAAAAGCGATGCTCCCACTCGCAAGCCGGGGCCAGTACGCCGGGGGTTACGCTCAGGCCCCGCTCGGCCAGAAAGCGCCCTCCCCCACCGGCCACCCGGGGGTTGGGGTCCGAGGCCCCGTAGACCACCCGCTTGATGCCAGCGGCCAATATGGCTTGGGTGCAGGGCGGGGTGCGCCCGGCGTGGTGGCAGGGCTCCAGGGTCACGTAGATGGTGGCGCCCCTAGCCAGTTCTCCGGCGGCGCGCAGGGCGTGCACCTCGGCGTGGGGCTCGCCGGCCTTGGCGTGCCAGCCTTGGCCCACCACTTGGCCATCACACACCACCACCGCGCCCACCGCCGGGTTGGGCGAGCTATGGCCCAGACCCCGGCGGGTCAGGGCCAGGGCGCGGCGCATGAAATGAGAGTCTTGGGGTTCTTCGGGACTGATAGGCATGAGAACGCCCGGCTAGTTCGAAAAGCCCACGAGGGCTAGTTTTCCTCGCGCTGGGCCACCAGCTTCTTGACCTCGCGCATCAGCTCGTCCACGTCGCGGAATTCGCGGTACACGCTGGCGAAGCGCACGTAGGCCACGTCGTCCAGCTCCTTGAGCAGGTTCATCACCGCCTCGCCCAACTCGCGCACCGGAATCTCGCGCAGGTTGCGCTCCTGAAAACTGGTCTCCAGGTTGTCCAGGAACATGTCCACCTTTTCGATGGACACCGGCCGCTTGTGCAGGGCCTTGAGCACCCCGGCCTTGAGCTTGGCCCGGTCGAACACCTCGCGGCTGCCGTCCTTCTTGACCACGTAGGTTTCCATCTCCTCCACCCGCTCGTAGGTGGTGAAGCGTTGGTCGCAGTCCAGGCACTGGCGGCGGCGGCGGATGACCGAGGCGTCCTTGCTTACCCTGGAATCCACCACTTTATTGTCCAGCTTGCCGCAGAACGGGCACCTCATGAGTTTCCTCCCTGTTTCCGGCCAGGCACGCCATATTCACCCTCCAGGGCGATGGGCGCCACCAAGCCCATGCGGGCGGCTTGATTTTCCTCTTCGATCCAGTCCTGGGGGTCCAGGGTGGTGATTTCGGCGTCCCTGGGATGCACCACCACCTTTTCTATTCCCGCGTTGATTATAACCCGGCGGCACAGCAGGCAAGGCTCGGGATGTTCGGTGGGCAGCCCGTCGGCCACCTCCACCCCGGCCAGGTACAGCGTGGCCCCCAGGGTCTGGGAGCGCGAGGCGTGGATCACCGCGTTCATCTCGGCGTGCACCGAGCGGCACAGCTCGTAGCGCTGCCCTGAAGGGATGTTCAACTCCTGGCGCAGGCAACGGCCCAGGTCCACGCAATTGGCCACGCCCCGGGGGGCGCCGGCGTAACCGGTGGCAACGATCTGGTCGTCCTTTACGATCACCGCGCCGTATTGCCGCCGCAGGCATGTGCCCCGGCGGCTCACCTCGCGGGCGATCTCCAGGTAATAGGCGTCTTTGCTAGGTCGGGCTTTCAACTAAAGCGGCCTCCAAGGGGCGAAGCGCTTCGGCCCCGGCCGCCACCGCCGTCCCCCCACCACAACCTAGGGCTGGTAGGTCTTGAACAGCACGCTGGCGTTGGTGCCGCCGAAGCCGAAGGAGTTGCTCAGTACGGTGTTTACTTTCCCTTCCCTGGCTTGGTTGGGCACATAGTCCAGGTCGCAATCCGGGTCGGGATTCTCGTAGTTGATGGTGGGCGGCATTATCTGGTCGCGCAGGGCCAGGACGCTGATGACCGCCTCCACCCCGCCTGTGGCTCCCAGCATATGCCCCAACATGCTCTTGGTGCTGCTGATGGCCACCTTGTAGGCGTAGTCGCCGAAGAGGATCTTGATGGCCTTGGTCTCGGTGGCGTCGTTCAGGTCGGTGGAGGTGCCGTGGGCGTTGATGTAGTCCACGTCCTCGGGGTTCACGCCGGCGTCATCCAGGGCCATCTTCATGCAACGCACGAAGCCCATGGCGCTGGGGTCGGGCGCGGTCATGTGGTAGGCGTCGGCGCTGAGGCCATAGCCCACCAGCTCGGCCAGAATGTTGGCCCCGCGGGCCTTGGCAAACTCCAGCTCTTCCAAGACCAGCACGCCCGAGCCCTCGGACATGATGAAGCCGTCGCGTTGGGCGTCGAAGGGGCGACTGGCCCTGGTGGGCTCGTCGTTGCGGGTGCTGAGCGCCCGGGCGGCCCCGAAGCCAGCCAGGGTGGTGGCGGTGCACACCACCTCCGCCCCACCGCAAACCATGATGTCGGCCACGCCGCGCTGGATGTTCTTCATGGCCTCGCCAACCGCGTGGGTCCCGGCGGCGCAGGCGGTGCATACGCAGGTGTTGGGGCCCTTGAGGTTGTGGATCATGGAGACTTCGCCGGGGGCCATGTTGCCAATGAGCTTGGGAATGAAGAAGGGACTCACCCGGTTGAAGCCCTGATGCTCGGTCATACGGATGGTTTCTTCCAGGGTGATGAGGCCTCCCAGCCCCACACCCAGGATGCAACCGGCCCGGGGAGAGGTTTCCTCGTCCAGAGGCTCGGGCAGCCCGGACATGGTCCAGGCCATCTGCGCGGCGCCGATGGCGAAATGGATGAAGGGGTCAAGTCTGCGGATCTTCTTTTTGGGAACCCACTCTTCCGGGTCGAAGTCCGGGACCTCGCCGGCTATCTGGGTCTTGAAAGAAGACGCGTCAAACTTGGTGATGGGACCAATGCCGCTTTTGCCGGCCTTGAGCCCCTCCCAACTCTTTTCCACGCCGGTGCCCAAAGGGGTCACCAGCCCCATGCCAGTTACCACCACCCTACGCTGCACGGCCACTCCTTACGCCCCGAGGCAAACCATTCAACCGCGCCAGGACCGGCAAGGCCGGACGCGGTCGAGACTCCACCGACGGGCGCTATTGCTTAAGCTGCTCGATGTAGTTCCAGGCGTCCTGAACGGTCTTGATCTTCTCGGCGTCCTCGTCGGCGATGGACACGTCGAAGGCCTCTTCCATGGCCATGATCATTTCCACCAGGTCCAGGGAATCGGCGCCCAGGTCATCGACGAAGGAAGCCTCTGGCACTACGTCCTCGGGGGCCACGGAAAGCTGTTCGCAGATGATCTCTTTGACTTTTGCCTTGATGTCGTCCATGGAAATTAATCTCCCAAATTTACCCGGACCCAAAGGTCCGCCTTGACATATTCGCCCTGCTTAACGCAAGCGGCATTGTCTTTTATAAAATCCGCCCCAAAGGCGGCCCTTACATATATAGCCCGCCGTTGATGGCCAGCACCTGCCCGGTGAGGTAGCGGGCCTGGTCCGAGCACAGGAACGCCACCACGTCGGCCACGTCCTCGGGCTGGCCGGCCCGGCGCATGGGAATCATGCTTTTCATCGCCTCGGCGATTTTCTCGGGGATGGTCCTGGTCATCTCGGTATCGATGAAGCCCGGAGCCACGGCGTTGACCCGCACCCCCCTGGGGGCCAGTTCCTTGGCCGCGGTCTTGGTCAGGGCGATAAGCCCGCCCTTGGAGGCGGAGTAGTTGGCCTGACCGGGGTTGCCGGTTTGGCCCGCGATGCTGGCCAGGCTCACGATGGAGCCGAAGCGCTGCTTCATCATCAGCTTGGCCGCCGCCTGCAGGCAGTAGAAAGCGCCTATCAGGTTCACCTGGATCACCTTGATGAACTGCTCGGCGCTCATGCGCACCAAAAGGCCGTCCATGGTGATGCCGGCGTTGTTGATCAGGTTGTCCAGGCGGCCCTGGGCCTCGAAGGCCCCTTCCACCCAGGCGTTGACCGCCCCCTGGTCGCAGATGTCGAACTTCTGTCCGAAGGCCTCCACCCCCGCCTGCTCAAGCAGGCCGATGGTCTCCTCGGCCGCCGAGTCGTCGGGGTCGAAGTGGTTGAAGTAGACCACGTCGCCTTTCGCCGCCAGGGCCAGGGCGATGGACCGCCCGATGCCTCGTGAACCGCCGGTAATCAGATGAACCTTGCTTTGCTCCGCCAACCTAACACCTTTCGAGGGCCTGGGCCCTTCCTAGCTGTTTTTGGACAAACCGGGGCCTAACCCTGGCCGCGCAACTGTTTCAGGTGGGACAGCATGGCTGGGGCCACCTTGAATAAGTCCCCTACTATACCATAATGAGCCACATCGAAAATGGGTGCGTTGGGGTCGTTGTTCACCGCCACGATGGTGTCCGAACCCTGCATGCCCACCAGATGCTGCACCGCCCCGCTCACCCCAAGAGCTATGTAGAGCTTGGGGGCCACGGTGCGGCCGGTCTGGCCCACTTGGTGGGCGTGGCCGATCCACTCGGAGTCCACTGCCCCGCGGGTGGCTCCCACCACGCCGCCCAGGGCCTCGGCCAGCTGGGCCACCACCTTGAAGCCCTCGGGGCCGCCCACGCCGCGCCCGCCGGTGACCACCACTTCGGCTCCGGTGAGGTTGACGTTCTCCTCCAGGGACTGCACCACTTCCAGCACCTGGGTGGCGGCCTTGTCCCCGGCCTCCAGGCTCACGGTTATCAGGCGACCCTCGAAGCCTTCCCGGCGCTCGCCGCGCTTCATCACCCTGGGGCGCACCGTGGCCATCTGGGGCCTGGCGTTGGGGCAGACGATGGTGGCCATGATGTTGCCGCCAAAGGCGGGACGGGTCTGCAACAGAAGCCGTTTTTCCGGGTCGATTGCCAGGCCGGTGCAGTCGGCGGTGAGGCCGGTGGCGGCCGCCGTGGCCACCCGGGGAATCATGGAGCGCCCCACCGAGGTGGCTCCGGCCAGGAGCACTTCGGGTTTGTACTCGGCGATGAGCCGGGTCAGCACCTTGCAGTAGATGTCGTCGTTGAAATCGGCCAGGCGGGGGTCGTCGGCCGCGTAGACCACATCCGCGCCCAGGGCGAACAGTTCGCCGGCCAGGCCGTCCAGGCCGTGGCCCAAGACCACCGCGCCCAACTCCACGCCCAGTTGCTCGGCCAGGCGTCGGCCCTGGCCCAAAAGCTCGGCCACCACCTCGGGCATCTGGCCGCCGCGCACCTCGGCATATACCCACACGCCCTTGGCCTGGGCGGCACGGTCGTCCTCGGCCCGCTCCACTTCGGGGACCGTGATGGCCCTTTCGGGGCAGACATCGGCGCAGGAGCCGCACAGGGTGCAGGTGTCGCCCACCACGGGGATCTCGCCCTTCATCTCCAGGGCGTCAAAGGGGCAGGCGTCCAGGCACTGCTCGCAGCCGATGCAAAGTTCCTTGTCGATGATCACGCCCATGGTCCTAGCTCCCCAACATGATTACCTGGTTGTCGACCAAGGCGTCTATGACCTGAGCGCCCATCTCATCTTCGCTGCCCTCCAGCCTGCGGCGCTCACCGCTGTGGCTGGGGGCGAAAACCTTCACCACCTGAGTGAAGCTGCCGGCCAGGCCCACCTGATCGGCTTCCAGGCCCAGATCGGCCGCGCCCTGCATGGGCACGGTGTACTTCTTGGCCCTCATCTTGCCTTTGAGCGACGGCGGCCGCGGCTCGCCCACCTCGCGCACCACGGTGATGAGCGCGGGCAGGGGCAGTTCCACCACGTCGTAGCCGTCGTCCATCTGGCGCTCGACCACCAGGCGCTTGTCCTCAATCTCGCGGAAGCCCTTCACAAAAGCCACGTGGGGCAGGCCCAGGCGCTGGGCGATGCCCGGCCCCACCTGGGCCGTGTCGCCGTCCACCGCCTGCTTGCCGCAGATCACCAGGTCCACGTCGCCCAAGCCCTCGATGGCCTTGGCCAGGGCGGCGGTGGTGGCCCAGGTGTCGGCCCCGGCAAAGGCCCGGTCGCTCAGCAGAAGGCCCTCGTCCACGCCGAAGCCGATGGCGTCCTTGATGACCGTCTCGGCCTGGGGGGGGCCCATGGTGACGGCCACGATCTCGCCCCCGGCGGCTTCCTTGATGCGAAGCGCCGCCTCCAGGGCGAACAGGTCGAAAGGATTGACGATGCTCTCCACGCCCTCGCGCTTGAGGGTGTGGGTCTCAGGGTCCAGCTTCACGTTCGCCGTATCGGGAACCTGTTTAATACAGACTGCGATTTTCATTTAAGTGCGCTCCAGGATGCTCTACTTTTTACGCCCATACTCCTTATTCAACTCCTGCCCGATGACATTGCGTTGAATCTGGTTGGTGCCTTCGTAGATCTGGAGAATCTTGGCGTCGCGCATCATCTTCTCGACGGGGTACTCGCGCATGTAGCCGTGGCCGCCCAACACCTGCACCGCGTTGGTGGTGACCCGCATGGCCATGTCGGTGGGGAAAACCTTGGCTATGGCGCTGACCTTGGAGAAGTCCTTGGCCCCGGAGTCGATGTAGCGGGCGGCGGCGTACACCAGGGCGCGTCCCGCCTCGATGTCCACGGCCATGTCGGCCAGCATGTGGGCCACCGCCTGGAAGGTGATGATGGGCTTGCCGAACTGCTTGCGCACCCGGGCAAAGGCCGCGGCCTCGTCCAGGGCTCCCTGGGCCACGCCCACCGCCTGGGCGCCAACGCCGGGGCGGGACTTGTCAAAGGTGCGCATGGCCACCACGAAGCCCAGGCCTTCCTTGCCCAGGACGCGGTCGGCCGGGATGCGGCAGTCCTTGAAGATAAGCTCGGCCGTGGCGCTGGCCCGGATGCCCATCTTGATTTCTTTTTTGCCGATGCTGAAGCCCGGGTCGTCGGCCTCCACGATAAAGGCCGTGGCCCCGCGGGCGCCCTTGCTGCGGTCGGTGATGGCGATCACCGTGTACACCCCGGCCTCGCCGCCGTTGGTGATCCACTGCTTGGAGCCGTTGAGCACGTAGGAGTCGCCGTCCTTCTTGGCCTCGGTCTGAATGCTGCCCGCGTCGGAGCCCGAGGAGGATTCGGTAAGGGCGAAGGCGCAAAGTTTCTCGCCGCTGCCGATCAGGGGCAGGTATTTTTCCTTCTGGGCCTCGTTGCCGAAAAGCAGCATGGGGTAGGCGCCCAGGAAAGAGGCGGCGTAGCTGGTGGACACGCCGCAGCAAGCACGGGAAAGCTCTTCCACCGCGATGCAGTTTTCCAGGCAGCCGCCGCCCAATCCGCCGTACTCTTCGGGGATGATGATCTGGAACAGGTCGGCCTGGGCCAGGGCTTTCATGATCTCGCGGGGGAACTCTTCTTTTTCATCCAACTCGGCCCGGACCGGCTTGATGCGCTCTTCAGCGATCTGACGGCAAAGGTCGCGGATCATTTCCTGTTCTTCGGTGAAGAAATAGTCCATCTATCTATCTTTCTCCCCTGGTTCTGCGGCTCGGCGGCGGAGGTGCCAGACTTTTTAGGAGTGGGCGATGTCGCCCAGAAGCCGTCCGCGGTACTGTTCCAGGCCTTCGGCCAAATGGCGGGTGACCTCGGCGCGCACCGTGTTGGCCGCCATCCTCACCGCCGTGGCGATTGCCTTGGGCGAGGAGGCGCCGTGGGCGATAAGGCCCACCCCGTTGATGCCCAGCAAGGGCGCGCCTCCGTAGTTGGAATAATCCAGCCGGCTGGCCACGTCGCGGAATTGCTCTCGGAGCAACAGGCCGCCCAGACGCGCCTTGAGACTATGGGCCATGTATTCCCGGAAAAAATACTCGAAGGTGTCGGCGAACCCTTCCACCAGCTTGATGCACACGTTGCCCACGAAGCCGTCGCAGACGATGACCTGGGTCTCGCCCTTGAACATGTCGCGGCCTTCCACGTTGCCGATGAAGTTGAGCCCGCTGTTTCTCAGGTGCTCGGCCGCATGCTTCACCGCGGTGTTACCCTTGCCCGGCTCCTCGCCGATGGACAACAGCCCCACCTTGGGGTTGGTGAGCCCCATCACCCGCTCGGCGTAGATCGAGCCCATGTAGCCGAATTGCATGAGCATCAAGGGGCTACAGTCCACGTTGGCGCCCACGTCTATGAGCAGGGTGGGGCCGCGCAGGGCCGGGAAGGCCGAGGCCAGGGCCGGGCGGTCCACTTCGGCCAGGCGGCCCATGACCACGGCGCCCAGAGCCATGGTGGCCCCGGAGTTGCCCGCGCTGACCACCGCGTCGGCCTCGCCGGATTTGTGCAGGTCGTAGCAGACCCGGATGCTGGAGCCGGGCATGCGCCTGAGGGCCACGCCGGGAGACTCGTCCATGGCCACGACCTGGGCCGCCGGGTGGAGCGACAGGCGCGGAGATGAGACGTTCTCCTGCTCCAACAGGGGCTCCAGGACCTCGGGCTGGCCCACCAGGATTATCTCCACGTCGGGCGGCGTTTCGGTCAGGGCCTGCAGGGCGCCTTTGACCACCGCCTCGGGGGCGTTGTCGCCTCCCATGCCGTCCAGGGCGATGCGCATGGACTAGCGCCTACTCCTCGGTCTTGGCGACCTGGCGGCCTTTGTAGGTGCCGCAAGACGGGCACACCCGGTGAGACATCTTGGCCTCGCCGCACTGAGGGCAGGCCACCGGGTTGGGCAGGGTGATGCTGTCGTGGGAGCGGCGTTTGTTGCGCCGGGTGGTGGAATGACGTCTTTTGGGAACGGCCATCTTTGTTAACTCTCCGCAAGAGCGGCCCGGTGGGCCGCGGGGTTGCCGGGACTATTTCTTGAGCTGGGCCAGCTTGGCCCAGCGTGGATCGACTTCATTGCGCCGGCAGCAGGGTTCACCCGGCTTCACCGGCTTGCCGCACACCGGGCACAGGCCCGTGCAGTCTTCGCGGCACAAGGGGGCCATGGGCAGGGCCAGGCCCAGCTCATCGCGCAGGGCTTGGCCCAGGTCCACCTGGCCGTCCTCGTAAAAGGACACCTCAAGCTCGTCCTCGGCCAGTTGGACCTCTTCGCGGTCTTCCTGGCCCAGGGGACGAAAGGCCCAGTCCAACTCCCCTTCCAGGCTCAGAGGAACGGGCCCCAGGCAGCGGCTGCAGGCCAAGACCAGCTCCGCCGCGTAGGTGCCCTTGGCCGTGACCAACTCCCCCACGCGCTCCAGCCTGAGCTGCGCGCTGGGCGCGGTCACCACCACCTCGACCTGGGGGCCCAAGTCCTGGGGTTCGGCCGCCGCGTCGCTGAAGGAAAGGTCCTTTCCTTCCGCGGGGATGTCGGTAAGCGCGACCTTCATGGCCTAACACCTTGGGCCTGATGTTGACTATAGCAAACCGCCCCGACTGTCAAGCCTCAGCCGGGGCAAAATGCTCAAGGGCTTTCAGGGGGTTCCCCGGTCAGTCCGTCCCTTGAACGGGTTTTGTAGTATAACACCGCCCCTGGGGGTTAACAAGGTGCACAAGCTCAATTAATGGGGGCGTTGAGCGCGGTGGTCCTTGGTGTTATACTCTACCGAACGGCGCGGGCCCCGCGGCCCGCGCCGAAGGTTTACCCTATTGCGCCGCAGGCCGGTGCTGGACCAAGGAGACTAGGTGTCGCGTTTGCTCATTACCCGCCAAGGCCATCAGAGCCTGCTGGACCAGATAGTGCATTTGCGCAGGGTCGAACTCCCCGCCAACGTCAGGGCCATTGAAGAAGCGCGGGCCCACGGCGACTTGAGCGAAAACGCCGAGTACCACGCGGCCAAGGAGCGCAACGCCATCATTATGTCCAAGATCTCCGAATTGGACAACCTCCTGGCCACCGCCGAGGTGGTGGACCCCCTGCCCGAGCCCAACGGCCGGGTGGTCTTCGGCTGCCGGGCCACGGTCTACGATGTGGACGGCGACGAGGAACTCTCCTACCAGATCGTCGGCTCCGCCGAGAGCGACGCCAACTGCGGGCGGATCTCCATGACCTCGCCCATCGGCCAGGCCCTGTTGGGCAAGGAAGAGGGCGACGAGGTCAAGGTGATCACTCCCGGCGGGGTGCGCATCCTGGAAATAGTCAGCGTGGAGATCGTCGGCGCAGAGTGATGACTCCCCCGCGCGCCACCGCACCATTCGCTCCCACATCCTTATTATATAATCTGCGCCGGCCGCCCCGGGCCGGAAATGAAGCCCTGTGACCAGCCTGGTCCGCCAGATATTCAACACCCGCATGCTGGTGTCGCTGCTCATGGGCTTTGCCTGCGGGCTCCCCCTGTTGCTCACCATCAGCCTGTTGCAGGCCTGGATGCGCGAAGAGGGGGTGGACTTGGCCACCATCGGGCTCATGGCCTTGGTGGGCCTGCCCTACACCCTAAAATTCCTTTGGGCTCCCCTGCTGGACCGCTACACCCTTCCCTTCCTGGGGCGGCGGCGGGGCTGGCTCCTGGTGGTCCAACTCTGCCTCATGGTGGCCATCGTGGGCCTGGGCCTCACCCAGCCCGCCCAGCAGCCGACCATGGTGGCCCTGGCGGCTCTCTTGGTCACCTTTTTCAGCGCCAGCCAGGACACCCTGGTGGACGCCTACCGCCGGGAGGACCTTAGCGACGAGGAACTGGGCCTGGGCTCCTCCCTCTACGTCAACGGCTACCGGGTGGGCATGCTCCTGGCCAGCGGCGGCGGCATGATCCTGGCCGATCACATCAGCTTCGCCATGGTCTACCTGATCATGGCCGGGACCATGCTGGTGGGGGTGTTCACCACCCTGTTCTGCCACGAACCGCCCCACCCCACCGGCGCGCCCCGCACCCTGCGGGAGGCGGTGGTGGAACCCTTTGTGGAGTACTTCCAACGCTCCGGGGCCCTGGGGCTGTTGGCCTTCGTGCTGCTGTACAAGATCGGTGACTCCATGGCCTCCACCATGACCACGCCCTTTTACCTGGACCTGGGATTCACCAAGACCGAGATCGGGGCGGTGGTCAAGCTCTTCGGCTTCTGGGCCACCATAGGCGGCGGCCTGCTGGGCGGCATCGTCATCCTGCGCCTGGGCATCCGCCGTTGTTTGTGGATTTTCGGCATATTGCAGGCCATGAGCACCGCGGGTTTCGCGGCGCTGGCCTACGTGGGCCACCACCTCGTGGGTCTGGCCGCGGTCATCGCCTTCGAGAATCTAACCTCGGGCATGGGCACCGCCGCCTTTTTGGCCTTCATGGCCAGCCTCACCGACCGGCGCTTCACCGCCACCCAGTACGCCCTGCTCTCCAGCCTCATCGGGGTGCCCCGGGTGCTGGCCAGCGCGCCCACCGGCTGGATGGCCCAGACCATAGGCTGGCCCTTCTTTTTCATCTTTTGCACCCTGGCGGCCATCCCGGGCCTGATTTTATTGCTGCGCTACGCCCCGCCCGGCAAGGCCCCGGCGCCTGAATAAAATTCATAAACAGCAGACGATTGCGCCAATAGCACCCCCCCGCGCCGCTTAACCTTGCCCCCCGCGCACCGGACTGCTATGCTTTCGGCAACAAGAATCGTTAACTTAGCTCACCCATGCGAGGTGCAATTATGCCCATGGACTGGACCCCCCCACCCCGGGGGACCGGCCGGGAGCCTGACCTGAATAAGGTCATCAGCGACATCAGAGACAAGATGCCCAGTTTTAAAAAGGCCAAGGGCCTTTGGGTGGTGGTGCTCATAGTGGCCGCCATCGTCCTGGGCTCCACTTCCTATTACACGGTGGGGCCGGAGGAAAACGGCATTATCCTGCGCTTCGGCCGTTTCGTGCGCGAATCCGGGCCGGGCCTGCACTTCAAGCTGCCCCTGGGCATTGAACAGGCCATCAAGGTGAAAACCGGCCGCGTGTTCAAGGAGGAGTTCGGCTTCCGGGGCATCAGCCCGGGCATCAGGAGCCGCTTCAGCGAAAAGGGCTTTTCCGACGAGTCGCTCATGCTCACCGGCGACCTCAACGTCATCGAGGTCAAATGGATCGTGCAGTACAAGATCCGTGATCCCCGGCTTTGGCTGTTCGCGGTGCGCGACCCCGTGGCCGCCATCCGCGACCTATCCGAATCGGTGATGCGCCAGATCGTGGGCAACCGCCTGAGCGACCAGGTGCTCACCCTGCAACGCGTGGAAATCGCGGCCAAGGCCCAAAAAGAGCTGCAAACCCTGCTGGACAGCTACAAGACCGGTGTGCAGATCGTCACGGTCAAGCTGCAGGACGTGAACCCGCCCCCGCCGGTGCAGCCCGCCTTCAACGAGGTCAACGAGGCCCGCCAACAGAAGGAGCGCATGATCAACGAGGCCCAGGAAGCCTACAACCGCGAGGTTCCCAAGGCCTTGGGCGAGGCCTCCCGGGTGGTCACCGAGGCCGAGGGCTACTCCACCGAAAAGGTGAACCGGGCCCAGGGCGAGGCCAAGCGCTTCGAGGACGTGTTGGCCGGCTACCTGACCGCCAAGGACGTCACCCGCCGCCGGCTCTACTTGGAGGCCATGCAGCGCATGATCAAAAACGCCGAAAAAATCTACGTGTTGGATGAGAAGGTGCGCGGCATGCTGCCCCTGTTGAACCTCAGCCCCAAAGCGGCGCAAGCCCAAGACAAGGGGGTGAAGTGATGAGCACGGGCAAGAAGACCCTTCCCCTGCTGGTGCTGATCCTGCTGGCCGCCCTGGTGGCCTCGGGCGCCTTCTTCACGGTGAGAGAGGGGCAACAGTCCATCGTCACCCAGTTCGGCAAACCGGTGGGAGGCCCCTACAAGCAGGCGGGCCTGTACTTCAAGATCCCCATGATCCAGGAAGTGCACACCTTTGAGGAGCGCCTGCTCAAGTGGGACGGCTCCCCCAACCAAATCCCCACCCGGGATAAGAAGTACATCTGGGTGGACACCACCGCCCGCTGGCGCATCACCGACCCCCTGCGTTTTTTGCAAACCGTGGCCAGTGAGCGCGGGGCCCTGAGCCGCCTGGACGACATCATCGACTCGGTGGTGCGCGACCAAGTCAGCTCCAACCTGCTGATTGAGTTGGTGCGCTCCATGGACTGGAAACCGGTGACCATCCTCCAGCGCGACGAAAAATACATGCCCACCTCCACAACCGCGGTGGCGGGCAGCGAAGACGACCAAGCGCGCATCGACACCGCGGTGAAGCGAGGCCGCCAAACCATCACCCGGGCCATGCTGGCCGAGGCGGCCAAGTTGACCCCCCAGTACGGCATCCAGGTGGTCGACATTGAGATCAAGCGCATCAACTACGTGGAGAGCGTGCAGCGCCAGGTGTACGAGCGTATGATCAGCGAGCGCAAGCGCATCGCCAGCCAGTACCGTTCCGAGGGTGAGGGCGATAAGCGCCGTATTCTCGGACAGATGCAAAAAGAAATGGCCCGCATCCGCTCTGGAGCCTACAAAAAGGCCGAGAAGATCAAGGGCCAGGGAGACGCCGAGGCCACCCGTATCTACGGAAAAGCCTATGGCCGCGACCCGGATTTCTATGCATTGTTCATGACTTTGGAGGCTTACGGCAAGGCCGACTCCAGCAGAAGCGAGTTGATACTGTCCACGGACAGCGACTTCTACAAGTACCTCAAGGCGCCCAAATAAGGACCGCCTTGGTATAGCCTGGGCCGCCGCCTCCGGCGG